>LR778114.1:0-642584 GCA_902809825.1 Candidatus Hydrogenisulfobacillus filiaventi
CGCCTCGGCTCTGGTATGATCGCCTTGCCTCTCCGCCACCGGCCCGAGGGGTCGTTCTTTTTATAGCGCACTTATCAACAGCTTGTGGACAAGGTTGTGGATGGCTTGTGGGTACTTGTCGGATAACAGGAGGAGTGCCGCATGCTTGAGCTCGGCCTGGACGCCCTTTGGGTGGAGGCCACGGACCGTCTGCAACAAGAGCTCAGCACGCCCAGCTTCGAAACCTGGGTCAAGGTAACCAGGCCCCAAGGGCTGGCCGGAAACACCCTTACCTTGGCGGTACCGTCGGAATTCATCCGGGAAATGGTCGCCACCCGCTACCAGAGCATCCTGCGGGAAGTGCTGCGTCAGGTCAGCGGACGCGACCTCACCGTCCGGCTGGTGGTCCATCCCGACGCCGCCGGCCCGGCCCCGGCCGCCGCCCTGCCGGCCCGCCCCCCGGCTTCCGCGCGCACCCCGGCGCCGGCGGCGAATGAATACCGGGCGCGCCTCAACCCGAAGTACGTCTTTGAGGCCTTCGTGGTCGGTTCCTCCAACCGCCTGGCCCATGCCGCCTGCATGGCGGTGGCGGAGATGCCGGCCCGCGCGTACAATCCCCTGTTCCTTTACGGCGGCGTAGGCCTAGGCAAGACCCATCTCATGCACGCCATCGGCCATCAGGTACTGACCCGCAGCCCGGAGGCACGGGTGCTGTACGTTTCGTCCGAGAATTTCACCAACGAGATGATCAACGCCATCCGCGACGACCGTATGGAGGCCTTCCGGCAGCGCTACCGGGGCATCGATGTGCTGCTGATTGACGACATCCAGTTCGTAGCCGGCAAGGAACGGACCCAGGAGGAATTCTTCCACACCTTTGAAGCCCTGCATGGGGCCCGTAAGCAGATCGTGATCTCCAGCGACCGCCCGCCCAAGGACATTCCCACCCTCGAGGACCGCCTGCGCTCCCGGTTCGAATGGGGGCTCATCACCGACATCCAGCCCCCGGATATGGAAACCCGGGTGGCCATCCTGGCCAAGAAGGCCCAGATGGAGGGCCTACCCTTCCCGGATGCTGTCCTGACGTACATAGCCATGCAGATCGACTCCAACATCCGGGAGCTGGAGGGCGCTCTGATCCGGGTGACCGCCCTGGCGTCCATCACCGGCCGGAACATCACCGTCGAACTGGCCCGGGAGGCGCTGAAGGACGTGGTCACGGCCGCCCGGCCCCGGGCCATCACCATCCGCACCATCCAGGAGGAGGTAGCCCGCTACTTTGAGATCGCCACCGACGACCTGAAGGGCAAGAAGCGGAACCGGGCCCTGGCCTGGCCCCGGCAGATTGCGATGTACCTGGCCCGGGAGCTCACGGACGCCTCCCTGCCCAAGATCGGCGAGGAGTTCGGCGGCCGGGATCACACCACCGTCCTTCACGCCTGCGACAAGATCGGCACCGACCGGACCCGCAACCCGCAACTGGCCCAAATCCTGGAATACCTGGTCAATCGCATCAAATCCCACTGATGCCGGACTGGGGACAAGCGGCGGATAAGCATGTCGAAAGGGTGTGGATAGGCACAGGGTTATACACAGGCCGGCACGGTCCGACACCTGCGGCTAGGGAAACGGGGGATATCCTGCCGGGTTATCCCCAATCCCTGCCGCACCTGGAGACGGCCCGGCACGAGGGCGAGCGGACTTTTCCCCAACATCCCCAGCCCTTATGAAGATTACGAACAAGGTTTATACCATAGAACCGGAACCCGGGGATCGGTCCCCCTGGGTCGAACGGAGGCACACCATGCATTTCACCGCTGAACAAGAGGCCTTGACCCGCGCGCTGGGCCAGGTGGCCCGGGTGGTGGCGGCTCAGAACACCCTGCCCGTCCTGGCAGGCATCCAGCTCCAGGCGGAGGGGGACACGCTGCGCGTCTCCGCCACCGACCTCACCACCCTGCTGGAAGCCGAAATCCCGGTGGAGGTGCGGGAACCCGGGGTGGTGGTCATCCCGGCCGCCACCCTGCATGACCTGGTCCACCGCATTCCGACCCCGGCCGTCGAATTCCATCAGGCGGATCCCCAGGGTCCGGTCACGGTGCGCTACGGCCGCAACCGGGCCACGCTGCATGGCTTCGGCGCCGAACGTCTGCCGGCGTTTCCGGTCCCGGAAGGGGAACCTAAGGCCCTCAGTCTTCCGCCCACCGCCTGGGCCCAGGCCCCCCAGCAGCTGTTGTTCGCCTGCGCCCGGGACGATTCCCGGCCTATCCTGAAGGGGGTCTCGCTGACCCTGGGTGAGGGGCGGGCCGTGTTGGCCGCCACCGATGGCAGCCGTTTGTCGCAAAGCTGGTTCCCGGCGCCGGAGCAGTTGGGGGCACCGGTCCGGGCGGTCCTGCCGGCGCGCACCGTCGCCGAATTGGCCCGGCTCAGCGCCGGTTACGAGCGCCTAGAGGTGCTGGTCACCGACAACCTCGTCCTGGCCCGGGTGCCGGGTCTGACCCTGACTTCGCGGCTCCTGGACGGCACCTTTCCGGATTACGAACGGGTGATTCCTCGCGAGTACCTGGTCACGGTGCGGGTTCGCCTCGCGGACCTGCGGGGGGCGGTGGAACGCGTGCACGTCATCACCGGGCGCGACCACACCGCCTCCCTCCGCCTCCACCACCAGCCGGGGCTGCTGGAGGTTTCGGCCAGCTCGCCGGAATACGGTCAGGCCTTCGAGGAGGTCGAGTGTCAGAGCGAGGGGGAAGCGATGGACATCCTCTTCAACCCGGCCTATTTCCTGGAGGCCCTGAAGTCACTGGACGACGGCGAGGCGATGCTGGAGTTCGCCGGCATTCATGCCGCCGCCCGCTTCCGCTCCAGCGCCGCCCCCGGGTACTTCCATATCCTGTTGCCGTTACGCCAGGCGGTCTAGCCATGCGCCTGGCCACCCTGCGCATGGAGGGGTTCCGTAACCTGGCGCCGGCCGAACTGGTGCCCGGTCCCCGCCTCACCCTGCTGGTAGGGCCGAATGGCCAGGGCAAGACCAACGTGCTGGAGGCCGTGCACCTCCTCCTCACCGGGCAACCGCTGCGTACCGAGCAGGCGCGGGAATGCATCGCCTGGGATGGCGACCATTTCAGCCTGGCCGGGGTGGTGGACTCGGACACCGCGGGGCGGATACATCTGGCCCATAGCCTGTCCCGTCAGCCTCACAGCCGCCGGCGGACGGGGCCGGTCCTGCCGGTGGTGGCGTTCCGGCCGGATGACCTGGAGCTGGTGAAAGGGGGGCCGGAAGGACGCCGGCGTTATCTGGATCTGGCCATCGCGCCGGTGGATGCCCGCTACCGCACCGCCTGGCAGCGCTACCAGCGTGCCCTCGCCCAGCGCAACCGCAGCCTGCGCGACTGGGCAGCCGCCACGGGTTCCCCACGACACGCCCTGGAGGGGGTACTGGAAGGTTACGCCCGGCTGCTGGCGGCGGAAGGGGCGTATGTCTGGCGGGCGCGCCGCCAGTTTCTGGAGGCGCTGGCCCCGTATGTCGGGGAGGCATCGGCCCAGGTCGGGGCCGGGGAGCGCCTCCGTCTGCGGCTGGTTCCCGGCGGCACGCGGGAGCCCGCAGAGGAGCCGGCCGCCTTCCTGGCCGCGCTGGCCAGCCGCGGCGTCGAGGAACGGCAACGCGGCGTCACGCTGGTCGGTCCTCACCGGGATGAGGTGGTGCTGGAACTGGACGGCCGGGAGGCGGGCCGGTTCGGCTCCCAGGGTCAGCAGCGGACGGTGGCTCTGGCGCTGCGGCTGGCGCTCTTCCACTGGTTCCGCAGCCGGTGGGGGGAAGCGCCGATGGTCCTGCTGGATGACGTGTTTTCCGAGCTGGACCAGGAGCGGCGCCGACGGCTGCTGGCTTTCGTAGCGGGAGCCGAGGCCCAGACCCTGGTCACCGATACCGAGGGCGGGCGCTACCGGGATCTGCGGCCGGTTGTGCTGGCGGTGGAGGCGGGTCATCTTGTCCGGGAGGCATGACCGCAGGGCGGGGGACGGGCGGGAACCGGTGCCGGTAGGCCGCATCCTGGAGGCGGCCGCCGCGGCGTACCGGTGGACGGACCTGGTCCGTCTCAACCGCCTCCGCTGTGTATGGGAGGAGGCGGCGGGGCAACCTCTGGCCGGAAGGGTCCGCCTCCTCTCCTGGCACGCCGGCGTCCTGGAGGTGGCGGTGGAAAACTCGGTCTGGGCTCAGGAGCTGACCTATTGGCTGCCGTCCCTGACGGAGCGGCTCCGCCAGGCAGCGGACGGTGACGGCACGTGGCTGGAACGGATCCAGGTCAAGGTGCGTCCCGGGCTTTTCGGCGTTCCGGAGGGGCCGTCTCCGGCCCGCCCGGGCCTCCCGGCCCGGGGCCGGGGAGTGGAACAGGTGCCGCTGGAGGAGCTGGGCCGCCGCCTGGCGTCCCGCCACGCGGCCCTGGTGGCCGCGGACCCGGGGCTTCACCCCTGCCGGGACTGCGGTGCGCCGACCGACCGCGACCATCTCCGCTGCAGTGCCTGCGAGGCAGCCCTGCAGGCGGGGCGGGCCCCTTCCCGGGAGGGGGCGGCAGGCGGCTATGTTCCTGCATCTGGGCGGGTTCCGGGTGGTGCGGACGCGGGAGATCATCCTGCTGCTGGACCCGGCGGTGATTAAAGAGGTGGCGGTTACGCGGCAGTGGTACCTCCGGGAGCGGGCCCGGGGCCGGGTGACCGGGGAGGAGCCGGAGGCCCGGGCGGTGGTCGTTACCGACGGCGGGCTTTTCCTGGTGCCGGTTTCGCCGGCCACCGTGGCCCGGCGGCTCGGGCGCGCACCCGGTGGCGCCTGAGCCGTCATGGTATACTAAGAGGTAGAATCCGGCCCGAAGCCGGAGACGGAAACAGCCACGCATGACCGGGAAGACCCCTCGCGGCGACGCCGTGGTGTGAGGAGGGTCTCCCCGCATGTTTGTTCCGCTGTATAAGGAGGCCGGGCGCATGGCCCAGGATCCCGAACCGGTGTACGACGAAAATCAGATTCAGGTGCTCGAGGGCCTGGAAGCGGTGCGCAAGCGGCCGGGCATGTACATCGGCTCCACCGATTCGCGGGGCTTGCACCACTTGGTCTATGAGATTGTCGACAATTCCATCGATGAAGCCCTGGCCGGGCACTGCAGCCGGATCGAGGTGCGGCTGTATGCCGACGGCCGGGTGGGGGTCCGCGACAACGGTCGTGGCATCCCTACCGGTATTCACCCCAAGGTGGGCATTCCCACCGTGGAAGTGGTGCTGACCATGCTGCACGCCGGGGGCAAGTTCGGCGGCGGCGGGTACAAGGTTTCCGGCGGGCTGCACGGGGTGGGCCTGTCGGTGGTCAACGCCCTCTCCTCGGAACTGACCGCCATCGACCGATACGGCGGGGAGGAGTACACCCAGCGCTATCGCCGGGGCAAGCCGGTTACGGCGTTGGAGCGGGTGGGGCCCAGCCCGGTCACCGGCTGGGAGGTCATCTTCCGGCCTGACCCCGAAATTTTCAGCGAGACCACCTTCAATTTTGAGGTCCTGGCCAACCGCCTGCGCGAACAGGCTTTCCTCACCGCCGGGGTTGAGATTGTGCTGCAGGAGGAACGGACCGGCCGGGAGGCGCATTTCCAGTTCAACGGCGGCGTGGCCTCGTTTGTGGAGTACCTGAACTTAAGCCGGCAGGTGCTTCACCCCAAGCCCATCACCTTTGCGGCCGAGCGGGACGGGGTGCAGGTGGATTGTGCCCTGCAGTATAACGACAGCTATGTGGAGACGTTGTTCACCTTTGCCAACACCATCCGCACTGTGGAGGGGGGCACCCACGAGGCGGGTTTCAAGTCGGCCCTCACCCGCGTAGCCAACGACTTTGCCCGCCGCTTGGGCGTGCTGAAGGACGCGGACGCCAACCTGAGCGGGGAGGACGTGCGGGAAGGCATGACCGCTATCCTGTCCGTCAAGCTGCCCGAACCCCAGTTTGAGGGGCAGACCAAAACCAAGCTGGGCAACTCCGAAGTGCGGGGTCTGGTGGACGCCGTGGTGAGCGAGGGGCTGGCCACCTACCTTGAGGAGAACCCGGCTGTGGCCCGCAAGGTCCTGGAAAAGGCGGTCGGCGCCGCCCGGGCCCGTGAGGCCGCCCGCAAGGCGCGGGAGTTGACCCGGCGCAAGACAGTGCTGGAATCCACCAGCCTGCCCGGCAAGCTGACCGACTGCTCCAGCCGGGATCCTGCGGAATCGGAGCTCTACCTGGTGGAAGGGGACTCCGCCGGCGGATCGGCCAAGCAGGGCCGCGACCGGCGCTTCCAGGCCATCCTGCCCTTGCGGGGCAAGATCCTTAACGTGGAACGCGCCCGTATGGACAAGATCCTGGGCAATGAGGAGATCCGGGCCATGATCACCGCCGTCGGTACCGGGATCGGGGAGGATTTCGACCTGCGGAAGGCCCGCTACCATCGCATTGTGATCATGACCGACGCCGATGTGGATGGCGCCCACATCCGCACCCTGCTGCTGACCTTCTTCTACCGGTTCATGCGGCCGCTCGTGGAATCGGGGTATGTCTATATCGCCCAACCCCCGCTGTACCGGGTCAAGAAGGGTAAGCAGCCCGAGCGGTACTTGTACGACGATGCCAGCCTGGAGCGGCTGCTGGAGGAATGGGGCCGCGACGGGGTGGATGTGCAACGGTATAAGGGTTTAGGCGAGATGAACCCCGAGCAGCTGTGGGAAACGACGATGAATCCGGAGACGCGCACCCTTTTGCGGGTGAATCTGGAGGACGCGGTGGCGGCCGACTGGATCTTCTCCGTGCTGATGGGGGATCGGGTTGAGGCCCGCCGGGATTTCATTCAGGAGCATGCCCACCTGGTGCGCAACCTGGACACGGTCGGGTAAGCCGGGCCGGAGGGGCTGGAGGGAGCTAGCGTGGCGGACGCGGGACGGGTGCTGCCGGTCGATATCCAGGAGGAGATGCGCCGCTCCTATATCGACTATGCCATGAGCGTGATTGTAGGCCGGGCGTTGCCGGACGTGCGCGACGGCCTGAAGCCGGTGCACCGGCGCATTCTTTATGCCATGCACGAGATCGGCAACCTCCCCACGCAGCCGTACAAGAAATCGGCGCGTATCGTGGGGGAGGTGCTGGGCCGTTACCACCCGCATGGGGACGTTGCCGTCTACGATGCCATGGTACGCATGGCCCAGGATTTTTCCATCCGCTATCCGCTGGTGGACGGCCACGGCAACTTCGGTTCCCTGGACGGTGATGCCCCTGCCGCCATGCGCTATACCGAGGTGCGCCTCTCGCGCCTGGCGATGGAGATGCTGGCCGACCTGGACAAGGAGACGGTAGATTTCGTCCCCAACTTTGACGAGTCGCTGCAGGAACCTCTGGTCCTGCCGGCCAAGGTACCCAACCTGCTCATCAACGGTTCCGCCGGCATTGCGGTGGGCATGGCCACCAACATCCCTCCCCATAATCTAGGCGAGGTGGTGGATGCCCTCGTCTACCTGATTGAGCATCCGGACGCAGGCTTTGAGGAGCTGTGGGAACGCCTGCCGGGACCCGATTTTCCGACCGGCGGGCAGATCCTGGGCCGGGACGGCATCCGCGCTGCGTATACCACCGGCCGCGGCATCCTGACCATCCGTGGGCAGGCCACGGTGGAGGAGACGCGACAAGGGCGGCAGCAGATCGTCATCACGGAGATCCCCTATCAGGTCAACAAGGCCCGGCTGGTGGAGAAGATCGCCGAACTGGTGCGGGAGCGGCGCATTGAGGGGATCGCCGACCTTCGGGACGAGTCGGACCGGCACGGGGTGCGGGTGGTTATTGACCTCAAACGGGACGCGGTACCCAAGGTCATCCTGAACCAGATCTACAAGTACACCCCCATGGAGCAGACCTTCGGTATCATCCTGCTGGCCCTCAAAGGCGGCCGGCCGCTGGTGCTTACCCTGCGCGAAATGCTGGAGGCCTTCCTGGACCATCGCAAGGAGGTGGTGGTGCGCCGGACCCGGTTCGAGCTGCGCAAGGCCGAGGCCCGGGCGCACATCCTGGAAGGCCTGCGGATTGCCTTGCAGTTCCTGGATGAGGTGATCGCCCTCATCCGGGCGGCGGCGTCGGTGGAGGCCGCCCGTACGGGCCTGATGGAACGCTTCGGCCTCACCGAGGTGCAGGCCACCGCTATCCTGGAGATGCGGCTGCAGCGGCTGACGGCGCTGGAGCGCGAAAAAATCGAGGCCGAGTACCAGGACCTCCTGACCCAGATCAGCCGGCTCAAGGCCATCCTGGCCGATGAACGGCTGGTCTACGACCTCATCAAGCAGGAACTGCTGGACCTGAAACAGCGGTTCGGGGACGCCCGGCGGACCAAAATCGGGCCCAAGGCCGCGGAACTCACCGACGAGGACCTGATTCCTGAAGAGGACATGGTGGTGACCGTTACCCATCGCGGCTACATCAAGCGCACGGCGGTCAGCACCTACCGGGCCCAGCGCCGGGGAGGGCGGGGGGTCACCGGCAGCCAGCTGCGGGAGGACGACTTCATCACCCAGCTGTTCGTGGCCTCCACCCACACCTATCTGTGCTTCTTCACCAACCGGGGGCGCATCTACCGGCTTAAGGTCCATGAGATCCCGGAGGCGGGCCGGCAGGCCAAAGGGACGGCCATCGTTAACCTCCTGGCCCTGGAAGGGGGGGAGCGCATCACGGCCGTGCAAACCTTGGCCGCGGACGGGGAGGGCGGCTACTGGCTGTTCGCCACCCGGCGGGGAGTGGTGAAACGGACGCCCCTGACCGAATACGACAGTTGGCGCGGTGGCGGCATCATCGCCATCGACCTCGACCCCCAGGACGAGTTAATCGGGGTGAGCCGCACCGACGGGTCCAGCGAGGTCATCCTGGGCACCCGCGACGGGCAGGTCATCCGGTTTGCGGAAGAGGAGGTGCGGCCTATGGGCCGCACAGCCCGCGGGGTGACCGGCATCCGTCTGCGGGGGGAGGACGAGGTGGTATCCCTGGCCGCCATCCATGACCATCCCCAGCTGCTCATCATCAGCCGGCGCGGCTTCGGTAAACGCACCCCTGTCGACCAGTTCCGGCGCACAGCCCGCGGGGGCATGGGGGTCCAGGGTCTGCGGGTCACCGCCAAGACCGGCGGCATCGCCGGCATTGCAGCCGTGTCGGGCCCGGAGGAGTTCATGGTGGTCTCTTCGGATGGTACCCTCATCCGGCTGGCGGTTGCGTCGGTGTCCGAGCAGGGCCGGAGCACCCAGGGTGTGACCCTCATGCGCCTGGAGGAGGGCCAGGAGGTGGCGGCGGTGGCGGTGCTGGTGCCGGAGGAGGGCCACGACCAGGGGCTGTAACTGACCGGATCAAGCCCGGCCCGATACGGTACTATGAAAAAACCAGATCCGGACGGAGTTCCGGCCGGTGGAGCACGCAGGGAGGATCGAACGGGCATGACTGAGCGGCAGGAAGGCACCTATGGGGTCAAGGCCGGCTTGGCGGAGATGCTGAAGGGCGGCGTCATCATGGACGTCACCACCCCGGAGCAGGCCGAGATCGCGGAAAAGGCGGGCGCAGTGGCGGTCATGGCCCTGGAGCGGGTGCCGGCCGATATCCGTGCCGCCGGCGGGGTGGCCCGTATGGCCGACCCGGCGGTGGTCAAGCGCATCATGCAGGCTGTCTCCATCCCCGTCATGGCCAAGGTGCGGATCGGCCATTTTGCCGAAGCGCAGGTGCTGGAGGCGCTTGAGGTCGACTACATCGATGAGAGCGAAGTCCTGACTCCGGCTGATGAGCAGTATCACATCGACAAATGGGCCTTCAAGGTCCCCTTCGTCTGCGGCGCCCGGGACCTGGGCGAGGCGTTGCGGCGCATTGCGGAAGGGGCCGCAATGATCCGCACCAAAGGGGAACCCGGCACCGGCAATGTGGTGGAGGCGGTACGCCATTTGCGCACCGTCAATGCCCAAATCCGGCGGGTGGTCTCCACCCCGGCTGATGAGCTGCCGGACCTGGCTAAGGAACTGGGTGCGCCCCTGGACCTGGTGCGGCGGGTGAAGGAGTTGGGCCGGCTGCCGGTGGTCAACTTCAGCGCCGGCGGGATCGCAACCCCGGCGGACGCCGCGCTCATGATGCAGCTGGGGGCGGACGGGATCTTTGTGGGTTCCGGCATCTTCAAGTCCAAAAATCCCGAAGCCTATGCACGGGCCATCGTGCGGGCCACCCTCCACTACAAGGATCCCAAGATCGTGGCTGAGGTCTCCGAGGGAATCGGGGAGCCCATGCCCGGCCTGGAGATGGCCACCCTGGGGGCGGCTGACCGGATGCAGGAGCGTGGCTATTAAATGACCGCCTACCAGGAACCGGTGCGCGTCGGGGTGCTGGCCATTCAGGGGGACGTCCGGGAACACCTGCACCACCTGGAACGGGCGGGGGCCCGCCCCCAGGAAGTCCGGACGCCTGCCGACCTGGACGGGCTGGCCGGGCTGATCATCCCGGGCGGGGAGAGCACCACCATCGGCATGCTGATGGAGGAAGCGGGACTCACCCAGGCGGTGCGGGAACGGGTGGAACGGGAAGGGTTCCCGGTGTACGGGACCTGCGCGGGGCTGATCCTGCTGGCCCGTAGGGTGGTGGGAGGGCCTTCGCCGGCCCGTATCGGAGTGATGGACCTCACGGCCGACCGGAACGCCTATGGCCGGCAGGTGGCATCGTTTGAGGTCCGCCTGCCGATTCCGGTGCTGGGGCCGGAGTTATTCCCGGCCGTTTTCATCCGGGCGCCCCGCATTACCGCCGTGGGCCCGGGGGTGCAGGTGCTGGCCACGTTGGATGGTGAGCCGGTCATGGCGGAATCCGGGGGGCTGTTGGTCTCGGCCTTCCATCCTGAGATGAGCGACGACCTGCGCATTCATCGTTATTTCCTGGAGAAGGTGCGGGCCTTCGCGGCCCGGGCCGGGGCCGCCACCGGCGGCCCGTGAGCTGCGCCCTCCCTTGCCCTGCGGCCGCTGGAGCGGCCCTCTAAACGGAGGCCATCGCCGTCGCCATGGCCACTGCGAGGTGAAATCCCGGTGTTGGATCTGCGACGTATCCGTCAGGACCCGGAGACCGTGGCCCGCCTGCTGGCCAAGAAGCATGTGGCCGTGGATCTGGAGGCGGTACTGGAGCTGGATCGGCGCGCCCGGGCCATCCGGCGGGAGCTGGAGGAGCTGCAGGCGCGGCGCAACCGCGGTAGCGAAGCGGTGGCCCGGTTGAAGCGGGAACAGCGGGATGCGGAGGAGCTCATCCGGCAGGTGCGGGCGGACGGCGAACGGATTGACGCCCTGGAGGCCGAGCTGGAGCCGTTAGAGGCGGAGCTGCGGGCACGGCTGCTGGAGATTCCCAACGTGCCCGATCCCGACGTTCCGGAGGGGGAGGACGCCGGCAGCAACGTGGAGGTCCGCCGCTGGGGGGAGCCCCCCAGCTTTGCCTTTGCCGCCCGCCCCCACTGGGACCTGGGGGAAGCCCTGGGCATCATGGATTTCGAGCGGGCGCACAAGATTTCCGGATCGCGCTTCAGCGTGCTGGCCGGGGACGGTGCCCGCCTGTCCCGGGCCCTGATCAACTTCATGCTGGACCATGCCCGGGAGGCCGGGTACCGCGAAATGGCGGTACCCTACCTGGTCAACCGGGATTCCATGATCGGTACCGGACAGTTTCCCAAGTTTGAGGAGGATGTCTACCGCGTCGTCCCGCACGAGTATTACCTGATCTCCACCGCCGAAATTCCCCTGACCAACCTGCACCGGGAGGAGATCCTGGAGGAGGCCGAGCTGCCCATCAAACTGGTCGGGTACACGGCGTGTTTCCGCGCCGAGGCGGGCGCGGCCGGCCGCGACACCCGCGGCCTCATCCGGCAGCACCAGTTTGACAAGGTGGAACTGGTGCAGCTAGTCCGGCCGGAGGCGTCGCCGGCGGCCCTCGAGGAGATGGTGACCACCGCCCAGGGGGTCCTGGAGGCCCTGGGGCTGCCCTACCGGACGGTGCTGCTGTGCGGCGGTGATATGGGGTTCGGACAGGCCCGTACCTACGACCTTGAGGTGTGGATGCCGTCCTACGGGCGCTATGTGGAGATCAGCTCCTGTTCCAACATGACCGACTTCCAAGCCCGCCGGGCCGGCATCCGCTACCGCCCCCAGGGGTCCAAACGCACCGAATACGTGCACACCCTGAATGGCAGTGCCCTGGCGGTGGGGCGGACGCTGGCGGCCCTGGTGGAGAATCTGCAGACGGAGGACGGGCAGGTGCGGGTGCCGGAGGTGCTGGTCCCGTATCTGGGCGGACAGACCCTGGTCGGCCGGCCCTGACCGGCCGGGGGGCCCTTTTCTTCCCCGGCCGCGTCGGCTACACTCGGAATAGGCACGCGGAGGGGTAGCGTAATCGGTAACGCAGCGGTCTTGAAAACCGCCGCCTTCGGGCTTGCAGGTTCGAGTCCTGTCCCCTCCGCCAGTTTTATGTCCCTGCCTCCGCTTCCTTCAGCACTTCCTGGATCCACCCGAAGGCCGCGGTGGTAGCGGTGATGCCGCTGGTGGTCAAGGCCAGCAGCGCCGCCTGCAGCAGGGCGTCCGCCTCGATGCCTTCGGCCAGCGCGCGGCGGGCATGCGACCGGACGCCGCCCGGGGAGCGGGCGCCGATGGCGATGCCCAACTGCACCAGATGGGCTTCCCGGGGCGTCAGCGGCCCGGCGCTATGGGTAGCGGCCGCCACCCGGTCCCAGGCTTCGAGCACCGCGGGATACCGGGTACGCAACGCCTGATAGACAGGCGGTAAATAGTCGGCCGGCATGGGTCCCCCCTCCTTGCTGTCGGACCATCCTGAAGGACACTCCGGCTTTCAGTGTATCCCGCTTCTCCGGGCCTCACCAGTCCCCGGGTTGCGTGGCGGCCGATATATGAGTAACATGATCATGTATAACAAAAAGAGCGGGCGCCGGCCGCGGTGGGGAAGGGACGGGAACGGCATGGCGGGAATCCTCGGCATCACATTGGCCCTGTACGGGGCCCTCATGACCTGGTTGGGCGCCCGGGCGCGGCGCCGCACCGGAACGGCAGGCTACTTTGACGGCCGGCATGCCCTGGGAGGCGGGGCGGTATTCGGCCTGGTGACCGCGCTCTGGACCTCCTCGGCGGTGGCGGTGGAACTGGATACCGCCTATCGCAGCGGCTGGGGGGCTGCCTGGTTCGGGGGATCGGTCGCCCTGATGTCGGTCGCAGTCACCTTCTGGTTCCCGGTGATCCGGCGGTACGGCTATCTGACGAACAGCGACCTTATCGGCCGCGGCTTCGGGACGGCGGCCCGCCGCCTGGCCGGCGGGGTCATCGCCCTGACCTTTCCCGTCTTTGCCCTCTCCAATGCCCTGGTTGCGGCCGTCTTCCTGCATGTAGCCCTCGGTTGGCCCCTGGGGCTGGGCCTGGCGGGGGTAACGGCGCTGGTGCTGCTCTATGTCCAGTTTGCAGGGTTGACCTCCCTGGCTGCTACCCAAGCCGTCAACCTGGGTCTCATGCTGGCGGGCCTGGCGGCCGCCCTGTGGCAGGCGGTGCATTCCCCCCTGCCGGTCCATCCCCTGCCGGCAGCCGTCCGCGGCTGGCAGGGCGTGCCGGCGGCGACCGTCCTGGTGTGGCTGACCATGAACCTGTTAAACGGTCTGGCCGCCCAGGCCGAACTGCAGGCGCTGGCCGCCGCCCGTCGCCCGGCCGAGGCCCGCTGCGCGGTGGTCGCCTCCTCCCTGTTGTTGTTGGGCATTGTGGTCGCCAGCGCCTGGCTGGGCATTTTGGTCCGGCAGCACTGGCTGCCGGGGCCGGGGGGCGGACTGGGGGCCTTCGCCCGGGTCATGCTGACCGGCAGCCCCTGGTGGGTGCAGGTGCTGGTGGCAGCTGGGGTCTGGGCACTGGCGCTCACCTGGTGCGCGCCCCTTCTCTTCTCAGGGGCGGTCAGCCTGGGCCGGGATGTGGTGCGCCCGGCAGAGGCGGTGCGATGGACACGCTGGGCGTTGGTGGCGGAGGGAGTGCTGCTGGTGGGATTCGGGCTGCTACGGCCCGGCGACCTGGCCTGGTGGCGGGTGTTCGGGCTTACCCTGCGCAACGCGGCAGTGGTCACCCCTACTGTGGCCTTCCTGCTTTGGCCCGACCTGCCCCGGCGGTGGGTGCTGGCGGCGATGACCGCCGCAGTCGGGATGGGTTTGGGGCTGAACCTGGTGCAGGGCTTCAGTGCCGGGGCCACCGCCCTCAGTCCGATGTGGCCGGCGGCCGCCACCGGGCTGGGGGTGCTCAACCTGGGCCGGCTGTGGACGGACGGCCGCCGCCTGGAGGGGGCGGTCACCGGCCTGCTGACCGCAGCGGCAGCCTGGGGGGCCCTGCCGGCGGCGCGGGCACTGGATGCGGTCCCGCTGGCCGGGCCGGTGGTCCTGCTGGTCCCGGCCCTGGTGACGGGCGGCTTATGGGCGTTCCGGCGCGCGGTGTTGGCGCAGCCGCTGGCCGTCTGGGAGGAGGATTAGGCGTGTGGCAGCTGACAACGGCGGTGAAGACAGGCCTCCGGATGATGGTGCGCCTGGCTCAGGAGCCGGCCGGCCGGCCCTTATCGGCCGCGGGGCTGGCCCGGGAATTGGGGGTTTCCCCACCCTACCTGGAGCAGCTAAGCCTGCCCTTGCGGCGGGCGGCCCTGGTGCGGAGCGTGCGGGGGACCCGGGGGGGCTTTGTGCTGGCGCGTCCCGCCGAGGCGATTACGGTGGGGGAGATCGTGGCGGCCTTTGAAGGGCCGGGGCCGGTATGTGGCTGCCGGGAGCCTGACTGCCGGGACTGTCTGCACCCCGAGTTCTGGCAGGCGTTGGAATCGTGCTGGGAGTGGGAACTGGGCGGCGTCACCCTGGCCCGCTTTGCGCAGGCCGCCCCGCTAGAGCCGACCCATGCCTCGACGGTGCCGGTCTGGCCCCTGTGGGAACAGGGGGCCGGCATCTAAGCGCCCACGCAAGGTCAGTGGGCCGCCGTGGCCCAGAACGTGCGGCAGCCGCAGCCGGGGCAGACCTCCGGCGGCACGAACTGCGGCGTCCCGTAGCGGCAGCGGACAACGGGCAGCAGGCGTTCGTGGCATTCGGGACAATAGGCGCAGACGGTACTCCCGCACTCCGGACATAAGGTCTCGGAGGCCAGGGTTAAGTGACCGTTGCGGCAAAAGGCAAACATGCCGGGTTCCCTCCCCTCTCGGATGGATGCATCCGGCCATCCGTAATTACTATAAACTCCTGGCCGATAAAGTCCAGGGAGTACAGCTGCAGCCGGAAGCGATCCCATCCGGGGTAGAGGAATCCTGCTCAGGATACGGGGGTGCGGCTGGTGGCCTGGTAAAGGGCCAGGCTCCATACCCCGCCGATCACCTGCAGGGCAGCATCTGCCACCAGGACAAGCACCGGACCCAGGATGGGGAGGAAAGCGGCTATCCCGGACAGGACCAACATGGCCAGGAAGGCCAGGACCCCATAGGCGACCAGCCCCGCCCAGAGCGCACCGTAACCGGCCGGGAGCCAGGTTTCACGCAGGGCCTCCCCCCAGGCCAGGCCGCGCAGAAACAGGCCGCCCACCATCCGCACCGGCAGCGCCAGGGCTGCCAGAACCAGCAACCCGGTGAGGATGGCCCCGACCACATGCAGGACCACGCCCAGCACCAGGGCGACGATCAAAACTGCGACCGTAAACAGGACAGAATACAGGATGGCACCCCAGGCCCGCCCGTACTGCCGGCGGGCGTTACTCCAGAAGCTGGACCAGTCGAGAGGGGTGCCGAGCACCGCGTCGGCCAGGGTGCCGTAGGCGCCGGCCATCCAGAAGGGGCCGGCTGCCACCGCCAGCAGCAGGATCAGGAACATGGCGGATACCACCCGCAAGGGGTTAGGGGGGTACATAGGGAAGAAGGGACGGGGATGAAGGCTGAAGGGATGCAGCAACGGCACCGCTGCAGCGGCGCCCATGGTCAGGGTCATCACCAGCAGAAACAGAAGGAAGAACACCAGCGACCATACGGCTACGCTCCAGACTGCGCCCTGCCGCAGGGCGGCACGGGTGAGGGCAAAGGCCTGGTCGAACATCCCGGACACCTCCCCGGCAATGAATGGGGCCACACCGTCGCCCGGCCCGGCCGGGTGCGGTGACGGATCCGGATACCTGGTGTCACATTCTCGCTATGTGAGCGGCCTTCCTGCTATGCCTGGCCGTTTCCTAGCAAAAATCCCCAGCCGGGGCCCGGAGGGCCGGCTCAGCGCTTCGTCGCCGCTCGGGAATGTCCGCAGGGTGTAGTATGCTGAACCGGAGACAGCGCCGGTGAGAAGGGGAGCGGAGCGATGGACCGGGAGGCGCGGGCATTCTGGAAACAGCGCCGGCGGGAAATGCTGCGGCGCGAGCGGCGGCAGCGGGGCTTGGGCGGGGGGACCAGGATCACCTGGGGTCTGATCGGCCTGCTGGCGGCGGGATGGCTGCTGGAAACGGTGGCGCCCGGGATACCGGTTTTCCTGGCCGCGGCCGGGGGACCGGTGGTGCGGCTGCTGCTGGCCTGGTGGCTCCCGGGCGGGCTTTTGGGACTGGTGTTCGCGGGCGCATTCGTCTGGTTGATCGGCTCCCAGCTGGAGGCGGTCCTGCCCGCCTGGCAGTACCTGCTGCTTTTCATCCTCCCCGGTCTGGCGGGGGCGCTGGTGACCTCCATCGCGGGCGGGTTTGCCGGGGGCTTGGCCCCGTTCGGGCTGGCCGGGGGTTACGTGGCCCTGCTGCGCCGCATCTCCCCGGAAGGGGCGGCGCAATGGGCGCTGGGACTGCTCTTGATCAACGTCCTGCTGACCGGCCTGAACTGGCCGGTCCTGGCGGCGATGGCGGTGACCTTCGGAGCTGGATATGGGCTAGCCCGGCTGTGGGAAAACTAGGCGCCCTTAGCGGCCGTTTGGTAACAATCTTGTAATATGCAAACGATAGGATCGAGCACCGGCCGGACCAGCAGGTGGCGGCGCGCCCGCGGGGTAGTCCGGCCGGAAGGAGTCGCCCGCATGAATCCTCTGCCCCTTGGCACCGGCCTTCCCCCGGCGCCCCCCCGAACTCGGCGCTGGTGGTGGGCGGCTGGTACAGTACTGCTAGCCGGGATAGGGGCCGGCTTGTGGCAGCTCACTCACCGTGGTCCACACATTCCACCTTCGGACGTGTACACCGTTCGCCTGGGGGATGTCGTGCGCACGGTCGCGACCACCGGCACCCTCCAACCGGCGCAACAGGTGTCCTTGAGTTTTCCCGCTGCCGGGCAGTTGAGCGCCCTGAACGTGGCGGTGGGGCAGACGGTAACTGTTGGCCAGGTGCTGGCCCGCCTCAATGACACCACCATCGCACCGCAGGTGGCCCAGGCCCAGGCGCAGGTGGCGGAGGCCCAGGCCAACCTGGAAAAGGCACAGGAGGGACCGAGCCCGCAGGCGGTAGCGGTAGCCCGGGCCGCCGTTCAGCATGCGCAGGTGGTGCTGGCTGGGGCCGAAACCCAGTACCAGGACGAGGAAGCCATCTACAACGACCGCCTCAGTGCCCAGCAGAGCGTGGATCAGGCCCGGAATCAGGTGAACCAGGCAGCTGCAGCCCTGCAGGTGGCCCAAGCCAACGTGCAAGCGGCCGAAAACAAGCTGGCGCAGGCTCAGGCCGGCGTCAATACCTCGGCCCTGAATACCTTGAACGATACCATTGAGGCCGATGAAACCGCCCTTAATGAGGCTCAGAACCAGCTCAGCCTGGATCAGAACACCTTGAACGCGGCCCAGCAGGACCTGAATAATGCCCAGGCGCTGTATAATGCCGAGGTTGGGCTATGGGGGCTGATTACGCCCGCTCAATACGTCCAGGCGGAAAATGACCTTATCTCCTCAGGATGCAGTCCCAATAGCACCAGCACCGGGTGTGCGGGCTATCAGGCGACCGTTTCGGAGTACAACCTGGAAAGCGGCGCCCAGCAGCAGGTGAATCAGGCCCAGTCCGCCGTTAGCGCGGCCCAGAAGGCAGTAAACGCCGACAACACCCAGGTCCAGCAGGCCGAGGCCGCCCTGGCCCAGGCCCAGAACCAGCAGGCCAATCTGCAGGCGTTGAATCCCCTCTCTGTGCAGGCGGCGCAAATCGGCGTGCAGCAGGCGCAGGCGGCCCAGGCCCAGGCCGAGGCTGCCTATCAGGCGGCCCAAAACAGCCTGTCCCTGGCCCAGGCGCTGTACAACGACCGCACTGCCGCCAAGGCCCAGCTGGACCAGGCGAAAAACGCGGTTGCCCAGGCTCAGAACGGGGTGACCACCGCGCAGGCGCAGCTGGCGGAGACGGAGGCGCCGCCCGATCCCGCTACCGTGGCCCAGGCCGCCGCCCAGGTCCAGGCGGCCCAGGCCTCCCTGATGGCGGCGCAGGCGGCGGAGGCCAATACCATCCTGAAGGCTCCCATCTCCGGGGTGGTGGTAGCCGTGAACGGGACCGTCGGGGCCCAGACGACCCCCGCCACCCCGGTGGTGGTGATCGATGACACCGTCAAAACCGACCTCCAGGTGAACGTCACGGTGCCGGAGGCCGACATCGGCCAGGTCCATCCCGGGGAAACCTTGCAGCTCACCGTCCCGGCCTACCCTTCCACCACCTTTTCAGGAACGGTAACCCAGGTGTACCCGGTGCCCCAGCTGGTGAACAACGTCCCCGAATATACCGTGCTGGGCGTCGTGCATGACCCCGCCGGCCGTCTGACCCCCGCCATGACCGCCAACGTAACCCTGATTACCGCCCGGGCCCGGGGTGTGCCGGTGGTGCCGCCGGTGGCGCTCCATACCCTGGGCAGCCGTACCGGGGTCTATGTCGAGGGCGCACCCGGCCGGGCCCGGCGCCGGGCCGGGTCGCGGCCGCGCCATCTGCCGCCGGGGGTCTATTTCCAGCCGGTCCAGGTAACTTTATTCGGGACCAGCAGCGTCGAGGTTTCCGGCTTGCGACCGGGGACCCGCATCCTGCTGATCCTGCCGGGTCAGACCGCAGCCCTGCCGAACAGCGGACCCCTACCGGGCGGGCCGGGCGGTCTCTTCCGGGGTGCGCAGCGCGCCCTTAAGGGCGGGTAGGAGGGAACCCCGGCATGGCTGAGCCGCCGCTGATTGTCCTGGATGGCATCCAGAAGGTGTTTCCGATGGGCGGGGAGGTGTATGTCGCCCTCCGCGGCATCGCTCTCTCGGTGCAAGCCGGGGAGTACGTGGCCATCATGGGGCCGTCCGGATCCGGCAAGTCGACCCTGATGAGCCTGATCGGCTGCCTTGACCGGCCGACTGCAGGCCGCTACACCCTGGCCGGGGTGGAAACCGCCGGGCTGCCGGATGACGCCCTGGCCCATGTCCGCAACCGCTACATCGGATTTGTGTTTCAGAACTTCTTTCTGCTGCCCAACGTGCCGGCGGTGGAGAACGTGGAGCTGCCGTTGCTGTATGCGGGGGTACCACCCGGGGAACGGCGCCGGCGCGCCCTGGAGGCGCTGGAGGCCATGGGATTGGCCCATGTAGCCCGCCACCGGCCGCACGAACTGTCCGGGGGCCAGCAACAACGGGTGGCGATTGCCCGGGCAGTAGTGAACCGTCCGCCGCTCATCCTGGCCGACGAGCCGACCGGCGCGCTCGACACCCGCACCACTGAAGAAATCCTGCGCCTGTTCGCGGAGCTGAATGCGGCTGGCCATACCGTCGTCATGGTCACCCATGAACCGGAGGTGGCGGCCCATGCCCGGCGGCTGGTGCGGCTGCGGGACGGCTTGATTGAAGAGGACCGCGTCCTGCCCGCCGGGGGGAAGGGGGAGGGCCCGGATGCCCTTCGGTGAAACCGTGCGCATGGCCCTCCGCAGCCTGGGCCGCAACCGCCTGCGGGCCGCCCTCACCATGCTGGGCATTGTCATCGGGGTGGCGGCGGTCATCCTGCTCACGGCGGTAGGGCGGGGGGCCACCGACCTCATCACCAGCCGGATTGATCAACTGGGCGCCAATACCCTGACCGTCCTCCCGGGCTCGGCTACCGTGGGCGGGGTGCGGTTGGGCCAGGGCGCGGCGCAGACCCTGACCCTGGCAGACGTCCAGGCCATCCGGCAACAGGACCCGGCGGTGGCGCAGGTGGCGCCCATGAGCAGTCGGCCGGCGCTGGTGTTATGGGGACCGGATAACTGGACCACCACCGTGCAAGCCACCACCGCCAACTACCCGCTGATTCATCCCACCCCTATGGCCGAGGGGCGCTTCTTCACCGCCCAGGAGGTGACCGCGGATGCCAATGTGGCGGTGCTGGGTCCTACCACTGCCGCGGAACTGTTTCCCCCCGGCGTGAACCCGGTGGGCCAGACCATTGACATCAACGGGGTACCGTTCACCGTCATCGGGGTCACCGTCAGTCAGGGCACCAATGGCCTCCTGAACGAGGACGACCGGGTAATTGTCCCCATCACTACCTACATGAACGTGCTGTCCGGCTCGCCTTATGTCGGTTCCATCCAGGTGGCAGCCCGTTCGGCGACCGTGATGGATCTGGCCCAGGCGGAGATCACAGCCACCCTGCGGGCGAGTCACCATCTGGCGCCAGGGCAGCCGGACGACTTCAACGTGTTCAACCAGGCCACCGTCCTTAATGCCTTGACCAGCATCACCGGCATCCTCACCCTCATGCTGGCCGGGGTGGCCGGGATTTCCTTAGTGGTGGGAGGAATCGGGATTACCAACATCATGCTGGTGTCGGTTACCGAACGCACCCGCGAAATCGGGATCCGCAAGGCGGTGGGCGCCACCCGCGGCGCGATCCTCCAACAGTTCCTGGTCGAGGCAGCGACCCTGAGTGTGGTGGGTGGGGTCATCGGGGTCCTGCTGGGGGTGGGCGCGGCGTTAGCCGGGGGCTGGGCGCTGCATCTGCGCGGGCTGGTCTCCTTGCCTGCGGTCGGGATCTCGCTCGGCTTCGCCCTGTTGGTGGGCATCGGGTTCGGGGTGTATCCGGCCCGTCGGGCCGCCCGCCTGCATCCGATGGAGGCCCTACGGTTCGAGTAGAACGGCACCGGACCGCCGGTTGGGAGCCGGTACCGGCGCCCAGCCCGAGGTGCCTCACAAGTTTTTCCGGGCCTTCCCGGAGCCCACTTCGAGCGTTGCCGAGCGAGTTCGGCTGTGTTTTGTTTTGCATCGCGGATCCCGGCGGCAGGAAGTTCGCATCGCGTGGCGAAAATTCCGGTACACCAAACTGCAGAAGAGGGTGCCGGAAAGATGGCCGGGAAGGATTCGATCAGGGCTCTGGATCAGCAGGTCCGGACCGAAGTGGAGGAACTGGTGCTGGATTGGTTGGAGCCCCGTATCCGGGCCTTGCGGGAACGGGCGGAGGCGCTCCGCCGGGAATTACCGCTGCCGGCCCAGGCCCTGCCGCTTATCCGGGACACCCTGGATCCGGTCCACTGGCGCGCTTGGCATGAGATCCGCCGGCAGGTGCCGGCCGGAGTGTCCGACCGGGCCCTGAAGGAAGGGCTGGACATTCTGGAGACCCTGGGCGTCGTCCGGACCCACCGCCTCTCCACCGGGTCGCGCCAATATCGGCTGGCAGTCCCTCCACCGGCCCGGGAGGAGCGGCCGCCGGCCCGTCCCGTGGGGGAGCAATGGCTGGAGCCGTTGTCCCGTTATTTCCGTGATCATCCGGAGGCGATTATGACCCGCCGCGAAATCGGGGAGCAGGTCCTCGGCCGCGCCGCCTCCCCCCTGATCCTCAGCCGCAGCATCCGCCAGGCCTGTGATGCCGGCATCCTGGAACCCGCCGGGGTGCGCCGGGAAGGCAAGGGGGGGCGGCCCGCGCAGTGCTACCGGGCAGGAGCTGCACTGCGCAAAGCCTGAACTCCAGGGTGGGCACAGCGGCTGAGTGCGTGTCCTCTTCCGGGGCGGTTCGTGTTCACGCGGTCGGGCGTTTGAGTAAGAACGCGCTGCCGGGCACAGCTCGACTCCTGCCATCCGGGAGAGAGGGGACCCATGGGTCTTTATCCCTCAATACAGCAGTAGGTGGCTGACAGGCTCCGGGCGAAGGGTTGGAGCTCGGTCGAGCTTCTACCCGTGACCCGGCTCCGAGGGGCTGACAGGCTGGCGACGGATCCCCAAGGTGATCACTGGGGTCATTCGGGTGAAGGTGTCCTCCCATCAGAACAGCCTTCGCGCGGTGTATGAGGTGGCCCTGGGCCACAACAGTCCGGCGATCACGAAGGGAATCATTTCGCCGTGCCCGGCTTTGCGCCCTTCACGGGGCCCGCGGAGAAGTGGGACCGACAGGGCGGGGTGCAGTGGTGGGGTCTCAGCCTGTTGCTTAACGGGGATGCCCACACCGTCTGGCCGGCGGTCCCGCAACCGCCTCTCTTGACCCGGCTGGGGAACGCGCTTGCCTTATGGTTCCGGAACCGGTCCAAAAACTTCGGGCCATAGGGGGCTTTGGGCCCGGAATTTTCCGCAGGATGCCTGGACAGGTGGTAAGAGCTTTCTTCCAAGGCCGGCTACGGGGTGGCAGGCCGCTCTGACCTAGTCCTCGCGATCCATCGCCCTGCCTGCCCGAATGACTGACCGCTGGCCGTCCCGCCACGGTTCCATCCGATGACCTGAGCGACGTCGCAGGTTCCACCCGGCGGACCGCCCGCCGGGACAATGCCAATGACAACGCGCCGCGCCCGAACGGTTCCCTGCCGGAAGTGTGTTGAATCGTGGCTGGACGGTCGCGGGTTGAGGGGTCCGGAAAACTTGTTGCGACGCTGGAAGCGGTGGTGTCTCCAGCGTGGGAGGCGGCCAACCTTCATCGCATTGCTCACGAGATCCTCCGGTTAGGCAGCTTGGTAGCCGACCACATCCTTGCGCCCTGGTGCGTATAACCCCTACACCAAAGGAGCCGCGGCTGTGTGTCGGATGAGCCGCGCCACGGGGTCACGCTGTCACGGCCCTCCGGAGGGTCTCCCGCTTTCCGTCCTCTTGGCCGCCGGGCGTGTAGTCCTTGTTGAGATCTCTCGCCGGGCAGACGACCGCCACCCCGCTAATGGCGCCGCCTTGGGGCCAGGCGAAGCCCTCTTAGTCGTCCGCTGTCGTCCATCCCGTTCGGGTCGGGGCTACGGTGCAGGCAGGCCGGCGGTGCCCTGCAAAGCGACGAACCGGCTCGGCGCCCCCGCCCTTCCTGGGTCCGGATGGGGTCAATCCCCGTGTTGCATTCGCATCCAAAAGCAGCGGGGCGCACCCTGCCTCATGGCCAAAAACGGTGTCCACCTCGGTTTTGCCTCCGGTCGCAAGCCCGGCGGCCGCTGGCAGCTGTCTGGAAATGGCGAACCCCGCAGCCCTTGCGGGGTGCGGGGTTCAGGTGGTGCGCCCGGCAGGATTTGAACCTACGGCCTCCTGATTCGTAGTCAGGCGCTCTATCCACTGAGCTACGGGCGCATGTGCGCAAACATGGCGGAGGGAGTGGGATTCGAACCCACGCCAGGTCTGTTGACCTGCTAACGGTTTAGCAAACCGTCCTCTTCGGCCAGCTTGAGTATCCCTCCGCAGCACGGGTCATTGTACCATATGGCCCGAGCGACAGGCAAGCGAGGCCGGCTGCCGTTTTTTCCCGGACGCACCGGTCTGCGGGCAATCGGCGTTGTGGTTCCTCCGGTCGGGCAGCGCATGCACATCGGTATTCCATAGGGAGGAAGGGGGCGGACGGTCCTCCGGGACCCGAGCCGCTGGCCCCTGGATTAACGATATAAAGACCAGCGGGCGCGAAGCCGAAGGAGGGCACTCAGCGGGAGACGAGGCCCGCGCGGGCCATGCGCTGGGTGAGGATGGCGGCGGCGCTGAAGGTGGTACCAAGCCAAGCCGCGCTCTCGCTCACCGTCATGGCACCCGGTTCCTTCAGCACCAGGTACTGCTCCAGCTCAGCCCGCCCCGTCCCGCCGGCCCACCTGGTGCCAGCGGCTCCAGAGCTCCTGCAGCCGGCCGCCCCTGCTGCCACCAGCAGCGAGGCGGGCGTCTGCGAGCCCATCCTCCTACCCCCTTTTTTGCGCGCCCTAGCGCCGGGGGAACGCGGTAGTGAAAGGGTAAAAGTCCGCCTTTGGCCCCTCATCGGGCCCCGCGGGCCAGCTGCACCAGGCGCAGGGTGGCCAGGGCGGCCAGGACAGCGGCGGTCAGGAAGGCGGGCGGGGCGTGGAAGGCGCTCCACAGTCCGGTGACGAGGAGGTTGCCCGCCAGCTGTGCCAGGCCCAGACCGACCGCCAGGTAGCCGAAGCCCGCCCCCCGGGCTTCCGGGTTCAGGGTGCGCAGGATCCAAGGCTTCTGGGCCGTCTCCCAGAGGGCGGTGACCATCCCGGCGGCCACAAAGGCCAGGGCCCAGAGGGCCGGATGCACCCCCGGCAGTGCGAAGACGGCCAGGAGCAGCGTGGCGAGGCCCCCACCCAGGATCAGGGCGGACTCGGGGGTATGGCGGTCCACCCAGGCCCCCACCGGGAAGGCGGTCACCGCATAGGCCACGTTGTGGAGCACGTACAGGCCGACCGCCAGGGCCACGGCGGGGTGGCCCCCGGGCTGGCTGCGCTCTACGCGGAGGATGAAGAGGGTCGGGGCGACCCAGGCGAGCTGGAACTGAATGAGGGCGTGAGCGGTGCGGCGGAAGGCCGGCCCCAGAGGGACAAGCCGGTCCCTGTCGGCCGCGGGTGCGGACGACGGCGGGCGGGGGTGGATCCAGACGGCGACGGCCAGGAGCGCGGCCACCCCCGGGAGCGCGCTGAGCGCCAGCTGCGGGCGCAGGGCCAGGTGGGGGAGCAGCACCAGGGCCACCAGGGGGCCCAGCACCGCGCCGGCGGTGTCCCAGGCCTCCCGGAAGCCGAAAGCCTTGCCCCGGTGCTCCGCGGGGACCTCCTCCGCCAGCACGGTGTTGCGCAGGGGCCCGCGCAGGCCGCGGCCGATCCAGGCCAGGGTGCGCAGCACCACCACCCAGGGCCACAGGTAGACCCACGCCAGGCCGGCCTTCAGGGCGGTGGCCACGTAGCCCAGGAGGATCCAGGCCTGGCGGTGGAGGCTCCGGTCCGCCAGCTGGCCGCCCCACCAGCCCGCCAGGGCCTGGCCCAGGTTGGAAATCCCCTCTACTACGCCCAGCGCCACCGGCGGGGCGTCCAGGCCGGCAAGAAAGCCCGGCAAGAGCGCGGTGACCCACTCGTGGCCCAGGTCGGAGAAGAGGGAGGCCACGGAAAAGCCCACCACGGCGGGGGTTAGCCAGCGGACGCGCCCGCGCGGGTCTGCGGCCATGGGCGGCCTCCTTCCTCACCCTCCTGGCTCCGGCGGGTCCCCTGGACGCGCTCCGGCCGCCGGGCCGCAGGCACCTGCCCGGTCCCGGACCGCTTAGGGGATTGTCAGACGACACCATCCACTAAACTAGGGCCCAGTCAAGTGCAATAGGGCGATGGAGGTCCGCCCAGGGCAGTGCTCGGCTGCCCTAAAGCGCCGCGAGGCTGATGGCTCCTGGTCACGGGTGTGGCCGGGAGCCTGTGCGTTTATACGCGCTCGGCTGGGCGGCCCTGGGAGGTGGTAGTGTTGGCCAACTGGCTCACCCAGCTCGCGCAGGTACTGTTTGTGCTGGGGTTTGCCCCCCTTCTCCGGGGACTGCTGGAGCGGTACAAGGCACGGCTGGCCGGGCGGCCCGGTCCCCCGGTGTGGCAGCCTTATCGGGACCTTCGCAAGTGGTGGCACAAGGAGACGGTGCGCACGCAGTCCAGCACCTGGATTGCCGGATTCGCGCCGGTAACTTACTTCCTTGCCCCACTAGTGGTCACCCTGCTCATCCCTGCGCTCACGGCCTTTCCACTGCCTCTGGCGTGGATGGGCGACATGCTGGCGGGGGGCATGATCCTGGGAGCCGGCGGCTTGAGCCTGCTCCTGGCGGCGCTGGATGCGGGGAGCGTCTATCCGGCCCTCGGGGTCAGCCGCATCCGCCTCATCGGGGTCTTCACGGAGCCGTTGGCCCTGCTGGTGGTGTTCGGCGCCGCCAGCGCCGCGGGCGCCACCATCCCCTTTGTGGTCAACCGCACCCTAACCGGTCCGGCCTGGCGATTCTCCCCCACCCACGTCCTGCTGGTGGTCGCCTGGTTCCTGCTCCTCATTGCCGAGACCGGCCGCATCCCCGTGGACAACCCGTCCTCCACCCAGGAGCTGTCCCTCATCGACCCGGCGCGCACCTTCGAGGCCAGTGGCCCCGACCTGGTCTTCTACGAGTGGGGCGGCTGGATGAAGTTCGTGGTCCTGAGCCTCATCCTCGTCAACGTCCTCCTCACCCCGTGGGGGCTCGCCACCCGGGCGCAGCTGGGGGCTGTACTCGCGGCCATGGTGCTGGTGGGCTTCAAGATGCTGCTCCTGGGTCTCTTTCTGGTGACAGTGGAGGCGGGATTCGCCAAGCTGCGTCTGCTCCGCAATGTCGACTTTGTGGCGGTGGGCATCATGCTCGCGGCGCTGGGGGCGGTAGGGGCGATCTTCAGCCTCTAGGTGGGCCCTCGGAGGGCCGGCCGACGGGCCGGCGGGGCCCCGCGCCGGCGGGTCCCGCGTGGTCCGGATGCCGGGTCCGGCTGGCCCGGCGCAGGCAGGGAAGGGGTGGCGACCATGGTCACGCGCCTGGCGGTGGTGTTGATTTGGGCGGGTGCCGTCGGCCTGCTCCTGGTCCGCTCCCCGCACGGCGGGCGGCGCGTGTACCAGGCGATGGCGGCGGCCCAGGTGGTGCTCCTGGCCGAGCTGGCTTGGTGGGAACGGAACCTCGTCGGCGCCGGGGTGGTGGCGCTGGAAGCGGTGCTCAAGGTGGGGGTCGTGCCCTGGCTCTTAAGTCACGGGGCGCCCCTGGCGGAGGAGCAGTACGGGGCCCGGGGCATCTGGGGCGCCAGCGGGCTGGTGTGGGGGGCGCTCGGGTTCACAGGGTTAGGGCTCGCCAGCGGCTACCGGCTGGGCGTCCCGGCCTCGGGGCTGACGGGGGCGGTCCTCGCGGCGGGGTTGATCCTTCTGTGGGGGCTGGCGATGCGACGGGATCCCTGGGTTCAGGCGGTGCAGCTCCTGGCCCTGGACACGGTGCTCGGAGCTCTGGCCTTCCTCGCCCTGCAAGGCCTGCCTCCGGTCGCCGACGGCCTGGCACTGGCCGACCTGGTGGGGATGGCGGCCATCCTGGCCGCGCTGGAGCGGACCAACCGCATCCGCTTCGGCGTGGTGGACACGACCCAGCTGAAGGAGTTGAAAGGATGAGGGTCCTGGCGGAGGTGTGGCCCGCGCTCATCCCGGCGGTCGCCGGCGCCTTCCAGTGGCGCGGCTGGCCGGCGCGCTGGTCCGTGTGGGTATGGGTGGAGGTGCTGGCGGGGTGGGCCGTGCTGCTGGTGAGCGCCCTGGGCGGGTTCCACCCGCCAGGGCCGCTGGCGACCTGGTACTTCTGGCCGGCGGAGGCCCTGGGCGGGCTGGCCTTGGCTGTGTCCCTCCCCTACATCCGGCGCGAGGCGGAGCGCGAAGGCTGGTCCCCCAGCCGGGTGCGGGGGTACTTCGCCCTCTTCTCCCTGTTCTGGGCCACGGTGCTGGGAATGGCACTGGTGCCGAACTACTTGGCCCTGTGGGCCGATGTCGAGGGCTCGACGGTGGCCTCGGTGCTCCTGGTGGCCGTACACGGTTACCGGCGCAGCGTGGAGGCGGCATGGAAGTACCTACTGGTGGCGGGCAGCGGCGGCCTGGTGGCCCTGGCGGGCCTGATCCTGACCCTTCATGGCCTGGGGCTGCCCTTGGGAGCCTGGTCCCTGCATCCGCGGCCCGTGGCCCCGGTCCGAGGCGGGGAAACGGCCCTGGGCCTCGTCCTGGCGGTGGTGGGCTTCGGTACGAAGGCGGGCCTGGCTCCCTTCCACACCTGGCTCCCCGACGCGCACAGCGAGGCGCCGGCGCCGGTGTCGGCCCTGCTCTCGGGCGTGGAGCTGGCCGGGGCGGCGCTGGTGCTGCTCCGGCTCCTCCGCCTGGCTCCCGCTCCGGCGGCGGGCCTGGCGCACGGCCTGCTGGTGGGGATGGGACTCCTGTCCCTGGCCGTGGCAGCGGGGGCAATGGGGTTTCAGACCGACCTGAAGCGCCTGTGGGCCTATTCCTCCATTGAGCACATGGGCCTCATCGCCCTCGGCTTCGGATTCGGGGGAGTGGCTCTGGTCGGGGCGCTCCTCCACATCTGGACGCACGCCGTCACCAAGACCCTGCTCTTCTACGACGCCGGGCAGGTGCGGCTGGCCTACGGGGGCTCCACCCTCGGCCGTGCCCGCGGGGTACTCCGCCAGCTGCCCTGGACGGGGGGGCTCCTGGGCCTGGGGGCCGCCGCCATCGTGGGGTTGCCCCCCTTCGCCCCCTTCTGGAGCGAGTGGCTCATCCTGGCCGGCGGCTTCTCCCGTTCCCCCTGGGCGGCGGGCATCGCCCTGGCCTTGTTGATGGGCGCCTTCATCGCCATCGGCCGCCGGGTTCCCGTGTGGCTATTTGGGGGCCGGACGGCGGTATGGGAAGGGGAGCGCTGGGCACTGGTGGTCCCCATGCTGGTGCTGGCGGCGGCAGTGACGGGGGGCGGGGTCGGTTTCGCCGCCGCGCTGCAGCACACGGTCCTGGCGACCCGCACGGCGTGGGTGCCTTAAGGGACTGCAAGACCGGGAGGGTGGCGACGTTGGCGTGGACGTGGTTGGACCCCGATATGTGGGCGGCGACGTTGTGGCGGGAGCGCGAAGCCGGGGGCGAGCTGCTCCTGCTGGCACCGGTGCCCGGCGGCATGGCGGCCTGGGTTGACCGGGGCGGAACTCTGCGCGCTTGGGCGCGCCCGTGGAAGGGGGAGGCGGTGCCCCGTCTCTCCGCCCGCGGCTTTGGGGAAGCCCGCGCCCTGGAGGCCGACTTGGCGCGCGACCACGACGTGGCCTGGGAGGGAGGCGCCCCGGACAAGCCAATCACCGGCACCGGGGTGTTCGTCTACCCCCTGGGCCCCGTGCACGGCGATGTCTCGGAAAGCCTGCTCTACCGCCTGGCGGTCCTGGGGGACGAGATCCTGGGCCTGGATGTGGTGGCGGGATTCAAGCACCGCCACCTGGCGGAACGGGTGCGGGGCCGGGATCCGGCCTGGGCGGCCCGCTTG
Organism: Candidatus Hydrogenisulfobacillus filiaventi; assembly: GCA_902809825.1. Taxonomy (NCBI): domain Bacteria; kingdom Bacillati; phylum Bacillota; class Clostridia; order Eubacteriales; family Clostridiales Family XVII. Incertae Sedis; genus Candidatus Hydrogenisulfobacillus; species Candidatus Hydrogenisulfobacillus filiaventi. Next base: position 29,149 of record LR778114.1, read on the forward strand.
GCGGGCCTGACCACCGGCACCTCCACGGTCGCCCACACCTGGGCCGCCAGCGCCGCCCTCGAGGCTGCCCTGGACTGGCCCGTGGCGGAAGCGGCGCGGCACCTGAGACCGGTGGCGGCGGAGGTGGAGCGCATTGCCAGCCACCTGGGAGACCTGGCCCAGCTGGCGGCGGCCACCGGGCTGCCGGTGGCGCAGATGGACCTCCTGCGGCTGAAAGCGCGGGTGCTGGACTGGGCCGGCTGCTGGGCGGGCCACCGCTACCTCCGGGGCCTCATCGCCCCCGGAGGCATGGCCCGAGCGCCGGCCGCCGATGCCCTGGCCCAGGGACAGACGGTGCTGGCGGAGGTGGAAGAGCGGGCCCGCACCGCCGTGGCCCGGCTAGACGCCACCGCCTCGTTCTTGGACCGGTTGCACGGCGCGGGGCGCATCCCGGAGACGGTGGCGGCGGCCGTCCGGCCCCTGGGGCCGGTGGGTCGCGCCTCCGGGCATGCCTACGACGCCCGCGCCGGCGGCGGGCCCGCGGCCTACGGCCGGCGGACCCCCGGCTGGGCGGCGGTGTTGGAACGGGACGGGGACGCCTGGGCCCGCTACCGGGTGCGAGTGCAGGAGCTGTGGGTGTCGCTGGCACTGGTGCGCCGGGCCCTGGCCGACGGGGTGAGGTGCGGGGAAGGGCGCTGGCACCTGCCGGCACCGGACCCCGCTGGCAGCGGCACCGGGTTTGCGGTGGTGGAGGGCCCGCGGGGGGCCGTCGCCTACGCCGTGACGGTGGAGGACGGCCGGGTCGCTGGCTGGACGGTGGCGACGCCTTCGCAGCGCAACTGGGGGGTGGTGCCGGCGGCGATGGCCAACGGCAACATCCTGCAGGACTTCCCCATCATCGATGCCAGCTTCCACCTCTCGGTGGCGGGATGGGACCGGTAACGCAATCCTGTCTGCTACCCGCTCCGTCCCGGTCCGGGGAAGCGCCGGCGGCCGGGACACACGTGAAGAGACCGGAAAGGACGGTGCCGGGATGTACTACTGGGGCTGGATCCGCAACCTGGCGGCCCGGGCGCGCGCGGTTCCGCCCACCGCCCTCTGGGCGGAGGCCCAGAGGGCGGTGGAGGCCCGTTTCACCCTCCCGGGCCCGCTTCGGCGGTCGCTGGCCGTGCGCCACGTCGACGGCGGGTCGTGCAACGGCTGCGAGTCGGAGCTCAGCCTGCTGCCCAGCCCGGTATACGACTTCAGCCGCTTCGGGTTCGTGTTCACGCCCTCCCCGCGTCATGCCGACGTGCTGGTAGTGACCGGGGTGATCACCCCGGCGTTGGCCCCCGTCATTGCCCGGGTGTACGGGGAGATGCCGGGGCCGAAGGCGGTGGTGGCGGCGGGCGACTGCGCCCTCGGGCGCGGGGAACTGGGCGAGGCGGGGTGGGAGAGACTGGAAACACTGGCGCCGGTGGCGGTGCGGGTAGCCGGCTGCCCGCCTTCGCCGGACGCCCTGCTGGCGGCCCTGCTGGCGGTTGCCGGCCGCCTGGGGGAACCGGACGGGTCGGGGGGGGATGGCGAGTGATGACCGCAGGAATGGTGATGGGGCTTTGGGGCCTGTTTCTGGCCCTGAGCCTGGGCGTGGGCGCGGCCGGCGGCCGCCGGCTTCTCCCCACCGCGGTGGCGCTGGGGGGCGCCGGCCTGGCCGGGGAGGGGGTGCTGCTGGCGGCGGGGCAGCTCCTCCCCAGCCGCGTGGCCCTGCCGGCACCGTTCCCGGCCCTGCACTGGGGGCCGGGACTGGTCGGGGCGGGGGTCTGGGGTGCGGTCGGGGGGGGCCTCTTCCTGGCCGCCGGCCTCTGGCTGCTGCAGACCGAGGGGGGCGTGGCCGTGGCCTGGGCGCTGATTCCCCTGGAGGCGGCGGTGGGGGCCTACCTCCTGAGCGACGACGGCTGGTCCCTGCTGGCCAGCTGGGAACTGGTGTCCACCCTGGCTTACCTGGGACTGGTCACCAGCCGCACCCAGGCCAAGGTCCTGCGCGTGGGCTGGGTGCTGCTGGCCTTGTCCGAGTTTGGCGGGGTCCTCCTCTTGGGGGCCCTGCTGCTGCTGATGCCGGCCCCGGCGCACGGCCATCTGGAGGCCGGGTTCACGACCCTGGCCCGGGTGGGGGCGGGGCTCAGTCCGGGGCTCCGCCTCACCCTGGCCCTGGCTGTGCTCCTTGCCTTCGGGGTCAAGGCGGGGCTGTTTCCGGTCATGGTGTGGATGCCAATGGCGGAGCCGGAGGCACCCGGGGTCGTGGCCGGGCTGTTTTCCGGGCTGTTGAGCCCCCTGGCGCTGGTGGGCCTAGTGAGCACTTGGCGGCTCCTAGGTCCCCTGGGCGGGGCCTGGGGGCAGGCCTGGGGGTGGACCCTGGTAGTGCTCGGCGTGGCCGGGGCCCTCTCTGCAGCCCTCTACGGCATGTTGGAGCGGGATGTGAAGCGGGTCCTGGCCTACTCCACTCTGGAGGTGCTCGGGGTGGCGTTCGCGGGGCTGGGGACCGGCCTGTTGACGGCGCAGGCGGGGAACCCCGTGGCGGCGGCGCTGGCCGCCGACGGGGCCTGGGTGCTGCTGCTGACGCACGCCGGGGCCAAGTTCGTGCTCTTCGTCCTGGGTGACGAAGTGGCCGGCCGCCTCGGCCGCCGGTTGGACCGTCTGGGCGGGGTGACCCGGGTGGCCCCCGGGCGGGGCGCGCTGGCCCTGTTAGGGGTGCTGGCCCTGGCGGCGGTGCCGCCCACTGGCGGCTTCGTCGGGGAGTGGATGGTGTTTGAGGGCATCCTCATGCCCCTGCACGCCGACCCCGTGCGCCACCTCCTGCTGATGGCGGCCGGTGCCGGGCTGGCCCTGGCCACGGCCCTGGGGGTGACCCTGTACCTGCGCTGGTACGGGTGGACCTTCCTGGGACCCCGGTGGGCTTGGCGGACGGAGGCTCCGCCGGCGTTCCCCCCGTTGGGCGGGCTGCGCGGAACCGGGCTGGGCCTTGCCGCTCTGCCTGTCTTGATTGCCGGGCCCGGGATTCCCTGGCTCCTACCGGTGGTGGAACACGGCTTCACCTGGTGGCGGTCGGCGGCACCCGTCCTCATTGCTCCTACCCTAGTGCGGCCGGCCAGCGCCGCGCCTCTGGTGGCCATCGGCGCGAACCTGGTGCCGGCACCCGGGGCCGCCGGCACGGTCTTCTTCCCGGCGGCTTTCTCCGTAGGCGATCCCTACGTGCTGTTCTGGGTCGCGGTGGCGCTGTTTGCGGTGGTGGTGGGGATGCGGCGGGTAACGGGCCGCCACCGCGTGCGGCGCGTGCCGGCCTGGACGGGGGGCGCCCTGCCGGCCGGGCCTCCGTTCGTGTTCAGCGCCGAGGGGATGGTGCACCCCCTGCGCCTGGCCTTCGCGGCCTTCTTTGGCCTGCGGCGGTGGCGCGAGGAGCGGGACGAGGCCCGCTACTACCGGCACACCGTCGTCTACCGGCTGGAGGCCCACGTCTACGCCCCCCTGGTCCGGGCCGCGCGGGCGCTGGCGCGGGTGCTGCGCTCGGTGCAGTCCGGGGACGTGAACTGGTACCTCGGCCTGCTCCTGGTAGCGGTCACCGGGGCGCTGCTGGCGTTCAACCTGGGCTGGCTGCCCTGACAGCGGCCGCCGGCGGGCGGGGTCCGGCACGCGGGCCCCGCCCTTTCTGTGCGCTGGCCCCGCCCGGGGGAGCCGGGCTGGGAGCGTAGGCTGGAAGGGCACAGACCCCGGACGGGCGGGAACGAGGGGTAGGGAACGCAGGGCAGGCGAAAATCGGGCCGACCTGCGCCTACCTGCGTCTACGGGGGCGGGGCCTGGCAGGAGACCGACCGGCGGTTTGCGGTGGTGAACCCGGCCAGCGGGGCGGTGGTGGCGGAGATGACCGACGCCGGCCCGGGGGCCCCGGGGGCGGCCCGGGAAGCGGTGGCCGCCGGGTCCCTAGCCCGGCTGATGGCGTCGGAAATGGGCAAGCTGCTCCGCGAGGCGCGGGCCGACGTGCAGTGCGCAGCCCGGTTTGTGAAGTGGTACGCGGAGGAGTGGAACGGCATCGCGCCGGGCGCATTACCGGCGCGCTGCAATTGCCGGCGCACCTGCCGCGAGAACGGGCCCCGACCGGCGCGCGCCCTATGGCTTCCTCCCCCGGCCTTTTCCCTGGAGGACCCAGGGCTTCCGTTTTTGCGAGTGCATCGACCCCTGCTGCGGCGGCCATGCCTCCGCCGTCCCTAAAGAGCGCCATGGGGGGCCGCATGCGGTGGTGGTCACCATTGAGGGCCGTGTGCCGGCCGGATCCCGCAGGGCGGATGTCCGATTCGTCCCGGGCGGGCAGGCGGTTTAACCCGGGTCCGGGGCGTCAGCTGGGCCACGGTCCTGGTGCTGGCAACCCCGGCCTGGCAAGAACGGCTCCTCTCTCGGATTGCATGGAAGAGTCTCGCGGTTTAGCGGCGCGGCGGAATGTTCGCCCGGCAGGGCCAATGCCGCCCGGGGGCCGGTAAGCCCACCCTACCTGACGACGTGACCGCGGCGGATGCCGCAGGGCCTGCGAGACCCTGCACCCCGCCCAACCCAGGGCCGTCAGGCCCACTGCCACCCATATCACCGTGAGATCTTATAACCGCCGATAGCCGCTTGATGGGCTATGGGCTATCAGTACTTACCTCGGTAGAAGCGGGAAGGAAGGCAGCCGTCACACGCACGACGCGTCGTTGGGTCTTGGGGAGCGTTTATTTTGCCGTGGTTCCCTTCGCGGCCAGAAAGGCGACCTTGGCGCTGCTGTCCTGGAAAACCTGGCTGTTCCTGGGGCTGATGGAGGGCGCCGGCGTGATGATCTTCGTAACGACGGCTCTGTGATTCCAGGGCCCGCCTGACGGCCCTAGCGTTTGCCCCGAGGCGTGTGCTCCCGACAGCGCCCAGTTGTAGGCCGGGCCGCGGATGGGACTGCCACGAACGCAATGGATCCGGCTAGCGTGAACCGCTGCCGTCTCTCCACAGGGAGGGCCGGGTTCTCCCGGCGGAAACCGGCGTCCAGGCGCAGGGGACCGGCGACACAGGCCAACCTTTACTGCATTTGGGGTGGGAATCGTTCGCAATCCTGAGAAGGGCGCCGGCATCGGTTTTGAGAACCGATAGCACGTGAAAAAGGATCGGCCGTCTGGCCCTGAATCCGACCGGCCACCTGGACGAAGAGCAATCGGGGGGCGGTTTTTATACTCATGGTCAAGTTGCCGCGGGCCAGACGGACTCTGCCTGCGGCAACGGAGTCTCCCAAACGGACCATCGCAATTCGTGCAGGACGGTTGATTTGTACAGACAGCCGTGACGCCTGCCGGGGTTGCGTCCAGGTCACCTGTCGCTGAAAGGAGGCGCACCTCCATGGCCACCGTCCGTTCCGCGCCGACACCCGGTTCGCAATCCGAAGCCGTGCCGGGACGCCGGCCCATGCCGCCGGTCCTACGCGGCGTGCTATGGGCGACCATCGGCTTTGTGGTCGTCGACCTGCTGGTGAGCCAGCTCTTTGACCCCTTCCGGGGCCGCCCGCTGGTGACCACCGTCTCCGGCACCATCGCCTGGCTGTTCGGCTTTGTGGGCTGGCTGTTGGGCGTTGGCGCCTGGGAGGGCTTCGTCCTGCCCGTGCTGGGCTACCGGGAACCGGTGGAGGCGACGGACTGGCGCCGCTACTTCCAGTACAGCACCGACCACAAGGTCATCGGCCTGCAGTACCTGGGTTCCGCCCTGGGCGGTTTCCTCATTGCCGGCCTGGATGCCATGATCTTCCGCCTGGAGCTGATGAAGGACCACCTCTGGATCTTCAGCAACCCGGGCGCCTACCTCACCGCGGTGGGCATCCATGGCAGCATCATGGTGTTCTCGGTGGCCAACGTGGCCCTCATCGGGGGACTGGGCAACTACTTCATCCCCCTCATGATCGGCAGCCGCAACACCGTCTTCTCGCGGCTTTCGGGCCTCAGTGTCTGGATGGTGCCGGCAGGGATCCTGACGGTGGTCTTCAGCCCCCTGGCGGGGTACTGGGACACCGGGTGGCGGGCTTATGAGCCCCTTGCGGCCCAGGACCCGGGTGGCATCGTTTTCTTCTACCTCGGCATCTTTGCCATCACCCTGAGCTCGCTGCTGGTGGCCTTGAACCTCACCGCCACCATCATCTTCCGGCGGGCACCGGGCGTGACCTGGTCACGGCTGCCGATGTACGCCTGGGGCCTGCTGGTAGTCAGCCTGCTCAACCTCATGTGGCTGCCGGAGATCCAGACCACCTTCGTACTGAGTCTGCTGAACCGCATCGTGCCGTTGCCCTTCTTCTCCTCTGTGGGCAGCCCGCTCACCTTCGTGGACCTGTTCTGGCTCTTCGGCCACCCGGAAGTCTACATCATCGTGGTGCCAGTGCTGGCGCTATGGCAGGAGATTATCCCGGTCATGACCCGCAAGACCTTGTTTGCCCGCCAGTGGGGCGTGGTAGGGGTCATCTTCGTGATGATGCTGTCGGGGATGGTGTGGGCGCACCACATGTTCACCAACATCCGGAACAGCGAGATCCTGCCCTTCTCCTTCTTCACGGAGATGATCTCGGTCCCGACCGGCTTCGCTTACATGACTACCATCGGCACGATGTGGAAGTCGCGTATGCGGTTAACGGCACCCATGGTGCTGGTGCTGATGAGCATGTTCAACTTCTTCATCGGCGGGATCACCGGGGTGTTCCTGGCCGACCCGGCCGTGAATCTGCAGCTGCACGACACCTTCTGGGTGGTGGGGCACTTCCACTACACCATCATCGGCAGCCTGGTGTTCACGGGTCTGGCGGCGTTGTACTACTGGCTGCCGAAGCTAAGCGGCGGGCGCACCTACTACGAAAAGCCGGCCATCTGGGGGGCCATCTGGATCTTCGTGGCTTTCAATGCCACCTTCAGCCAGATGTTCCTGCTGGGCCTGCAGGGTATGAACCGGTGGGTGGCGGTTTACCCCCCGTACCTGCAGCCGCTGAACTTCGAGGTCTCGCTGTGGGCTTTCCTGCTCGGGCTTGGTTTCATCTACAACATCGGGTACATCATCTGGTGCTGGGCGGCCGGTCCCAAGGCGGCGGAGAATCCCTGGCAGGCCAAGACCCTGGAGTGGACCACGGCCACTCCTATCCCGCGCCACAACTTCGACCGCATCCCGCGGGTGGTGGCGAGCTTCTACCGCTATGGCGAATCCACCCCGGATTCGGTGGTGGCGGCCGAGGAAATGGCGGCCACCGTGGCGACGGAGGATCAGCCGGGCGGCGGCGGACGGGCCTGAGATAGCCGGGAGGAGGAACCTTCATGGCGGGCAACGCGGCCTGGGCACGGGCGGTGGCGGCCCATCCCTGGGCCTGGCAGACGGTCGACCACGTCTATGTGCCCAACCTCCTGGCCCTGCTGTGGATCGTGCTGGGGGCGGGACTGGTCACGGGTTTGGCGGCCTACATGCTGGCCTGGGTGAATGCCGTGGAGGCCGAAGCGGAGGGCCGGGGGCTCCCGCCCGCGCGTCCCTTTCTGGCTGTCTGGCGGCCGGGAGGCCGGGTTCCCTCCCCCCGGCGCCCGGTTGCCGGCCTCATGCGGGGCCTGGGTGTGGCCTGGCTGCTGCAGGCGCTGCTGGCCGCGCAGCCCCGGATTCCCAGCCCCGCGACGTGGGCGCTGGCCCTGGCGCCCCGCTGGCGGTTATGGCCGCATTGGCTGGCCGGGCCGCTGGCGGGCGTCGCCGGGCTGTGGCGGGTGCATCCCGCCGGGTTGGCCCTCCTGCTGCTCCTCCTCGATGTGATCGTAGGCCTCCTGCTGCTGTGGGCCCCCTCCGGGCCGCGGGGACGGATGGTCCTTGCAGGTGCCGGGCTCTGGGGCCTGGGGGTATCGGTTCTGCAGCTGGAGTTGGGGACCCTGCTGCGGACGGGAGCCGGCCTGGCAGCGGGGTTCGGGGGCGCGGCGCTGGTGTGGGCGCTGGCGGCCGTGGCCCTGCTGGCCCCTGACCCGCGGCGGGCCTGGCGGCGGATGGTGGCCGGGGTGTGGGGCCTGGCTGCCGGCTGGCAGCTGGTGCCGGTAGGCGGGCACTACGCGGCCGGCGTCCTTTCCGGCCTCTCCCCCTGGGGGTGGGGCTGGGGTCATCCCGGCCCGTTGGCCGCCTGGGCGGCAGCCGTGGCCGGGGTCTGGGCGGCTCATCCCGTCGCGGCCAACCTGATGGTGGCCGGGAGCGGGCTGGCCCTGGCCGGGGCCCTGTGGCGCAGCGGACACCCGGCGCTGGTATGGGTGGCCGCAGTCTGGCTGGCTCTATGGGGGGCCTGGACGCACGGCTGGGGGGATCTGGCCACCGGCCTGGCCCTGGACCCTGGGGGAGCGATGGCCCTGGCTCTGATGCTGGGGATGTGGCTCCTGGACGGGCGCCGCCGCCGCGGGCCGGCCCGGGCTCCGGTGCTGGACCTCGCGCCGCTGCGGGCCGAGCGGCCGGCCGACCGCCGGCGGTCGGGCGACTGACAGCCTGCTCCGGGCGGGGGCCGCCGGCACCGGCCGGCGGCCCCCTTTCCGTGTCAGGGGGCGGAATGGGCCCGACGGAAGTCGTCCACCAGACGTTTCACCTGATCGGGACCGGCGGCGGCCAACGCCGTCGTCGCCAAGGCTTCCGCATCCGTCACCGTGAAACGGCTTAGCTCTCCCTGGAAAGCCGGCAAGCGTGACGGGCTCATGCTGAATTCCCGCAGGCCGAGTCCTATCAGCAGGGCGGCCGCAGCGGGGTCTCCCCCCATTTCCCCGCAAATCCCGGCGGCGATGCCGGCTGCCCCGGCGGCCCGGCTCACCTCCCGGATCAGACGCAGCACAGCCGGATGCTGCGGCTGGTATAAACCGGCCACGGCTGGGTTTCCGCGATCCACCGCCAGGGTGTACTGCACCAGGTCATTGGAGCCGATACTGAAGAAGTCGGCGCGGACGGCCAGCGCAGCAGCGGTGAGGGCCGCCGCCGGGGTTTCCACCATGATCCCGAAGGCCACCGGGGGGGCGGCCGGCACCTGGCGCCGCGCTTCCTCCCAGATGGCGCGGGCCGCCTCCACCTCTTCCACGGTGCTCACCATGGGCAGCATCACCCGCAGAGGGGCGGGGCCGGCGGCGGCGGCGCGCAGGATGGCACGGAATTGGATCAGCAGGCGGGCGGGGTGCCGGAAACCTAGCCGGATGCCGCGCAGGCCCAGGAACGGGTTGGGTTCCGCCGCGGAGCTTTTGTCGCCCCCATAGTCGAACGTGCGGATGGTCACCGGCCGGGATCCCGCCTGCCGGGCCACGGCAAGGTAAGCCTGGAACTGGACCTCCTCCGGCGGGTCGTCGGTATCCTCCCACAGGAACTCGGTGCGCAGGAGGCCGATGCCTTCGGCACCGGCGGTGAAGGCGGCCGCCGCCTCCTCCGGCCGGTTGAGGTTGGCCAGCACCGTGATCCGGGTGCCGTCCCGCGTGCGCGCAGGCCCCGGGGCGCGGGCCGGACGGGCGGCGGCCTGGCGGCGGGCTTCCAGCAGGCGTCGGGTGGCGGGATCGGGGTCGACCCAGACCAGGCCTTCCCCGCCCTCCACCCAGACCTGGCTGCCGGGCCGGACGGCGGCCAGGAAGGCGGGGCCCAGCCCGAAGACCGCCGGCAGGTCCAGGGCCCGCACCAGGATGGCCAGGTGGGAGGCCGGTCCGCCTTCCGCCAGGGCCAGGGCAGCCACCGTTCCCGGCGGCCGCTCCAGCAGCCAGGCCGGCCCAAGGTCCCCGGCACACACCACCGCCCCGGCCGGTACCGTTTCGGGTGCAGCGCCGGCCAGGGCACGCTGCAGGAGGCCGGCCACGGCCTCCACATCGGCGGCACGTTGCTGCCAATACGGCTCGGGCAGGCGGCGTAAAGCCCCGGCGAAGCCGGCGGCGGCGGCCTGCAGGGCCTCCGGAGCGGACCGGCCCTGCCGGACACCATCGCGGACCTGCCGGTCCAGCGAGGGATCAAGGGCCATGAGGCGCTGGGCCTCCGCCATTTCGCGGCCGGTCCCGGCTTCCCGGCGGGCGAGGGCGGCTAGGTGCGCAGCCACTGTCTGGCGTGCCTGCTCCCAGCGGGCCTCCTCTTCGGCAGGGGTACCGGCCGGCCCGGGGCCGGCAGCCGGGGCGGCGGGGAGCCAGGCCGGCCCTGTGGCCAGCCCGGGCTGGATGGCGATTCCGCGGAAGGGGGCGGTGCTCATCCGCTCTGCCTCCCTATTAACAGTCCGCGGAGCGTCGTCAGGGCTGCCTCGCTGTCTGGTCCGTCGCACAGCAAGGTGAGGGTGGTGCCCTCCCGGGCACCTAAGCTCAGGACTTCCAGGATGCTCTTGCCGTCGACCTCCCGGTCCCCCAGCCGCAGGCGGACCGAACAGGCAAAGCCGGCGGCTGCCCGCACGAACTCGGCCGCCGGCCGGGCGTGCAGGCCCTCGGGATGGGTGATGGTCACGGTGGTCTGGCGCATCCTAACCCTCCCGCTGGTAGGCCACCTGGCCCCGCACCCACACCTGCTGCACATGGCCTTCGGCGTCCAATGCCACCAGATCGGCATCCATCCCCCGGGCCAGTTGCCCCTTGCGGCCCCACATGCCGGCGATCTTGGCCGGGGTGAGGGTGACCATGCGAATGGCGTCGGCCCAGCCCACACCGGTCAGCCCCACCAGGTTACGCACCGCGCGGTCCAGGGTGAGGGTGCTGCCGGCCAGGGTCCCGTCCGGCAGGCGGGCAATCCCTTCATGGACGATGATCTCCTGCTCACCCAGCACATAGGTCCCGTCCGGCATCCCGGCCCCGGCTACGGCATCGGTGACCAGGGCGATGGCCTCCGGCCCGCGCGCCATCACCGCCAGTTTCAGGGCGGCCGGGTGCACATGCACCCCGTCGGCGATGAGCTCGACCGTCACCCGGCGGTCGGTGAGGAGGGCTCCGACCGCTCCCGGTTCCCGGTGATGGAACCCCGCCATGCCGTTGAAGAGATGGGCACAGTGGGAGAGCCCGCGGTCGATTGCCTGATGGAGGTCCTCGTACGAGGCTAGGGTATGCCCGGCGGAGGGTCTGAGCTTGTACTTGAGGAGGGCCTCCAGGAAGCGGCCTTCAGGGTCGAGCTCCGGGGCATAGTCCACGATGCGCAGCCAACCCCGGTCCACCGTCATCCAATCGTCGAGTTCCCCTACGTCCGGCGCGCGCAGGTGTTCCGCCGGCTGGGCGCCGCGCCGCCCGGGGTTGAGGAACGGCCCCTCGAGGCGGATGCCGACCACTTGCGCGGCATTGACCGGCATGCCGCCTTCCGCCAGCCCGGCCCAGCGGCGGATCTGATGGATGGTCGCCTCGCGGTCGCCGGCCACCAGGGCGGGCACGAAACCGGTGACCCCGGTGGGGATCAATTGTTCGGCCAGCCCCTGCAGGGCGTTCATGTTGCCGGTGGAGGCGTCGTAGCCCCCGAAGCCGTGGATGTGCAGGTCGATGAACCCGGGGGCGAGGCGCAGGGGCCGGAGGTCGACGACGTCGGCCTGGTTGTGGCCCAGTTCGTTGCGGACCCGCTCGGCCGCCGCCTCGGCGTCCGCCACCGGCCATACGGCGGCAATTTTGGGACCATTCAAAACCACCGCTGCCGGCCCTGGAACTTCCTCGGGAGTAAACAAGGTATCCGCCACCAGGATCTTGGTGCGCACCGCCCGATCATCCTTCCGCTTGCCTAAGGTTCCCGCCGGGGATCAGTGGCGGGCCGGGCGTTGCCCGTGTTTCAAGGATGCCTCCACGTCCAGGATACTGTCGCGCCCGGCTTCAATGGCGGCGGCCACCAGCTCCGTCAGGGGAGCCGCCTCCTCCCGCCGGATGAGCACCGTCAGGAGCATGGCCAGATTGAGACCGGCCACCAGGGCCAGTTGTCCGGGCCGGGCCTGCACCAGGGGGAGCGGGGCGCTGCTGGCGCTCCCACCGGCCAGGTCGGCCAGGATCAGGGCGGGGCCGGTACCGCCGGTCGCCTCCTCCACCAGGGCCGCCACCCGGTTGCGGAAGGCGGCCGCCGGTTCCTCCGGGTCGCGGCCGGCCGCCCATAGCGCCGCCTGGGGCCCAAGAATGTCTTCGGCCGCCGCTTTCAGGGCTTCACCCACTGTTCCATGTGTGACCAGGACCACCGGGGTCGGGGTGTCCACCGGCATCCTCCTTTCCGGCCAGGGCTGGCATGCGCTTTAGGGCACCGGATGTATCGTACCGCTCCCGCGGGCAGGCGGCTCAGGTCAGCTCCACTACAAACCGGTACCGGTCGGCCCGCAACCACGCCACCGTGTACTCGAAGGGGCGGCACAACAGGTCGCGGGTGGTACGGGTCAGCCGGAATACCGGCACGCCGGGCCGGATTTCCAATGGTCCGGCCACGGCGGCCGGAGCCCGGGCGGCCTCCAGGGTCTGGGTGGCTTTGCCGAAGGGCACCCCGCAATTCTCGCGCAGGAACCGGTAGAGGGAGCCGCCGGGATCGAAGCGGGCCGGATCCGGGCAGAAGTTCAAGGGGATGACGGTCTCCTCCACCGCCAGGGGCAGCCCGTCGCCGGTGCGCAGGCGGCGCAGGATCCACACGGGGGACGACACCGGCTGCTTGAAGATGGCGGCCAGCTGCGGGTCCGCCTCCGCGATGCGTTGTCCGAGCAGGCGCGCGCCCGGCGCCATCCCGCGCAGCAGCAGGGCTTCCGAGAAGGAGAGGAGCCCGCTCAGGCGTTCCTCCAGCCGGGGCCCCGCCACCCGCCATCCCCGACCGGGGATGCGTTCCAGCCATCCGGCCGCCGTCAGCTCCGCCAGGCCGGCGCGCACCCGGGTTCGGCTTATCCCCAGGCGGGCGGCCAGCTCCTCGGCGGACGGCAGCGGATCCCCCGGCCGCAGCTCATGCTGGTCGATACGGGTGCGGATCCAGTCGCGGAGGCGGGCCAGGGCCGGGCCCGGTCCCGGCTGTCCGTCGAGTGCCAAGGCGGCCACCTCGCAGGCAGGGACTTGATGCCATCATAGTGAACCGGTTCCGGGCCCGTCAACCGCAACCCGGGCCGGGGCGGGCGCCAGCAGGAGCACGGTGGCGATGATGGCCCCGGCTCCGGCCAGCCCGGCCGGGCCCAGGCGCACCCCCAGAAAGGCCATGGCCGCGCCGGTGGCGGCCAGGGGTTCCGCGCTGGCCAACAGGGCGGTGTCGGTGGCGGGGAGATAGACCCGGCTGGCGAGGTACAGGTAGAAGGGCAGCAGGGTGCCGAGCACCACCACCCCTGCCGTCAGCAGCCAGGCGGCGGGCGGCAGATGCGGCCACAGCGGGCGGGGCGCGTGCACCACCAACAAGAGACCGGATCCGGTCAGCATGCCCCAGCCCATCGTGGCCGCGGGGCCATAACGTTGGAGCAGGGGCTGGGGATAGACGGTGTAAAAGGCCAGGGCCGCGGCCGAGGCCAGGCCCCATCCCAGTGCTGCCGGTGCCAGCGCCAGGCGGGCCCAGTGGCCGCCTGTGACCAGGAGGGCGGTGCCGGTGGTGGCCAGCATCACCGCCAGCCCTTCCCGGCGGCCGGGCAGGCGCCGGCGAACCACCGCCCGCCCGCCCACCAGCAGCGCGGGGGCCAGATACTGCAGCAGGGTGGCGGTGGCGGCGTTGCCGGCGGCGATGGCGGCTAAGTAGGCGTATTGCACCCCCAGCATGCCGCCGGCGGCAAAAGCCATCAGCCGCCACCGGTCCCGGGGGTGGCGCCAGACGGCGGCTCCCCGCCGCCCTTCCCGCAGCAGGGTGAGCAGGGTCAAGGCCGCGCCGGCCAGCAGCAGACGCACGGCGGTCAACCAGCCGGGAGCCAGGTGCAGGTCCTGGAATAGCACCTGGGCTGCGGTACCGGATAGCCCCCAGAGGACGGAGGCGGTCAGAACCATCCACGCACCCCGTCTGCGTCCCGGGTACGCAGGCCGGGGGTGTTGCACCCGATCGGTCGCCATGAGGCCGCATCGCCTCCTGCCGGATTCCCCTCCAGGGTACGGCAGCCGGCTGCGCAGGACCAGGGGGGCGCCTGTTCAGTGGTCCTGGTGATGATCCTTCTTCGGCGAGCTTCCGGCCGCAGGGGGCGCAGCCAGGGCGCTGCGGACCAGGGTCCGGGACGGCGGCAGGAAGGGCAGGGGAATGGGGGATCGGTAGGCATAGCGGACGGTGAGTTGCTTCATGCCATGATCGGACAGCCGGTCTCCACTGGCCGGGGGATCCTGGGCGGCCCGCCTGCAGGTCACCTGCGCCCGGGCGGGCTGGAGGCCGATGCCTTCCCCGACCGCCTCGCGGCCGGCCTGTTTGGCCTCGGAGCAGCTGCCGGTGGCCGAATAGGCGGCCGCGGCCACATCGGCGGCATGCTGCACGGTGTAGGCGGCATCCACCAGCAGCATGAGGGCCAGCACCCCCAGGGCCAGGAACAGGGCCACCGGCAGCAACAGGGCAAACTCCACCAGGGCCTGGCCTTTCCGGCCCGACCGGGGCCCGAACCGCAGTCGCATACCCGCTCCTCCTAGGACGGAAACCTGTCGGGGTTTTCCTGACAACGATAGAAGGTGGTTTCGCGACACCGGCCTGGGATTCCTGCTTCCCGGTTCCCGGCCTCCGCAAAAAACCGGCGCCCGCGGCCGGAATGCGCGGGCGCAGGCGGCGGAGGCCGCTCTTACGATTCCACCGGGGCGGGGGCGGGCTCCTCCTGCGGCGGGGTCCCGCCGGTCTCCACCAGCTCATACACCCCGCGGCTCACCTGCCGGAACTCATGGGAGCGGCGCAAGGTTTCGCGGACCACGTTCTCCACGTGCTGGGCATGGCTGATCCCCATCTCCCGCAGCTGGCGGGCCGCCTCCCCGATGCGGATGCGGCCGCCGGACGCCCGGGCCAGATCCCGTAGCGCTTCAGCGATGGGCGGTTTTCCTTCCCCGGTCCGCCGGCCGTGGGCCCGTGCGGCCCGTGGCGCCGCCGCCGGGGCGGGCTCGGAGCTCACCAGGGCAATGGCCCGGTCAATGGCCCGCAAATCCTCCTCCAGGCGGGAGATTTCCATTTGTAATTGTTGCCGGCGTTGCAACAGGCGTTCCCATTTGTCCGCCATGGTTCGGTGCCTCCTTCGTTTGTCCGGGACCGGTCCGGCGCAGTTTCGGGCGCCCGGATGCCGGCTCGGCCCATGACGGACCATGTCCAGACCGGCGCCCGGACGGTGCGGGACACCACAACACCAGTGTGTGCCGACGGGTCACGGTTCAATTCCATGGTAATGTGTTGCCGCCGGGGCAACAAGAGGTACCCCCTGGAGGATGCGGAACGCCGACGTTGTGCAAGAGCCCGGGAGCGGTCTGCCATGGTGGAATCTTGCGGGGCTTGTAGCCGATCGAATGTTGTGGAAAAACCGGGCAGGCCTGTCCGCAACATGCCCGGGGCGGCCGGGTCCCCAACAAACGAACGGGGCGGCGGCTGCTGCCGTCGCCCCGGTGGGGACTGCGGGTCCGCGGCCGGTTACTGAGGGGCCGGTGTGCCTACGGCACCCGGGGCCCGGCGCAAGAGTGCCAGCGACCACTTGACCCCGCGGGCGACTTCCGGATCCTTGAGGCGCCGGTTGAGGGCCATCAGCCCCAGCGGGGCCCGGTCGGATTCGGCGTCTGCCACCGCCGCCTCCATGGCCTGCATCAGGTGGTCGAGGCGGCGGAGGGTGTCGCCCGCCAGCAGGCGGCTGACGGCCTCCCAGGTGCCGTCGGCCTGCCACGCCGCCATCTGCTGCAGCACCGGCAGGGCGCCGTTAAGGACCTGGATACCCTGCAGCAGGGCGGCCCGGGTGTTGGGCTCGTTGATCCAGCTGCCCAGTTCCCCCAGGCCAGCCGCCATGCTCGCCAGGCGTTCCACCATCCCCGGCACTACCCCGTCCAGGGCGGCCTGACCCAGGGCTACGGCCGGTTTCATCAACCGGACCAGATCCGGCAGCTGATCCAGCGCCTCCAGCAGGGCCTCCTGGATGCGCGGTTCCTGGATGCGGGTCAGGACGCCGCTCAGGCTGCCGACCAGGCTGCCCATGCGCTCCACCATGCCCGGGGTGATGGCGGCGGAGGCGGTTTCCAGGAGGCGCAGCACCGGCAGCAGGGTGTCGCTGACCGCCGGCAGCACCTCGATCAGGCGCAAGGCGGCGTCCCGGACGGGGGGTTCGTTGAGGCGTTGGGCGATCTCCCCCAGCCCGGCCAGCAGGCCGGCGGTGCGCTCGATCATGCCCGGACTGATGGCATCATTCAGCCCCCGCAGCAGGCTGAGGAGCGGCAGCAGGGTGGCCTGGACGTCGGGGAGGGCGGCGATGAGCTCCTGGGCAGCCGCTTTGGCGCGCGGTTCCGCCACCCGGTCGGCGATCTCCCCCAGGCTGGTGACCAGCTGCATAGCCCGTTCCACCATCCCGGGGGTGACCGAGTCCTGGGTGGCTTTCAGCCAGGACAGCAACGGCAGCAGGGTGGCCTGCACGTCGGGCAGCCGGTCGATCAGCGCCTCCAGGGCGGCCCGGTTGGCTGGCTCGGCGGCCCGGCGCGCCACCAGCCCCAAATCGGCCAGCAGGGCCGCCGCCCGGGATGCCATCTCCGGGGTGACCGAGTCCTCGAGGCCGCCCAGGAGGTCGACGGCCGGCTTCAAGGCGGCGGTCAGCTCCGGCAGCATGCGCAACAGCTGCAGCACCGCGGTGCGGGTGGCGGTGTCCTCCACCTGCCCGGCGATCTCCCCCAGGGCTTCCACCACCTTGCCCAGCCGCTCGACCATGCCCGGGGTGACGCTGTCGCGCACCGCGGCCAGCAGTTCCTCCAGCTCTTTGAGCTGGCGCTCGAGTTCCAGATCGATTGCCATGGGGCGCCCCCTTACATGACCCCCGCCGAGCTCAGCCAGTACATGCGGTTATAGGCCAGCTTGAAGTAGTGGACCATCTCCGAGGGGGCCTTCGGCGCCGGCGGGTTGGTGTAGGTGAAGCTGATGTAGGTGGCCTTGTCCCCGCCTGACTCGATGAAGCAGAACACCTTGCCGTCATACCGCCGGGTCCCGAGTCCGCCGCGCAGGCGCTGGGCCAGGTTGGCCGCCACCACATCGGCCTCGAAGTGGGCGGTGGAGCCGGCCTTGCTGATGGGCAGGGCGGTGGCGTCGCCTACCACGAAGACGTTCTCGGTGCCCTCCGCCAGGAGCGAGTGGCGGTCGACCGGAATGAAGCCGCCCTTGTCGCCCAGGCCGCTGTCCATGATCACCTTCTGCCCGGTGTGGGGCGGGATGGTGACCAGCAGGTCGTATTTGAGGGTCTTGCCTTCCAGGCTGGTGATGGTACGGGAGGCAGGGTCAACCGACTCCATGTTGAAGAAGACCTCCGGCCGGATGTTGCGCTCCGTCATCACCGGGGCCGCCCAGTTGGCCACCGGTTCCAGGGAGTGGACGCGGCCGATGGGGTAGGTGTAGACGATTTCGGTCTTCTCGCGCAGCCCCCGTTCCCGCAGCCAGCTGTCCAGCATGAAGGTGAACTCCAGCGGGGCCACCGGGCACTTATGCGGCAGGCCTACCGTGAGCACCACCCGCCCGCCGTCGAACTGGGCCAGGGCGTCCCGCAGCTTGAGGGCCGGCTCTTCATCATAGAACCAGTGGGCGGCCTCCGCCAGGCCCGGAATGAGCTCGGGGGAGGGCTTGCTGCCGGTGGCGATGACCAGGAAGTCGTAGTGGAGGGTTTGCCCGTTCTTGAGGGACACCGTCTGGGCCTTGGTATCCACCGCGGTGGCATCCTCCACAATCAGGGAGATGCGGGGATCGAGGATGCTCCGCTCCGGCCGCTTGGCCTCGGCCGGCACCGCCTGGTCGAAGGCCATGTAGAGGAACAGAGGCTGATAGACATGATCGGGCCGCGAAGAGATGACGGTGATGTGCACCGCTCCTTTGTTGACCTCCTCGCTGACCGCGTGCACCAGCTGGTTGGCGACGATGCTGCCGCCGACCCCGCCGCCCAACACCACGACTTCCTGGCTCATACCGCTACCTCCTTCATCCGGCTGGCGCGCCGGGGCCCGGAGGGCCTATTTGACGCGCCGCACCTGAATTTTGAACACCTCATTGTCCTGAAAGGTTTTAACGACATCGTGCCCGACCTTTTTGGCCCATTCCGGGATGTCCTTGGCCGAGCCGGCATCGGTGGCCCAGACCTCGAATACGGTCCCGACCGGTTCGGTGCGGATGCTCTTAATGAGTTCCATCAGGGGGCCGGGACAGTAGGAGCCGCGGGCATCGATGACCTTGACTTCCTCACTCATGAAGGACGGACCTCCTTCTGTCGGTCGGGGGCGCACCGACCAGCGCCGGACGCGAACGGACCTTCCGCCCCTGGCGGGGGGCGGTCATCCGTTCCGCCCTAGCCCTCCGGTGGGCCCGTATTCGAAGCAGGCTACGCAGGTAGTCCCACCGCTTCGGGCTAGCGTAATTATATTTGTCCCCGAAATTATCTTCAACGAGTTTTTACCGGCGGCCGTAATCGTTTAAAGTGGATGTCTCGTCGAACTACTGCAACAATTGAGCCGCTTTGCCGGTGCCGGAAACCGTCCGTCGGCGATGGGCGTAAACAGGGCAGAATCCGGATCGGCAGGAGGCGGAGCCATGGCAGACCTCCTTCAGCCCGCCGGCGGGACGCCGGCCCCCTTCGGCGTGCGTCACCGGCGCCACGCCTGGGCGGTGGGCCTCCTCTACCTGACGGGCCTTGTGCTCTATCTTCCCGGCTGGCGGACGGCCGCCGGGGGCAGTCTTCCCCTGGTGCAGGCGGTGCATACCGCCGGCGGGGTGCTGTATGTCCTAGCCACGGTGGGTTTGGGCGCCCGCTTCTTCCCCTGGCCGGGGGCCGGCCGTCCCGGCTACGGACGCTGGGGCTTCTTTCTCCTGGTCATGACCGGCCTCACCGGGTTCGGACTCCTGGGGGGCGGGGGCGCGGTCCGGCAGGCGGCGACGGTGGGGCACGCCGGCTTTGCCGCCGCCTTCACCCTTTGGCTGGCGTGGCATCTCTGGGCGCGGCGGCCGCGCCGGCTGCCCGTGGCCGGGGGGATCAGCCGCCGCCGTTTCCTGGGCTGGGCCGGCTCGGTGCTGGCGGCAGCGGTGCCGCTGCGCTACCTGCCCGGCATGCTGCGCATGGTGGGAGGCAGCCTGGCCGGGCCCGCGGGCGGGCAGGTGGCCGGGGCCCTGCCCGGCTTTGTGCCCTACACGGTGGTCAACGGCTATCCCGACCTGAACGCCGCCGCGTGGCGGCTGACCCTGGAGGCCCCCGGCCGGCCGCCCCGGATATGGGACCTGGCCGCCTTGCAGCAGCATCCGGCGACCCGTACGCGGGTGTTCCGGTTCCAATGCGTCACCGGCTGGGCGGTGGATCAGGTTGCGGCCACCGGGGTGGACCTGGCGGCGTGGCTGGCGGCCCAGGGCTGGGATCCGGCCCGGGAGCCCTGGGTGGTCTTCTTCTCCGGGGACGGGGTGTACACGGAGTCCCTCAGCGCCTCCCAGGTGCTGCATTACCGCCCGCTGCTGGCCTGGGCCCTGGACGGCCGGCCCCTTGCCCGCTCGCAAGGATTCCCGTTGCGGCTCATCGTGCCGGGCATGTACGGCTACAAGTCCCTCAAATGGCTGGTGCGCATCCGCCTCCAGGCCGGGCGCGAGGACGGCTACTGGGAACAGCGCGGCTATCCCGAGGATGCGTATCTCGGCAGCTATCCGTTGTAAACAGCCTGCCGGGCCCGGCGGAGGGAGTCCTCCAGCCGCGGCCCCAGCCCCGCCAGGTTGAGCCGCCTGCGGGCGCGGGTCACCGCCACATACCAGAGATGGGCTTCCGCGCGGTCGATCCGCACGGTGCCGTCTCCCGCGGTCCGGGCGAAGGGGGGGAAGTCGTCCCATAGGCGGACGTGGTCCCACTCCCCGCCCTTGGCGCGGTGGACGGTGGCGATGGTCACCTCGGCAGCGGAGGGCGGCACCGTGGCCGTAGCCAGCCGCCGGGTCACCTCAGGCAGCTGCCGGCCGTAGTCGTGTACCAGTTGGACCACCGGCCGGAAGCCGGAACCCAGTTCGGTTTCCGCCATCATCTCGAGCTCCTGCCAGTCGTTGAAGGCCAGCAAGTCCGGATGACGGGCCGGTTCCCCCCGGGAAAAGGCGTAGGCCGCTTCTACCAGGCGCACCAGGTGGGCCACCCCGCCCGCGACCGCCACCTTGCGGCCCTTGTCCAGCCGTTCCAGGGCGGCGGCCACCGCCCCCGCGTTGCTGCGGGTGAGCACCGCGGTTTCCAGCCCGAGGTCCGGCCGGTCCAGGACGGTGGCGGTGGCAGGCCCGCCGCCGACCAGCCGGCGGCGTTCGCCCAGGATGTCCAGGATGCGGTTGGCGGTGGCGGCAACTGCGGGGCCGAAGCGCCAGGAGCGGGTCAGCGCCAGTTCCGGCCCCGGGAAGGCCTGGAGGGCGTTCACCGCCCCCCGCCATGCATAGAGCTGCTGATAGGGGTCGCCGACCACCACCCGCGGCACGGGCTGGTCCAGTAGCAGGGCCCGCACCACCGGGTCGGCATCCTGGGCCTCGTCAAACAGGATGGCATCAAAAGGCAGGCGCGGCCGGGAGAGCTGCCAGAGCTTCAGGTAGACGTCATGGGTGACGGGCAGAGTGGCGGCGGGATCGGTCAGTGCCCGCCAGGCGCTGCGGGCGGCCTGGGCGGCGGCGGCCGCGAATCCCGCCTGTTCCGCTTCCGGGAGGGCACCCACCAGCCAGGCGGGGACGTGTGCGGGCCCCGGGAGTGCGGCATCCGACCGGCAGAAAGCCTCCAGCGTCTCGAGTACGGCGAAAGCGGCCGCGGCCCGCCGCCGGCCGAAGCCCTGGAGCACCCGCAGGGAGTGCGGCAGCCGCTCCTCCAGGGCCCGGCGCAGGGCGAGGGGAGTGGTCACCAGCCGGCTGCGGTAGCGGTACCCGACGGCAGCATAGGCCAACGCGTGGGGGGTGCGGGCCGTTACCCAGGCCGGGAAACGGTGCCGGGCCTCTTCCGCCACGGTCCGGTTGAAGGCCAGGTAGAGGATGCGCCGGCGGGGCAGGGCCTCACGGGCAATCCCCTCCAGGGTCGTGGTCTTGCCGGTGCCGGCAAAGGCTACCACCTTCACGTCCCCGCTCGCGGCCGCACGTTCCAGGACGGCTGCCTGTTCCGGGGTCCACGGCCCTGCTGGTTGCAATCCGGTCCGCCTCCTTTGCTCCGGCTGTCATGGTGCCACATCGCAGGCCGGGGAACCAGGGGAAGGGAACTGGACACCGGCACAGGCCTCCGGTAGCATGGGAACTACATCACACGCGTCGGAGGGAACAACACGGCGCACCGGCCGGGCCGGTGCGGGAAGGGGGCCATCGTGGCAGGGGGCGAGGAACGGACGACGGCCGGTGCCCCCTACCCGGTCGTGCTGGTGGTGGGACCCAGCGGGGTAGGCAAGAACGCCGTCATCCGGGCAGCCCTGGCACAGGGCTGGAATGCGGAGTATGTCCCGTCGTATACCTCGCGTCCTCCCCGCAGCGGGGAGCGTGAAGGCGATCCCTACCACTTCGTGAGTGAAGCGGATTTTCAGGCCCTGGCTCAGGCCGGGGACCTCTGGGAATGGACGCAGGTGCACGGCAACTGGTACGGGAGCGGCAAACGGGCCCTGGCGGCCCCGCGCGCCTATGCGTATGCCGTGACCGACATGGACCTGATCGGTGCCTGGTTTGTCAAGACCCAGATCCCGCACGACGCCATTCTGGTGTTTGTGCTGCCGCCCTCCTGGGCGGAGCTGCGGCGGCGGATGGCGGGCCAGGCAGGCAGCGCCCAGGATCTCTACCGGCGTTGGGGCCGGGCCATGCGGGAGATGCAATGGACCTCGGCCGCCGACCTGCTTATCGTGAATCAGGATGTGCAACAGGCGGCCCGGGCCTTGCGGACGGGGGTAGAGGCCTACCGGCGATCCGCGTCGGTGGATCCGCCTTTGCCGGCCACGTGTGTGGTCGAGTTTGAGGGCGGGCAGGTTCCGGTGCCTGCGCTGGTGCGGGCGGGCGACGACCCCGAATGGGTGTGCCGTCGGGCCTTGGCTCTGGCCGGTCCCACCCGCCTGCCCCAGCTGATCCAGGGCGACGGCCTGTTCGACCCCGACGGGGGGGAACTGGCCCTGGAAGCCTGCTGGGAGGAGGAGCCGGGCCGCTACCGGGCGCGGGTGACGGTGGTGGCCTCCCCGACCCGTCCGCCCCGGGTATCCGGCTAAAACCAGCGGGGTACCAGCCGCGGGAGCACCGCTTCCAGGCGTTCCTCCACCAGCGCCGGCGGGTAGCGCGCCGGTTCCCGCTGGCCTACTGCCCGGCCGAAGAAGCGGCCCCCGTCATCGGGGGCGGCCCGGTTAGCGGCCGGGGCCCCATCCGGCAGCCAGGGGGAGCGGAACCGGGCCTCCCCGATCCCCGGAAACTGCAGCCGGATCCCGCCCGCCGCATCCGGGGCCCGCCAGGCCTCCCGTTCCGCTGTCGGGGTGGTCTCCCACAGCAGGGGCAAGACGCGGCGCTTGGCCGCAGCCAACTGTGGCGGGTCCGCCTCCCAGCCCAGCAGGAGGAGCCAGAGGGCGGCCAACGGCCGGGGATCGGCCAGGCGTTCCAGGCGGGCGGTCACGGCCCGCAGCCGGCGGCTGTCTCCGGCCGCCCGGGCGGGCCGGGCATGGCGGAGGCCGGGATGGGCGTCCAGGTACGCCTGCAGGCGGGACAGCGGCAGCAGCCGCATGGGGGCAAAGCCGGGGTCGTGCGGATTGGGTGCCGGCAGCCAGGGTAGGGCACCGGTCTGCCAGAGAGAGCGGATGACCTCCGGGGAGACGTGGGTCAGTTCCGCCGCATGGCGGGCGGTGACCCACACCTCCTCCTCCGCCGCCAGGCGGATGAGGCCGGCCTCGGGCGGGACGGGCAGGCGGTCCCAGGCGAAACGGGCCAGGCGCCGGCGGCGCTCGGCGGTCACGGCCAGGCCGGCGGCAGCCAGGAGCGGATCGGTGTCCGCCACGGCGGTTCCCTCCTTTTTGGTTCCGGTTTGCGGTTTCCATGATAACCCGGGCGTTCCCGCGGCGGACACCCGGCCGGCCCGCGGGCAGGCGGGGGTTGTGGTATGCTCCTTGCGGAACACGCCCGCGGGGGCCCCCGCGCCGGGCTGCCCGGAAGCAAGGGAGGCTGAACAACGTGCTGGAAACCGTCCGCATCCCCCCCGCCGCCCCCGGATCACCGCATCCGCTCCTGGTACTGCTGCATGGTTATGGGGTGGACGCCCAGGACCTGGTCCCCATGGTGGAAGCCCTGGCTTACCCGGCGGGCGCGGTGCTGCCGCAGGGGCCCTACCGGGTTCCCGGCGGCAACGGCTACCGCTGGTATCTGCTAATGGAAGCAGGAGAGCCCGAGTTCAGCAGCTGGCAGCACAGCATGGAACTTCTGAAGGAAACGCTGGACGAGCTGGCCGCGGCCCATCCGGCCGGCCTCATTCTGGGCGGGTTCAGCCAGGGGGCGGCCATGGCCGCCACCTTTGCCTGTCGCTATCCGGCCTTCGGGTTAAAGGGGTTGGTGGTGCTGAGCGGCTACCTGCCGGCGGAACTGCCGGTGCCGCCCCTCCCGGGTCTGCCGGTGTTTGTGGGGCACGGCCGGGAGGACAGCGTGCTGCCCTTGACCAAGGGCCGGGAGCTGGCCGACCGTCTGCAGGCGGCGGGAGCGGCGGTGGACTTCCATGAATATGGGATGGACCATGCCGTCACCGAGGAGGAAATGGAGGACGTCCGCCGCTTTCTGGCAGGGAGGGGGCGGCGGGGCGGTAGGGGCCGCCTGCCGGCGGGCCCAGGCCAGCCAGGGGTCCAGCCAGGGCCGGAGGTCGCGGGCGGGGTCCAGGGGTGTGCCCCGCGCCAGGCGGGCCAGGACCCCGGCCCGCCAGCGGTCGAAGCCGGGCGGAACCGCCCCGCTGCGGCGGGCGCCGGCGGCGAGGCGGTCCAGCAAGCACAGCGCCCGCCAGGGGTGGCCCCGTTGCCAGTGCACGAACAGGGCCGCCCATTGGATCAGCAGGCGTACGCGGGGGTTGCGGCCCCGTCGCCAGACGCCCTCCAGGATCTCGTGGGCGGCAAAGTAGGCCCCCCGGCGCATCGCGCAGCGGAAGCCCTGCCAGGGGCGGTCCGGGTTCATGGCGCCACCGGCGCGGGCTGTGCCCGCTCCCATTTCGCAGCCACCAGCCGGCCGACCTCGATGGCGAACTCCATCGGCAGGCGCCGGCGTACCGGCTCGGTGAAGCCGTCCAGCCAGAGGGCGGCGGCCGCGTGCCGGTCGAGGCCGCGGGAGACCAGGTAGAAGAGGGTTTCGTCGGTGAGGGGGATGCGGTGCACCCCGGTGCCGGCGCGGGTGTCCGGGGCGGCCACCAGCCGTTCGCAGCTCACCGTCCAGGCCGCCCGGGCTGCGGCCGCCTCCTCCACCTGCACGCGTGCTTCGCTGCCCTCTGACCCGGGCAGGCAACATACCCGGGCCGCAAAGGACCCTTCGGCCCCCGGCACGGCGATGAGCCGCGCATGGACCTCGCTGGCGCCTTGGGGAGCCTGGTGGTAGACGGCCGGGGCCAGCCGGAGACGCTGGCCGGCATTGCCCATGCCCAGGAGGTAATACCGGGCCTCCGCCCGGCTCCCGGTGAGGAAGGTCTCCAGACGGGAGTCGAGCTCGCCCCCGCCGAACTCCGCCAGACGCACCTCCACCGCCGCGCCTTCCCCGGCCCGGATGCGCACCAGCCGGTGCACCTGCACCGAAGGGGCCCAGTTATTGACCAGGGTATAGGTGAACCGGGCACCAGGGCCCAGGACCACCTCCATCACCGGGGCATGCAGGGGGGTGTAGGTCAGGGAGGGCCGGCCCTCCACCAGCTCCGCCCGGGCGCCCTCCTCCAGCACCACCAGCACCCGATCGAACTGGCCAGGATTGCGGGCGGTGCGGTAGAAGGACAGCGGGGCGGGGGCGGTAACGCCGGCAGGCACGTGCGCCACGATCCCCCCGGTCCAGAGGGCGGCATTCAAGGCCGGGGCCGGACCCGGGCCCTCCTCAGGCGGCACCAGGGTGGCCAGGTAGGGCCGGATGCGCTCCTCCGCCCCCGGCCGCGCCAGGGCCGCGTACAGGTCGTCGAACAGGATGCCGCTGGCGGCAAAGGCCCGCCGCCGGTTGTCAAAGACCACCTCGGCGTCATCGTCCGCCTCGGTGTGGTCCGCCGGCAGGGCGACGGGCAGGGCGTCCCAGGCGGCGCGGGCCCCGGCCGGTGCCTGGTCACGCCATGCCTGATACCGGCTCCAGCCCGCCCGCCGCTGGGCAGCCAGCCAGTCCGGCTCCCCCCGTTCCCGGGTCCAGGCGGCAAGGCGGTCGAGGTCAATCGCGCCCAAGGGGATGGTGGCCATGGGGTTCACCTCCGGCACTGAACTATTCCGGCCATAAGTTTAAGCCAGCCTGGCCGCAAAGACTAGGTCGCGCGTCCGCCGGATTGGGTCCCCGCCCAGCGGGCCGCCTGTGTTACGATACCCATATTTGAAGGCGCGCCTTGCGGCGGAAGGGACGGCGGTTATGGCGGAGGCGGGATCCACCCGGCCGGCCATCCGGGTCTACCGGTTCAGTTTCGTGTGGGGGGCCGTGATCTTTGTGGCCGTGCAGCTGCTGGGCATCTGGGGGCCGCTGCCCCAGCTGGCGGATGATATCGGGTTGTTGGGCGCGGTCCTCCTGGCGGGCTGGGCCGGGTACGAGGCCGGCCGGACCGGGGCGCGGGGCTGGACGGCGGGGCTGGGCGCCGGCCTCAGCTTTGCCCTGCCCCTGGTTTTCCTGCGGCTGGTGGTGCCGGTCGACACCGCCACCCTGCGCACGGCTGTGCTGCACGGGTACCTGACCCTGAACGAGGCGGTCTACGTGGTCAGTGCCGGCGGCCGCCTGGCCCAGGCCGTTTACGACCTGGTCCTCATCCTGCTGTTCGGGCTGCTGGCAGGGCTGGCCGGCGGCTTCGCCGGACGCCGGCGGCGGGTCCCCCCGGCAGACCGCGCCGGCCGCTAGTCCCCGTTGCCGGTCAGCCGGCGGAGGGTACGGACCAGCTCCGCCAGTTCCGCGGCCTCCAGGCGGGCGACCAGCTTGCGCAGGGTCGCCTGGCGATGGCGGTCCCAGGCGGCCATGCGCCGGATCCCTTCCGGTTGGGCCTGGACAAAGACCACCCGGCTATCCGGACCACCCCGCCGCCGGCTGACCAGGCCGTCGCGGGCCATCCGCTGGGTCAGGACGGTGGCGGCGCTGACCGAGGTCCCGACCCACTGGGCGATACCGCTCACGGTCATGGGCCCGTGCTTGGTGAGGGCCCGTAGTACCAGGTACTGTTCCAGGCTGAGCGGATCGGCGCCCTGCTCCTGACGGGTGAGCCGGAACCATTGCCGCCACAGTTCCTGCAACAGCCCGGCCGCTTCAGCTACCGGATCCGCGGACGGCTCCCGCGACGTCGGCTCCACGGTCGGGCCTCCCCGGCGGCGCCCTGCCCCTGCCTGAGCAGGGCGCGGAATTGCTTTCAAGGGTATGAAGGCCGGCCGGGGAAGTCAAATCCCGGCCGGCCCGGGGTCAGGAAGGGGCCGCCAGCGTCGCCTCCATCTCGGCAATCCGGCGTTTGGTGCGCAGGAAGGCGTCGGGATTCAGGCTGATGGAGTCGATGCCCTCCTGCACCAGGAAGGCTGCGAAATCCGGATAGTCGGAAGGGGCCTGCCCGCAGATGCCCACCTTCCGGCCGGCGTCGTGGGCGGCATGGATGAGGGCGGCACAGGCCCGCTGCACAGCGGGGTTGCGCTCGTTAAAGAGGGGGGCGACCCGTTCGGAGTCGCGGTCGACCCCGAGGGTAAGCTGGGTGAGGTCGTTGGACCCGATGGAGAAGCCGTCGAAAATGGCGGCGAATTCGGCTGCCAGGGTGATGTTGGAGGGGATTTCCGCCATCACATAGACCTCGAGCCCGTTTTGGCCCCGCTCCAGGCCGCCTGCCCGCATGACCTCCAGCACGCGGGCGCCCTCCTCCGGCGTGCGGCAGAACGGCACCATCACCTTCAGGTTGGTCAGACCCATGGTGTCACGGACCCGTCGGACCGCCTCCACCTCCAGCAGGAACCCGTCCCGGTAGTCGGGATGGTAATAGCGGCTGGCCCCCCGCCACCCCAGCATGGGGTTGTCCTCCTTGGGCTCAAAGACCGCCCCGCCCAGCAGGGTGGCGTATTCGTTGGTCTTGAAGTCGCTGAAACGCAGGATGACCGGTCGGGGATAAAAGGCGGCCGCCAGCACGGCAATCCCTTGGGAGAGGCGGTCCACGAAGTAGGCGTGGCCGTCCGGGTAGCCATGAATGCGGGCTGCCAGCTGCCGCTGCTCGCGCGGGGACAGGCGGTCCGGATGCAGGAGGGCCAGGGGATGAATCCCCACCCATTCCGCGAAGATGAACTCCATCCGGGCCAGGCCCACCCCGTCGCCCGGCAGCAGGGCCAGGCCGAAGGCCTGCTCGGGATTGGCCACATTCAGCATGACCTGGGTACGGGTGGGAGGCAGGGAACCGGGGTCCACGGTGTCGACCTTGAAGCGGAGGGCGCCCTGGTAGATACGGCCCATCTCCCCTTCGGCACAGGAGACGGTGACGGTCTGCCCGTCACTGAGGAGCCGGGTGGCGTCCTTCACCCCTACCACCGCCGGGATGCCCAGCTCGCGGGTGACGATGGCGGCATGGGAGGTCCGCCCGCCGCGTTCGGTGATGATGGCCTTGGCGATGCGCATGATGGGCTCCCAGTCGGGGTTGGTGGTTTCCGTCACCAGGATCTCCCCTGGCTGGAAGCGGTCCATCAGGCGCGGATCTTTAATCACCCGCACCGGGCCGCTGGCGATGCGCTCGCCGATGGCGAGGCCCTCCGCCAGGACGGGGCCCCGCTCCTCCAGTTCGTAGACTTCGAAACTGGGGGTGCGGCGGGTGCTGTGCACCGTCTCCGGCCGCGCCTGGACGATGTAGAGGCCCCCGTCCGGGCCGTCTTTGGCGAACTCCATGTCCATGGGGGTCGGTTTGCCGTTACGGGCCGAGTAGTGCGCCTCCACCTGCACAGCCCAGCGAGCCAGTTGCAGGACCTCTTCATCAGTGAGACAGAAACGGGCGCGATCGGCCTTGGGCACGGGCCGGTTGTGGTGCCGGCGGGTGGAGCGGTCAAAGGTCAGCCGGAACTCCTTGGTGCCAAGCTTTTTCCAGATGAGGGGCCGGTAACCGGCCTGTAAGGTCGGCTTGTGCACGTAAAATTCGTCCGGTCCCACCCGGCCCTGCACGATGTTCTCCCCCAGGCCCCAGATGGCATCAATCTGAACCACGTTCCGGAACCCGGTCTCGGTGTCCAGGGTGAACATGACCCCCGAGGCGGCCTCGGAGCTGTTGAGCATTTTCTGCACCCCGACCGACAGGGCAGCCTGGCCGTGGGCGAAGCCCATATCCTCCCGGTAGCGGATGGCCCGGGGGGTATACAGACTGGCGAAGCACTGCTTGACCGCTTGCAGGAGGGCGGCCGGACCTTGGATGTTGAGATAGGTTTCGTGAGCCCCGGCGAAACTGGCTCCGGGCAGGTCCTCCACCGTGGCCGAGGACCGCACCGCCACCTCCAGGGCGTCGGTGCCGTATTCGGCGGAGAGTTCCCGATAGGCGTCCAGGATCTCGGTCTCCAGGTCGGCCGGCATGTGCCCGCCCAACACCAGTTCGGCTGCGGCGCGGCTGGTCCGCTCCAGGGTGTCGACATCATTGCCCTGCACACCGTTCAGCAGGTCCAGCAGCGGCTGCTCGATGGCGTTCTCCCGCAGATAATGGCGGAAGGCGTCGGCGGTGATGGCGAACCCGTCGGGAACCGGTACCCCCGCCGCCGCCAGTTCCCGGATCATCTCCCCCAGGCTGGCGTTCTTGCCCCCCACCAGAGGCACATCCCCGATACCGACCTCCCGGAAGCGGCGGATCCATTGCCACGGGGACGCCGCTCCGGCGGCGCCCTCCTTGTTCCCCGCCTGCATGGTCAGGCCTCCTTCCCGTTTAGGGCCCGAATCGCAGCGATCCGCTTTGGTTGTAATCCAACCGCCGGAGCCGGACAACGGCCGGCGCGGGGCCAAGGGGTCCTTCCGGCCGGGTCCGGCCGTCCCGCCCGCGGCGGTCGTGGTACAGTTACCGGCAGGACAAAGGAGGAGGCCCAAAGAGCGATTCCCCGGCGGGACGGGGGCCGGAAAGGGGGCGCCGTTAGTGGGCGGACAGGAGGAAGGCCCGCGGGAGGCCTTTATTGCAGGGGCGTGGCGGGAAACTGCAAGCCGGTTTCCGGTGGTGAGCCCGGTGGACGGGACGGTAGTGGCGGAGGTCAGCGATTGCGGACCGGCGGAGGCGCACGCGGCCATTGCGGCTGCGGAGGTGGCCTCCGGACCCTGGGCTGCGGCCACTGCCTATGAACGGGCACAGGTGCTGCGGCGCTGGTTTGAGGCCATCGGGCGGCATCGCGAGGATCTGGCGCGCACCATGGCCCGGGAGATGGGCAAGCCGGTCAGCGAGGGCCGGGCGGAAGTGGATTACGCGGCCGGTTTTGTGGAGTGGTATGCGGAGGAGGCCAAGCGGGTTTACGGCACGGTGGTGCCGAGTCAGTTTGCCGGCAAGCGGTTGTGGGTGCGGCCGGAGCCGGTGGGGATTGTCTACGGCATCACCCCCTGGAACTTTCCGGCCGCCATGGTCACCCGGAAGGCGGCCCCGGCGCTGGCAGCCGGCTGCCCCTTCATTCTCAAGCCGGCGGAAGAGAGCCCCCTCACCGCCCTTTGGCTGGCACGCCTCTGGGAGGAAGCAGGGGGACCGCCGGGCACCTTGCAGGTGCTGCCGGCCCGCGATCCCGAGGCTCTTTCCCGGCCTTTTTTCGAGGATGCGCGGGTGCGCAAGCTGACCTTCACCGGCAGCACCGCGGTGGGCCGCGCTCTCTATGCCCAGGCGGCGCCCACCCTCAAACACGTCTCCCTGGAACTGGGCGGCCAGGCGCCGTTCCTGGTATTCGAGGATGCCGATATCCCGCGGGCGGTGGAGGAGGCGATGCGGGCCAAGTTCCGCAACATCGGCCAGAGCTGCGTCGCCGCCAACCGCCTCTATGTCCACCGGGCGGTGGCGGCGGAGTTTGTGCGGGCGTATACCGCCCGGGTGCAGGCCCTGAAGACCGGCGACCCCCTGGCGGAGGACACCCAGGTAGGGCCGCTGGTCAACCGCCAGGCGTTGGAAAAGGTGGCGGCGCATGTGGCGGATGCCCTACAGCGGGGTGCCACCCTGGTCACAGGGGGTGCGGCACAGGGCTTGATTTATCTGCCCACCGTGCTCACCGGGGTTGACCCTGCGTCCCGCATCCTGCATGAGGAGACCTTCGGCCCGGTCGCTCCGGTGGTGGTGTTCGACCAGGAGGAGGAAGCGGTTGCCTGGGCCAACGCCACCGAATACGGCCTCGCCGCTTATCTGTGGACGCGGGACCTGGGCCGCGCCTTCCGGGTGGCGGAAGCCCTGCGCTACGGCATTGTGGGCGTCAACGACGGGGTGCCCTCCACCCCGCAGGCCCCCTTCGGGGGCGTGAAGCAGTCGGGTCTGGGCCGGGAGGGCGGCCGCTGGGGGATTGAGGAGTTCCTGGAGCCGAAGTACATCTCCCTGCATCTGCCTGATTAGGGCCATCGCTACAATAGGCCGGGAGGGACGGGCATGCATGCCGGAACTGCTTCGGCGGAGGTGATCGATGCCGCCTGGCTGGCGGCGGGACTGGTGCTGGGGCTGCTGGCAGCCTGGGCTTACTGGGGCCGGTTGCTGGCTGCGGCCGGTGAGCGGGAGCGCTTCCGGCGCGAGGAGGCGGAACGCCACCGCCAGGCCCTGGCGGACGCCGAAGCCCGCCTGCGGGAGCTGGACGCGGCCCGGCTGCGGCTGGAGGCGGAGCGGGCCCGCCTGGAGGCGGAGATGGCGGGCTGGAAAAGCCGCCTGGAGGAATCGGCGCAGCGGGCTGAGCAGACGCGGAACGATCTCCTGACGGTCTTCCAGAGCGCAGCGGCCGAGGCCCTCGGCCGGAACAGCCGCCAGTTCCTGGACCTGGCGGAAGCCCGGCTTAAGGAGCAGGAAGCCGCCAGCCGCAGTCTGTGGGACAGCGGCCGGCGGGTACTGGAGGACCTGACCCGGCCGTTGCAGGAGACCCTGGAAAAGATGCAGGCCCGGATTCAGGAGCTGGAGGGCCGCCGGGAGCGGGCCTACGGAGAGCTCGCCCAACAGGTGGAGGCGCTGGCCCGGGCCCAGGGCCAGTTGCTGCAGTCCGGCCAGGAGGTGCGCGAGGCGGCCCAGCGCCTGCGGGAGGCGTTGCGCAGCCCCCAGGTACAGGGCCGCTGGGGCGAGATGCAGCTGCAGCGGGTGGTGGAACTGGCGGGCATGGCCGAGCACGTCGACTTCGAGCTGCAGCCGGCTATGGAGGCCCAGCGCCCGGATATGGTGGTCCATCTGCCGGACGGTAAGCAGCTGGTGGTGGATGCCAAGGTGGCCCTCAACGACTTTCTGGCGGCGGCCGAGGCGGAGGACCCGGCGGCCCGCCAGGCGGCCCTCAAGGCGCATGCCCGCCGGGTGCGGGAGCATGTCAACAGCCTGGGAGACAAGGCCTACTGGCGGCGCCTGCCGGTCAGTCCCGAGTTTGTGGTGCTTTTCCTACCCACGGATGCGGTGCTGTCCGCCGCCCTCGGGGACGACCCGGAATTGCTGGATTACGGTTTCCGGCGGGGGGTCATCCTGGCCACGCCTTCCATCCTGGTCGGCCTCCTGCGCACGGTGGCCTATTCCTGGCGCCAGCGGGCGATGGAGGAAAACGCCCGCCGCATCGCGGAGCTGGGGCGGGAGCTCTACCAGCGCATCCATAAACTGGCCCGGGACTGGGAGGCATTGGGACGGCACCTACAACGTACGGTAGAGGCCTACAACACCGCGGTGGGCAGCTTCGAGCGGCGGGTGCTGGTGACCGCCCGCCGGCTTAAGGAACTGGGGGCGGCCGATGAAGGGCATGAGGTGGCCGGGCCCGAACCGGTCGCGGAGATGCCGCGGGAGCTCACGGTGCCGGAAGCCGGGCCCTAAGACCCTCGGGGGCTGATACGGACCCGTTCAGCGAACCACATGGTGGTGGTCCGGACGTAGGCCTTGCCGACGCCGAGTTCCTCGAGCAGACGGGCCCCCCACGGCCGCGCAGGACTGTCCCGGCATCGCGCAAATATGGTGTCAGCCTGTGGGTAGATGGAAGTCGCCGACGCCCTGACTGGCACTACCGTGCCCTGAGCTGATGGCGACCGGTAAATGTCCCGACCGCTTGTGGTCGTGCCACGCCGGCTATTGACGCCCTGGACCCGGCGGCAGAGCTACACCGCTATCCGGCGACGGCGGCTCGGGCGCTCTCCAGCTTCTGCTGTCCCCGGCAGGATCGCGGTGCTATTGCAGTTCGGGCATATCGCGGCGGTCGCTCGGGGGCCTTCCGGCGTGCCCATCGCGAGGACATCCTAGTCCCTATGTACTATCCGGGAGGCACCTTGTATACTGAAGTTTAAACCCGGGCTGACTCGGTCCGGCCCGCGCGGGGAGGAGGGGAAATTCGTGACCCAAGAGTCGTCGGGCACCCACCCGGCCATTCCGACCCGGCCGCCCGCCCGCCGGATCCTGGAGGGTAACCCCGGCCTGGAGGCGTACTACCAGCAGCTGGCTGCCATGCCGGTGGGGTCGGAGCTCCGGTTCCGGACCATCACGGCGGCCCTGGTGCATCCGGCACCGTCGCCCGAAATCGAGATGGGCGTCCGCTCGTTGACCGTGACGACCTATAAGCTGGAGCGGCTCCATGACGGCGGCACCGATATTGATGCCCTGGACTGGCTCCTGACGGTGACCATCATGCACCTGCACGCTGAAAGCCTTACCCGTTCCCATGAGGTGAACTATTATCCCTGCAACACGCACAAGGCGGCGGTATCGACTTTCGGGCTACCGCGGCTGCCCGAAGGGATCCCGGATCCGTTTCCCGGTGCCTGAACCGGAGGGAGGTTTGACGGCCCCCGCGGGGGTTCTTAGAATAAGGGGAGGGAGAAAACCGGCAAGCCGGCGTCTGCGCCCGTAGCTCAGGGGATAGAGCAGCAGTTTCCTAAACTGCGTGTCGGTGGTTCGAGTCCTCCCGGGCGCACCACCTGAACCCCGCATCCGGCAAGGGATGCGGGGTTCGCCGTTTCCAGGTGGCTGGAAACCCGCCCACGGCGATCCCCACGACGATCCCCACGGCCTCCGCAGGGCGTGGAGAGGCTCTTCGGCGATCCGCCGGGGGACGTTCGCTGGGCCGCCTCCGCCTGCGTATCGACGAGTTGCAACCCAACCGATGCGCACGTATATTGGGAGCAGACGAGGGGCGAGGAGGTGCTCCCATGCGCAAGGTGCTCACCCACGAATGCCAGTCGGAGACTCGCTCGGCTTCGCTGCGGGAGCTGGCAGATCGCGGCGTCATCCGGCCGATCCCTCCGGATCAGGCGCTGGCCGGCAGTCGGCGGCTGCAGGAGCGCCTCCCGCGGGTGTTTGATGCCTTGCGGAGGCTCTGATCCGATATCCAACCCCTGGTGGCCGTCCATAGAGGCGGCCGTTTCTGTGCATGACGACATTGCCGCCAAAAGCCATGAGCCGATCGGTTTTATCGGAGGAACAACCGCCCGTCTGGGAGCGGCCCTGGCGACTCCTCTCCAAGAGTTCGCGGGCTTGGCGCTGTGCCCCACCATATGGGACAAGGTCGCGGCGTTGATTTTTGGTGTGGCGGTGGGGCATCCGTTCATTAGCGCCAACAAGCGAACGGCGACGGCGCTGGGCTTTTTGACCTTTCCCGCATCATCATTCGGCGGATCGCGGAAGACGGCGTGCCCACCGTGAGATCGTTCGCTCGAACGATGCGCGGCTCGTGCCTACTCATCCTGTGGGCGGTCGAGGCGCCACATTTCCTGGGGCAGTCCGAGCGCCTCGGCCAGATCCCGCCAGGCCCAGGCGATCCATCGGGGATCGCCGACGTAGTCCGGCAGGGCGTTCAGCACCCGTCGCCGCAGTTCGACCGCGTCCACCAGTCGTGCGACGGAGAGGGCGTCCTCGGGATCCTGCTTCTGCCATCTCCCAAGCTTGGAGACGATCCAATCGATGGGATCCAGCCAGCCGACGGTCAGGTGCTCGAAACGGGCGGGTGACCACCGCGCCCGCTCCTCCCAGCCGGCTGGCAGCCAGGCCACTCCCTCGGCCCGGAACGAGAGGCCGAGGCGCTCGGCGATCTGCCGCAGGCGATCCGGCAGCGCGTCCGACGTGCGCAGCAGAGCGTCGATGTCCTCCGTAGATCGAGCGGATCGCCCGAGATAGAACGGCAGAGCGCTGGCACCCATTAGCACGATTATCGCATGGGCACCCGACGGCCATTCCTCGGCGGCGTCCCATGCCCGCAGGGCGTCCAGCACGGCCTCCTGGTCCGGAAACCCGAGATGGGTCATTCCACGCCTCCCGTCCGCAGCAGGGGGCCGCAGTCCAGCCATCCAGCCCCCCACCGCGCCCGCGCGCGCCCCTCGGCCGCGCAGGCCACCATCGCCCACAGCACGGCACCCAGGCGCTCCAGCCGCAGCCAGTCCGCGACCGGACGTCTGGGCTCGCGCTCCCAGGCCTCGGCCAGGGACGACGGCCAGACGTCCTGGGTCAGCCACGCCACGATGGCCCAGGTCTCCGGCCGGGCGTACGGCCCCCATTCCAGGCTGCGCCAAAACCAGGCCGCCTCATGCCGCGCCAGCGCCTCGGTGTCCGACCGCGGCGGGCGGGACAGCAAGGGAGTCACCCACGTCGGATCGCAGAGGAGCAGCCACGGCCCGCGCCACTCCCACCCGCGACCGTCCACAGCCAGCAGCAGCCGCCAAGTTTCCTCATCCCCGCCCGGATCTCCTAGCCATCGCGCGTCCCCCGTCGCTAGCCGGATGCGCCCAGCGACGGTCTCGCGCCATGCCGGCAGCTCCCAGCGGATGGAGGGATAGCTGTGATGCAGTGGTGCCGGGCGCATCTGGGTCGCCTCCAGGGCTAGTGTATCATGTCCCTGGTTTCCGCAGCCGCTCCAACAGCTCGTCCACTGCCCAGGCCGGAATCAGCCACGGTCGCCGAGCGGCCGAGAGGTACAGCGGCAACTCCCCCCGCCGCACCATCTGGCGCACGGAGTAGGGTGCCACGCCCAGCGCGATCGCGGCCTCCCGGACGGTGTAGACCAGTCGAGTCTGCGTCTCCATGCACCCATCCTCATCGGGCACAGGCGCGATCCTCATCCGACATCGCTCCCCTCGCGAATGAGTCGGAATGGATCATACCAGTCCATATCGGGCTGTTGACGTTCTCCCCACGGCTAAAGCCGGGGGATTCCGACCCTCACGAGCCGGGTTTCCTGCTTCCTCGCGCCACGGCTTCTTAGGGCTAGAGCCGGCCGTCCACCGAAGGGCGCTCCCCAGGCACACCGGGCGTGTCCCGCCCTGTATAGTGATCCGCAGCCGTCCCCGGATGGCGGTGCCACCTTTCCCTGGATTGACTGGCCGGGTGGCTGTCCCCCCCCCCCGATGATGTCGAAAACGGGCGAACGGTTTTCCCGGTATTCGGGCAGGATCCGTGCGCCTCCGGCACGAATGACGCTTCCGGATGCCAAGCTGGCGAGATGCCCGGACCCTACTTCAAGGGCAGTGGGGGGCTTCCTTTTTCCCGTGGCCGGCTCCGGCAGCCAGCACATAGAGGTAGCTGGAAGCACGTTCCCTGTCGGGACTTCCCGGTTCCGCCTCTCACCGAAGGGAGGGGTTGCCGTGCGGGTGGCGCTCAAGCTGCATATGCCTGAACCGGAGGATTTGCCCGTTCATTACGCCCACTGGGTGCAGGCTGCGGTTTACGGACTCTTCTCTCCGGCTGTGGCGGACGTGGTGCACGAGGAAGGGTTCGTCGCCGAAAGCCGTCGCTACCGGTTGTTTGCCTTTTCCCGCCTGATGGGGCGGTACCAGCTCAACCGCGCAGCTCGTAGCCTGCGCTTCTTGGGTCCGGTGGTCCTGGTGGTTTCCTCCCCCCTTTCTGCACTGGTTCATGATTTTGCTAACGCCATCCTGCGAACGGAAACCCTGCGTATCGGGCCCGTCCGGTTCATTCTCGACAGCGTGACGTTTGCGGAACCCAAGGTCAATGGGAGCCGCATCGTGGTCCGGACCCTGTCACCGGTCACGGCCTACAGCACCCTCCTGAAAGCGGACGGCAGTCGTTACACTGCCTATTTTGATCCCCACGAACGCCAGTTTGCAGACCTGGTGGCCCGGAATCTTACCCGCAAGCACATGGCACTCTTCGGCTGCGAGGGACCCTCGCCGGCCGGGTTCCTTTGGCGGCCGCGCGGCCGGGTGCAGCTGCATGTGGTCCGTTATCAGGACATTGTGGTCAAGGGGTACAGCGGGGTGTTTGAGGTGCAGGGCCCGCCGGAGCTGCTGCAAATCGGGCTGGATGCCGGTTGGGGCGCCAAGAATGCCCAGGGCTTCGGCCTCACCGAGCTGCTGGCTGGGTGAGGAGGCGCAGCGATGCTGCTGGAAGGCATGGTCCGCCTGGGGCGGGCCTTGGAACAGGGGGACCTGCCTGCGGAAGAACTGCTGGTGCAATTGGGGGACGGGTTGGTGGCAGCAGCGGCGCACTACGGACGTGCCTGGCTGGTGGAAGCCCGTCCGGCGGGGCCGGGCCGCTGGCATACCGCAGTGCTGCCTTCGGCTGAATGGGCCATCGAGGATCCGGATGGCCGCCACTGGCATCCTATCCGGCAGCAGGTGGCGGCGGCTCCGGTGGTGTTGGCGGTGGGGGGCAACCGCCAGCAGGCCCAGGGGCGGTATGCGGTACCGGCCTACCCGATATGGCCGCCTCAGCAGGAGGAGATGGCCGCCCGGCCCGACGCGGTGATGGGGTTTCTGCGGCCCCGCCTGGAACGGACCTATGGATGGGACCCGGCAGGTTTTGCAGGTTTGGAGGAGGCGATCGCGGGCGGCCTATCCCAGGCCATGACCGGGGTAGAGGCGGTTAAAGGGCTGGTGGTGCTGCTGGTGGAAGGGCTTTCCCCCGCCTATGTACTCACGCAGCCCGGCGCGATTCCGCCGGAGGATCGGGTGCGTTTGGCCCCAAGCCGCCTGGAGCCGGGCCGGACCTGGACGGCTGACCTGGAGGCCGTGCTCCAGCAGTTCTGGTGGGCGAAGTGGGGGGAAGGTCAGGAGTATGGATTCCGGGAGGACGGGGAGTGTTCGCTTTGCGGGCGACGGGGCCCGGTGGTCTCCTTCTATGCCAAGGCCTGGCCGTGGTTTTCCTTGCGTTGGGAAGCCCCGTTGCCGCAGGAGCTGCCCCATAACCGGCTGGACGAGGGGGTGGGCCTGTGCGAGGCCTGCTATCGTGACCTCACCTTAGGCGGCAATGCCTTTCAGGCGCTAAAGCGGCCGATGCCGCCCCGGCTAAGTGCCGAGGTTTTCGATGCCGCCCCGGTGCATGACCGGCGGTCGCGTCGGAACCGGGCTCCCCAGATACTGGGCGTGGCCTATGTTCTGCCGCTCCTTGACAATACCTGGGGGGACCCGGAGCGGGGGGCGGAGGTGGCGCGGGCCCTGCAGCGGCTGGGGGAACGCGAGGGAAAGGGAGCCGGGCGGCACCTGAGTGACATCTTGGGGCTGGAGGATGCTTTCCTGCCGGAGGACCTGGCCGATGACGCCTTCCGCCTCTACCTGGTTTACTTCAGTGAACAGCAGGCCGACGCCCAGTTTCATGCTCTGATGGAGGATGTGCTGCCCTCGGTGGTCGGCCGGTTGCAGGATGAAGTCCTGCCAACAGTCCAGGCCTTGGCTGAGACCCTGCAGGTCCGGTCCGGTCCGCCATCCCTGTTGTGGCTGCTGGCCAAGGCCTATGGACCCCGCTACCTGTGGCAGTCCCTGGAACGGGCCCTGCGGGCGGGGGACCTGGAAGCCGGTGCCATGGTGGCGCGCGCCGCGCAGGAATTGGCAGCGGCCGCCCGGCTGCTGACTGTGGATGGCCATGCCGGGCCTTTACGTCAACGGGCCCGCGAATATCAGCTGACCCGGCAGTTTCTTCACGCTTACCGGGCGGCGTTCGGAGCAGGGCAGGCAGGGGAGGATGGGTTGACCATGATTCGGAATTGGCAGGCATTACAAGCACTGGCCGACGGGGATCCGGGACAGGAACCCGCCACCGACCCGGAGGAACTGGGCTTCGTAGCCGGCCATCTGGTGGCTCGTTTCGGTCGCCAGTATTTTGCCAGGACCGGCAAGGATTATTTGAAAACGCGCGTGCTGCCGTTCGGTTCCTCCCTTACCCCCACGTTGGTGCATGACCGGGCTATGGGCCGGATTCAAGAGGTGGCGGAAAAGCTGGATATCCACCTGGTCCGGGTGCTCGTTCACCAGACGGGGAAATGGCTCAATGAATACCGCCGTATGCAGGATGACGTAATCCGCCGCAAGGAGGCGTTCCTGGCCGGGTTCTGGTCGGGCTATGCCTTGTATGACCTGGCCCCTTCGGCCACCAAGGAGTCGGGCAGCCAGGCGGTCCCTCCGGATGATGTGGAGCAGGAGGAGGCGTGAACAAGATGGGTGTATCGAACGGAGAACTGGTCTTTGTCAAGGCGGTTAAGGATGGGATTCCTAACCGGGATCCTTTGGCTGATAGTGATGCCCGCCGCCTGTTCGGCGAAGACGATGGCCGGATCTCGTTGTCGGATGTGTCCATCAAACGGGATGTGCGGGATTATGTGCAGGCCCGCTTTCCCGATGGTGGGGCCGACCGGCGCAACTTTGTGTTCGTGCGGGAGGAGCGTACTGCGGACGGGAAACTTCTGGGACGCAAAGGGCTGGCGGAACGGACCTTTGCCCAGGCCGGCTTAAGTAAGGCGGATTTGAAAAATCTTACCCAGCGTGAGGCACTGTTACGGCATGCCTTTGATGTGCGGGTGTTCGGGGCGGTGTACTCGGTAGGGAATGAAGCCTTTCATTTGACCGGTCCGGTCCAGTTCGGGTGGGCCCACTCCCTGCATCCAGTGGAAACCCGTTACGTCCAGGGAACAGTCGTGATGCCGTCCCAGGAACAAGCAGCCCCCAAGGCGGACGGTGAGGAGGGGAAGGGCAAGAGCCAGGGAACCATCTGGACCACCTATGTGGTGCCTTTTGCGGCCTTCGTGATGCCCGGCATTATCAACCATACCCTGGCTGAGATGACCGGTATGGATGAAGCCGATCAGGAACTCCTGCTGGAAGGGCTGTGGCGCGGGACGCTTTTCCGCCAGGCTCGGGGACGGGGCATCCAGGAACCGTTGTTTCTGCTGCATGTCGAGTACAGCGATCCCTTTTTCCGGATCGGGTACCTTGAGGAACAGGTGCGGCTCCACCCGCGGCGCGATCCGCCCACCGCTCTGGAGGAGGTGGAACTCGACCTATCCCGGCTGGATCGGGTGCTGGCGGACAACCGGTCGCGAATCCGCCGAGCCCGCTGGTGGAAAGGTCCAGTGGATTTAACCGGTCCTCTTACCGAGGCGGAGGCCGCAGAGCCCTTTTAAAGGGGGCGGATGCCATGCAGGTGCTGGTTTTTGACCTACGCGCCGAACTGGGGCATTTTCGCCGCCCCGATACCGCCAAAGCCCACGCCTCCTATCCCTTCGTAACGCGCACGGCGCTGCGCGGACTGCTGGGTGCAGTCCTGGGCATGGAGCGCTGGCCGGAGGACGGGGCTACGGCCGGCATCCGGCTTTTGCGGCCGGTGCGTACCCGGGTTCAGCAGTTGTCCCTGCTGGGCGGTTTCGTTTCGGGGAAGGACCAGTTCAACCGCCCGACCACGGTGGAGCTGGTCATCCGCCCGCATTACCGCATCTACTATGCGGGGCCATTGGCAGAGGAGCTCGGGGCAGCCATCGCCGGCGGCCGCGCCGTCTACCCAACCTATCTCGGTTCCGCCTTTGCCCTGGTCTTCCCACGCCTAGTGGAATGGGCAGAAGGGGAGGAAGTGGCGCCGGGCCTGGTGACGGTTGGCACCGTCATCCCGGTACCGGCCGTGCGCGCCTTGCGGCCAATGCCGGGCCGTCAGGTGGCCCGGGCCGGGGGCCTGTTGTATACGGCCCTCGACGGCCGCCGGTTTCGGGGCTCGGTCGACGTTCTATACGAAGTGGAAGGCCGCCCGCTGCAACTGGAGGTGGATACACGGAACGCCGATCCGCCTGTACGGTTGATCCGGTTGGCGGGGTCGGAGGAGGTGGTGGTGCTGTGGTGACCGGCCATACTGGCAGCCACGGGGGGATCCCGTTCCGGCTCTGCCGGGCCCGGCCGGACGGCGCCGACGGGCGGCCCGCGCCCTTGGCTGCGCACCTGGCGGCGGTGGGGCAGGAGGCGGAGGCCCTGGCGCCATCGGGCCAGGGCACCTTTCTGCGTTGGGCCGGATACCTGCACGATCTCGGCAAAGCTCGCGCCTCCTGGCAGCGTCGCCTTAAGGCCGGGAGCGGGCCGCGGGTCCCGCATGCCTTTTTGGGGGCCTATGTCTTTTTCGCCCTGTTCGCCGGCATCAGCCTGCCGGCCGCCCAACGCCGTCTGGTGCTTTGGCTTACCCGTGACCTCGCTTGTCATCATGGCCGCCTGGATGACGTGACTGAGGAGCAGGTTCCCTGGGAAGGTGGTTGGGAGGCGTCAGCCTGGAAAGAGCTGGACTGGGCGGGCATTGTCACCTTCCTGCAGCAGGCCTTTCCGGATGGACCCGCCCTGCCGGACAGCGCGGCCACTTTAGCAGCCCGCGAGACCGCATTGCGGCGGACCTGGCGGAATTGGGTGATGACCCTGCCCTCCCCCCCGGATCCCTTGCGGGAATCCCTGCCCTGGTCCGCGGCCCGGTTGGTGGCGGCCGACCGCTTTCATGCCGGGGAAGTTTCCCCCATGCCGGGGATGACGCCGGAACAGGCGGCCGGGGCGCTCAGCCGCCTGCGCCGCTACCTGGCGGAACGGGCTGCGACCATGACGGCGCAAGGAGCCGGGGCCATGGCGGAACGGCGGTCGCGCTTGCAGGAGACCGTCCGGGAGGGCTGGCGGCAGGCGGATGGTCCCCTCTACCTGTTGCAGGCCCCCACCGGGTCCGGCAAGACCCTCCTGGCCCTGGAACTGGCCCTGGAACGGATTGCCCGCTCCTCGGAGCCGCGCCGTCTCATCTATCTGGCCCCCTTCATCAATTTGGTTACCGACGTGGCTCAGGTTGTGCGGGACGCCACCGGCCAGGAGGTGCTGGAACATCACCACCTGGCCTTACCTGATGACCCTTCGGAACCGGTGAAGGGCGGGGCTCCAGCGGTGCGTCCCCGGGTCGAAACCCCCGACGGCGCCCTTTTGGTGATGGATGCCTGGCAGGCGCCGGTGGTCGTGTCCACCTTCAACCAGTTCTTTCGCGCCCTACTTCCTGCCCGGGCCCAGCAGGCCATGCGGATGGTAGCCCTGGAGAAGGCGCTGGTGGTCGTGGATGAACCGCAGACCCTGGCGGCCCCGGTGTGGGCCCCGCTGGTGCAGGGATTGGAGCTGTTGGCGGCTCAGGCGGGGGCCGAGATCCTGCTTATGAGTGCGACCCTGCCCCCCTTTCCAGGAGTCCGCTTGTCGCGGCCGCCGGCGGTACTGGCGGAGCCGCCGCCTCCGGAGGCATGGCCTGCCCGGTATCGTCTGACGGCGCAGGAGGGCGCCTGGAGCGTGGAGACGGTGGCCCGGGAAGCGGTGGCTGCGGCCCGCCGTGAAGGCGCCACCGCTGTCATCCTCAACACCGTCGCCGATGCCGTGACGGTTTATGAGGCTATCAGCGCAGATCCGGGTGTGCAGGCGGTGAACCTGCATGGTGCCATGCATCCCTTGCACAAAGCGCATCAGATCCGCCGTGTCCGGGAAATGCTCGGGGACGGGACGGGCCAGCCTGAAAGGCCTTTAGTGGTTGTATCCACTCAGGTGATGGAAGCGGGCGTCGATCTTAATTTCCGGAGCCTTTTCCGCGCGCGCGCGGTGCTATCATCGATGGTTCAGGCTGCGGGCCGCGCCAACCGCCACGGGCAGGCCGGAAACCCGGCTGATGTGCGGGTGTTTGATTTTGTCCGGGAAGACGGCTCGGATTCCCGGGTTTGGGTTTACCGCAACCGGGTGTACCGGGAGGAAACCGATCGTTGGTTGCCCCCCGGGAACGCGTGGACGGAAATCGAGCTGGTGACGCGTCTAGCAAGCTATTACCGGAGTGTCTTCGACCGCAGTCCCCAGACCGCCTTGCTGGATAGATTCCGCAAGGCAGCTTCAGGCCAATGGTCCGAGCTGGCCGGCCTGGAGCCGTTTGAGCAGGTGCCGTATCACCGTCCAGTCTTTGTTCCGGTGGCAGGGCCGGAGCAGGACCCCCTACAATGGCTGGACGAGCCCACACAAGGCCTGATCGACTATTTTGCGATTCCCAGCCTCGAGGCAATTTACGACCGCCTTTATGACCGCGGTTTTCTGGGCGGTCTGGGACCCGTCGATCGGAGGCGGTTTCTTAACCTGATGGGGAAATTCACGGTCAGCATGCCGGTCAAGACCCTTCAAATATTAACCGAATGGAATCCGGAGCGGGAGGTGCAGCGCCTGGTGGATGTGCGGGCTTATTCGCCCACGACCGGCTTAGGGCGGTGGGTGCGCAAGGAGGATCAGGGCGAGGCGATTTTCCTATGAGCAACATAGCCGGGGAGGGACCGTCTGAGGTGCCCGTGGGCGGGACCCTCATCCGGGATTACACCATTTGTCCCAGGCAGGTATGGTTGGGGGTACACGCCATCTCCCCGGATGAGGATGATGCCAATCTGGTAGTCGGGCGGTTTCTCCATGCCGAGGCGGAGTCTCATCAAAGCCTTCGGCCTGTGGTGGGCCACAGCCGTTTTGACGCTGTCGTTGGTCGGGAGGGCGAACTGGTGGTGGTAGAAATTAAAAAAAGTGCCCGGGCCCTGGAGGCAGCCCGAATGCAGCTGGCGTTCTATCTCCTGGAGCTGCAGCGCCGCGGAGTCCACGCCCGCGGGGAAATCCGTGTTCCGGACGAACACAAACGGATCCCGCTGACCCTGTCCGACGATCTGATCGCCCAGGTGGAGAAGATTGAGCAAGCCGTGCGCACTTTGGCAGAGGAGGCGGTTCCACCCCCTGCCCGTCGTGTTTCCTGGTGCAGCCGCTGTGCCTACCATGATTTCTGTTGGAGCTGAAGCCAAAGGAGCGTCTATGGAACGGACGATTCATATTTTTTCCTCCGGCGTGCTACGGCGCCATGGCGACACCATCGCATTCGAAGGCAAGGATGGTACCCGCTATCTGCCGGTTGAGGCCGTGGCGGAAATAATGGTTCATGGAGAAGTCGATCTCAACAAACGGTTTTTGGAATTTCTCTCAGAAAAAGAAATTCCACTACATTATTTCAACCACTTTGGAAATTATATGGGTACCTTTTACCCACATGAGCACTACAATTCGGGTTTTATGATTCTGAAGCAGGCTGAGTATTATCTTGACCCGGAAAAGCGTCTCCAGTTAGCCCGGCGGTTTGTATCGGGGGCCTCTAGGAATTTGCTGCGCGTGCTCCGCTATTATCGGAGCCGTGGAAAAGATCTGGATGCCCGGATTGGAAGCATGGAGGATTTGACCGCGAAGCTGGAGACATGTGCCACTATCCCGGAGTTGATGGCAATAGAAGGGAATCTTCGGGAAATGTATTACAACGCCTTCGACACGATTTTGGATCACCCGGCATGGACATTTGATCGCCGTAGCCGGCGTCCTCCCGAAAACTCTCTTAATTCGCTGATTAGTTTTGGAAATAGCCTCCTTTATGCCACTTCGCTGAGTGAGATCTATAAAACGCATCTGGATCCCCGGATCGGGTATCTGCATACAACGAACTGGCGCAGATTTTCTTTGAACCTTGACATTTCCGAGATTTTCAAGCCCGTGTTGGTTGATCGGCTGATATTTACGATGGTTGGCAAGGGCATGATTCGGCCATCCGACTTTCACAGGGAAAGTGGGGGTCTTTTTCTAAC
This sequence comes from Candidatus Hydrogenisulfobacillus filiaventi, assembly GCA_902809825.1. Lineage (NCBI taxonomy): Bacteria > Bacillati > Bacillota > Clostridia > Eubacteriales > Clostridiales Family XVII. Incertae Sedis > Candidatus Hydrogenisulfobacillus > Candidatus Hydrogenisulfobacillus filiaventi. Next base: position 73,308 of record LR778114.1, read on the forward strand.
AGAGGCTGCACGGCGAAGGTTTGTGGAAGAATACGAGAACCGGCTCCGTACCGTTATTCGGCATCGGCGCAATGGAAGGCTCGTTTCGTACCGTCGATTGATCCGACTTGATTTATATCGATTAGAAAAACATCTGATTGGGGAAGAGCCATATGATCCGTTTGTCGCTGCTTGGTAATACCAGGAAGGGGTACAGGGCGTGTTCGTTATTGTGGTTTATGATGCTGGCGTTAAGAGGGATCCCAAGGTGCTTAAAGTGTGCAGGCGTTATCTGTCCTGGGTACAAAGGTCGGTATTTGAGGGAGAGTTGTCGGATGGGAAGCTGCGCCTGCTAAAAGAAGAGCTGTCAGCTGTCCTGGATCCCCACAAAGACTCCGTTATCCTGTATTTGTTTCAGTCTCTCCGGTATTCTCGCCGGGAAACCCTTGGACCAGCCTCGGACCCGAATGGGGTAATTTTGTAGCGCCAAACGTTTAGGTGGGCTACGAACCTGGAGTTTCCAACCCTCATAGGTAGGCTACGAACGGTCCCGCCAAGCCCGGGCGAGGTACCGTCGAGCCTGTTTCAATTCCTCATAGGTAGGCTACGAACGGTCGAGTTGGTGGTAAAAGCCGCCAACGCCATCCGCGTTTCAATTCCTCATAGGTAGGCTACGAACCCCCAGTCCCGCCACGCCATGGTGCCGCGCAGCCCGGGTTTCAATTCCTCATAGGTAGGCTACGAACGCCCCTGGTCATCCATCCCGCCCGTCTGCCGCATCTCGTTTCAATTCCTCATAGGTAGGCTACGAACCTGCTGGGGCGCTAAGCGCCTCAGCCCCTCACCAGTTTCAATTCCTCATAGGTAGGCTACGAACAGCGAACGAAGCTTTTTCACGCGCCAAGGCCGGACAGTTTCAATTCCTCATAGGTAGGCTACGAACTCGTCACCATCGGCTGGGTGATGACCATCGTGAACGCAGTTTCAATTCCTCATAGGTAGGCTACGAACCCCTCGTCAAGTGCTAGCCGCTTATCCCTGGAACTTTGTTTCAATTCCTCATAGGTAGGCTACGAACCGCCTGTGGGCGGCACCATGATCGGGATGTGTTGGGTTTCAATTCCTCATAGGTAGGCTACGAACACCAAACCCGCTACCGGGTTCCGGTGCGGGGTTTCATCGTTTCAATTCCTCATAGGTAGGCTACGAACGGCGGCCCCCCCATGCTAAATAGGGGGGTGGAACGTAGTTTCAATTCCTCATAGGTAGGCTACGAACCCGCCATCGCTGGGAGGAGATCCGCGTTGGGGACGGTTTCAATTCCTCATAGGTAGGCTACGAACGCGCGCCCGGCCGCGTGGTACCGCTCGTAGGCCGGTTTCAATTCCTCATAGGTAGGCTACGAACCGGGCGCGGAGGCCCAGGCCGCCAGGGTCGCCCAGGGTTTCAATTCCTCATAGGTAGGCTACGAACGGCCCAAACGGTCCCGTCCAGTTCGTCCCTATACGTTTCAATTCCTCATAGGTAGGCTACGAACAAGGAAAGGTGCCGCCCACATGCGTCCGCCACCGCCGGTTTCAATTCCTCATAGGTAGGCTACGGACAGTCGCGGCCCAGAAGGATTTCGTAGATGTCGGTGCGTTTCAATTCCTCATAGGTAGGCTACGAACCGCCACCTTGGGGCTGGTAGCCCCAGACGAGCTTAGTTTCAATTCCTCATAGGTAGGCTACGAACAGGCCGCACCGCAGTAAGCTTTCGTCAAAGGAAAGGGTTTCAATTCCTCATAGGTAGGCTACGAACCCTGGGGCAGGCGCGGCGCAGGTGCCCCATAGGAGCGTTTCAATTCCTCATAGGTAGGCTACGAACCGGCGGACTGTCCCACACCGGGTTCGCCCGGCTCATGTTTCAATTCCTCATAGGTAGGCTACGAACTGCCAGATCGACTGGCTGGTGGTCGTGCTCTGGCCGTTTCAATTCCTCATAGGTAGGCTACGAACTTGCGCCAGGGCCGTCATGGCCCGGGCCTGGGCCTGTTTCAATTCCTCATAGGTAGGCTACGAACCTCGCCGAGGGGTTGCCGCTGGGTGAAGAGCGCCCAGTTTCAATTCCTCATAGGTAGGCTACGAACGCCTGGCCGATCAGGAACGCGCCCGCCAGGAGGGGTTTCAATTCCTCATAGGTAGGCTACGAACCCCAGTCCGCCTGCTGGTACAAGCCGCTGCGCCCGGTTTCAATTCCTCATAGGTAGGCTACGAACGGTGACGGTGTGCACCGCCCGGTCTCCGGGGTAAAGTTTCAATTCCTCATAGGTAGGCTACGAACCAGCGGGCCGGACGGGGGCACGGCCAGATGGTACAGGGTTTCAATTCCTCATAGGTAGGCTACGAACACCGTGGGCGTCCGCACGATCAAGGTAACGTATGAGTTTCAATTCCTCATAGGTAGGCTACGAACCCCCTCGTTGGCGGCCCCCACCAGGGCCACCCGGTAGTTTCAATTCCTCATAGGTAGGCTACGAACGGGGTGCAGCTTGCGGGTTCCACCGCGCTCTGGGAGTTTCAATTCCTCATAGGTAGGCTACGAACCACCCTCGCACCGTCGAGAAGATCGTGACCCGGGGTTTCAATTCCTCATAGGTAGGCTACGAACCCCGCACGAAAGGAGAGAACGCAATGACTAGTCTCAGTTTCAATTCCTCATAGGTAGGCTACGAACTGGTGGTGCTTGGCCCCCTCTTGGAGGGCCCCGCAGGTTTCAATTCCTCATAGGTAGGCTACGAACGGCCCTGCGGGCGTGGGCGCTAGCCCACGGCTCGGAGGTTTCAATTCCTCATAGGTAGGCTACGAACGGTCCCAGCCCATATCCCATCCATGGAGATAGCTAGTTTCAATTCCTCATAGGTAGGCTACGAACCCGCACCTCGGCAAGCAACTGTGGTACCGCCTCAGTTTCAATTCCTCATAGGTAGGCTACGAACAGTGCCCGACGTGCGGGTCCCTCCCCCCGCGACGGGTTTCAATTCCTCATAGGTAGGCTACGAACCCCTTTGGGGACCGCCGGAGGGGGACCCCGCGCTGGGTTTCAATTCCTCATAGGTAGGCTACGAACCAGCACGAAGAACCCAGCCGCGACCACCACGAGGGTTTCAATTCCTCATAGGTAGGCTACGAACCTCAAAGCCGCACCGGTCACAAATGGCCTCCTTGAGTTTCAATTCCTCATAGGTAGGCTACGAACGTTAGTTAACTTGACCCCCCACGCCCCCCACCTGGTTTCAATTCCTCATAGGTAGGCTACGAACGGTCCGCCACACGGACCTGGTACCGGGGCTTGTAGGGGTTTCAATTCCTCATAGGTAGGCTACGAACTACCTCGCCCGGGTCTGGCGGGATCAGGGGCTCGACGTTTCAATACCTCATAGGTAGGCTACGAACGGCAGGCCCCAGCCCAACGGGACGTGTACATCGAAGTTTCAATTCCTCATAGGTAGGCTACGAACGACAGGATCCGGATCATCCGATCCCGGTGATCGTCAGTTTCAATTCCTCATAGGTAGGCTACGAACCTCCTTCCTCAGGGGCCGCTCCCAGCACGCAGGGCGTTTCAATTCCTCATAGGTAGGCTACGAACCCTCGACGGATTGCTCCGCTACCCGAAGGGCTTCAAAGTTTCAATTCCTCATAGGTAGGCTACGAACTGTCCCGGGCCACCGCCTTGATGAACGTGTCCGCCAGTTTCAATTCCTCATAGGTAGGCTACGAACCGGTCGATCGCCCGGTCCTCCCCCGCCGGCGCTTGGTTTCAATTCCTCATAGGTAGGCTACGAACGCAAGACATCCGATCTCCGGCTCACGGTCGAAACGGGTTTCAATTCCTCATAGGTAGGCTACGAACCCTCGACGGATTGCTCCGCTACCCGAAGGGCTTCAAAGTTTCAATTCCTCATAGGTAGGCTACGAACTGTCCCGGGCCACCGCCTTGATGAACGTGTCCGCCAGTTTCAATTCCTCATAGGTAGGCTACGAACCGGTCGATCGCCCGGTCCTCCCCCGCCGGCGCTTGGTTTCAATTCCTCATAGGTAGGCTACGAACGCAAGACATCCGATCTCCGGCTCACGGTCGAAACGGGTTTCAATTCCTCATAGGTAGGCTACGAACGCGCTTCGCGCCGCGACCTTCGGTCGCGCCCTGGACAGTTTCAATTCCTCATAGGTAGGCTACGAACCGTCCGGTAAAGATTACTCTCGACGGTTAATGCTCCGAGTTTCAATTCCTCATAGGTAGGCTACGAACGCGTCTCGGTGGCCGTGACCGCCGTGCCGCTTGCCAGTTTCAATTCCTCATAGGTAGGCTACGAACTGGCGGCCTGGGCGGACCAGAACGGGCTGGAGCACCGTGTTTCAATTCCTCATAGGTAGGCTACGAACCCCAATCAAAGCCGGGCTTTGGCGGCAGAGGTCTTCGTTTCAATTCCTCATAGGTAGGCTACGAACCGAAGGGCCGGTGCCAAAAGGAGGAACGACGATGGGTTTCAATTCCTCATAGGTAGGCTACGAACATTGTGGAGCATTCCCACCATCGACCGGTATTGGGCGTTTCAATTCCTCATAGGTAGGCTACGAACGCGGGTACCCAATACGCGGTCATCGTCGAGGAAATGAGTTTCAATTCCTCATAGGTAGGCTACGAACGTGGCCGGGGGACAACCCGCATAGCACAGCTAGGGGGTTTCAATTCCTCATAGGTAGGCTACGAACGCCGGAGGGGTTCGCGACATTGGACGACCTGATGCGCGTTTCAATTCCTCATAGGTAGGCTACGAACACGATGGTCATCACCCCGCCGATGGTGACGATGCGTTTCAATTCCTCATAGGTAGGCTACGAACGGTGGCGGCCGTGGCCTTCGATCCGGATGCCCAAGGTTTCAATTCCTCATAGGTAGGCTACGAACCTATGAGCGAATGCGCGAACGCGAGATAGTGCGCGGGGTTTCAATTCCTCATAGGTAGGCTACGAACCTGAGTGTGACGGTGACGCCTTATGACTCTACCATGTTTCAATTCCTCATAGGTAGGCTACGAACGGCCTCCAGCGCCGCCAAACTGACGCCGTACCGGGGTTTCAATTCCTCATAGGTAGGCTACGAACCCGCCACCTCGATGGCCGTCACGTCTACCACCTCACCGTTTCAATTCCTCATAGGTAGGCTACGAACGGTTATGCCGCCTACTATCACCGAGCGCTGGCTGGTAGTTTCAATTCCTCATAGGTAGGCTACGAACGTGGTCACCCGCGACGCGGCCCAACGGGGGCTGTTCGTTTCAATTCCTCATAGGTAGGCTACGAACCGCCGGGTGGGATCCTCGATGGACACACGATGGGCAGTTTCAATTCCTCATAGGTAGGCTACGAACGGGGGGAAGCGCCACATCGTTGCTCAGGGCGCCCCGGTTTCAATTCCTCATAGGTAGGCTACGAACGGTGCACCCTTCGGGGCCGGTAACCGTGGCCAAGAGTTTCAATTCCTCATAGGTAGGCTACGAACATTGGCCGGAAGGGCTGGTGATGCTGGCGAACAAGGGTTTCAATTCCTCATAGGTAGGCTACGAACTCGTCCCGGTAGCCCGGGAACGCTTCCTGCGCCCAGTTTCAATTCCTCATAGGTAGGCTACGAACTTGACCCTGCCGAGTGGGGATACGCTCACCGTCACGTTTCAATTCCTCATAGGTAGGCTACGAACGGGAGACCCCAGGCCCGGTGGCCATACTGAGCCAAGTTTCAATTCCTCATAGGTAGGCTACGAACCGTCGACGCGGGCGCCCTGACCTTTTTCCGCAATCTGGTTTCAATTCCTCATAGGTAGGCTACGAACGAAAACGGCCATTGGCACGCGGTTGCCCGATTGGGGTTTCAATTCCTCATAGGTAGGCTACGAACGCTGCCATGCCTTCGCCGCCTTCGCCGCCCCTCCGGTCGTTTCAATTCCTCATAGGTAGGCTACGAACTCACCGCGTGGCGCGCGGGACTGGTAGTGGTCGCGGGTTTCAATTCCTCATAGGTAGGCTACGAACAGGACCAGGCGCTCGACCGTGCCTGGGAGACCCTGCGTGTTTCAATTCCTCATAGGTAGGCTACGAACTTGTTTCAGGTCCGGGTCATCCAGCAGGGGATGGCCGTTTCAATTCCTCATAGGTAGGCTACGAACGGTGGTGGCACTGGCCCTGCTGGCCTTGGCCGCTAGGTTTCAATTCCTCATAGGTAGGCTACGAACGTAACCGTCCGTCCGCCTCGTGCGCCCCGCCGATTCGTTTCAATTCCTCATAGGTAGGCTACGAACCCATAATAGCTCTGCAGGAAGCCGTTTTTCAAGATCACCAGGAAATGGAACGCGAAGTCGAGAAGAGCATGGTAAGAGGCGGTAGTTAGGTCTAAAACCGGTTCCGGGTTTTGGGACCCGATCGTCGATCCCCGGGGGTTTTGGGCCGATCAGAGATCGACGACTTATTACGGGATACGAAATATTTATGGATTAATCCGGGAAGGGGTCACGTAACCCCCAGGTCCAGGTACGCGGGAGAACCGGCGCGGGGCCGAAGCTTGCCCAAGGGGTTTCCTCGAGGGGTTCTATGCCGAGAATGTCCCGTGCCAGGGCTGTGCCCGCCGCGATTGACAGCGCCACCCCATGGCCACTAAAGCCGCCCGCGTACCAAATCCCGTCCTGCAGGCGCCCCAAGTGGGGTAGGCCGTCGGCACTGAGGGCAATGGGGCCACTCCAGCCATAGGCCACCGTAAGTGGCCGGGCCTGTGGGAAAAGGACTTCGGCGGCTTCCCCGAGCAACCGCCAGCTGTTCATGGGTGATCGGCGCCACAGGCTGGGCCTTCCACCGAACACCAGGGTCCCGTCAGGCATGCGTCGGAAATAGGCCATGAGGCGTTTATTATCCGAGACCGTCAGCCCGGTGGGAAGAATAGTGGCAGCGACCGCGGGCGGGAGGGGGGCGGTGGCGATCACCCACGCCTGGATGGGACGAATGTGGCCGGTGAGTTCGGGGAGCAGCCAGGGAAGGCCGGCGTTCACGGCCACAATCACGTAGGCGGCATGCACGGTATGCGCGCCAGCCGGCGTCGCTACCTGCAGTCTGGGCGCGCGCCCGCCTTCCAGGCTGTCCACCCGCGCCGGCCAGACCAGGCGGGCGCCGGCTGCCCGGGCTGCCCGGGCCAGCCCGCGGGCCAGCTTCAGCGGATGCACGGCTCCGGATGCCGGGTCGTACAGGCCGCCGCGATAGAAAGGGGTGCCAAGCTGGTTGGCCAGGGCTTCCCGGTCGAGTACGGTCAGGCGGTGATGCCCCAGGCGCGCAACCGTTTCCGCTTCCACCCGGAAACGGGCCACTGCCGCCGCGGTAACCCCGGCCTCCACATGGCCCTGTTGTTCCCAGCCGGCGTCAAAGCCGTAGCGTTCGGCCAGGTGTGGTATGGTGGCGCGGGCCTCCCAGGCCAGGCGCCAGGCCGCGGCGGCGGCCTTTTCCCCCAGGCGCTGCTCGAGGTCGGCCAGGTCGGGACTGAAGCCGGTCAGGACCTGGCCGCCGTTACGGCCGCTGGCACCAGCCCCAATCCCGCCCCGGTCCACCACGGTCACCTCCCGGCCGGCTTCCGCCAGGGTCAAGGCGGCGCTGAGGCCGGTGAAGCCGGCCCCGATGACCACCGCCTCACTGCGGGCGGGTAAGGGATCCGGGATCTCTTCCGGGCTAGGGTCGGTCGCCTCCCAATAGGAGAAGCCGGGACGGAAGTCGGGGTGCCAGCGCACGGCGGGTTACCTCCTCATTACATGCTGTGTCGGGTTAGCGGTCCTGGCCGCCGGAGTTGCCGCATGCGATGCAGGTGGCTACCGGCGGCAAGCAGAATAAAGCCTACGCCGGTGATGCTTACCCCTGTCCACCCGGCGGTGGCCCAGGCGGCGCTGGCCGCCCCGGATCCCAGGGAGCCGCCTAGGAAGTAGGCCACCATGTAGACGGTGTTGAGCCGGGAGCGGGCATCCGGCCGTAGGGCGTAGATACGCGACTGGTTGGAGATGTGCCCGGATTGGGTGGCCAGGTCCAGCACCACGGTGCCAAGGATCAGCCACGCCAATCGGTGGCCGCCCAGGGCCAGGTCCAACCATGCCAGGGCGGCTAAGGTCAGGCTGCGTCCCACCGTCCGCCGGGGGTCGCCGCGGTCCGCCCAGCGGCCTGCCAGGGGGGCGATGGAGGCCCCACCGATACCGAGGAGCCCGAACAGGCCGATGGTGCCGGGGTTGTAATGATACGGGGCCCCTTCCAGCAGAAAGGTCAAGGCGGTCCAGAAAGCGCTAAACGAGGCGAATAGGCCTGCCCCGGCCAGGGCGGCCGCCACCAGCTCGGGCTCCTCCCGGGTGAGCGGCCATAGGGAGGCCAGCATAGGCAGGTATCCGCCCTCCCGGTGCCGGGGTGGTTCATGCGGAAAGGTCAGGGCCACCAGCCCGGCCAGGAGCAGGGAGACGGCGGCGGCCAGGCCGTACATGGCCCGCCATCCCCAGGCGTGGCCGACGAACCCGCTCACGGTGCGGGCCGCCAGCACCCCCAGCAGCAGGCCCCCCATCACCGTGCCTACCACTTGTCCCCGGCGTGCATCCGGCGCCAGGTCCGCTGCCAGGGGCACAATCAGCTGCGGGGCCACGGTAAACGCGCCAACAGCGGCCGAGGCCGCCTCCGCCCAACCTAGCGTGGGGGCGCCGCCCAGGGCGGCCAGTGCCAGGCTGGTGGCCAGCAGCAGCGCGGCGACCAGCGGCCGCCGGGGCAGACGGTCGCCTAAGGGGACGAACAGCAGCAGGCCGGCAGCGTAGCCCAGCTGGGTGAGGGTGGGCACCAGGCCCAGCGCGGGCAGGGGCGCGCGCAGGCCCGCGCTCATGAGGCCCAACAGCGGTTGGTTGTACCAGAGGTTGGCCACCGCGGCCGCGGTGGTAAAGGTCATGATGCCGAGCAGCAGGCGGGAGAGTCCCGCTCCGGGCACGGCCGCGGGCTTGGGCATCCTTCCCCTCCCTTCCCCGCCCAGCGGTGGTGCGGAGTCCGTGGTGGAGTATACACGATTGCCGGCGGAGGCTTGCCCGGACGCGCGGGGCAGGCTATGAACGGAAGGGAGGCAACGGCCGGCCCGGCCGGGCCGGCCAAAGGAGGAGAACCCATGCGCAAACCGGCTGCAACGGCCTTGGGGGCCGAACGTCGGCGTCTCATCGCCCGCTATCAGGCCTTGAAGGCGGCCCGTATTCCCCTGCCGGGGGATGGGGAGGACGCCTATCGCCGTCAACTGATCGCCTTTCACGTGGGGGTGTTCCAGGGTCTGCTGACCGCCTCCCGCAGCACGGAGGACCTCAAACTGGCGGAGGCTCAGCTGGACCTATTGGAGCAGCTGGTGCCCTATTACGACCAGTCGATCTCCGGCGGCGCTTGACCGGCAGGGGAGGGGCCGGTAGCATGTATACGTTCCGTAGAGGAACCTGCATTCCCGGAATCCCCTGAGGGTATCAGCGGATGCGGATCCCGGAAAGAAAGTGAGGCGTGGGCATGGCCAAATTAGCGTTCTGGATCACCGCAGGACCCGAGTTGGAGGAAAAGGCGCTGGCGGGGCTTATTCTGGCCGCCCGCCTTAAGGCCAACCGCAATCAGGATGTGCAGGTTTACCTGTTCGGGCCCGGCGTCAGGCTGGCGGCCAACCCTTCCCCCCGCATCAAGGAGGCGCTGGACGGTTTGAACCAGGCGTCGGTCCCGGTCAGCTATTGTCCCGCCAATGCCAAGCAGTACCAGCTGGAGGAGGCTATGGCCGCCACCGGCTACCGCTCGGTGCCGGCGGGGGAGGCCATTGTAGAGCTGGCGGAATCCGGATACGAAATCGTCGGCTATTAGACCCGGGGTTCGCGACCGGCGGCCGGCCTGCAAAGGGCCGGCCGTCTTTTTTGACGCCCAGTGATCGATGCCAGAACAGTGCAAATAGTTCGATCTTAGGCTGGAACCCGCTCCGGAAAAGCCCGAAAATCATGCCAACGGAGGGGGCGGCGCTGGACAAGGCGGCCGGCGAAGATTGAATGATCGCAGGATTCGGTGTTTTGATACAATGGCCATACCGCCTAGTCAGGAGGGACGTCCCCCGGGAGGGAGGCCGCAGACGTGGACATCGACGGGTATCTCTCGGCCCATGCGCGCATCCGCGTGCTGTTGAACCGGTTGATGGAGGCTCTGGAGGCGGCAGCCGGGGTGACGACCCTGGAGGTGTACCTGGCGGACATTCACCGGGAAATGATCGAGCACTTTGACCACGAGGAAGCCCATGGCTTTCCCGCCGCCCGCAGCCACGGTTGGGCGGGTGGTAGCGTGGTGCATGAATTCGACTATCATCATCATCTCATCCGCCGTTTGATGGAGGACGCCCGGGCCAGCCTGCACACGGCTCCCGAGCGGGTGCTGCCCCTGGCGGAGGAACTACGGCGCCGCGTTCACGAGCATTTCGAGACCGAGGAGACGGCCTTGTTCCCGATCATCGAGGTGGCCCGCCGCTGACGGACCGCGACCAACGGCAACGCCCCGGGGCCGTGGCTCCGGGGCGTTGCCGATTCCGGAATGGCGGCTGTCAGCGCAGGGCCAGGACCTTGTAGCGGCCCAGGGCCGCCTCCGCCCGTGCCAGCAGGCGGCTGTTCGCTTCGGGCTGACCCACGCTGAAACGCACAAATCCGGGAAGACCGGCGGTACCCAGATCCTGAACCGGCGGGAGGTCTTCCTGCCGGAAGTCTCCCCCTGACCCCGGCCAGGCGACCGTCACGAAATCAGTCTGGGAAGGGAAGGCCTGGAGGCCGAGACGCCGCAGGCCCTCCGCCAAGCGGCTCCGCTCCCGCCGTACCACCGCCGCCTGCCGCGCGTAGTGGTCCTCGGCCTGCAGGGCGGCGCGGGCTGCCGCCTGGGCCACCCGGCTGATCAGGGCGTGGTGGAGGTGGGCCCGGATCAGATGGGCCACCACCGGTTCCGCTGCCACGGCGTACCCGATACGCAAACCGGCCAGCGCGTAGTACTTGGAGAAGGTCCGGGTGACGATCAGCTGGGGATAACGGGCCGCCCACGCTAATACTCCGGCGGGGTCCCGCCCGTACCCGTCGGTCCATTCCCAATAAGCCTCATCCAACAGCACCGTCACATCCGGGGGCAGCGCCTCCAGGAAGGCACGGATGCGGTCCCCCTCCAGCGCGGTGCCGGTGGGGTTGTTGGGGTTACACAGGACAACCAGGCTGGTACGCGAGGTCACCGCGGCCGCCAGCCCGGCCAAGTCCATCCCGCCGTCCGCGGCCAGCGGCACCGGCACCGCCCGCGCCCCGGCTGTGCGGATGGCTTGCAGATAGAGGGGGAAGGAGGGGTGGGGGACCACCACTTCCCGACCCGGGCCGCCCAGCCCCTCGATAATGTGCTGGATCAGCTCGGCCGAACCGGGGCCGCAGACGATGTGATCCGGATCCATCTGCAACCGCTCCCCCAGCGCCCGGCGCAGGGCTGCGGCGGTGGGGTCGGGGTAGCGGCTCACCGACAGGCTTTCCCGCAGGATGGCTTCGGCGACCAGGTCAGGAGGCTCCCAGCGGGCTTCCCCGGGAGCAGGCAGGCCGCCCGCCGGGGCGGCAGGCAGCGGCGGCACCCGGGCTGCGCGGGTCCAGCGGCCGATGACGCCCATGATGGCATCCTTCTTCCTGATAATGTAACGATACCGGTTCCGGAGCCTCGCTACCTCACATCATACGCTGATGGAGCCCGAGGCACAACGGGACCATTACATTTTTCGGGCGTGAAGAGTGCGGGAGGCCCGCCGGGTGCGTCAGGTTTTCCCGGGCCCGGAGGTGGTGGCGGGCCTCCATGGTTTCCTAAAATGTTATAATGCTCAAATAGGGAATCAAAGGGAGGAGGGGGCGGCCGTGGCGCTGGTGGCGGTCTGGTATGCCCCGAACACACCGACCTTGGTCGGGGACCTGGGAGTGGACCACCCGGCCACCCGGGCGGCCCTGCGGGCGCTGGGGGCGGCGGTGGCGGAGCAGGTGGAAGTGGTGGCGGTGGTCAGTCCCCATTTCGTGACCGGCGGAGCCCTGGGACTGGTAGCGGGCACGCCCCTCAAGCAGTTGTTCGACTTCTGGGGTTTCCCCCCCGAGTTCTATCAACGGCGCTACCCGGCGCCCGGGGCGCCGGGCGCGGCGGCCCGGCTGCTGGCCCTGGCCGCGGCGGCCGGGGTGCGGCTGGAGGCGGTGGACTGGGGCCTGGACCATGGGGCCTGGGCGCCGTTGTGGCACCTTTTCCCGGCGGCGGACGTGCCGGTGCTGCCGCTGTCCATTGCCCCGGATCAGGGGGCGGAAGCGCATGAGGCGTTAGGCCGGCTGCTGCGGCAGCTGGCAGGGGAAATGAACCTGGCGGTGCTGGCGACCGGTTCCCTGATCCATCGCCTGGACCTTTGGAATACCCCCGGCGCCCGCCTGCCGGAGCGCGCCCGGGCCTACCTGGACGGGGTGCTGGCCGCCTGGGAAGCGGGCAGCTGGGAGCGGATGTGGGCCCTGCCGGCGACCTGGCGGGCGGCGGCCGACCCCGAAGGCCGGGAGCTGCCGTTGCGGGTGCTGGCGGGGGTGGTGCCGCGGTTCCACGCGGAGGTGCTGGCCCGGGAGATGGAGTTCGAGGCGGTCTCCCTGACCACGGTGCGGTTTGAGCCGGCGTCCGCCGCCTGAAAACCGGAACGCCGGCCCCGGGACCCGCTGGCGGGTCCCGGCAGCCGGCGGATGCCTGCCCGGGCGGGCTCCGGCGTTAGTGAATGGGAATGCGACGGCTCTGGTTGGTGTCGGCCTTGGGCAGCTTCAAGCTCAATACGCCGTCCTGCAGGGAGGCTTCGGCGTGTTCGACATCCACTTCGCCCGGCAGGTCGAGCTCGTACTGGATGACCCCCATGGTCCGCGTCTTGTGACGCAGGATGCCGGTGCGCTCACGCTCCTTGCGCTCGGCCTGGATCATGAGGCGCTGGCTGGAGACATTGATGGAGATGTCCTCTTTCTTTATCCCGGGCAGTTCGACTTCCACCAGGTAGGCGTCGTCGGTTTCCTCCAGGTCGGCCGCCGGCTGCATGCCTTCGGCAGGTTCCCACAGGTTCTGCCAACGGGCCATGGCGGCCTCCAGTTCGCGGTTGATGCGATTGAGTTCACGGAAGGGGTCCCACATCGACACGTTTTCCCCGGAGTCCTTGCGCATCGGGAGCCGTGCCATCGGATCATCCCTCCTTGCGTCGAATCGCAGGGTGAACCGTCCCCGCTTTCCATGGTAGCCATTCCTGGCCCGCGGACAAGGGGTCTGGGGAATATTGGGACGGATGGCGCAGGCGGGGATCCTCCCACCGGAGCCGTCCGCGCGGAGGGGGAGGAAGGGACCCCGGGATTAGTAGCGGTTGCGGAGCGGCACCCGCTGGTCCCCATCGTAGACGTAGATGGTGTCCTCGTTCTCGCCGACCGTGAGCTTGTGGCTGCCGTCGCAGAAGGGCTTCGTGGCCGAGAGCCCGCAGGCGCAGACTGCAATCGGGAACCGGTCCACCTCCTCCTCCCGGATGAGGTAGGGGCGCTGCCGATCATGCCGGATAAGACGGGCCATGAGTGACCGACCTCCTTCAGAATTCCCGGCCCGGTACGGGCTGCGGGCGGGGGACGGGAACCGTTCCCCGGGGAACGTTCCCATCATACGGCTTTACCGCTGCCGGCGCCAAAAGGCAGGGCCGTCCCGCTGCCGTGGACAGACGAACGCCCGAAATGCTACCATCATACCCATAGTTGCGTCAGAGTTTATTTAAGCGGAAATATTTGATCATCGGATTTGCGCCCCGCCGGTGCCAGGCCCTGGGCCCTCACGGTCGCTGCCCCCGGGAACGGCCGGAATTCCGGCGGGACGACCTTCGCCCAGAGGAGGATGCAGGAATGGCCCAGGAGACCACGGGTCAGTTTGACAGCTTGCTGGAGGAAGGGCGCCGCTTCGCTCCCGATCCCGGGTTTCGGGCCCGGGCCAACTTCAACGACGAGGGCGTCTACGCCCGCGCCGCCGCCGACCCGGAGGGTTATTGGGCGGAACAGGCCCAGGAGCTGAGCTGGTTCGAACCCTTCCAGACGGTGCTGAAATGGGACCCGCCCCACGCCGAATGGTTCGTGGAGGGCAAGATCAACGCCGCCTATAATGCCGTGGACCGCCACCGCAAAGGGCCCCGCCGCAACAAGGCCGCCATCATCTGGGAAGGCGAGCCGGGAGACCAGCGCGTGCTGACCTATGACATGCTGGGACGGGAGGTGGATAAGGCCGCCCACATGCTGCGGGAACTGGGGGTGAAGAAGGGCGACCGCGTCACCCTCTACCTGCCCATGATCCCGGAGCTGCCCATCGCCATGCTGGCCCTGGCCAAGATCGGGGCCGCGCACTCGGTGGTGTTCGGGGGCTTTTCCGCCAAAGCCCTGCATGAGCGCATCCTGGACGCCGGCTCTACTCTGGTCATTACGGCCGACGGCGGTTGGCGGCGGGGGCAGGTGGTGCCCCTCAAAGCCAACACCGACCAGGCGGTGGAGGGGACCCAGGTGCGCCATGTGCTGGTGGTCCGCCGCGTCGGGGAGGCCGCCGGAGCCCGGATGGTGCCGGGCCGCGACATCGACTGGCAGGATATGATGGCGGCCATGCCCACCACCCCGGTGCCGGCAGAGCCGATGGACAGCGAGGCCCTGCTCTTTATCCTTTACACCTCCGGCACCACCGGCAAGCCGAAGGGCATCGTACACACCACCGGCGGCTACCTGGTGGGAGCCAATACCTCCCTGCGCAGTGTGTTCGACCTCAAGGAGGACGACGTCTACTGGTGCACCGCCGACATCGGCTGGATCACGGGACACACCTATGTGGTCTACGGGCCGCTGACGGCCGGGGGCACCATCGTCATGTACGAAGGGGCACCGGACTTTCCCGACCGCGACCGGTTCTGGTCCATCGTCGAACGCTACGGGGTGACCATCCTTTATACCGCGCCCACCTCCATCCGCACCTTCATGAAGTGGGGCCCGCATTACCCGGCGGCCCATAACCTGGACAGCCTGCGCCTGCTGGGCACGGTGGGCGAGCCCATCAACCCGGAGGCCTGGATGTGGTACCGCACCCACATCGGCCATGACCGCTGCCCCATCGTGGACACCTGGTGGCAGACGGAGACGGGGGCGGCCATGATTGCCCCTCTCCCGGGGCTGACGGTGACCAAACCGGGGTCCGCCACCCGGCCCCTGCCCGGGGTGTTTGCGGAGGTGGTGGACGAGGAGGGCAAGCCGGTACCGCCGGGCGGCGCCGGCTACCTGACCCTCACCCGGCCCTGGCCCTCCATGCTGCGGACCATCTGGGGCGATGACGACCGTTACCGGCGCACCTACTGGGAACGCTTCCCGGGCCGCTACATGGCCGGGGACGGCGCTCACGTGGATGAGGAGGGCTACTACTGGATCCTGGGCCGGGTCGACGACGTTATCAACGTCTCCGGCCACCGCATCGGCACCATGGAGATCGAAAGCGCCCTGGTTGACCACCCCGCGGTGGCGGAATCCGCCGTTATCGGGCGGGCGCACGAAGTCAAAGGCCAGGCCATCAGCGCCTTTGTCACCCTGAAGGAGGGGGTGCCGATCGAGGAGGAGCTGGTGGTGCAGCTGAAGCAGCACGTGGTTGACAAGATCGGGGCCCTGGCGCGGCCGGAGGAGATCTTCTTCACCGTGGAGCTGCCCAAGACCCGGAGCGGCAAGATCATGCGGCGGCTGCTGCGGGACATTGCGGAGGGACGGGCGTTGGGGGACACCACCACCCTGGCCGACCCGGCGGTGGTGGAGGAGCTGAAGCGCCGGTATGAGGAGCGCTACGAGGAGCGGGAGTAGCAGCATCCGGCCCGGATGGCGGCCGGCCCCCGGCCGGGGGCCGGCCGTTCCATCTGGGGGCGGGCCGGTCAGGACCCGGCTTGCCAATGGCCCACGGCGGTGTCCACCAGGTGCCGGTATTCCTGATAAAGGGTATCGTAGCGGGCGGCGGCGCCGGGATCCGGGTGCACCACCCGCCCGGACGCGGCGGGGTCGGGAAGGGCACCGGGGCCTTGCACCGCCTGGCGGGCCAGGAGGGCCGCTTCCCGGCGACGCCGGCGCTCCCCACCACCGTCAGGGGCCGGTTGAGCACGGCCGCCAGGATCGCCGGCCAGAGGCGGCCGGTGGTGCCGCCGCCGGTGGCGATCCAGCGGACTTCCCGGTCCACCCCCATCAGTTCGGCTGTCTGGCGCAGGTTGCAGGCCACCCCTTCCAGTACCGATGGGCCCGGCTGTGCGCGGTGCTGAGCCCCCAGAATACCCCGCGGGCGTGCGGAAGGCCGCCAGGGGCCCGCTCGCCGCTCAAGTAGGGCAGGAAGAACAGGCCTTCCGCCCCCGGCGGCACCGCCGCCGCCTCCTGGTCCAGCTCCGGGTAGCGGGATCCGGGGGCGATGGTGGCACGCAGCCAGCGCAGGGAATCGGCCGCCGCCTGATTGACCCCCATCACATACCAGGTGGCCGGGCGGGCATGGCAGAAGGCATGGACGGTGGGTGGGGGCAGGGGTGAAGGCGGCCCGGGGATGGAGGATGACCCCGGAAGTACCGACGGCCAGCATGGCCCGATCCGGGGTCCACACCCCCGTGCCGGCCGCGCCCGCCGGCTGGTCGCCGGCTCCTGCCACCACCGGGATACCCTGCCAGCGGGCGGGTCCGATGGTCACGGTACCCGCGAAGGCGGCCGATTCGGTGGGGTCGCTGCCCAGCCAGGCGGCGGCGATGCCATGTTCGGCCAGCCAGTCGTTCGCCCAGCGCCGGCCGGCCACGTCCAGCAGATAGGTGCCGGCGGCATCGCTGACTTCCGCCTGCCAGCGGCCGGTCAGCTGCTGGCGGAGCCAGTCCTTGGCTACCGCCACATGGCGGATGCGCGGCCAGAGGTCGGGGGGGCCGCCTTCAGCCACAGCAGCTTGAACAAGGTATACGCTTCCAACGGCGGGTTGCCGAGGCGGCGGGGTGAGGGCTTCCGGTTCGTACTGGCGGGCCACGGCGGCCGCCAGCGGCGCGGGGCGGGTATCCGACCACAGGATGGCAGGATAGAGGGGATGTCCCTGGTTGTCACTGACCATCAGGGTGTGCATCTGCCCGCTGCAACCGATGGCCTCCGGCCGTCCGCCGGCGGCGTCCGCGTCGGTCAACAGCTGCTCCAGCGCCGCCCGCCAGGCGGCAGGGTCCTGCTCCCGCCCCCCGTCGGGCAGGGCGGTGGTCCCGTACGGGTAGACGGCCGACCAGCGCTCCCGGCCGTCCTGGTCGATCAGGACCCCCTTCAGGCCCTGGGTGCCCAGGTCCAGGCCCAGGTAGGTGGCAGCCTGGCGGGTGCTCAGGTGGCATCCTCCTCCAACCGGCAGGCGTTGTGCTATCCTGACGGAAATTATGCGCTAGTGCGGGCCTCCCCGCAGCAGGCTCCGCTACCGGAACAGGAGGGGAACGGGGTGGTCCGCCCGCGTCTGCAACCGGCCCGGGGGCCGGAGGTCCGCCCCCGCCGGGTCCTGCTGCTGGTGTCCTTCGTCTATGGGCTGGTGTTTCTGGCCCGCATCGGCCCCGGGGTGGTCACCCCCCTCCTGGCCCGGCGGTTCGGGCTGACGCCGCTGGTGTTGTCGGCCATGACCGCGGCGCAATACCTGGCGTACATGCTGCTGCAGCCGGCGGTTGGCAGCTGGGCGCTGCACCGGGGGGCAGGCCGGCTGCTGGCGCTGGGCGCGGTGCTGGACGGGGTGGGTACCACCCTGTTCGGGGCGGCGGACCGCTTCGGGCTGGTGGTGGCCAGCCGGGCCCTGGTCGGAGGCGGGGATGCCCTGGTCTGGATCAGCGTGGTGCTGGTGCTGGCAGCGCATTTTCCGGCCGGGCGCTACGGACGGGCGCTGGGCTGGGCCGGAATGGCCGGCAGCGTAGGGGCTCTGGTGGCGACCTTCCCGCTGGCGTGGTGGGCCGGGGTCGCCGGCTGGCGGGTACCCTTCCTGGTGGTGGGCCCCCTGCTGGTGGCGGCCGGGATCCTGGCCGCCCGTCAGCTGGGCCGGGCAACCGTTCCGGCCCCGGCGGCGCCCGGACCGGGCCTGCTGGTGCGGGTGGGCCGCCGCCTCCGCCGACCGGGTCCCCTGCTGGCACCGATGCTGACCCACTTCGGCTTCATGGGCGGATTCCTCGGCTTCATCAGCCTGCTGGCGGTGCCGTACCTGGAGGCGGCCTACCGGATGCCGGCTCCGGCTGCAGCCGTCTACCCCGGCCTAGCCCTGCTGGGTTCCCTGGCCGGGGGGCCTCTGGCCGGCTGGGCGGGGGACCGCTGGGGGCGCCGGCGTCCGTATCTGGCCGCGGGGGTGCTGGCAGTGGGCGCCTGGGGCTTGCTGGCGGCGGATCCGGCGGGGCTGCCCCCTCCACTGCTGGCGGTGGTCTTCCTGGGGTTGGGGCTGGTCAACGGGGCCACCGTGCTGACCTTTGCCGTCGTGCGGGACGTGGCGGGGCCGCGGGCCGGGCTGGAGGCGGGCCTGGCCAATGCGGCCGGCTTCCTGGCGGCGGTGGTGGTGCCGGTGGCGATGGGGGCGGTGCTGACGGCCGGGGCGGCGCTCCCCCTGACAGTGCGGGAGGGCCGGGCGTTCCTCGCGCCCCTGGCGGCCGCCGGGGCGGGGCTGGCGGGGGCCTGGGCGATCCGGGAGCCGGCCAGGAGCCGGGGGAGGTAGGCCGCCGGTAAGCCGGATTGTCATGGTCCGGTCATTTTGCCCCGCTATCGTTCTGTCCGGGACAACGCAAGCTGAACCGGAAGGGGCGAGGATGCAATGCGCAAATGGTGGGTGGTACTGGCATCCCTGGGTGTGGGCGGGGGAGCCCTGGCGGCAATCCCGGGGAGCGCCCAATTGGTGGCAGGGGCCATGAGCGGCAGCGCCGGCCTGGCCGCCGCCGCGGCACCGGCCCCGGCCGGCGTGTCCGCCACTGCGGCAGAGTCTATTGCGGTGAAGGCGGTCGGCGGCGGGCAGGCGGTGTCGGTGGTCCGCACCCGGGAGCAGGGCCAGGTGGTCTATAACGTGCAGGTGGAGGCCCAGGGCCGGCGCTTTGCCGTGAAGGTCAACCTGAACGGGCAGGTGGTGGCCAAGGCGCCGGAAACGGAGGAACAGGGGGAGGTGGCCGTCTCCACCTCTACCGTGAGCGTGCCGCCCGCCACGTCCCTGACGGCCGGGGCCTCGCTTTCCGCCGGGGCCGCGGCGGCCGCGAAGACGGCCTTAGCCGCGGTGGGTGGCGGCCAGGTGGTGTCGGTGCGGGCGGAGGGCGACAGCGGGCACTGGGTGGTGACGGTGGCCGACCAGGGGCAGCGGTTCATCGTCAAGCTGAACGCCCAGGGGGCCATCCTCACCCTGCGCACGGAAGCGAGCGGGGAGGCTCAGGCCCCCGGTCAGACCCAGGCCGGCGACAGCTGGGACCTGCAGCTGCCGGGAGCCGGCTCCGGTGCCCAGGGGCAGGCCCAGGCCGGGGTGAGCGCGCTGCCGCCGGGTATCCAGGCGACCCTGAGCGGGCAGGTGCCGGGTCTGCTGCGGGCGCATCTGCACGACCACCTCAAGGCGGAACAGCATGGTCACGGGGTGGACGTAAAGGACCTGCTCGACCTGCAGGCGGGCGGAGGAGAGTAGGGGCGGCATCACAGGCCGCGGGGACTCCCGGCTGCGGGGCCGGGGGTCCCCGCGGTTTGCATGCCCAGGGCCCCGGCGACAGCGGCGACGGCCGTCCGGGCGCTGGCGATGCAGTCCGGCACGCCCGGCCCGTCATAGGCGGCTCCCGCCACCGCTAGACCCGGCCAGGCCTGCAGGCGTTCCCGGATCTCCCGCACCCGCTCTACATGACCCACCAGGTATTGCGGCAGCGCCCGCCGCCAGCGGAAAAGCACGTGATAGGCGGGGGCGGCGGTGAGGCCCATGGTCGCGGCCAGGTCGTGCAGGGCCAGGCCCAGCAGGCCCTGGTCGTCCAGCTCCGCCACGTCCGGTCCGCCGGTGCGGCCCAGAAAGGCCCGCAACGGCACCAGTTCCGACTGGTGGCGGTGGCGCCATTTGGCGCTGAGCCAGGTGACGGCGGTGGTGCTGAACCCGCTGTCGCGGGGAATCAGGTAGCCGGTCTTATCGAGGGGGCGGGGGATGGCCTCAGGGGCGTAACCCAGGCCCACCACCGCCAGGCTGCTGTAGGGAATGCGGTCGTGCAGCGCCCCCAGCCGCGGGTCGAGGGCCCCCAGCAGGCGGGCGGTGACATAGGCGGGCGTAGCCAGGATGACCCCCTCGAAGGACCGCCCGGACCCCCCGGCCAGCCCCAGCCGGTAGCCGCGGCCTTCGCGGCTGATGCTCTCCACCGGGTGACCCCGCAGCAGTTCCGCCCCGGCTGCGGTCAGGCGCGCTACCAGGGTGTCGATCAGGGTGTCGAGGCCGGTATCCAGGGTCTGAAACAGGCTGGGTGGCGGGCTGGCGGGGTCACGGGCCGGGGCGGGGGGGCCGCTGCGGCTGAGGCCCAGGATGAGGCTGCGGGAGCGGTGTTCAATCTCGGCCAGGCGGGGGAAGGTGGCGGCCAGACTGAGCTGGTCGATGTCGGCGGCGTAGATGCCGGACAGCATGGGCTCCGCCAGGCGGACCACCACCTCCTCCCCGAAGCGGCGGCGCAGGAACCAGCCCACGGACACATCCCGCCCGTCCCGTGGCAGCACCCGGGGCAGCCACAGGTCCCAGCTGGCCCGGAACTTGCCCCAGGGGGAGAGCAGGCCGCTGCGGACCAGGGGGCCCAGGTCACTGGGGATGCCCGCCTGCATGCCGGCCGGGATGGGGTGCAGGCGGCCGTGGTGGTAGATATAGGCGCCCCGGATGTCGGGGCGGGTGCCGATAAGGTGCTCGCCCAGCCCGACCGCCCGGCAGAGCTCGCGGGCTTCAGGCTTGCGGGCCAGGAAGGAGTCCGGCCCGCCCTCGATGACCAGGCCGGAGCGGCGGTCGGTGCGGATGAGGCCGCCGAAGCGGTCCCGGCTCTCCAGCACGGTGACGCGCACGCGCCCCCGCTGCAGGAGCGGGACCCACTCCCAGGCCGCCGCCAGGCCGGCGATGCCGCCGCCGACAATTGCAATGCGCAACGGATCGGTTGCCATAGGCTTCCCCTTGCAGGCCGGAGCCAGTCCCCGGCCGGAATTGGTCAGACCGCCGCCGTGGCCGCCACCAGGTCGGCCAGGGCGCCGGCAAACGCGGGGTCATCGTTGGGCATGGGGGTCCGCACCAGCTCCAGGCCCAACGCCCGGGCCCGCCCGTGGGCCTCGATATCGAGGTCGTAAAGCACCTCCAGGTGATCGGCCACGAACCCGTGGGGACAGAGGATCACCTGCGGGGTACCGCGTCCCGCCTCCTGCTCCAGGATCTCGAGCACGTCCGGCCCTGCCCAGGGTTCACCGGTGCGGCCGCGGCTCTGGTAGCAGATGTCCCAGCTGCCCGCCGGCAGGCCGGCCGCGGCCGCCACCGCCGCTGCCCCCTCCGCCAGTTGCTGCGGGTAGGGATCGCCGGCCGCGAGGTACCGCGCGGGCAGGCTGTGGGCCGAGAAGTACACCCGGCTGCCGGACGGGGCGGCAGCCCACAGGGGCCGCAGGGCGTCCGCCAGCCAGCGGACATAGCCCGGATCACCGCCCCAGCCGGGAATGAGGTGCAGGCGGCTGCCCGTCCCCGCCAGGGCGGCTTCCGCCGCCGGGCGGTAGCCTTCCTCGTAGGCGAAGCGGTTGTAATGCGGGGCCAGGGCCAGGCCCACCACCAGCGGCAGCCCGGCCAGGGACTCCGCGGCCTGGGCGATGAAGGGCGGGGTGTGCAGGAACCCCACCGCCAGCCGGTAGCCCCCGGGGGACCGGGCCTCGAGGGCCGCCGCCACTCGCTCCCCCAGCCGCTGGGTCAAGGCAGGCAGGGGGGACCGGCCGCCGATGGCGGCATAGCGCCGGCGCAGTTCCTCCAGCACCGCCGGCACCGGCGGGCGCCCGTGGCGGATGTGGGCGTAAAAGGCGGCCAGGTCCGCCGGATCCTCGGCGGCTCCATGGGCCATGAACAGTACCCCCACCGGCTGCACCGGGCTCATTGCCCTGCGCCCCTTTCGTGCACCCATCGTACCAGGTCGTGCAGCCGACCGGGGTTGGTGGCCGGCAGTACGCCATGCCCCAGGTTGAAGATGTGGCCGGGCTGCCCGCCGTTGGCCGTCAGCACCGCCTGGGCCTGGTCCGTCAGCACCGGCCAGGGTGCGAGCAGGGCGGCAGGGTCGAGATTGCCCTGCACCGCCCGGTCCCCCAATCGCCGCCGGGCTTCGTCGAGAGGGATGCGCCAGTCCACGCCGACCACATCAGCCCCGGCTTCCGCCATGGCCTCCAGCAGGGTGGCGGTCCCCACCCCGAAGTAGATGCGCGGCACCTCGTACATGGCCAGTGCGTCGAAGATGCGGCGCATGTACGGTAGCACCGCCCGCCGGTAGTCAGCCGGCGCCAGCGCGCCCACCCAGGAGTCGAACACCTGCACCGCCGCCGCCCCCGCCTCGATCTGGGCAGCCAGGTGGGCTACGGTGGCCTGCACCAGCCGGGCCATCAGCGCAGCCCACAGGTCCGGCTCACCCCACATCAGGCGTTTGGTCTCCAGATACAGAGCGGAGTGGCCGCCTTCGATGAGGTAGCTGGCCAGGGTGAAGGGCGCCCCCGCGAAGCCGATCAGGGGGATGCCGTGCAGGCGGCGGACGGCCAGGCGGACGGCTTCGGCTACCTCCGGCAGCTGGCGCTCCGGCTCCAGCGGTGCCAGGCGCTCCAGGTCCTCCCGGCTGCGGAAGGGGGGGCGGACCACCGGACCCCGGCCTTCCTCCAGGGTGACCGGCGCCCCCATGGCCATCAGAGGGACGACGATGTCCGAGAAGAGGATGGCGGCGTCCACCTCCAGCTGTTCGACGGCCAGGCAGGTGACCTCGGCCGCCAGTGCGGGGTCGCGGATGAGGTCCAGGATGCTGTACCGTTGGCGCAGCGCCCGGTATTCCGGCTGATAGCGCCCGGCCTGGCGCATGAACCAGACAGGGGTGGTATCCACCGGCAGGCCCCGGCAGGCGCGCAGGAACCGGGATTGGGGTTCAGGGGAATGCACGCCATCCCTCCTCCAGGCGGCCGGGGAGCCTGCGGTGCTCCGCTGCGCCGCCCCCGTCCGGACTTGCATCCGGTATGTCAGGGGCAGTATAGCATAGAGGCGCGCCTCCGCCTGCGGGTGGGGCACAGGGGCGGATTTTTACGGCTTTTTTATCCCGCGGCGGCGGATTTTTACGGCGGATTCCCCCGCGGCCGCTACACTGGAGCAGACCGCAACCGGAGGAGGGAGGGGAAGGTCGTGCAGGACGTGGGCATGGTGCTCCTCAGCCTGGCCCTGTTCGGGCTGCTCATGGCCTTCACCTATTACCTGGAGCGCCTGTGAGGCGGGAGGCGGTGTGATGTCCCTGGGCGATGCGGCGCTCTTGTTTGTGTCGGTGCTGGTGATGGTCTATCTCCTGTACGTCATCCTGCGGCCGGACCGCTTTTAAGCCGGCCGGGCGGGATTCCTGAGGAGGCAGAGAGCCGGCGATGTCGATGGAGACGGTGATGACCTGGCTGGTGGTACTGGCGGTGTTCGCCCTCACCATCAAGCCGGTGGGCACCTACCTGGCACGGGTGGGACTGTACGAGCCCACCTTTCTCGACCGGGTGCTGAACCCCGTGGAACAGCTTATCTACCGGCTGGCGGGGACCGGACCCGAGGAGCAGATGAATGCCCGCACCTACAGCCTCGCCTTTCTGACCGCCAACCTGATTTGGATGCTGGCAGCCTACCTGCTGCTTCGCATCCAGAACCTCCTGCCCTTCAACCCCCAGCACCTGGGGCCGGTGCCCCCTGAGCTGGCCTTCAACACCGCTGCCAGTTTTGTCACCAATACCAACTGGCAGGCCTACGCCGGGGAACATACCCTGTCCTACTTCTCCCAGTTCGGGGTGCTCTCCTATTTACAATTCGTGACCCCTGCCATGGGGGCGGCGGCAGGTCTGGCCTTTCTGCGCGCGGTGTCGGGGCGGCCGCTGGGGAACTTCTGGGTGGACCTCACCCGGGTGACCACGCGCCTCTTGCTGCCGGCGGCAGTGGTGTGGACGCTGCTCCTGGTCTGGCAGGGGGTGCCGGAAACCCTGGCCCCTTACCTGCACGTGCACACCCTGACCGGCGGCACCCAGATTGTGCCCCGGGGGCCGATTGCCTCCTGGGAGGCGATTGAACACCTGGGCAACAACGGGGGCGGGTTTACCGCCGCCAACAGCGCGAATCCCCTGGAGAACCCCACCGCCGTCAGCAACATCCTGGAGATCCTGGCCATGGGCCTCTTCCCGGTAGCCTTCTTCTATGCGCTCGGGGTGATGACCGGGCGCAAGCGCTTCGCCTGGGTGCTGATCACGGTGGCGGGCATCCTGTTTGTCGTCATGCTGGCCATGGTGTACTTTCCGACCGCCGCCGGGAACCCCCTCATCCACCGGCTGACCGGGGTCAAGGGGCCCAACCTGGTGGGCCAGGAGCTCCGCTTCGGGGTCGGGGGAACCAGCCTGTTTGAGACCGCCACCATGGCTTTCACCACCGGCTCGGTGGCCAGCGCCCATGACAGCTTCCTGCCCATCCCCTCCCTGAGCTTCTTCCTGGGGATGTTCCTCAACCTGGTGTTCGGGGGCAAGGGGGTGGGCCTGCTGAACATGCTCATGTTCGTGCTCATCACCGTCTTCCTGACCGGGCTTATGGTCGGCCGTACCCCCGAGTTCCTGGGCAAGAAGATCGAGGCTAAGGAGGTTTCCCTGGCCTCCCTAGCCTTTCTGCTGCACCCCCTCCTTATCCTGACCGGCACCGCCCTGGCCGTGGCCAACCCGGCGGCCCGGGCGGGGGCCTTGAATCCCGGTCCGCAAGGCCTGAGCGAGATCCTGTACGCCTTCGCCTCCGCGGCGGCCAATAACGGCTCCGCCTTGGGCGGGCTCAACGCCGCCCTGCCGTTCTATGAAGTCGCGGTGGGGATTGTGATGGTGATCGGGCGCTACGCCTCCATCGTGGCCATGCTCTACATCGGGGAATCCCTGCTGGCCAAGCGGGCGGTGCCCGAGGGCCCCGGCACCATGCGCCTGGACACTCCGCTCTTCGCCGGGATCCTGCTGGGCACCATCATCATCGTCAACGCCCTCACCTTCTTCCCGGTGGCGGCGCTGGGCCCGTTAGCGGAGCACTACCTGCTGCTGGCCCACCACCTGTTCTCGTGAGTCGAGGAGGCACAGCTTGATGGCGACGTTTGCAGCCGATCACGGGTCCTTTGCCGCCCGGCGCTACCTGAAGGAGGTGCTGCGTGACACCTTCCTCAAACTGGACCCGCGGCAGATGTGGCACAACCCGGTCATGTTCGTGGTGGAGATCGGCACCGTCATCACCCTGGTGCTGACCCTGACCGCCCCCACCCCCGCGGCCCGCGGCTACGACCTGGCAGTGACCCTCATCCTCATCGTCACCATCCTGTTCGCCACCTTCGCCGAGGCGTATGCGGAGGCGCGGGGCCGGGCGCAGGCTGATTACCTGCGCCGGACCAAGTCCACCACCCCTGCCAAGGTCATCGCCCCCAACGGTCAGGTGACGGTGATGGAGTCGGACAAACTGCGGCGCGGCATGCAGGTACTGGTGGAGCCGCATGACATCATCCCGGGCGACGGGGTGGTGGTGGAGGGCATGGGCTCGGTGGACGAATCCGCCATCACCGGGGAGTCCGCCCCCGTGGTCAAGGCCCGGGACGACAGCGTCACCGGCGGGACCGTACTGCTGTCCGACCGCATGATCATCGAGATCACGGTCAATCCGGGCGAATCCTTCCTCGATCGCATGATCGCCCTGGTTGAGGGTGCCCAGCGGCAGAAGACCCCTAATGAGATTGCCCTCTCGGCCCTGCTGGGGGTGCTGACCCTCATCTTTGTATTCGTGGTGGTGACCCTGGTCCCCATCGCCCGGTACTTCAGCCCCCATGCCACGCAAGTGGCGACCATGGTGGCGCTGCTGGTGTGTCTCATCCCCACCACCATCGGCGCGCTGCTCTCCGCCATCGGTATCGCCGGCATGAACCGGGTAGCGATGGTGAATGTGGTCGCCAAGTCGGGCCGGTCGGTGGAAGCGGCCGGGGATATCGATACCATCATCCTGGATAAGACGGGGACCATCACCATGGGCAACCGCATGGCCACCGAGTTCCTGCCCCTGCCCGGGGTGACCGAGGCCGAGATCGCCCACGCCGCCCTCCTGGCGTCGTTGGCTGACAATACCCCCGAAGGGCGGTCGGTGGTGGACCTGGCCAAGGAGATCCTGGACCTGCGCGATACCCCCAACGCGGAAGGGGAGCCGGTGCCCTTCTCCGCCCGTACCCGCATGAGCGGCATCGACCTGGCGGACGGCCGGCAGATCCGCAAAGGGGCGGTCAGTGCCATCCGCGCCATCGCCCAGCAGGAGCCGCCGCCGGACCTGGACCGGCTGACCGAGTCGGTGGCCCGCGAAGGGGCCACCCCGCTGGCGGTGGCGGTGGACGGGCGTGTGCTGGGGATCATCCGCCTCAAGGACGTGGTGAAGCCGGGCCTAAAGGAGCGTTTCGCCGACTTCCGGGCCATGGGCATCCGCACCGTGATGGCGACCGGGGACAACGCCATCACCGCCGCCGTCATCGCCCATGAGGCGGGGGTGGATGACTTCGTGGCCGAGGCCAAGCCGGAGGACAAGATCACCCTGATCCGCTCCGAGCAGGCCGCCGGCCGGCTGGTGGCCATGACCGGGGACGGCACCAACGATGCTCCCGCCCTGGCGCAGGCCGACGTGGGCCTGGCCATGAACGCCGGCACCATGGCCGCCAAGGAGGCAGCCAACATGATCGACCTGGAGTCCAACCCCACCAAGCTGCTGGATGTGGTGCTGGTGGGCAAACAGCTGCTCATCACCCGCGGGGCGCTGACCACCTTCTCCATCGCCAACGATATGGCCAAGTACTTCGCCATCGTGCCGGCCATGTTCGCAGCGGTGCCCTCGCTGCGGGTACTGGGGGCGCTTAACATCATGGGGCTCAAGACCCCGCACGGGGCGATCCTGTCCGCCCTCATCTTCAACGCCCTTATCATCCCCGCCCTCATTCCCTTTGCCATTCGGGGGGTGCGGTACCGGGCGGAGTCGGCGGACCGCATGCTGGCCCGCAACGTGTTCAACTGGGGCGTGCTGGGGATCATCATCCCCTTCATCGGCATCTGGGCCATCGACCATGTGCTGGGCCTGTTCGGCCTGGCCTAGGAGGAGACCATCCATGGGCAAGCTGATGCGGCCGGCTATCGGGGTCACGGTGGCGTTGTGGGTGCTGGTAGGCTTACTGTACCCGCTGGTCATGACCGGGGTGAGCAATCTGCTCTTCCCCTATCAGGCCCAGGGCAGCCCCATCTATCGGCACGGGCAGGTGGTGGCGGCCGCCCATGTGGGGCAGTACTTCGGGAATGCTGCCGGCCTCTTCTGGGGCCGCCCCTCCGCCACCGTGTCGGAGCGGACGGGCAAACCCAAGCCTTATGACGCCCTCAATTCCGGCGCCTCCAACCTGGGGCCCACCACCCTGGCCCTGATGCAGCACATCCAGGCCCGGGTGCGGCGGTTGGAGCGGACTGATCCCGGCCTTACCCCCGCCCGGATTCCGCCCGACCTGGTGGAAAGCTCCGGCTCCGGCCTCGATCCGGACATCAGTGAGCAGGCCGCCCTCATCCAGATCCCGCGGGTGGCACGGGCCACCGGCCTCTCCCGGGGCTTCCTCACCATGCTGGTGCAGGACAACGTCAAGGGCCCGCAATGGGGCCTCTTCGGTCATCCCCGGGTTAACGTGGTGGCCCTCAACCTGGAGCTGGAGCAGGCCCTGGCCCGGATCCATCCCACTGCCCGGAGATAAAAAACGGTACCCCCATTTAGTTATGGATCAGGTTGAGTAAAGCCCGGGCTCTCGAAATCTTCGCGTCGCGTTCGGCACAGCGCCAAGGATGGGCCAATCGAGCGCGATCCATCAGCGTTTAGACGACACGCTGACCCCTGGGCAGGCTACGCGTGAGCAGGTCATGAGGGGCTCATGTGCCTCTTAGACTTGGATCCCCGCTCGCGTTCTGTTCCGCCAGGACAGCCGGTACAGGGATCAGCGGGTCGACTTGCCGTAGCATGAATTGGGGCTGTGTTAACGGCGCTCGGAGGGCCTTTCGGAGATTTCGAGGCCGGATCACGAGGATTATTACCAGGGTGTCCGCGATGCTTCCACCTTATCTGGCTTTTCGGAAATTCAAGGATACAATAGAGGCTTTGGCAGCGCTGGAACAAGAACGATTGTCTCCCGCGGTTCTTACGGATACGGTAGGGAAGATGGTTTCTTCCCGTCCGTGGGATATTATTAACTCGATGAAATTCTTGGGGTTTGTTGAAGAGGATCTTACCCCAACCGAGCTTTGGCAGCAATGGGTCCGAAGTCCACAGGACCGACCAGATGTTATGTGGCGGGCATTAAAGGCGTCTTATAGACTAATTGCGGAAGGCCCGCAGGATATCGGCGAAAAGGCACTTGAGAATATTATTAATCGGTGGTCTCTTTCGGAATCTGTTCAAATACGTGCAAGACGGTTTTTAATGGAAGCCTTAAATTACGCAGCAAAAAATACCGTCAAGGGCCGTGCAATGCAATAAATGGGAAACGGACAGCGTTCAGACCGCCTAGGATTTCAAAATCCGGCGGATCCTCTTTGGAAGAGAAACTGCCTCCCGTGATTGTTGACCTGTTAAGGGAGGTTCCTCCTGTAGGCGAGGAGTGGCCAGGATTAAAGGAGTGGATGGATTTTTTTGCAATGGCTATGCGGCGATATTACGGGGACAAAAGTTAGGTTTGGTGCCATGCCGGTCTAGGCCATTTGGGAGGGACCTCGTGAGAAGGCTGAATAGCTGACCTCGTAGTCGGGACCGACCATTCGGGCGCAGAACGCGCGCTTTCGGGACTGCGGGCCTAGAGTAGCGGCAGCCTGGTACCAAGGGGCTCATTTAAGTCCTACCCCTGGAATACGATGCAGCGAACACGTAACGTTTGAGCCCCCATGCTGAACGGTGTGTTGACTCCGTACGCTCGAGTCCGGTCGGGCTGCGGTAGCCGGCGGTGTCGGGATAAAAATTAGCTGCCAGGGGCAGCTCCAGGCCCTTGTCACGATTGGGGACAGAAATCCGAAGTGGTCTTGACGCTCCTTGGCACGCCAGAATGGCGTTCTCCGGTAGTTGGTTCGAACGGTACAGTGGATGGCATACCGAACGCTGTACACGAAGGGGCTCTGATGGTGGACATTGGTCTGGCAAGCGCCGTGTTCTGGGCCGCGGGCCCCATCCTCGTTGCCTCCGTGGAGCCCAGCCTTTCTTCGGGCGCTTAGAGTGCCGGACCGCCGCCAACCGCCGGCCTGACCGGTCGTCCGCCTTGCGGACCCCCTCTGACACCGGTCAGGACTCCTTTGCTGGCGTCCGTTCCTGCGCATGATGGGCCTTTGGCGGTTCAAGCTCGCACTTCCGAGGATCGCTTTAGGGGTCGCGCAGAACTTGAGACGCCGCCCCGCCCCCCCTGCACGGGCTGGCCGGCCAGCGGGGGCCGCCCGAGGATCTCACTTGGCATCCCCTTTCCGGGAGCTGGTCTAGAGCCTGGGAGAGCACAGTTTCTATGGCAACCGTTGGAGGATCGCCGTCGCTTTGCAGGTGCCACAGCCACGGTTTTGCACCATCCTTCCGGATGACAGCATCGGGACCCCTGGATGGCTGTTTGCAAGGCGCTCTAGGGGGCAGCGCGCCAGGGCATGTGGTCCTCGACCATGGTGTCCTTGTGGCCGGTTCCGTGCCAGTTCCGGCCCCTCACCTCCCAGGAGGCAATCGGTGGCGGTCGCCACCGGATCCCGGAGCTGGGTGCCAGCGTCCACCCGCTCCTCCTGGATCCGTTCGTGAAGGGCGACCGCCTCCTTGGCGTCGGGCTCCGGTCCGCCTGCTTCATGGCACCAAACGCGGCGCGCGCGTGATCGTCCATCAGCAACCGCTTGCGGAAGGCGCTGAAGGTAGTGCCGTCCAGCCTGCGCTCGTCGACCAGCAGGTCCGGTAGGCCCTCGGCCCGGAAGCCATACCGGCAAGCTTGCTCCAAGTGCCGATCGGAAAAGTCCTGCGCTACCCCCCAGCGCAGCGCCTTCATTAGCCCTGGGCCAGATAATGGGGTCGCCCGTGGCCGTCCGTACAGCGCGGCGCATTCGGCCTCCCGGAGCTGCTGGGCCAGGAGCCGGCGCAAGGATGCGAATGGGGTCGTCCGGTCCGATCAGGGGGCGACAGCCACGCTAACGAAGTCCAGTTTGGGATCCTGACGCTGGAGCACGGGGCATGCCTCCCGCTGTGCAGGCCTGGCGGGAAACTTCGGTAGTAATCGGCCAGCGTCCTTTTTGGGTCTGTAGGCTGACTTTTTCAGCGCCCCGAACGGTTTCAACGTGCCGTCGATATTGAGCGTCAGGAGGGGCGTAGTGTGAGGTGTCATCACGATCACCAGGGGCTGCCTAAGAGGTGTTGGCAGGCAACTCGGGCATCTTACGGTTGATTAGGTGCGTGAACGCATGCTAACGGGCGCTCTGTCGACCTAAGACGTGGGCCAGGGGGTCCCCCTACCTTCAGTGGATGGGCGCCTTGGACATGGGTTTCCCGGATCATGGACACCAGAGCATGCTCGTTCGCGAGGTTTCAGAAGCCATCCCAGGGCCGCGGGGCCTCACTATCATGGCCTTATGCGCGATCAAGTGCCGCTTTTGGTCTGCGTCTCCCACGGGCGACCGAGGCGGTTGCGGGCGAACTGGATCGCGGAGCCGCGCGCCGGCATCCACCTCCTCCAGGATCCGTTCCCGCATGGCGACCAGATTTGCGAGCTGAAGCCGGCTACGGTCGGGCCCCGCTGCCATAGACGGAGCTGATGGTGGTCACGCTGGTCCCGCTAATCTGCCCCTGGCCGGGAGGCGGCAGGGGGGCGGGCGCGGTGCCGGCCCCCGGTGCCGGGGAAATGCCCGGGGGGACGCGGCCGGGGGGCGTCTGCTGCGCCGGCTGGCGGGAGGGAGGCGGATTGGTCCGGATCCAGCGGGCGTAAAGCGTCCGCACCGCCTGTACCAGGAGGCCGGCGTAGAAGCGGGCACCCTGGGGGTTGAGGTGGACCTCATCCGGGTAGAAGTCCTGGCTCACGGCGGCGCTCTCCTGGTACCAGTTCACCAGCAGGGTGTGCGGATAGGTGGCGGCCACCCGGTCGATGACGGTGTTGACCGCCGTCTCCCAGGGCCGCGGTTCCCGGGTGTTGACCAGAACGAACCAGTGGTGCGGGCCCATAGCGTGCAGGAGCGCGCGCAGCTGGGCAGCGGTGAAGGGGCCGTTGGTGCCCAGCTCCACGATGACGAACCGGTGCAGGGCGCCGGCCGCCTGCAACTGCCGGATGACCGGCGGGGCGGCGATGAGCTGCCGGCCGACCTGGGCGCTGACGGTGATGCCGGGCAGAGCCTGCTCCAGGAAGGGCGCGGCATCCACCATGACCGAGTCGCCGATGGCGGTGACGTGGGCCCCCAGTTCCGACGGGGGGAAGGGCGGCGGGGTGCCGCCCCGCGCCCGATCCCGCGGCCGGGAGGCGGGATGCAGGCTCTCGACCGCCAGCCGGTGGGGCGCGGGCAGGACCGGGACCGGGCTCAGGCCCAAGAGGCCTGCGGCGTCTACGGTCCCGCCGGCCAGGAGGCCGGTGGCCACCAATGCCAGCCGCCAGGGGCGCCGGAACCGGGGCAGGCGCCAGCCCTGCGCCGCCCAATCCCAGCGGCGCAGGGGCTGCTCCACCCAGCGCCAGGAGAGGGCCGCCAGGAGCAGGCTCAAGCCCGCCTCCATCCCGTCCCGCTCCCACCCCGCCCACTGGCTCCAGAGGGGTGTGGCGAGCACAATTACCGGGTAATGCCAAAGGTAGAGACCGTAGGAGCGCTCCCCCAGCCAGCGCAGGGGGGCCCAGCCCAGCACACGGCCCAGGCGGGCCCCGGGGTGGGCCACGGCCGCGACGATGGCGGCGGCGGCTACGGCCAGGCCCAGCATCCCGCCGCGGTAGATCCAGGTCTGATAGGCATTGCTGGCCACGGTCAGGGCCAGGAACCCCGCCAGGCCGGCGGCACCGGCCAGG
This sequence comes from Candidatus Hydrogenisulfobacillus filiaventi, assembly GCA_902809825.1. NCBI lineage: Bacteria > Bacillati > Bacillota > Clostridia > Eubacteriales > Clostridiales Family XVII. Incertae Sedis > Candidatus Hydrogenisulfobacillus > Candidatus Hydrogenisulfobacillus filiaventi. Next base: position 105,664 of record LR778114.1, read on the forward strand.
TCCAGCCACCACGGCCACCCCCGGCGGCCGGCCAGGCTCCGGCTGGGCCAGAGAAAGGCCAGGGCCGCCCCGATGAGGAGGGCAAAGGCACGGGTGTCGGTGCCGTAGTACACGCGGTTGGGCACCGTGCCCGGGTGGTAGAGCCACGCCATCCAGGCCGCCGATAGCAGGGCCAGCAGCACGGTGAGCAGGGCCTGCAGCCAGGGGCGGCCGGTCTTGAGGATGAGCACCGCTATCAGCGGCCAGAGCAGGTAAAACTGTTCCTCCACCGCCAGGGACCATAGATGCTTGAACGGGTCGGGCAGGAAGCTGGAGAAATAGGACACGTGCCGGAAGATGTCCCACCAGTTGCTGACGTAGAAGAAGGCGGCCGCCAGCTCCCCGCGCAGGGAGGGCAGGAGTCCGGGTTCGCGGAGGGCGACCCAGGCGGTGACCAGCAGCAGCATGACCCACAGGGCCGGCAGCAGCCGCTGCGCCCGCCGCCGCCAGAAACGGGCCCAGCGCAGGCGGCCGGTGTCGCGGACCTCGGTGGCGATGATATCGGTGATGAGGTAGCCCGAAAGGGTAAAGAACACCCCTACTCCCAGCAGCCCGCCCGGCGCCCAGGGCAGCCGGAGGTGGTAAGCGATAACGGCCAGCACGGCCAATGCCCGCAGACCATCCAGGCCGGGCATGTAGCGTGCCCGGCGTTCCAGCGGTTTCGGCACTCCTTCCGCCTCCTGCCTGCGTAATGAGCGCCCGTGCGTCCGAGTCCAACGAAGGAGAATAATTACGCTAGGTCAGACGACGAGGGCCGCGAACAGGTTACGTCCGGTGAGGCAGGAAGATGCCGGAAAAAACCGCACCGGCGGGGTCAGCCCTGCCGCCGTAGCAGGCGCGCAGGACCAGATCGGGGTCTTCGCTCAGGAACAGGCTGAATAACATGTCGAACAGCCCCAGGGTGGTTGCGGGGTCCCACCCGGTCAGGCGACGGATCAGCCGCAGGCAGTACTTAAGGGTGCCGGGATGGATGTAAAGCGCCCGGCTGGTTTCATCCAGCCGCCGATCATGGAGCAGGTAGGCCTTGAGGGTGTCCAGCAGACGGGTGCCGTGCCGGGTGTCAGAGGCGGTGAGCGGCGCCAGCCGGCGTGCTGCCTCCGCGGCCCGTGCGGGATCCCCCTGCAACAGCCCTACCGGGGCCAGCCCCGGCGCAGCGTCCGCCGGCAGCACCGGCACCGGCAGGGCGGGATGGGCCGCCAGGCGGGCGGCATAGGCGGCCTGGTGCCGGGCGGCTGCCAGCCCGGCCGCGTCCTCGACCGCCGGGCTGAGGCCGACGCCGATGCGGCAGTCGGCCAGGGCGGCGAGGGCGGTGCCGAGGGAGGGGAGCGCATCGGGTCCCGGATCGTGGATCACGGCAGCCAGGGTGTGGACGTCGGGCGTGGCCACCGGTCCGGGGCAGCCCCGGGCGTGAAGGAGCCGTCGGACCCGCTCCTCCCCCAGCGCCGGGTGGTCTGCCGCCGGCGGGGGCAGCAGGACCGGGCCGGCAGCAGGCCCGCCAGCTCGCCGGCGGTGCCCCCGCCCGCAAACCAGCGCTCCAGCAGGGGGCGGTCCCGGGGCGGGGCTTCGTCATGCCCCTGTAGATGCATCCACGCCAGGGCTACCACCCGGGCCAGCGGATCCAGCCGGGAGCGGTCGGCCTCCTCCAGGGGGAAGGCGTAGAGGCGGCTAATCTCCAGGCGGCCCCCAGGTGACCGGACGGGAGACGGCCTCGCCGGGCAGCCCTGCCCGCCGGCCCCAGAGCTGGTGGTAGACATCCCGGAACCAGAGCGCCTGGCCCCAGGCCTGCCCGGCCGCCTCTAGGTCGGCATCAGGTCCGGCAGTTCCGAACCCAGCCGGCGGACGAGGGCTTCCAGGGCGGCGGCCCCGCCGGCCAGGGGAGGCGGGGGTAGCGGCGCTCCCGGTCCGGAAGCGGTAGGGTTGCGGGCCGGCTTCCGGTAGCAGGTCGATGCGGCAGGGCTGCCCGTCCCACACCCGGGTGCTCTGCACCCCGACTTCCACCGGCCGCCCCGCTTGACCGGCCAACTGGGCGAAGAGACCGCAGGTGCGCAGGCAGAGTTGCGGGTAGGCCTGGCTGAGGCCGGCGATGGGGCAGCGGGTGATGGTGACCTCGATCCGGTCGGACCGCGCCACGGGCGGCGCTTGAAATCGAGGACGGTGCGGGCCACGCCTTCCAGGGAGGCAGGGCGGGGACCCTCCTGGTTCAGACGCGCCGCCACCCAGCGCGCCAGTTCCTCCGCCGTCCCCGGGGCGGCCCCCCGGGCGCCGTCCGCCAGTCCGTCCAGCAAGCGGCCTACAAATTCCTCGGGCATGCTCATGGTCCGGGTTCCCTTCCTGGCTGCGCGGGCCGGCGGGCCCGTCCGCGCGGCCGCCGGATTGTCCCTCCCGCCACTCCTGCGCCCGTCCGGTTGTCCCCTCGGACAAGGTTTTGCCCCGGCGGCGCGGGTGCGGGCCCGCAATTCGATGCCCTGGCAGGACGCAGCCATCCGGGTCTGCAGCCATAATGGCGGTACCCCCGGTGGCGGGCTGCCGGCCTCGGGGGCAAAGGAACGGAGGGACCCGGATGCAGTTTGAAACCCTGGAAGCGCAGCTGCAGCAACGGGCCGATTGGGTCGTGCGCCGCCAGCGCCATATCCCCAACAACCCGCGCTTGTTTGTGCTGGCCTGCATGGATGAGCGGCTGCCCGTGGAGGAGGCCCTCGGCATCGGCCGGGGGATGCGCACATTTTCCGCATGCCGGCGGTCTGGTGACCCGATGATGTCATCCGGTCCGCTATGCTGCCCACCCAGTTTTTCGGCACCGAGGAAATCATTATCGTCAACCATACCGAATGCGGCATGATGTCCGCACGCACGGAGGAACTGCTGGACGTGTTGAAATCCCGCCTCGGCGGGACCCAGCCGCCTTCCGCTCGATCCCGCCCTGCCTGGCCTCGGTCTCGCCAAACCGGCGGATTTTGGCGCCTGGATCCGGATGTTCGCGGATGTGGATGCCACAGCCCTGCGGCAGGTGGAGCTGTTGCGCCATCATTCCCTCATCCTGGCCCCTGTCACCATCCATGCCGACGTCTACGAGGTGGAGAGCGGCCGCCTGCGCCTGCCCGACCAGCGCTTGAGCGACCGGGTGAACACGCGCGAAGCCATGGCCCGGGGATGAGGGCCGGCCCCTGCGCGCGGGCAGGGGGGTGCCCCTGCCCGCGCCCGGGGCTAGAAACCCATACCGTTATGCCGTCCGAAGGGATTGCCGGGGCTGAACCCCCCGCCGGTGCTGCTCATGCCGGAGGAGGGCACGGGGGGGCTGGCGGTGCGGCGGGCGTCCATGCCCGTCTCCAGGGAGGCGGTGAGGGTGGAGGGGATGGAGGCGGGGCCGCCGAGGACGACATAGGAGACGGCGGAGTGGGCCAGCTGTTGCAAGTAGGTGGACCCGGAGCGGGTGACGATGCCGTTGTTGACCAGGAGGATGGGGGCGCCCAGGGCAGCCGCATACGGTCCCGCGGCCAGGGCGTCCACAATATGGGTCTGGGCGCCGTTGGCGATGAAGACGCTGGCGGGGCGGGGGAAGAAGGCCTGGTCGATGGCCAGCGAGGTGGCAAAGCGGCTGCTGCCGCCCAGCCGGTAGATGGTGCTGCCGCTGCCGAGCCCGTCCACCTGGATCCTGGACATGAGGCCGATTTGGTAGACCGCCTGGGACGCGTAGACGAATCCGGCCTCGGAGGCGGGCACCGTGCTCACCCCTGCTTGGGGATTGGGCAGCAGCAGGATGGGGGAACCGGTCATGGCAGCTGCCGGGGCCGCCGACAGCGCATCGACCAGATTGGCCTGGTCAGCGGCGGTCAGGAATAGCTGCCGGAAGGGCCGCCCTTCCAGGGCGGCCAGGGCCCGGGCCACCTCGGCCGCGGTGGCGAAGCGGGAGGCGCCGCTGTAGACGGCGGCCACCGTAATCCCCGGTGGCAGGCTGCTGCGGAAAACGGGGTTGGCTACCGCCCCGATGAGGATGACCTGGTCCACTCCCAGGGTGGTGAGACCGCCGGCGGTGAGGCTGCCCAGCTGACGGCTGTTGTCCGCCAGCAGGATAGGGGCCTGGAGGCGGTAGGCCAGGGGGGCAGCGGTCAGGGCATCCACCAGGTGGGCGGGGTCGCCGGCGGCGAGGATGGCGGTATGGGAGGGCACCCCGTTGGGATACTCGGCCAGGGCCAGGGCCAGGGCCGTCTGCTGGCGGCTCTCGCCGTAGACGCGGGTGACGGTGGAGGTGCTGCCGGAGGCGGTGCTGCCGGTGCCGGTGGCAGCCGGTCGCGCGGCGGCTGCGGCGGCAGGGCCGGGCAGGGCCCAGAACAGCAGGGACAAGGCCGCCAGGCTCAAGGCGGGCGTATGTACGGTGCGGCGCATGGTTCGGTCACGCTCCTTTCCGCGGGCGGCGGCCCAGGGGTCGTCTCCGCCCGTTCGCAGGAGCGGTTTCGCCACCAGGCGACGGGATCCTCTTCCGGGGGCCGGAAATCGCAGGGATAGCAGATCCTGGCACGCCCACGGGCGCCCCTGCGGGCGCCCGTGGCCGCTGTCAGGCCGGCTTACAGCAGGCCGGTCAGGGGGCGGGCCAGGATCCAGCCCCAGCCGCTGGTGAGGAACACGGTGCGGCCCACCACCAGGGGGTCCACGATGCCGAAGGACCCCCCGATGCGGGTAGTCTTCAGGATGCGACCGGTGGCGGCGTCCAGGGCGGTGATCTCCGGCCCGTGCGCCAGCAGCAGGGTGTTCCCCACCACCGTCACCCCGCCGTGGCCGGGCCCGCCGGGGATGGGGGTGGACCACCGCAGCTGCCCGTTGGCCTCGTTGAGGGCTACTTCCGCCTTGCCCACCGGTGCGTAGAGGTAGACGGTGCCGTTGGCGATCACCGGCACCGCGGTGCCCTTGAAGGGCGGGGTGGGGGCGCCGGTGGCGACGGTGGTGGCCCACACCGGCAGGCCGGTGGCGGCGTTAAGGGCGAAGACCAGCTGGCGGTTGCTGCCGCCGGGCCCGGCCACGCGGGCGTCGTCGATGACCAGGCCCCGCGCCGGGTCCACCGCCGGGGCCGGCTCCCCCAGGCCGGTGGGCACCAGGCCCGCAGGCTGGTACTTCCACAGCACCTTCCCGGTGGCGGCGTCCAGGGCATAGAGGTAGCCGGGATCGGTGCCGCCCACCAGGATTTCGGTCCGGCCGGCGGCGGGGTTGCGCCACCAGTTGAGCCCGTCCATGTTGTTGAAGGAGCCGATGGCGGTCTTCCACTGCACATGGCCGTCGGCCAGGGACACGGCGTAGACGTGGCCGCCGCCGGTGGCAAAGTAGACGGTGGACCCCAGCACTACCGGGGTGGGCATGACCTCCCCTACGGTGGGGACCTGCCAGAGCAGGCGCCCATGGTGCAGGCTGAAGGCCTCCACCCCTGAGAAGCTGTAGCCGCGCACGACCGGTTTGCCGGCCTTGAAGGCACCCAGGGCCCCGTAAAGGAAGCCGGAGTCGCCGGTGCCGATGATCACCCGGTTGTCCGCTACCAGGGGGTTCGACATGTTGGCGTTGACGGTCCGCCGGGCCCAGACGACCTTCCCGTTGACGGCGTTGAGGGCGTAGACCCAATGGGTGTTGGTGGCCCCCAGTACCAGGCCGTCCACATAGGTCGGCATGTTGGGGTCCCCGAACTGGTGGTTGGTCTGGATGGCGGAGACCGTGGGGCCCAGCAGGCTCTGGTCGATGCCGGGGCTGTTGAGGGGCAGCCCCTGGTCCTCCCGGAAGGACCAGGACACCCCCCGGGCCAGGGGCCCGCGTCCGGTCCCGAAGACGGCGTTGTGCACCTGGTTGAAGTCGAACTGCGGCCAGACGGCGGGGGCGCGCACCGGGGTGGTGACTACCCAGCCTACCAGCGGGGCCCCGATGGGGTGGGAGAGCACCTTGCCGCGGATGACGGGCGGCATGGGGTTGGGGCTCACCTGCCCCGAGGGGCTGACGTCCAGGTAGAGGCTGCCGGGGGTGATGGCCGGATTACGGTAGGAGAAGAGCACCGGTTTGGCGAACTTGCCCAGCAGGGTGCCGGTGCGGGGGTTCTCGACCTTGAAGGCAAAATCGAACAGCGGCCGTTGGCCCGCCGGGACGCGGGAGGCGAAGGCGGAGAGGGGACCGGTCAGGACCTCGAAGCGCTCGGGGGCCGGCACCGCCCCCGCCGGGACCCGGATGACCGCGCCGTCCGCATGCAGCACCGCCGGATGATCGGGGCTCACCAGGGCGCTGGTAAGGACCTTGGGGAAGCCCAGCTGCTGAAAGTCGGGCGGCGAGCCGCTCTGGGCGAACGCCGCCGGGGCGGCCAGGGATCCGGCTCCCGCCAGCAGCAGCATCAGGGCCAGGCCCCGGCGCCGGGAAGCGGTTCTGCGCAGGGACACCATGCAACACCTCCTGCCGGGATTGCGGTTGCCGGGCAACCGCGGGGCGAACCCGTCGTTCGCCTTCCGGGCGGATGGTACGCGCGGGCGGGCAGGATGGATTCGGGAAAAGAGGGATGGCGTGGAAACGGTGGTGGAGGCCGCGGTGCTGCACCGGCTGTCGATGCCGCTGCGGCTGCCGTTTGAGACCAGCTACGGCCGCGAGGAGCGCCGCGAACTCCTGCTGGTGGAGGTGCGGACCCCCGACGGGGACATGGGCTGGGGGGAATGCGTGGCCCAGGCCCGCCCCCTTTACAGCCCGGAGACAGTCGACACCGCGGCCCTGATGCTGGTGCGGGAGATCCTGCCCCGGGTGCTGGGACGGCCGTGGTCCCATCCCGCCGAGGTGTGGGAATGGTTGACGCCGGTCCGAGGGCATCCCATGGCCAAATTCGCCCTGGAAGGGGCGGTCTGGGATCTCTACGCCCGCCGCCTGGGCCGTCCGCTGGCGGCGGTGCTGGGGGGCACCCGCCAGGAGGTGGCGGCCGGGGTCAGCCTGGGCATGGCGCCCCTTTCCGCCCTGCTGGACCAGGTACGGGGATGGGTGGAACGGGGCTACCGGCGGGTCAAGATCAAGATCGCCCCCGGCCGGGACCGGGAGACGCTGGCGGCCCTCCGCCAGGCCTTTCCCGGCCTGGCCCTGATGGCGGATGCCAACGGCGCCTACCGCTGGCCCCAGGATGCCGCCCGCCTGGAGGCCCTGGACGACCTCGACCTGCTGATGCTGGAACAGCCCTTTCCGCCCGAGGACTGGGAGGCGCACGCCGCCCTCCAGGCGCGCCTCCGCACCCCCCTCTGCCTGGACGAGTCCATCGGGAGCCTGGCCGAGGCCCGGCGCGCGGTGGCCCTGGGCGCCTGCCGCGTGATCAACGTCAAGCCCGGCCGCCTGGGCGGCTTCACCCCGGCCCTGGCTCTGGAGGCCTGGGCCCGGCAGGCGGGGGTCCCCCTCTGGTGCGGCGGGATGCTGGAGACCGGCGTGGGCCGGGCCCTCAATGTGGCCCTGGCCAGCCTGCCCGGCTTCACCCTGCCCGGCGACCTCTCCGCCAGTGAACGCTACTGGGAGGAGGACATCATCGACCCGCCTGTGACCCTCACCCCGGACGGCACCATCCGGGTCCCGGAGGCGCCGGGGGCGGGCTGGACGGTTGACCCCCGCCGCCTGGCCCGCTACGAGCGCTGGAGCCGCACCCTGCGCGTCTAGCCGGGGCCGGCCGCCGCCGGCTCCCCCTCCGGTTCCTCCACCTCAAAGCCCAGGTCCTGCACCATGCGGTGGTCCAGCCCCGGGTCCTGGCCGGGGGTGGTCAGGTAGTCGGCCACGAACAGGGAATTGGCGGCATAGAGCCCCATGGGCTGCAGGCTGGCCAGCGCCCCCTCCCGCCCTCCTGCCAGCCGGATCTCCTTGTCGGGGAGCACGAAACGCAGCATGGCAGCGATGCGGAGGGCACGCAAGGCGGAGGTGCGCGGGCGGTGGCCCAGGGGGGTTCCGGGAATGGGGATGAGGAAATTCACCGGCACCGAATCCACCTCCAAGGCGCGCAGGGCCAGGGCGACGTCCACCAGGTCCCCATCCTCCTCGCCCAGGCCGGCGATAAAACCGGTACAGGCCGAGAGCCCGGCCTGCTGGATGCGCTGGACGGTGGCCACCCGGTCGGCATAGGTGTGGGTGGTCACGATGGAGGGGGTAAAGCGGGCGCTGGTGTTGAGGTTGTGGTTGTAGCGGTCCACCCCCGCTGCCTTCAGCCGGAGGGCCTGCGCCTCGGTGACCAGCCCCAGGCTGGTGCAGATGCGGAGGGGATAGCGGGCCTTGACCGCCTGCACCGCCTCCGCCAGCTGGTCGATTTCGGCGTCGCGAGGGCGGCGCCCGCTCATGACGATGCAGTAGGTGGCCGCTCCCAGGTTGAGGGCCCGCTCCGCCCCGGCCAGGACCGCCTCGCGGTCCACCAGGGGATAGGTCGGGATGCCCGTCTCATAGCGGGCGGACTGGGAGCAGTAGGCGCAATCCTCGCCGCAGCGGCCGCTTTTGGCATTGAGCAGGTAGTGGAAGCGCACCCGGCGCCCGAAGTAGTGCCGCCGGATGCGGTAGGCGGCCGCCAGCACCGCCAGGATCTCCTCGTCCGGGCTGGCCAGTACCGCCAGGGCGGCCTCGCGGTCGGCCGCCTCCCCCGTCAGTACCCGGTCGGCCAGGGATTCCCACAGGGTCACTTCCGCACCTCCTTGCCGGTCTGGGGCCGGCGTGTTCAGGCGAAACGGTCCAGCAGCCAGTCCCGCACCGCGGTGCGGGCGGCGGTCGCCACCCCGGCGTGATCGGCGTCCACCATCACCCGGGTCTTGGGTTCCCCGGCCAGGGCGAAGAGCGCGTCGGCGCTGGCCGGCGGTAGTTCGAGGTCGCGGCTGCCGTGAACCAGCAGCCAGGGCCGTCCGGCCAGGGCCTGGAGGGCGCCCGGCAGGGCGGCGTCCATGGCCAGGCCGGCTTCCAGGGGGCTGGCCCCGTCCACCCAGGCCCAGCGTTCGAGGTAGTGGGCGTAGACGGCGGGGTTGTCGCGCTCCCGGGTCACCGGATACCCCAGGCCCAACGAGACCGCCCCCGCCGCCGGCAGGGCGGCCGCGGCCACCACCGCCGCGGCCGCGCCCATGCTGTGGCCGACAAACACCACCGGCCCGTCCCCCGCGAAGGCGTGGGCGGCGGCCAGCGCCGCCTCCACCGCCGTCTCAAACTGGAAGAGCACCCCGCCGCTGGCGCCCAGCTTGTGGCCGGGCAGGTCGGGGGCCAGCACTGCGAACCCGGCCCGGGCCAGTTCGGCAGACAGGGGGTCCAGGCTGTGCTTGGACGAACTGTAGCCATGCAGCGCGACCACCCGCACTTTCCGCGGGACCCCGTTGCCCGGGCCGTAGCCGACCGCCGCTAGCGGGGGCGGGCCGGGGATACGGGCGGTATAGACCCGGATCAGTCCGGGACCGGTTGCCGCTTGCGCCGGCATGCCATCGCCTCCCCGGTTATCTTAGGGGTTCATGGCCCCTGACACCACACCCGGTTGGGGTCCGCTTTTGGATTGGGGTTCAGGGGAAAGGGCCCGTCGGTCAGCGCCGGCGGGCATATACTGGCAGTGGCAGGTGGAATCATGCGGGCGGCGCCGGGGAGGTGGTAGCATGGGATTCGCTGATGGCGTCCTTTTCATGCTGGTTGCCGAGAGCGTGCTCATCGCCTACTCCTGGATCGGCTGGGCCATCTACCATGACTACGTGAACGACTAACCGCCCGCGCTGGCGGCGCCCGGGGACCCCCCGGGCGCCGGCGTGCCGGAGGGAGGGGTCCGGTGGCGGATCCGGCGGCGGCCGGGTGGCGGGAACGGGAGCGGGTGCGCCAGGGCTTCCGTCCGCCGGTTTTACGTCTGCTTCTGATCGCGGAGGCCCCGCGGGCGGGTCCCCGCTTTTTCTATTACGGCAACGCTGTCCTCTTCTTCGCGGTCCGGACGGCCTTCCGCCAGGGGCTCGACCTCCCGCCTGCGCCGGACCCCCAGGCCTGCCTGGAGCGGCTGCGTCGATGGGGGCTCTATGTGGACAACCTCTGCCCCGCGCCCCTGCCGCCGGGGACCGGCCGGGAGGCGGTGCGGGTCTGCGTGCCCGACCTGGCCGTCCGCCTGCGGGCCTGGCCGGGGCCGCCGTTGGCGGTGGCGGCGGTGCTGCGCCGTATCGGCGGCCTGGTGGAGGAGGCGGTGGCAGGGGCGTGGAATCCCGCCCCGCCGGTGGCGGTGCTGCCGTTCCCGCGCTTCCGGCAGCGGGCGGTGTTCGAAGCCGGCCTGGCGGAATTGTTCCGCGCGTTGGGCCCGCCTTAAGGGCCGGGGGGTGCCGGCCCCAGGTCCACCCAATGCCCGGGGAGGTCCCGGAACCGGGCAGGGTCGGGGGTGAGGAGGATGACCTGCAGGTCGCGGGCCGCCAGCTCCAGCACCCGGCGCATGGCTGCCACCCGCGCGGGGTCGCTGTGGCCCAGGGTGTCATCCAGGATGAGGGGGACCGCCTGTCCCGGGCTGCCGCCCGCCACCAGGCCGGCAGCGGCGATGCGGGCCAGGAGGGCCAGCTGCTCCCGGGCGCCCAGGCTCAAGGCCGGAACCGGCAGGGCCTGCCCGTCCAGGACCCGGGTGGTCACCGCGAGGTCCGGCCCCAACTCGATATCGAAGCCCTCCCCCCACAGGTGGCGGCCCAGGGCCCGGATGCGCCCGCGCAAGGGCTCGTGGTAGCGGTGGCGGGCCCTCTCCCGGTGGGCCTCCAGGGTGCGGTAGAGGCGGCGGGCAGCCTCCGCCCGCCGGCGCAGGGCCCCGGCCTCCCGCTGCAGGTGCTCGCAGGCCGCCCCGGCCCGTTCCAGCTGTTCCCGCAGGCCCTGGCTGCCCCGTTCCTGCACGCTGCCTTCCAGCAGCCGGGTGGCTTCCAACAGGTGGTCGCGTTCCCGCTGGCGGGTCTCAAGGGCGGTGCGGGCGGCAGCCTCCTGCTGGCGCACGCCCTCGGGATCCAGCGCGGCCAGCGCCTCCCGGCTGCGGGCGACCTCCGCCTCCAGCCCGGCCACGGCGGCGGTGGCCGCGTGGCGGGCGGCGTCCAGCTCCGCATCCGGCAGCCGCTCCCGCCGGGCGGCCAGGTCCTGGCCGCGGGCAGCGGTTTCGCCGGCCAGTCCGGCCAGCTGCTGCTCCAGGAGGCCGAGGGTGACGGCCGCCGCTTCCCGGCTGCGGTTGGCTTCCTCCCGGGCCGCCTCCGCGGCTGCCAGCTCCGCCTCGGCAGCGCTCAGCTCCCGTTCCAGAGCGGCCGGCTCCGGAGCCGCTTCTGCCGGCTCCGCCGGCCCGGCCTGGGCCTCCAGCGCGGCGGCCTCGGCCTCCCAGGCGGTGCGGGGGCGTCCGTCCAGCAGGTCCTGCAGCCGGCGGCGGGCGGCCTCCAGGGCCTGCAGGGCTTCCCAGGCGGCTTCCGCCGCCCCGGCGTCCGCCACCCCGGCCGCGGCCAGGGCGGCGGCCAGCCGGCCGGCGGCGGCGTCGCGGGCCGCGGCCAGGCCGGGCAGGGAGGCGGGTTGCAGGTGAAGCCGCCAACGGCCGGGTTCTTCCAGGGTCCAGGGGCCGGCCGGCTGCCAGCTGGCGGTGGTCCCGGCCTCCAGCACCTGAGGCCGTCCGTCCACCTGCAGGGTTTGAGCGGTCAGGGCGGTCCATTCCAGGCGGGGCCGGGCCGCGGCCAAGGCCGCTTCCGCGCGCTCCCGGTCCCGGGCCGCTGCCCGGATGGCTTCCAGCCCGGCGCGGTCGAGGCGGATTCCGGCCAGGCGGCGGTCCAGGTCCGCCACCTGGGCTTCGGCGTCTGCCGCCCGGGCCAGGCGGGCCCGGATGGCCGCCGCCTGTTGCGCCGCCTCCCGTGCCTGTTCCCGGCGGCGGGCCGCCTCCCAGGCGGCCCGGGCGGCGTCCCGCCGCTGCCGGGCGGCCTCCCGGCGGGTGGCGGCCGTGGCGGCCTCCTGGGCCCGGCGTTCGAGGGCGGCCTGCGCCTCCGCCCGGCGGGCGCGCAGGCCGGCGGCCCGGGCCTCCGCCTCTTCCAGCTGCCCCTCCAGGCGGCGGCGGGCGGCCGCCTCCGCCTCCAGCTGCTCCAGCTGGCTGCGGCGGGCTTGCAAGGCCTGTTCCAGTCCGGCCAGTTCCGCCTCCCGGCGGTCCACCTCCGCCCGGCGCTGCTGCCAGGCCTCCAGCTCCCGGCGTAGGGGAGGCAGGGCGGTTTCGGCCGCCGTCCGCTGGCGGCGGAGGTCCTGCAGATGGTCGAGGTCCTCCTCCAGGCGGGCGAGGGCGGCCCGCAGGGCTTCACAGCGGGCGCAGGCCTCGCCGGCGGCCGCCTCCGCCTCCCGGAGCTCCTTGCCCTCGCGGCCCGTGGGGGTGAAGTACCGGAGGTACTCCCGGCGGGCGGCCTCCAGCAGGCCCTGGTCGCGGCGGGCGGCGTCGGGTCCGGCCGCGGAGGCATCGAGGGCACTGAGGAGGGCGGGGGATTCGCCAGGGACCGCCGGTTCCACCCGCCCCTGGTCCCAGCGCAATGCCCGCCAGAGGGCCCGGTCCAGGTGGGCATCCAGCAGGGTCTGCAGATGGTCATGGGCCTGGCGGCCCTCCCAGCGTCCGCCGCCGGGGCCCTCCACCACCAGCAGGGTCTGGGGCCGGTAGCGGAAGCGCTTGAAGATGGTGAGGGTGAGGGGGCCCAGTTCCAGCTCGGCCTCCACCTCCGGCCCCTCGCGGCTGCCGGCCGGGACCACCGCCTGCACCCGTTCGGCGGCGCTGTTGTCGAAGGCGTCCAGCAGCAGGTCGAAGGCTTCGAACAAGCTGGACTTCCCGGCCTCGTTGGGGCCGTGCAGGATGGTGAGCCCGCGGGGGGCGAAGGTCACGGTGCGTTCCCGGACCCCCCGGAAACGGCGGATGGTGAGGCGGTGCAGGATCATGCGGACGGTTCCTCCTCCGGCGGGCGGCCCTCGCTCACCAGACGGTGGAAGAGTCCCAGGGCATAACGGGCTTCCGCATCCCCTTCCCGGGCGGCTTCGGCCAGCTCCGCCCAGGCCGCGGCCGCAAATCCGGTCAGGCCGGGCGGCGGCGGATCCCCGCCCCGGGCGGGGGCGGCCAGGCGGTCACGGTCCTCGCGGCGGTCGATGGCGGCGAACAAGGCCCGTTCCTCCTCGATCAGGCTCTCCAAGGCCAGGCGTTCCTCCAGGCCGACCTCCCCCTCCAGGCTCAGGCGCAGCACGGTGCGGTCCCGGTCGGGCAGGCTGTCCAGCAGGCCGCGCAGGCTGCCGGCCGGGTCGGCCGGGTCCAGGGCCAGGTGGCGGTCCACGAAGTGCCAGGTGCCGGTGGCGAACGCCTCCACCCGCACCCCCTCCGGTTCCACGTCCACCAGCAGCACCTGCCCGGGGTCCACCTCGTCGAAGTCGGTGGGTTCGGGACTGCCGGAGTACCAGATGCGGTTGCTCTGCCCCACCGCAGTGCGGGAGTGGCGGTGGCCCAGGGCCAGGTAGTGCAGGCGCCCTGTGTCCAGGGCCGCCTCCACGGGGGCGAGGGGGATGCGGGCGGGGTCGCCTTCGTGGCCGTAGGGCTCCATATCCCCGTGCGCGGCCACGATGCGCAGGCCGGCGGGAGGCGGCAGGGCCTCCAGCAGGGGCAGCAGGGGATTGGGTGCCTCCCGCCGCGCCTGCCAGGGGGCGCCCACCAGCTCCACCCCTGGGGCGGCCTCCACCACCCGCCCCGGCTCCAGCACCGTCACCCCCCGAGGGCAGTGGCGGCGGAAGAGGGGGCTGCGGTAGATGGAGGCGGGGTCGAGAGGGTCATGGTTGCCCGGCAGCAGGTATACCGGCACCGGCATACCCCGCAGCATCTCCAGCACCCGCCGGACCGTGCGCTCGTCCAGGAAGTTGCTCTCGAAGACGTCCCCGGCGGCGAGCAGAAAGGCGGCACCGCTCCGGGCCGCCAGGTCCCCCGCCCGCGCCACCGCAGCCAGGCGGGCGTCCTGGTAGCGGGCCTGGGCGTCCTCGTCCAGCCAGCGGCGCCGCATGCCCATTTGCCAGTCCGCGGTATGGATGAACCGCATGCCAACCCTTCCCCCTGGACCCGGTTCGCTTCTGCTGTTCCGGTTCGCCGTCGGGGGGCCGGACTCCTGCCGGCTCACCCGTCCCGGGCCCGGATCCAGGCCCGGTAGAGGTAGACCGCCAGGTGCTGGACCTCGGGCGGGGGGGTCTGACGGGTCCGGGCGGCCCCCAGGCGCAGCTGCAGTTGGCAGCCGGGGTTGTTGACCAGCACCAGGTCGGCCGGCAAGGCCGCTACCTCCGCCATGCGCCCGTCCAGGATGGCGAAGGCGAAATCGGGGTGGGTGAGGTTGTAGACCCCGGCCGACCCGCAGCATTGATCCTGTCCGGGCAGAGGCAGGAAGGTGTCCCCCTCCACGGTGCGCAACAGGGCCGGCGGGTCGGCTCCCGCCCCCTCCACATGGACCAGGTGGCAGGAGTTCTGCAGGGTGACCCGCCGGCCCTCGCCCCGGAAGGGCAGCGGGGGTGCCTCCCGCAACAGGGTGGCCCAGTCCCGCACCCGGCTGGCGAAGGCCCGGGCCCGGGCCGCATAGGCGGGATCCCCGGCCAGCAGTTCGCCGTATTCCGCCAGCATGGCTCCGCAGCCCCCGGCGGTGTTGACGACGGGCCCCTCCGTGCCGGCGAAGGCGTCCAGGTTGGCCCGGGCCAGGGACTTGGCCTCCTCCACCCGCCCGGCGTGCAGGGCGAGGGCACCGCAACAGCCCTGACCCTCCGGCCGCTGCACCCGGTAGCCGGCGGCGGTGAGCAGGGCTTCGGCGGCGCGGTTGGCGTCGGCGAACATGGCCTCCTGCACGCAGCCCGTGAAGAAAGCGGCCGGGCGCGCCCCCGGTCCGGGGTCGGGGAGCGGGGGCAGGGCTTGGGGCCGGTAACCCAGCATGGGGGCGTACCGCCGCCAGCCGGGGGGCCAGGGCAGCCGGCGCAGGCGGGCAGCCAGGGACAGGGCCCGCGCCAGGCGCCGGGGCCGCCGGACCAGGCGCAGGGCCTGGCGGGGCAAGAAGGGCAGCCGGCGGGCCGGCGGCCAGGCCCGGCGCAGGCGATCCTGGCCGGCCTGCCGGATGCGGTGGTAGGCCACCCCGGAGGGACACGCGCTCTCACAGGCCCGGCAGCCAAGGCAGCGGTCGAGGGCGTCGGCCAGGAGGGGGCCGGCCGCCACCTCGCCCCGCACCAGGGCCTCCACCAGCGCGATGCGGCCGCGGGGGCTATGGCGCTCCTCGCCGGTGAGGTGGTAGGTGGGGCAGGCCGGCAGGCAGAAGCCGCAGCGGTTGCAGCGGGCGATGTCGGTCAGGACGGCGGTGTCCGGGGTCATGGCGCCCCCTCCCCGGCGGGGGCGAAGACCCCCCGGGGGTCGAAGACGGCTGCCAGGCGTGCTTCCAGGGCGAACCAGGCCGCGGGCCCTGTCCGCCGCCAGGTGCCGCCCGTTTCCCGCACCCGGCCGGCGGCGGGGGCTGGTCCCGGGCCGTAGACCTCCCAGGCCCCGGTGGCGGGGAACAGGGCCAGGGGGGCCGTCCCGGCCGCCGCCAGCACCCCCGGCAACGCCCCCGGCGGCCCCCGCCCTCCCGGTAGCGGCCGGCTGCCAGGGCTGCCGCCCGCAGGTGGTGCCAGCGGCGGGTGGCGGCCGCCACCTCCTCGGGCGCCGTTGTCTCCCAGGCCAGGCCGGCGGCGCCGGCCGTCCCCGGCAGGCTGCGCAGCAGGGCCGGGGTTTCGGGGCCGGCCAGGCGCAGGTAGAGGACGGCCTCCGGCCCCTGCCGCAGCAGGAGCAGGCCCGCCGGCCGCAGCCGCGCCCGGGCCTGATCCAGGGCCCAGGCCAGCAGGACCGGGGCCGGGCCCCGCACCCGGGCCGCCGCCTGCGGTTCCCGCCGCGGCAGCAGGCGCAGGGTCAGGCGGGTGAAGAGGCCCAATCGCCCCCGGGACCCGGGCGCCAGGTGGACCAGGTCGTACCCGGCCACGTTCTTCATGGTCTTGCGGCCGAACCGGTAGCGCAGGCCCCGGCCGTCCACCCATTCCACCGCCAGCAGCAGGTCGCGCCAGTCGGCCCCGAAACCCAGGCCCCAGCAGCGGGCCCGGGCTGCCACCAGCCCGCCCACGGTCTCCTCCGGGCGGGCATCGGCTAACGGGGGCAGCTCCAGGCCGGCTTCCGCCAGCCGGGCTTGGAGGGCGGCGGCCGTCACTCCCGCCTCCACCTCCACGGTGAGGTTGGCGGGGTCGAAGTCCGGGATGCCGGTGAGACCCCGGGTGGAGAGGACCAGGTCCCCGGCCGCGGGACCGGCGCGGGTGCCGGCGCCCCGGATGGCCAGGCGGCGGTAACGGGCGGCCGCCCAGGCGATGAGGTCGGCGGCTTCGGACGCATCCGTAGGAGTCTCCAGCGCCCGCGCCGGCGGGCGCTCCACCGGCCGCGGGTCCGGGCCGGGCAGCGGGCCGTCGGGCAGGGCCTTGCCGGGGTTGAGGCGCCGGGCCCCGGGGTCGAAGACCTCCCGCACCCCCCGCATCAGGGCCAGCTCGTGGGGGGCGTACATGAGCGGCAGGTTGTCGCGTTTGTCGATGCCGACCCCATGTTCGCCGGTGATGGCGCCGCCCAGGCGGACGCAGGCCTCCAGCACGGCCCGGTCGGCGGCCTTGAGGCGGCTCACCGAGCCGGGATCCTCAGGGTCATAGGGGAAGGCCGGGTGCAGGTTGCCGTCGCCGGCGTGGGCGGCGGTCACCACCGGCAGCCCGTAGCGGTCACCGATGGCGAGGGCCTCTCGCATCATGGCCGCCAGGGCGGGACGGGGCACGGTGACATCCTGAATCCAGATGTGGGGTGCCAGGCGGGCGGCCGCCCCGTAGTGGGCCCGGCGCCCGGCCCACAGGCGGGCGGCCTCGGCCGCGTCGGCGGCCAAGCGCACGGAGAGGGCCCCTGCCTGCCGGAAGAGGGCGGCCACGCGGTCCGCCTCCCGCCCGGCCCCTTCGGGATCCCCTTCCACCTCTGCCAGCAGTACCGCCCCCGCCCCGACCGGATAGCCGGCGTGCACAAACCGTTCCACCATCTCCACCGAGCGTTGGTCCAGGAGCTCCAGGGTGGCGGGCCAGATGCGGGCGGCGATGAGGGCCGCCACCGCCTCCAGGGCGGATTCCACCCCCGGGAAGGCCGCCAGCAGGGTACGGGTGACCGGCGGCAGGGGGGTGAGCGCTACGGTGGCGGCGGTGATCACGGCCAAGGTCCCTTCCGAGCCCACCACCACCCCGGTGAGGTCGCCCAGGACAGGCTGCCAGTCGCGGGCGGGCGGCAGGGTCAGCCGGGTGCCGTCCGCCAGCACCACCTCTAACTCCACCACGTGGTGGGTGGTGACGCCGTAGCGCACGCAGTGCGGCCCGCCCGAGTTTTCGGCCAGGTTGCCGCCCAGGGTGGAGATGCGGTGGCTGGCGGGGTCGGGCGGGTAGAACAGGCCGTAGCGGGCGAGCGCCGCCTGCAGGTCGGCGTTGACCACCCCCGCTTCCACCTCGGCCAGCCGGCTGACGGGGTCAATGCGGCGGATGCGGTTGAGGCGGGCCAAGCCGATGACCAGCCCCCCTGTGACAGGCAGGGTGCCCCCCGAGAGGTTGCTGCCCGCCCCCGCGCCACCACCGGGACCCCCACTTCCCCGGCGATGCGCACCGCAGTGGCCGCTTCGCCGGCGCTTTGGGGCAGGACCACCGCGTCCGGCCACCAGCGTTCCCCGGTGGCGTCATAGCTGTACGGGAGCATGGCCGCCGGATCGGTGTGCACACGCCCAGGGCCCAGCGCCCGTTGTAAGGCCTCCGCCAGCCGCCGGCGGCGGACGGGGTCGGGACGGGCGGCCGCCTCCGGCCGGGGCAGGGCCCCGGCGAGGGGGGGCAGGGAGGCGGGGCGGGTCATGCCCGGGGCCCCTCTTCCTGGGCCAGCCAGGCCTCGGCGGCCTGCTGCACCGGGTCCCAGGGGCTGGAGAAGGGGGGGGCGTAGGTGAGGTCGAGGTCCAGGAGGTCCTCCACCCGCAAGCCCGCCGCCAGGGCGGTGGCGCCCACATCCACCCGCTTGGGAATGGAGGCGTGCAGGCCGCCCAGCATCTGCAGACCCAGCAGCCGTCGGGTGGGCCGGTCGACGGTCAGGCGCAGGAGGACGGGCGCGGCCCCCGGATAATAGGGGTTGCGGTCGTAGGTGGTAAGGGTAACGCTGGCGGGGTGGAAGCCGGCCGCCCGCGCCTCCGCCTCCCGCAGGCCGGTGCGGGCCGCCACCAGGTCGAAGACCTTAATCACCTGGGTACCGAGGCTGCCCGCGAACTGGCGGGCGCCCCCGGCGGCGTTGGCGCCGGCCACCGCCCCCTGCTTGTGGGCGGTGGTGCCGAGCGGCAGGTAGACCGGCCGCTCCAGCAGGCGGTGGTAGGTCTCCACGCAATCCCCGGCCGCCCACACCGCCGGTAGGTTGGTGCGCAGGCCGCGGTCCACCACCAGCGCCCCCCGGAACCCGGTGCGGAGGCCGGCCCCCTCCAGCCAGGCGGTGGCCGGCTCCACCCCTGCTGCCAGCAGCACCAGGTCGGCCGCCACCTCATGCTGGCGGCCCACGACCACCATCCCCCGCCCTTCGGGCCGCAGGGCTTCGGCGGCGAAGCCCGTCTCCACCTGCACGCCGTGGGCCTCCAGTTCATGGCGCAGCCGGTCGCCGAATTCGTGGTCCATGGTGTGCAGGATGCCCTCCCCCCGCTGCACCACCGTCACCGCCAGGCCCCGGGTGCTGAGGGCCTCGGCCATCTCCAGGCCCACGTAACCCGCTCCGATCACCGCCACGCTGCGGGCCCCGGCCAGGGCCTCCTCCAGGCGGAAGGCGTCCTCCATGCTGTGCAGGACGTGCACCCGGGGATGGTCCACGCCCGGCAGGGCGGGGCGGGTGGGACGGGCCCCGGTGGCGATGACCAGGGACGCATAGGGCAGGGTGCGGGACGTGCCGTCGGGACCGGTCAGCTGCAGCCGACGGGCCTGGGGGTCCAGCCCCACGGCGGTGTGGGCGGGCAGCAGCTCCAGGCCCAGGGCCGCCAGTTCGGCCTCGCCCTGATGGGCCAGGCGCCGCCAGTCGGGGATCAGGCGGGCGAAGTAGTAGGGCAGGCCGCAGATGCTGAAGGCCGGATAGCGGTCCCGGTAGACCACCACCACCTGCCGCCCCGGATCCTGAGCCCGCGCCTGCCGGGCGGCGTTGATGCCGGCGTCGCTGGCCCCCACCACCACAAGCGGTTCCGCCATGGGCCATCCTTCCCTTCCCGCCGCGCCGGCGCCATTGCCGGCCGTGTCGTGTCTGAACCCAGTATACCGTGCCCCGGGCGGGGCCGGGGCCGGATGGGTATACCCGGCACGGTATAATAAAATCAAACTTTGGGCAGGGCTTTGCGTGATTATGCACTTGACCAAACAGGCCATCAGGAACATAATGGCGGTGGTCCAATGGACCAAATTTTCGGCCAAAAAGCCCGCCGGTCGTATGACCCCGGACTCTTCCGCCGAGCCTTTACGGCCATGACGGGGAAGGGTGGTGATGTGCGCGATGGCCCCAGGGCTTCCGGGCAACGCACTCCGGTTTCCGCATCACCGATCCGCGGTACCTGCCCGCACTTCCGAGACCTTTCCCAACCCTCTTGGTATACCTGCCGACATACAACCGTATTCGTGGTCCGTCCAATCAGCGTCTGTGGCGGTTTAAGCGCGGATAGGGGGTTTCCCCTCCCAGCAGACGGGCGATCCGTCTCTGAATATGGCAAATTTTGTGAGAACCGCCGCTTGGTGGAAACCTTGCTCCCGGCATCACATAGCCATAGGGCGGTTCCGGGCTGGCACTCGCGACCGCGTGCTGGCGGAGCACCTTCATCCACGTAGCGAGGGGAGCGGTGACAAATGCGCGCAATCATCCTGGCGGGGGGCCGTGGCCAACGGCTAATGCCGTTAACGGACGGGCGGCCGAAGCCCCTGGTGCCGTTTCTGGACCGGCCGATTCTGGACTACACCCTGGCGCAGCTGGGCGCGGCGGGGTTCACGGATGTGGTGATCACCCTGGGGTACGAGGGGGCGCGCATCCGGGCCCACGTGGGGGACGGCAGCCGCTGGGGGGTCCGGGTTGGCTACAGCCAGGAGGAGACGGCGCTGGGCACGGCGGGAGCGGTGCGGCTGGCGCTGGCGCGGTTTCCGGCGCGGGAGCCGGTGCTGATCGTCAGCGGGGACGGGCTGACGGACTTTGATCTGGCGGGATTTTACCGGCGGATGCGGGCGGCCCGGGCGGAGGCGGGGCTACTGGTGGCGGCGGTGGCGGACCCGCGGGCGTACGGGGTGGTGGAGCTGGCGGGGGACGGCCAGGTGGTGGGATTTGTGGAGAAGCCGGCGTGGCTGATGGAAGGGGCGGTGGTGAACACCGGCATCTACTACCTGGAGCCGGGGCTGCTGGCGGGGGTGCCGGTGGGGGTGCCGGTGGACTTTGGGCACGAGCTGTTTCCGCAGTGGATTGCGGAAGGGCGGCGGGTGCGCGGGGAAGCCGGGCGGGGGTACTGGTGCGATGTCGGGACGGTAGAGCAGTACCGGGCGGCGCACGAGGCGGCGCTGGACGGGCGGGTGCGGCTGCCGTGGCCGGTGGCGGTGACGGTGGGGCGCGGGGCCAGGGGCCGGTGTATCTGGGGCCGGGGGCGGTCGTGGAGCCGACGGCGGCGGTGGGGCCGTACGCGGTGATAGGGGCCGGGGTGCGAGTGATGCCGTGGGCACGGGTGGAGCGGTCGATTGTGGGGCGGGCGGCGGTGATTGGGGCGCACAGCCAGCTGAAGGGGGCGGTGGTGGCCGAGGAGGCCCGGCTGGACAGCTACGCCACCCTGGAAGAAAATGTAGTCGTGGGGGAGCGGGTGCATCTGGGCTTCGGCGCCCATCTCTTCCCCGGGACCCGGCTGTGCAAGGACGTGGCCGTTCAGCCGGGAGGCCGCGTCTACGCCCACCAGGTGAACCAGCCGCCGGTCCACCGACAAACGGTGTCGTGAGGGTGATAACCAGCCGATGCGGATGCCCACCCCGGAGGACACGGTCTTCGTGGTGATCGCCTTTGAAGGCCCGGACCCCTATGCCCAGGCCGGCGGCCTGGGCGTCCGGGTGGCGGGGCTGACCCGGGCCCTGGCGGCCCGCGGTTTCCCCGTCCACTTCTTTTTCGTCGGCGATCCGGCGCGACCGGATGTAGAACAGGACGGGAACCTGACGCTCTACCGCTGGGCGCAATGGATCAGTCGCCATCACCCCAGCGGGGTTTACGGCGGGGAATGGGATAAGATCCTCGACATCCAGACCTCTCTGCCCCCGTTTATCCGGGAACATATCGCGGCCGGGGTGATCGGCTCCGGCCGCCGCCTGGTGGTGATGGCGGAGGAATGGCACACCGCCTCCACCGTGATCGCGCTCTCCGACCACCTGCATGAGCACGGCCTGCGCCGGGGTACGGTCATGTTCTGGAACGCCAACCACCGCATGGGTCTGCACCATGTGGATTTCCCTCGTCTGGGCTATGTGGCCACCCTGACGACGGTCAGCCGCTTTATGAAGCACCTCTTCTGGGGTTACGGCATCGACCCCCTGGTCATCCCCAACGGGCTGGATGAGGCGGCCTACCAGCCGGTGGAGGCGGCTGACGTGGCGCGGGTGCGGACGGTGGGCGGCGAGCCCCTGCTGGTGAAGGTGGGCCGGTTCGACCCGGACAAGCGGTGGCTGATGGCGGTGGAGGCGGTAGCGGCGCTCAAACGGGAGGGGTTGGCGCCGCGCCTGGTGATCCGCGGCGGCATCGAGCCGCATGGGGCGGAGGTGCTGGGCCGGGCCCGGCAGCTGGGGCTGTCGGTGGCGGACGTGACGGTGGAGGGCGGGCCGCCCGACCACGCGACCGCCCTGGCCGCCATTGCGGGAGCGCCGGCTGCGGACGTGGTCAACCTGCGCTTCTTCCTGCCGGCCAGCGTGCTGCCGGTGTTGTACCGGGCGGCGGATGCCGTGCTGGTCAACAGCGGATTCGAGCCCTTCGGGCTGGTGGGGCTGGAGGTCATGGCGGCCGGGGGGCTGGCCATCACCGGTGCCACCGGGGAGGACTACGCCCAGCCCTTCGTGAACGGCCTGGTGGTGCAGCGGGACAGTGCGGCCGAGCTGGCGCAGCTGGTGCGCTACGCGCTCGACCACCCCGAGGATGCCGAACGCTGGCGGCAGCAGGGACAAGAGACCGCCCGCGCCTACGCCTGGCCGCGGGTGGTGGACCAGATCCGGTTTCAGGTGGGGGTGGCCGAGGCCTTGGCCGGCCAGGCCCTGTAGGCGGCGATGTGACGAGGGGGGACGAGGGATGGCACAGGACCTGGCGATCTATGTGGTCATGCACCAGCCGCGGCGGTTGCGGCTGCCGGCGGCGACGCTCACCCCCGGGATGTCGGCCCGGGAGATGGCGCCGGCGCTCTTCGATGAGGAGATGAACGCCCGCTACCTGACCAAGGTGGCGGAGACCTCCTACCGGCCGGCCCTGGCCATGTTCCACGAACTGGCGGCGGAACGGGGGCTCCGGCTTAGCCTGGGTATCTCCTGGTCCCTGGTGGTGCAGCTGGAGCGCTGGGCGCCGGATGTGATCACCCGGCTGGGGGAGCTGCTGGCACTGCCCGGGGTGGAACTGGTGGGGGTGGAGCCCTACCATTCCTTCCTGTCCTATCTGGACATCAAACGCTTCCAGCGCCGAATGAGCTGGATGCGGGACCACCTGGCCAAGCGCTTCGGGCGCCAGGTGACGGTCACCGACACCACCGAGATGATGATGAACCGCGAGATTTACCTGGCCCTCGACCAGCTGGGCTTTCAAGGGGCGGTGCTGGACGGGCGGCCGCAGGTGATGCGCGGCCGCGAGCCCACCCGCGTCTTCGACGGTGGGGGACAGATGCGGCTCCTGGCCCGGCATGTAGCCCTTTCGGACGACGTCGGCTACCGCTTCACCGACCGCAACTGGGACGGCTTCCCCCTGCTGGCCCCGACCTATGCCCACTGGATTGCGGATACCCCCGGCGACTTCGTCATGGTAGGATGGGACTTCGAGACGTTCGGCGAGCACCACCGGCGGGAGAGCGGCATCTTCGAGTTCATGCGCCACCTGCCGGAGTCGCTGGCCGCAGCGGGGGTGCGCACCCGGACCCTGTCCGAAGTGATTGCCCGCCACCCGGCGGCGGAGGACCCGCTGCCCCCGCCGGTGGAGACCGCCACCTGGGCCGGGATCGGGGACATCAGCTTCTTCCTGGGCAACCCGGCGCAGGAACGGGTCTTCCGGCTGATGCATCACGCCTATCATACGGCGGTGCTGAACGGGGATCCTGAACTGGTGGACCTGGCCCTGTGGTTGTTGCAGTCCGACCATCTGCATCTGATTCAGTGGTACGGGCGCTTCGGGCCGGAGGCGGAGGTGTCGGCCTACTTCACCCCCGACGAATGGTGGCCGCTGGGCAATCAGGGCATTGTCAACGAGATTGCGCGGGTGTATGAGCAATTTGTAGGTGCGGTGGCCGGACGGCCAGCCCGGCGGGCAGCTGGGCGGCATGCGGTGATGGCCGGAACCTAAGGGCGGACGTGGCGGCCGCCCCCGGGTCCCGGCGGGGAAGGGGGAAGGGGCGGCAGCCCCGGACGAATGCCGCGGGACTTACCCCTGGGCAACGGTAGTATGCTGGTCACCTTTGACACCCGCTACCATCTGCGGGACCTGTTCTATCCCTATGTCGGGCAGGAGAACCATACCGCCGGCCACTACTTCCGCCTGGGGGTGGCGGTCGACGGCCGCTTCAGTTGGGTGCACGGCAACGAGTGGGAGCGGGAGCTCGCCTACGAGCCCCGCACCCTTGTCACGGCCGTCAACCTGCGCCACCCCGGCCTCGGCATCAGCATCGCCGCCTCCGACGCGGTGGACATGGTGCAGAACGTCCTGGTGCGGCGCTTCGCCGTCACCAACCACCACGACAGTCCCCGCCAGGTGCGGTTGTTCCTGACCCAGGACTTCCACATCTACGGGCTGGACGTAGGGGACACCGCCTTTTACGACCCCGTCACCAACGGCGTGGTGCATTACAAGCGGGAGCGCTACTTCCTGGTCAACGGCCAGGCGCCGGGGGCGGAGGACGCGGGGGTGTCGAGCTACTCCACCGGCCAGAAGGAGACCGACCACGCGGAGGGGACCTGGCGGGACGCCGAGGACGGCCGGCTGGACCACAACCCTATCGCTCAGGGATCGGTGGACTCCGCCATCGGGCTGTACGCCGAGCTGGGGCCGGAGGAGACGGCCACCTACAGCGCCTGGATCTGCGCCGGCCACACCCTAGAGGAGGTCCGCCGGCTGGACGGCTGGGTGCGCTACCGGGGCGTGGACACCATCATGGCCCGCACCCGTCACTACTGGTACCTGTGGGGCGATAAGGAGCACGGGGCCCTGCCGGAACCCGCGGAGGGGACCCGCTCCCTGGCGGCGCTGGAGCCGGAGCTGGCCGACCTTTATGTGCAGTCCCTGCTCATCATCCGCACCCAGGTGGACAACGGCGGGGCTATCATCGCCGCCAACGACTCCGACGTCATGCATTACGCCCATGACACCTATTCCTACGTCTGGCCGCGGGACGGTGCCTTCGTCGCCATGGCCATGGACCGGGCCGGCTATGCCGATGTGGCGGAACGCTTTTTTGCCTTCTGCCGCGATGTGGTGGAGCCCGAGGGCTATTTCCTGCACAAGTACAACCCCGACCGCACCTTCGCCTCCTCCTGGCATCCCTGGTACCGGCGCGGCAATGTGGAGCTGCCGATCCAGGAGGACGAGACCGGCCTGGTGCTGATCGCCCTCTGGAGCTACTTCCGGCGCCACCGCAATGTGGAGACCATGAAGCCCTGGTTCCGGCCGCTGGTGGTGCAGGCAGGGGAGTTCATGGCCGACTACCGCAACACCGAGACCGGCCTGCCCCTGCCCTCCTGGGACCTGTGGGAGGAACGCCACGGGATCCACGCCTTCACGGTGGCCGCGGTCTACGGCGGGCTGCTGGCCGCCACCCATTTCGCCAAGGCCTTCGGGGAGGAGCGCATCGCCGAACGGTTCGCGGCCGCCGCCCGCGGGGTGCAGGAAGGGTTCCGGCGGTACTTCCTTGACCCCCACGGCAAGCGCTGGTACCGGAGCCTCCTGGCCGACGAGCACGGCAACTGGACCCCCGACCCCACCTGGGACGCCAGCCTGCTGGTGCTACCCCGGCTGGGACTGGTGGGACCCAAGGATCCGGTCATGGTCAACACTGCCCAGGGGGTGCGGGAGCATTTGTGGGTGCCGGGGCCGACCGGCGGCCTGGCGCGCTACGAGCACGACCCCTACCAGCGTGTGGGTTCCGACCCGGGCGTGCCGGGCAATCCCTGGTTTGTCTGCACCCTCTGGTACGCCGAGTACCTGCTCTCCTCCCTCAGCGTCAGCCAGGGCCTGGAGGAGGCGCTCGACATCCTGCGCTGGGCCCAGCGCCATGGCCTCAAGAGCGGGGTGCTGGCGGAGCAGTTGCACCCGCAGAGCGGGGACCCGGTCTCGGTCGCCCCTCTCACCTGGAGCCATGCCGAATACGTGTGGACGGTGCTGACCTACCTGGAGCGGGAGGCCTGGTTCGGGCGCTGTCCCACCTGCGGCCGGGTGGCCGGCCCCCTGGCCGTCTCCCTCCCCCAGGCGGGGGAGACGCCGTGATTACCGCCGGTCCCTTCGGGCACGAGACCGCCGCCTACCCGGCCGGGCTGGAGCGGGAATGGCTGCTGACCGACGGGCTGGGCGGCTACGCCATGGGCACCGCGGCAGGGGTGCTGACCCGCGGGTATCACGGCCTCCTGATAGCGGCCGCGCGACCCCCTCGCGCACGCTACCGCCTGCTGGCCACGGTGCTGACGGCGGTACGCCGGGAGGGGGAGGAGATCCCCCTCTGGACCCAGGAGTGGGGGCCGGGGGTCCTGCATCCCGCCGGCGGGCTGCACCTCTTCCGGTTCTACCTGGAGGACGGCCGCCCGGTGTGGGAGTATGCGGTCCGGGACCTGCGCCTGGAATGGTCGCTGGTCCTCACCCGGGGCCGCCCGGCCGCCGTCCTGCGCTGGCGCTGGGAGAGCGCCCGTCCCTGTACCCTGGTGCTCACTCCCCTGGTCTCCGGGCGGGACCATCACGGGATGGGCAGCCCGGAACCGGAGTGGCGCTGGGGGGAGGACGGCTTCGGGGCCCGCAGTGCTACTGCCCCCCTGCCCCTGGCGGTGCGGGTGCCGGGTGCCCGGTTCCTGCCGGGGCCCGTGCGCTATGCCCATATTTACTACCGGGCGGAGGCGGAGCGCGGCCTGGCCCCGCAGGAGGACCTCTGGGCCCCGGGGCACTGGGAGGTGGCGCTGCCGGCGGGCAGCGGCACCCTCTGGGGGGCGGCCTGGGCGGACCCGGGGGAGATGCCGCCGCCGGAGGCGGCCTTCGCGGCGGAAACCGCGCGCCTGGCCGGGGTGACGGCCCGGGCCCGCGCCCGCGGGTTGCCCCCGGCCCTGGGCCCGGCCGCTGACGCCTTCCGGGTGGCGGGGGCGGACGGCTTTCCCACCGTGGTTGCCGGATATCCCTGGTTCACGGATTGGGGCCGCGATACCTTTCTCTCCCTGCCCGGTCTGGCCCTGGCCCTGGAGGACGGCCCCGCTTGGGCCCGGCGGGTGCTGGAGGC
The DNA here is from genome assembly GCA_902809825.1 of Candidatus Hydrogenisulfobacillus filiaventi. Classification (NCBI taxonomy): domain Bacteria; kingdom Bacillati; phylum Bacillota; class Clostridia; order Eubacteriales; family Clostridiales Family XVII. Incertae Sedis; genus Candidatus Hydrogenisulfobacillus; species Candidatus Hydrogenisulfobacillus filiaventi. Next base: position 132,402 of record LR778114.1, read on the forward strand.
CTGGGCGGGGGTGTTGCAGGAGGGCCTGCTGCCCAACCGGTTTCCGGACGCCGGCGAGGAACCGGAGTGGGCCAGTGTGGATGCGGTGCTCTGGTTCCTCCTGCGGGTGTGGGACATCGGCCGCCTGCTGGGGGCCGAGGAGCGGGAGCGCTTTTGGCGCGCACTGCTACCCCGCCTGGATGCGGCCCTGGAGGCCCTGATGGCCGGCACCCGCTACGGCATCCGCGCCCGGCCCGACGGGTGGCTGACCGCCGACGGGGAAGGGGTGGCCCTGACCTGGATGGACGCGCGGGTGGGCGACTGGGTGGTCACCCCCCGCCGCGGGCGGCCGGTGGAGGTGAGCGCCCTCTGGGTCAACGCCCTCGCCGCCCGGGAGCGGGTCGCGGCAGCCCTGGGCGTCCCCTCCCGCTACGGGCTGGAGGCGGACCACCTGGCCCGTGCCTTTGCCGGGCTGTATGTGCGGCCGGACGGGCTGGGGCTCTGGGATGTGCTGCCCTCCGAAGGGCCCCCTGACCCTGCCTTGCGGCCCAACCAGCTCTTCGCCCTGGCCCTGCCGGTGCGGCTGCTGGACGCCGAGGCGGCCCTGCGCACGGTGCGCACCGCCCAGGCCCACCTCTTTACTCCCTTGGGGCTGTATTCCCTCGCACCCAGCCAGCCCGGCTTCCGGCCCCGCTTCACCGGGCCGCCGGCCGAGCGCGATGCCGCCTACCATCAAGGGGCCATCTGGCCGTACCTGCTGGGGGCATATGTGGACGCCTGGGAAGCGGCGGCGGGGGAAGGCCGCCGGGTCTTCCGGGAGCTGGAGCCGGCCCTGGCCGCCCACCTGCAGGAGGCAGGGCTGGGGTCGGTGTCGGAGGTGCTGGACCCCACCACCCTGGCCGGCCGGGGCTGTCCCTTCCAGGCCTGGTCGGTGGCGGAGGTCATCCGGCTCTGGCTGCGGTACGGGATCGAGGCCTGAGCGGCGGCCTCAGTCGCCCCACACCCCATAGGTCGCCCAGCCGCCGCCGGGCAGGGGCAGAACCCCGCCCCAGGCGCGCACGCCGGGGCTTAGGCCGCCCTGGCCGTATCCCCAGCCTCCACCGTACCCCCACCCGTCGCCGTAGCCGTAGGCGGGGGCCTGTTCCTCCACCGTCATGGTGTTGGGGGCGGAAGGGCTGTAGTAGGCGGCGGCCCGGGGCCGGCCGCCGGGCCCCAGCAGCACGCTGGCCGCCAGGTCGGCCACCGGCAGACGGCTGAGCGGCACGCCGTCGACCTCTACCCCGGTGAAGGCCGTCTGCCCGAAGGGGGCGAGCGGGACCAGGTGCCCGTTGCGGGTGATGGCCTCGGTAATGACGTCGGCCGAACTCTCCACCTTGCGGGCGGCGGCCGGGGTGAGGGTCACCACCTGGTCCACCCAGGGGGCGGAGCGTTCGGGCGAGGTCAGCGTCAGCCGCCAGCGGCCGTCGCCCAGGGGAGTGATGGCGGCGGTGAGGCGGGTGCCGGCGGGGACCACTGTGCCCAGGTGGGCCGCCGCCGGCAGCTGTTCCCAGAAAGCCCGGGTGACGGGCTGGCCCAGGCGATTGGCGGTGGTAACCGTGCCGACCTGAATCAGCTGGCGGCTCTGCGCCCCGCCCAGCCCCACCCAGTCGCCCACCGACTGGCCGGGGAAGGCCCCGCCCTGCCAGGCCGGGGCGGTATAGGTGGCCCGGACCGCCTTGGCGAGGATGCCGGTGGTGGTAAGCCCGGTCCAGTTGGACGACCCCGAGGTCGGGATCTGGAGGTTGCCGGTGCCGGCTGCGGCCAGGAGGGTGGGGCTGCCGGGGTAGGCAACCAGCTTGGCCAGGGCCGCCGGCGATTCGGCCGGGGCCGGGGGGGCCGCGGCAGCCCCGGGAGCGTGCAGGTGGAGGCCCCAGACGCCCGCGCCCAGGATGCCCAGGCCTAGGAGCGCCATGCCGCTCCGGGCCCATGTCCGTCCGTGCTGCATACCGATTCCTCCCCTCGTTGCTCCCGGTATACCCCCCATTCATTGCAAATTTGTTTCACACGGTGCCCGGCCGGGCGGACCCTAGGCCAGGAGGGCCGACCAGCCCCAGAGCCCCAGGAGGGTCACCAACAGTACGGGCACGGTCAGGGTGAGGCCGATGCGGATGTAGTAACCCCAGCCAATGCGGATGCCCCGCCGGTCCAGCACGTGCAGCCACAGCAGGGTGGCCAGGGAGCCGATGGGGGTGATCTTGGGCCCCAGGTCGCAGCCGATGATGTTGGCATAGGCCATGGGCAAGTGGAGGCCGGCGGCCACGGGGGCGTCATGGATGGCGAGAGCGTCGATCATCACCGTGGGCATGTTGTTCATGATGGAGGACAGCCCGGCGGCGAGGAAGCCGGTGCCCACGATGCCGGCGCCGTGGCCGTAGCGGCCGCAGTCCGCCAGGATGCGGCCCAGCAGGTGGGTGAGGCCCACGTTGCGGAGGCCGAACACCACCACGTACATGCCGATGGAGAACACCACGATTTTCCAGGGGGCCTCCCGGATGAGGCGGCGGACGGGGATGGCGGGGCTGCGCCGTGCCAGCAGCAGCAGGGCCACGGCCGCGCTGCCGGCGAAGACCGACACCGGCCAGCCTAAAAACTGGCTGGCGAAGTAGCCGGCCAGCAGCAGGCCCAGCACCGCCCAAGCGGCCCGGAACACGCGGCGATCCCGGATGGCCCGGCGGGGGTCCGGAAGCTCCGTCACGTCGACGGTCCGGGGCAGGGCGGCGCGGTAGAGGAGATACAGGGCGCCCAGGCTGGCCGCCAGGGAGACCAGGTCCACCGGCACCATCCGCAGGGCGTAAGAGGCGAAGCCCAGGTGGAAGAAATCGGCGGAGACGATGTTGACCAGGTTGGAGACCACCAGGGGCAGGGAGGTGGTGTCGGCGATGAAGCCGCCGGCCATGATGAGCGCCAGGGTGGCCTTGGGGTCCAGTTTCAGGGCCCGTGTCTGTTCATAGACGATGGGGGTGAGGATGAGGGCGGCCCCGTCGTTGGCGAAGAACATGGCCACCAGCGCGCCCAGCAGGCCCAGCAGCAGGAAGAGGCGCAGCCCCTGTCCCCCGGAACGGCGGGCCATGTGCAGGGCGGCCCATTCAAAGAACCCGGCCGCATCCAGCACCAGCGAGATAAGGATGAGGGCGACAAAGGTCAGGGTGGCGTCCCAGACCAGCTTCACCACCGTGACCACGTTGGCCGGGGTCACGATGCCGAGCGCCAGGGCCAGAAGGCCGCCGGCGGCGGCTGTCCAGCCGATGGACAGGCCCCGCGGCTGGGTGATGATGAGCACCAGGACGGCCAGAAACAGGCTCACGGCTTCCCAAAGCGCCGGGTGCATCCAGCGGTCACATCCCTGCCTGGTTAAGATGGCTGGCCCGCCCGAACGGCACGCAGGCAGGCAGGCCGTCCCGGCGGCCTGCCAGACGCGAGCAGCCCCTGCCGGCTGCGGGGGTTACGGGGTGGGGGGCAGCGGGAACCGCGCCGGCGCCGCCCCGGTACCCGGTGACAGCGTACAGCTGCTGGCCACCCGGTGGGTCTTGAGCCAGGCGACTTCCTCCGCTGGGGCCTCGAGGTGTTCCAGCACAGGGAGCGCCAGGGGCGGGGGGTCGGACGGCAGGCGGTAATAGGTCCAGTAGCGGTGACGGCGCTCCTCCACCAGCCCGGCCGCCCGCAGCTTGCGGAGATGCTGGGACACGGCGGGCTGACTGACGGGCAGCAGGCGGGTGAGTTCACAGACGCAGGCCTCCCGCACCCGCAACAGGGCCAGGATGTGGAGCCGGACGGGATCCCCCAGCGCCCGGAAGAGGTCCGCTTCCCGCCGGAACACGTCCATCACCTCATCACGATACACTTATAAATGCCCGGCCGCGAGGTGTCAACCGCCCCGAGGCGGGTGGCGGGACCGGTTGCACGGGCGGGGCCCGGGCACCGCCTGCCGGAGGCGGGCACCCCGGGCCCCGGGCGGTGTGGCGGCAGGCGTCAACTGCCGGCCGGGACCGCGAGATGGGGGTCGATGCGGGTGAGGGGCACCGCCTGGATCCAATCGTAGGAGTTGTCCAGGTACATGGTGCCGCCCACGATGACCGGGTTGACAATCCCAAAACGGCCGCCCGGGGTATAGCTGCCCAGCAGCTGGCCGTTGGCGGGGTTGAGGGCATAGAGGGTGGAGCCGGCAGCCGACCACAGCACGCCGTCGGCGTAGGCGGGGCTGCCGCGTCCGGCCCCGGCCGGGCCGGCGTTGGGGTAATGGAAGGTCCACAGCACCTGCCCGGTTTGCTCATTGAGCGCATATAAGGTGGACGTGACGGGGCTGCCCACATAGACCACGCCCCCGTGAATCATGGCCACCCCGGCCTTGTAGGCCGGCACCGCCGGTCCCCGGCCCAGTTTGGTCGCCCACAGCATGCGGCCGGTGGCGGCGTTGAGGGCGTAGATGGCCAGGTTGACGGTGTGGTCGGCCGGGTCGAAGCCGATCACCGAGTCCTGGATCACGATCCCCCGGCCGGGGTCCACGGCCGGGCTGTTGTCCCCCATGCCGGTGTTAAAGATGGGCAGGGTGGTGGCCTGGGTCCACAGCACCTTGCCGGTGCGGGCGTCGACCGCCACCACATGGTTGGCGTCGCTGGTCCCGACGATGATCTCGGTCTGACCGGTGGCGGGGTTGGTCCACAGGTTGGGGGAGGACATGCTGTCGAAGCCGCCCAGATAGGTCTTCCAGCGCAGCTGGCCGGTGCGGGCGTCGAACGCCCACAGGTTGCCGCCCCCGGTGGGGACGTAGAGGGTCCCGTCCCATGCCAGCGGGGTGGGCATGGCGTTGCCGTGGAAGTCGTGCCGCCACACCAGGCGGCCGGTGTGGGCGTTGTAGGCGTAGACGGCGGCGTAGCCGAGTCCCCGCACCAGCGGCTGTTTGCCCTGGGAGAGGAAGAACTTCAGCACCTGGGAGAAGGGAAACCCCGTGTCGCCGGCGGTGACGAACACCAGCCCGTCCGCCACCACTGGGTTGCCCATGAGGGCATTGACCGTCGGCCCCGCCTCCCATAGCAGGCGGCCGTTCCGGGCGTCCACCGCATAGAGGTGGCCATCGTCCGATTCGGCGTAAATCACCCCGTTGACGGCGGTGACTCCCACGGCGTTGCCGATGGTCTGGGTCATCTTGACCGGCGCCCCGCGCGCCCCCAGCTGGGTGAGGTCCGGGAAGGGCGCGGACAGGGGCACGGCGTCCGCCTCCGGCAGCCGCCAGGTGACGCCGTTCCGTTCCCAGGCGGGCGCGCTGGCGGGCACCGCAAACACCGCGTTGTGTTCGGGGTTGCCGACATAGCCGTCCCAGGCGGCGGGGAAGCCGGGCCGGCGGGCGGCCTGCGGCCAGGGCGGCGCCACGCGGGCAGCGACTGCCTCCAGAGTCGCCCGCCGGCTGTTGCCGCCGACGCGGATGACGGTATACCCCTGGTTGCGCAGGGCTTGCGCCACCCCCTGCCCGATGGCGGCAGGACCGCCCACCAGGTAAACGGTGGGTTTGCCGGCGGGGGGCTGGACGGGCTGGACATGATTGGAGACCCGGGGCACGGTCAAGGCGGTCAGGGCCGCCTGGGTAGCGGTGCCGAGCGTGTCCACCCCGGCTGCCAGCAGGACCGGGCCTCCCACCCGCATCGCCAGGGCCTGGGCTGCGGCCAGGTCGGCATAATGGCCGGGCAGGCCGGAGCTGATCACCACGGCGGGGGCGCCGCTGGGATAGAGGCGCTCGGCCATCGCGGCTACGGTGGCCGCCTGGCCGGCCGACCCGGAAGGGGCCGGCGCAGCGTGTACAGCGGTGAGGGTCAGGGCGGCCAGGCCCGCCCCGCCCAGGAGGGCCGCCCGGCCCCGGCGGGGGCGGGGCTGGAGCTTGGGCTTCCAGAACCGTTTCCAGGAATGCAGGGGATGCATGCGGGTCACTCCCTATCACGTGGGGTGGCGGTGTGTCTTTCCGGACCGCCATGGCGGCGCCGGGACCACGCTTCCGGCCGCAGCCTACCCCGGGCGCCTTCTCACGCGCCAGTCATCCACGCTTCTGAAAACGGGCTAAGAAGGGGGGCCTCCCGGCAGCAGGGGAGGGGCTGGAAGGCCGGAAGGCGTGCGGCTCCTGGACGGCGTCCCGGGCCTAGGGGCGTCGCTGGCCGGGGGTGGGGTGGTTTCCGCGGGCCGGAGGGCCTCCGGGATCCCGCCTTCCTAGCGGGGCAGCAGGCGGCAGTTGCGAGCCCATTCCACGGTTTCGGACCGGCTGTGGGTGCCGGCCTTGCGCATAATCTTGCCGGCGTGGGCCCGTACGGTGCCGGGGGAAAGGTGCAGGCGGCGGGCGATGGCCCGGTAGCTGAGCCCGGTGGCTAGCCACTGCAATACCTCCAGCTCCCGGGGGGTGAGGGGGCAGGACGTGGCGGTGCCGGCCCGTACCAGGCCGGCCAGCAGCTGCCCGAGCTCCCGGCAGCGGCCGGGGTCCGCCCGGCCGGCGCAGACCTCCGCCAGCCCCGCCCCCAGACGGGGATAGGCGTCCACCGTGGCGGCGGGGAGCCCGCTCTCCGCCAACAGCTGGCCGACCACCGTCTCCCAGGCGGCCCGGACGGCCTGCTGCCGCTGGCGGAAATGCTGTTGCAGGGCGGCCTGGGTCCGGATGGTCGCCCCCCAGATCCAAGTCCCGGCCAGGGCCAGGCCTACCCCGGCCAGCCAGGCGGGATGGGCAAACAGGTGTCCGCTGGCGGCGGCCACTCCCAGGCGAAGGGCCAGCGCCGCCAGCCCGGCCGCCGCTACCCGCCGCCAGGGCCAGGGGCGCGGGACCAGGGCCGACTCGATGGCCACCACTGCGAACAGCAGGAGGGCCGGGACGGCGAAGTTATGCAGGTACCCCACCAGAAGGGCTGCCGCATAGCCGACGTCCCGGTAAAGGGCCGCCTGGGGCAGCACCGGCCGTCGCCCCGTCCAGGCTACCTCCAATAGCCCGATCCCGGCCAGAAGGACGGCCCAGGCCGCGGTGCGGGGATCGGCCAGCGCGACCAGGACGGCGCCGCCCGGCATCCCGAGGCGAATGAGCGCCGGCAACGGCAGCCCGGGCGGCCCTCCCTCCCCGGACGCGGAGGATTCGCCGGCCGGGGCCGGTGACCGTGAAACGCTCCCGGGCAGGCGTGCCAGGAACATGGGGTCATCGCCGCCTTTCGTGAAGCAGCTCTCCTCCTATTTAACTAGTCCTTGCGTGGTCAGGGAAACCTGGCATGGCCTGGCGGCGGGCTCCTGCCGGAGCCAGCCTGCGGGGAAGCAGGCCACGCACGCCGCGGTGGGGCTATGATGAGCCCAAAGGCCGGCAGGTAACCCAAAGGCGGCGTGGACCCGGCCGGCTGGGGGAGGGTAAGGACGCCATGGCGGTGGATGTTTGGGTGGGGGTGGACGGGTCGCAACCCGCCACCGAGGCGGTGCGGGTGGCGGCGACGGTGGCCCGGGCCCTGGGATGGGGCCTCACGGTGGCAGCGGTGGATGTGACAGCCGGCGGGTATGGGCCCTACGGAATCACGACGGAGCATCTGGACCGGCAGATGCAGGCGGTGCTGGCGGAGGCACTGGCCCAGGCGCGGACGGTGGCCGAAGCCGAGGGGACGGCGGCCGCGACCCGGGTGCTCAAGGCCGACGCCCCCGCGGGGCTGTGGGACCGGGCAGCAGCCGGGCCGGCCTTGTGTGCAGCAGCCGGGGCGGCGCAGGCGGCCCTGCTGGTGGTGGGGAGCGGCGGACACGGCCTAGCGGCCACCGTGCTGCTGGGCAGTGTGAGCGACTACCTGGCCAACCGTTGCCCGATCGACCTGCTAGTGGTCCGCCCCGGCAGCCGGCCGCGGGCGCCGGTGCTGGCGGGGACCGACGGCTCCCCGGCGGGGATGCGGGCGGTGCGGCGGGCGGCCGTCCTGGCCCGGGCGCTGGGCCAGCCGCTGGTGATCGCCACCATCTCGGAGCCCTCCCGCACGGAAGAGGTGCTGCGCCGGGCCCAGCCCGACCTCGGGAGGACCGTGGACGACCTGTTGCGCCGGGACCGGGCGGCAATCCTGGAGGCGGCGCAGGCGGCTGCAGCGGAGGCCGGGGCACCGGTGGTCTCGGTCCGGGAAGCGGTGGGTCCGGCAGCGCCGGCGCTGGTGGAGCTGGCGCAGAATGCCGAGTGCGGTTGGCTGGTGGTCGGCAGCCACGGGCACAGCGGCTGGACCAGCCACGTGCTGCTGGGGAGCGTGAGCGACCGTCTGCTCCACCTGAGTCCGCTCCCGGTCTGGATCGTGCGGGAAGGCGCCTGAGGGGGGATCCGGGCCGGGGAGCGCTGCCCGGCGGGTCTGCCGCCGGTGGGGGGGATGGGGGCCGCCCCGCACCCCCTAGTCCGGCCCCGGCGGCCCGGCCCGGCAATGGTTTCGTCACACCCGGGGACGATACTGGAGCCGGTGGCAGCGATTTCCGGGAGCCGGAGGGGAGGGTGGCGATGGAGTGGCGGCGGGTTTGGGGGATGGGCCTGCTGGGGCTGACGGCGGCGGTCCTTGCCGGCGGCCGCCGGCCGCCGGGGCCGGTGGCGGCGTTCCGCAGCCGGGCCGAGATGGCAGTCCCGGCGGGGGCGCTCCCCTCCCGTCGGGTGTGGATCATCGCAGCGTCGGCGTTGGACCGGATTGCCGGCAATCCCGCGGTGCGGCAGGTGCTGGATCACCCGTCGACCTGGGTGAGTGTTCCGGTGCACGGCCAGGGCCTGCCGCAAGGCTGGCGGGTGACCCCCTTTGTGCACTTCGCCAGCGAGGCCGCGCTGGCCCGGGCGGTGCGCACCGGCCGGCTGCCGCCGGGCATCCGTGGGCTCGGGTATGACAACGAGCGCTGGCCGTTAACCCCGGCCCGGGAACAGCGGAATCCGGCCCGTTATGTGGCGCGAGCGGCGGCGCTGGCGCACCGGCACAGGTGGGCCTATCTGCAGCTGGGCAACCTGCCGGTGGATGGCAGCCGGGTCGGCGGCGCGCGCTGGGCGCAGGTCATCGATCTGCAGGTGCAAAGTGCAGAACGGGACCCGGCCCGCTATGCGGCCCTGGTCCGGCGGTGGACCGCAGCCGCCCGCCGGCGGAACCCGCAGGTGCAGGTGGTAGCCGGGCTTAGCACCAATCCGCCACCGGGCACCCCGGTAACCCTGGCCGAACTGGAGGCCGACGTCCGGGCCTCGGAGCGGGTGGTGAACGGCTACTGGTTGAACCTCCCGGAGCCGGGCCGGGCCTGCCCGCGTTGTGGGCCGCCGGACCCGGCGCTGGTTGTCCGCCTGCTGGCGTGGTGGGCGGCGGGGCAGCCTCCGCGCTAAGGCCCCCGGCCGTTGCAGCGGCCCGCTGACGGCTCCGGTACGGCGGCTGCAAGGGCCGCCGCGGGGGCGGGCAGCCGGCTACCGGGGCTGCGGGTTCGGCGCCTCCGGCCCCTCCAGGGTGAAGGCGAGCGGGGAACGCGCTGCGGCCGGGCCCCGCACCACGGCGCAGGCGGCCACCCCGGCTGCGTGGTCGGCGAAGAGCCCGGAGCCCAGGTCCAGCAGGGCCCGGACCCGGGGGTCGCTCAGGGTATAGTAAACATAGCGCCCTTGCGGCACGGTGCGCACAAAGCCGCAACTGCGCAGACAGGCCAGATGGTTGGAGAGATGCCCTTGCCCGATCCCGAGGCGCTCCACCAGCTGGCTGACGTTGAGCGGACCGGCCGACGCGAGTTCCTTCAGGACCCGGAGCCGGATGGGGTGGCCGAGGCCGCGCCAGAAGGCGGCAAAGAGCTCCTCGTACCCGGGGCCCTGCGCCGTGGTATCGCCGGAGCGGTTCATGGGCTGTCCCTCCTTCCCGCCGCGCCTCCCCCTGCCCTCGGGCAAGGTGCCGGCTTCATCATATCACAGTATTCTGCTATTAAATCGGCGTTCATACAACAATATTGTGATATAAGAATATGGAGATGGTTAAGGATCGGGGCCGTTGCGGCGGTCCGGAAAGCGGGGTGCGGGATGACGACGGGCAAGCGGTATCACCTGCGCATCGGCGGGATGACCTGTCCCGCCTGCGAGGACCATGTGGCGGAGGCGCTGCGCTCGGCGGGGGCGGAAGCGGTGACGGCCGATTACCGGCGCGGGGAGGCCTGGTTTGCACTGCCCCCAGGGGCGGGATGCGATCCGGCGCCGGCGGTGAACGCGGTGCGCGCGGCGGGGTACGATCCGCAGGCACTGGAGGAGGAGCCGTCCACGGACGGGGATGGGGCCGGGGAGCCGGTCCGCTACTACTGGTCCATCGGGGGGATGACCTGTCCCGCCTGTGAGGAGCACGTGGCGGAGGCCCTCCGCTCGGCGGGAGCGGAAGCGGTGACGGCGGACTACCGGCGCGGGGAGGCCTGGTTCGCGGTGCCGCCCGGGGCGGGCTTCGACCTGGAACGGGCACGGGCTGCCATCGCGGCGGCCGGCTACCGGCCCGGCGACCTGGAGGTGGTGGAGGCGGTCCCCCGCTTCCCGGCGGTGCAGGCCGGGAGCGGGGCACCGGATTACGACCTCCTCATCATCGGCTCCGGCAGCGCGGCATTCGCCGCGGCCATTGAGGCCCGCGAGGCGGGGCAGCGGGTGGCGATGGTGGAGCGGGGGACGGTCGGCGGCACCTGCGTCAACATCGGGTGTGTGCCCTCGAAGTGGTTCCTGCGGGCGGGGGAGGTGTACCAGGAAGCCCGGCTGCCCCGGTTTCCCGGCGTCGCCAGCCGGGTGGAGCCGCCGGACCTGGGGGCCCTTAAGGCCGGCAAGGACCGGCTGGTGGAGCGCTTGCGCGGACAAAAGTATGAGGACCTGCTGGCGGACTACGCCATCGACTGGATTCCGGGCGAGGCGGCCTTCCGGGACCCCGGGCATGTGCGCGTGAACGGACGCGAGCTGTCCGCCCGCGCCTTTCTCATCGCTACCGGTGCCCGGCCGGCCCGGCCCGCTATCCCGGGCCTGGAGGCGGTGCCGTACCTGGACAGCACTGCGGCGCTGGACCGGACGACGGTGCCGCGCCGCCTGCTGGTGATCGGGGCGGGCTACATCGCTCTGGAACTGGGCCAGTTCTTCCACCGGCTGGGGGCAGAGGTGACCCTGGTGCAGCGGGGGCCCCGCCTGCTGCCCGGCTACGACCCGGAGGTGGGTCAGGTGGTGGCGGAGGTCCTGGCCGCCGAGGGGATCCGGGTGGTCACCGGAGTGCGGCCCCGGCAGGTGGACCAGCGGGGCGGGGAAATCCGGCTGACGGTGGAGACCCAAGGACAGGTGCGGGTGCTGACCGGCGATACCCTGCTGGTGGCCGCGGGCCGGCAGCCGAACACCGAAGGCCTGGGCCTGGACCGGGCCGGGGTCGCGGTGGGGCCGCGCGGGGAGCCGGTCGTGGACGCCACCCTGCGGACCACCAACCCCCGGGTCTACGCGGCCGGCGACGTGCTGGCCGGTCCACAGTTCGTGTACGTAGCCGCCTATGAGGGCAAGCTGGCGGCTCGTCATGCCCTCGGGCTGCCCGATGCCCGGCCGGTGGACCTGAGCGTGGTCCCGGCGGTCACCTTCACCGACCCCGCCATCGCCAAGGTCGGCCTGACGGCGGCGGAGGCGGCGGCGCAAGGGATCGCCGTCGACAGCGCCGTGCTGCCCCTGGACGCCGTGACCCGGGCCCTGGTCAACCAGGACACCCGGGGCGTGTTCAAGGTCACGGCCGAGCGCGGCAGCGGCCGCATCCGCGGGGTGCAGGTGGTGGCCGCCCAGGCGGGCGAGGTCATCTATGCCGCCACCCTGGCGGTGCGGTTCGGATTGACGGTCAGCGACCTCACCGATACCCTGGCCCCCTACCTTACCATGGCGGAGGGCCTGCGGCTGGCCGCGCTGACGTTTCACAAGGACGTGGGCCGGCTGTCCTGTTGTGCCGGCTAGGCCGGGTGTCCGGTCCCGGGCCCGGGTATCGTTCCCGCTGTTCCGGGCCCGTGCGCCTAGTGCCGGAATGCGCCCCTCTCCCGGGCCCCCGGTTCCCCGCCGGGGGCCCGGAGCCGTTAGGATGGACCGCCGCCGAGGACAGCGGACGGCCGGCGGGGAAAACCCGGACTTCCGGAGGGGCTGGGCCGTCCGGGGCCTCCAGGAGCAGCGGGGTCCGCCGGCGCCCCCCGGGTCGGCTACGCCTAAGGGACCAGCCGGCGGCGGGCCGGGGTCGCGAAGCTCGGGGGCCGCCGGTACAGGGACATTCCGGTCATGTGCCGCCGCTATGGGCGTGGTATGGTCATCCCGTAGCGGCAGAGCGACCGGGACGGAAACGGGGATGGCATGAGCGTTTTGGGTTGGGCGTCGTTTTTGCACGTGCTGGCGGTGGTGCTCTGGATCGGCGGGGTGTTCTTCCTCGACCTCATCCTAGTGCCGCGCCTGGCCGGGTACGTGCGCGCGCCGGACGAGCGGGCGCGCCTGCTGTTCAGCCTCTTTCGGGTTTTCTTTGCCTGGGTGTGGGTGGCCGGCCTCGTGCTGGTGGTGACCGGCTACGGCATGGTGTGGGTACTGGGCGGGCTGCGGGCCCTCAATGGGGCACGGTGGACGATGGTGGTGGTGGGCACCCTCATGGTCCTCTTGGCACTGTACATCTATTTCGGGCCCTACTGGCGGATGGGCCGGGCGCTGACCCGGTCCGACTGGGAAGAGGCGGGCCGGGCGGCGGCGCGGGTGCGCCTCTTTTCCGGCATGAACCTGGTGCTGGCGGTCCCCGCTATCCTGGCCGGGGTGTGGAGCGTGTTCGGGTTGTAGGTCGGGTACGCGGGAAGGAGGCCCGGGCGGTGAACGAGGCCACCTATGATGTCATCATCGCCGGTTCGGGTCCAGCGGGGGCGATGGCGGCCCGCGACCTGACGCGGGCGGGGGCCCGGGTGGCGGTGCTGGAACGCGGCCGCGACCAGCTGCCCACCGACAGCCCGCTGGCCATGTGGCGCAACCGGGAATCCCTGTTCATTGCCCCCGGGGTGCCGCTGCTGCGGGGGATGCGGGCGGGAGGCGGATCCACCTTCTTTTTCCAGACCGCCATGCGCCCCCCGCTGGAGGAATTTGCCCGCCTGGGCCTCAATCTGGAACCCGCGGTGGCCGCGGTGGAGGCGGGGCTGCCGGTGGCACCCCTGCAGGCGGACCTGGTCGGTCCCTTCGCCCGCCGGCTGGCGGCGGCCGCCGGCAGCCTGGGACTACCCTGGGCCCCGTTGCCTAAGATCCTGGACCAGGCGGCCTGCCGGGACGGCTGTCCGCCGGCGGTGCGCTGGAATGCCACCTGGCTGCTGGCGGAGGCCCGGACGGCGGGGGCGGCCTTTCTGCCCGGCACCGCCGTCACCGGCGTGCTGCGCGAGGGCGGCCGTACGGCCGGCGTCACCGCCCGCACCCCGGAGGGGCTGGCGGTGTTCCGGGCACCGGCCGTCATCCTGGCCGCCGGGGCGCTGGCCACCCCGTTGATCCTGCGGACTGCAGGGCTGCCGGCGGGGGCAGGGTTCTTCTGCGACCCCCTCGTGATGGTGATGGGCACCGCCGCCGACGTGACCGGCGGGGAGGAGCTGGCCATGGCCGGCGGGTTTCTGGATGAGGCCGGCGGCTATATGCTGGCGGACATGACCATTCCTGCCCCCTTCTACCGGGTGCTTGCCCTGGCGGCCGGGCGGCCGGACCGGGTGGGGGCTCATGCCCATACCCTGACCGTCATGGTCAAGATCCGGGATGAAGTGGCGGGCGGCATCAGCCCGGATGGCCGTCCCTTCCGCCGCTTCGGCGCCGTGGAGCGGCAGCGCATGGCGGCGGGGGTGGCGGTGGCGCGCCGGGTGCTGGCAGCTGCCGGGGCCCGGCACGTCTTTGTGACCAGGTGGACGGCAGCCCATCCCGGGGGGACCGCCCCCTTGGGCCGGCTGGTGGATGCCGGCCTGGAGACCGCCTGCCCCGGGTTGTACGTCTGCGACGCCTCCGTGATCCCCGGCCCTTGGGGCCGGCCGCCGACCCTGACCCTGCTGGCGCTGGGCAAATACCTGGCCGGACGGCTGAGCGGCCGGACTCAGGAGCGGGCGGAGCGGGGGGAGCCGGTGCCGGGCTCCGGTTCGCGCCGGGCGGCGTGGGCGTAGGGCGGGGTCCGGACGAGGACGAGGCCGGCCGCCGCCAGGGCCGCCCCGGCCAGGAATACGCCTTTGAACGCCATCAGGAACCAGGCCGCGTAGTGGGGATAGCGGGGGCTTAGGTCGGGACTGAGCCCATGGGCCATCCAGATGAGCGAGAGCAGGATGGAGGCCAGGGCCACCCCCAGGGAGCGGCCTAAGTTCCGCTGGATGGCCAGCAGGCTGGATCCCAGGCCCAGGTCTCGCGGTGGGACCGATCCCAGGACGGCGGAGTTGTTGGGGCTGGAGAAGAGGCCCGCCGCCACCCCCACCAGGGCCAGCAGGATCAGCACCGGCCAGACCCCGGCGTGCCGGCCGGGCAGCAGCACGAAGCCCAGGTCGGCGGCGGCGAACAGGAGCAGGCCGGCCCGCGCCGGCCAGAGGACGCCGATGCGGTCGGCCAGGCGTCCGCCCCAGGGCGACACCACGATCATGAGCAGGGCCTGGGGGGTCATGAGCAGGCCAATCAAGCCCACCGGCAGGTGCAGCACCTGGCCCAGGTAGATGGGGAGCAGGAAGGCGGGGAACATTAGGAGCATGAAGTAGTCCAGCCCCGCCAGCAGGTTGAGGGTGAAGGGCGGGTTGCGGAAGACGCTTGGCGGCACCAGGGGCCGGGCAGCCCGGGCCTCCCGGCGCACGAACAGGGCCGTCAGCCCGGCGGCCAGGGCGGTCAGGGCCCATCCCCGCGGGCTGTGCAGCAGGGACAGCCCGAGCTGCAGGGCGGTCACCGCGGCCAGGAACCAGGCGGCGCCCGCCCAGTCCAGGCTGGGCAGGGGATGGGCCGGGTCGCGCGGGAAGCGGGGCAGGTAGTGCCAGGAGGCCCATACCCCCCACAGGCCGATGGGCACATTAATCCAGAAGATGCTGCGCCAGCCCCAGGTCGCGGTCAGCAGCCCGCCCAGGGGCGGCCCGAAGAGGGTACCGGCCGCTACCACCGACCCGATGAGGCCCAGGGCTTGTCCGCGCCGTTCGCGCGGGAAGAGGAGGGCCACGATGGCCATGACGTTGGCCTGGATGGTGGCCCCGCCCAGGCCCTGGAAGGCGCGGGCCGCCACCAGCACCGCAAAATCCGGGGCCAGGGCGGAGAGGATGGAGCCCAGGGTGAAGGCGGCGATGCCAGCCACGAACACCTCCTTCCGCCCCAGGCTGTCGGCCAGGCGGCCGACCAGGGGCAGGGTGCCGGTAATGACCAGCAGATAGGCGGTGATGGCCCATTGCAGGATGGTGACCGGCAGCAGGAAGCGGTGCGCCAGCACGGGCAGGGCTACGTTCACCACGCTGGCGTCCACATTGACCATGAAGGTGCCGGTGGTGGCGGCGGCAAAGGCGGCCCAGAGGGCCCGGCCGCGCAGGGCCTGTCCGGCGGCGGTGCGGGAAGCCAGCATGCGGTGCTCCTTTCCGGAGGGGAGGGGGCGCGGCCTTAGCCGGAACGGCCGGGGGCGGCGGAACCGGTCCGGTTCCAGGCTGCCCAGCTGTCCAGGAAATAGTCCAGGTTGCGGCGGCTGCGGGCAATCTCCTCGGCCCATTCCGCCAGGCGGGCCGGGGCGCGGTCGGTGGCCCGGTAGACGTGCCGGGCGGGTCCTCCCGGGCCCGGGACCCACTCGGAGGTGACCAGCCCCGCCGTTTCCAGGTCGCGCAGGCAGCGGTAGACGGCGGGGTCGTCAGCGGTGCTGCCTCCCGGCAGGCTCCGCCGCAGCAGGGTGGCCACTGCCCGGCCGTGCAAGGGGCCGTGCAGGACCACCATGAGGAGCACGAAGGCCGGCAGGTGGCGACCGTGAGCCGGCATCCCCATCCCCGTTTCCTCCTCACATGTGTCCGTTTCACGCTCATCATAGTGTGAATAACATTATAGTGTCAATCCCATTATGACGACCGGCGGCCGATCCCGGGGATCGGCCGCCACTGGGGCGACGGTCAGGAATGGGGTTTGTGCCGGCCCGGCAGCACCCGCCAGCCGGGCGGGAGACGGCGCGGGGGGCGTCCGGCGGTCCACCACCAGCGGGCGGCGGCTGCCAGCAGGGGGAAGGCCAGCACCCATTCCCCCCAGGTCCACCAGGCGTCCACCCCCTACCACCTCCTCCGGTTTTGGGGGTTAGGGTACGCCGGGGCTCGCCGGGCCATGCGGCCGGGCCGCCGTCAGCGCCCGGGGCGGGGGCGGGGATCGACGGGTGCCGGCCAAGGCAGGTCCAGGGCCCGGGGACCGCCCATGTAGACCAGCCAGGTCAGACGGGGATCCGCGGTCAGAAAGCGGGCCAGGCCGGCGGTCCAGCGCCGGGGCGGGGCCAGCAGCACCGGCACCGCGTAGCGGGCGGCGAGACCGGATGCGGCGATGGCATCCGCCAGGCTGTGTCCGCCGGACCCGTCGTCGGCCAGCACCAGGCCCGGCAGCCTCCCCGGGAAGAAGCGGCGGGCCAGGGCGCGGGCGGTGGCGTTGCGGCCGGGACCGGCCACCCGTTCGACGGCCAGGCCTGCCCGGCGGAGGCCGGCGGTGATGGCCGGGCTCACCGCTGCAGGCCCGCCGGCGACGGTGACGGTGCGGACGGCCGGGGGCCGCAACCAGGCCCGGATCCCGGGGGTCAGCCGGCGGCCCCCGGTGAGGAGCACGGGCTCCCGCCGGCGCGCCGCCACCGCCCCCACGCTCAAGGCATCGGCCATGGTGGCGCCGTTGGCCAGCAGCACCCGCGGCCGGGGACGCCGGGCGGCCAGCCAGCGCGCGATGTCGAGGGCGGTGGCGTAGCGGTCACGGCCGTTGAAGGCCGCCACCACCCGCGGGAAACGGGCGGCGAGCCGCCGGCGCACCGCCGGGGCGACCGCCCGGGGACCGCCCATGATGTACACCTCGCGCACCCCGAGGGCGGTGAGGACCTGAAGCACCCGCGCCGGCAGGCGGCGGGCAGGCACCAGGACCACCGGGGCGTGGAGGACGGCCGCCAGGGGGGCGGCGGCCAGGGCATCGGGCGGGGCAGCGCCGCCGTATCCGCGGTTGGCCACTACCGCGCGGGTGGCCCCGGCGGGGTAGGCCAGGCTGGCGGCGCGCAGGGCGGTGCCGATGCGGTCCCGTCCCCCCACCCGCAAGGGTAGCGGCGGTGCCCCCGCCCGGACGGCAAAGGACAGCAAAAAGGGGGTGCGGGCCGTGAACACCTCGCGTCCCCGGCTCCATTGCTCTCGGCCCAGGAGGGGATACCAGCGGCCGTCCCCGCGGCTCCGGTACCAGACCCCGAAGGGGATGGCGTCCCCCGGCGGGGCCAGCACCTGAAGGAGGTAGCGGCGGGGATAGTAGCGGAGGGGTCCCCGGGGGGTTCGCCCGCGGATCCGGAACGCGAACACCGCCCGGGCGCCCGGCAGGGCGGGAGCGGGGGCGGTAACGGTCACGGTGGCCCCCGGGGGGCCGGCGGGCTGGCAGGCGTACGCGCACCATCCAGCCCGGTTCCGGCGGGGTGGCGGGGGTGGCGGCGCGGCCGGGGCCGGGAGCGCCGTGAGGGCGAGGGCGGTGCTGACGCCGGCAGCGGTGGCGGTCACGGTGAAGGGGCCGGGACCGGCCGCCTGCACGGAGACGGTGGCCTGGCCGGTGCTGTTGGTGACGGCCTGGCCCCAGGCTCCGAAATCCACCATCACGCCCGGCCAGGGACGGCCGTCGGGCCGGGTCAGGGTGGCGGTGACGGGGTCGGGGCTGCCGGCGGCAGGGGTGAGGCTGGCGGCGCTCAGGCTGAGCCCCGGCAGGGCGTAGACCAGGATGCCGTTGGCGGCCGCCAGGTAGAGATGCTGCCCGTGGGGGCCGGGGGCAATGCCGTAGAGGCCGGGCGGGGTGCTCTGCCCCTCCGGCAGGACGGTGGGGACGGGCAGGGTGGCCTGGGGGCTGCCGGAGGCGGCGGCGAAGGCGGCCACCCCGTTGCCGGTGTCGGTCAGGATCCAGGTGGTGCCGCCGGCGGCCAGGGTGGCCACGTTGCCGCCGGCACTGCTGCCGAAGGGGCTGCCGGGGGTACCGGAGGCCAGGCTCACCGGCAGCAGACGGCCGGCGGAAGCGGCCACCGCGATGGGGCCCGCCACGGTTACCCCGGCCGGGTCGGGCAGGGCGGTGGACCAGAGCGGCTGGGGGCCGAGGGCGGTCAGGCTGCCGGCGCCGGCGGGGTCGTAGGCCGCGAGCAGGGTGCTGCCGGTGACCGCCAGGCCGGTGACCGTGCTGCCGGGCGGTGCTGTCCAGGCGGGGACGGGGGTCCCTCCGGGCAGGGGGAATTCCAGCACCTGGCCGCCGACGGCCGCTGCCAGGCGGCCGTCGGCCCCGTTCAGCGCCAGGGCAGCAGGCGGGGCGGCCAGGGCGCCGGCCAGGCCGGCGGCCCAGCTGGCCCGCAGGAGGTTGTACCGGGCCACCCCTGCTTGGCAGGCCAGGTACAGATGCCGCCCGGCGGGGCCTGCGGCCAGGAGGTCATCACCGGCCAGGTCGGCGTCGACCGGGGCCACGCCCCAGCCGAGGCGGGTAAGGCCCGCCGGGCCGCTCCGCAGGAGCCCGGCGGGCGCCAGGACCCACCACCCGGTGGCGCTGCCGTCCCCGCCGGCGTCCGCAGCCAGGCCGGTCGCTGCCACTGTGAGGGGGCCCTGCAACGGCCCGCTCAGCAGGAGGCCACCCCCCTGGCCGTCATCGGCGGTGACATAGACGGTGCCCGCGGTGGTCCAGAGGGAGGTAGGATTGGCGGCCAGGGCCACCGCGGCGGCCGGCAGGGGCAGGGTGATGGGGGCACTGCGGCCGTAGACCCAGCTTTCCAGCGCGGCGCCGGTATTGGCGAAGAGGGTGCCCTGGGGCGTGACCGCCAGCGCCAGAGGGGTGGAGTTGGCGGTGAGGGCGGGGGCCGTCTGCCAGCTGCCGTCGGCGAAGGTGAGGACGGCGATGCGGCCCTGGGCCAGGGGCACGTAGAGGCGGGTACCGGATGGGGTATAAACGGCTGCCGCCGGGGCGGTGGCGGTGCCGGTCAGGGTAACGGTGACCGGTCCGCCGCTGCCGGGGGCGAACGCGGCGACGGTAAGGGTGCTGCCGCTCTGCCCGAGGGCGTACACATGCTGCCCGCGGGGGCCGGGGGTGACATAGGCGGCGCCCGGCAGCGCGAACAGGGGGGCCGGAGCCCCGGCGGGCAAGGTGGCCTCCTCCACCACCCCTCCGGCGGCCAGATAGAGATGGCGGCCGTGCGGGCCGGTGGCCGGGACTGGCAGGGTGCCGGCGGGGGCCGGGGTCTCCATCCAGACCGCGGCGGGGGTGAGGGTGCCGGCGGTGGGCGTCCATACGGCGGTGTTGCCGTTGCCGTCCCCGGTTAGCAATAGCCCCAGGGCGGGGTCGTAGACTGCGGTCAGGGGGGTGCCGGGATCCGCCACGGCGGCGGTGAGGGTGAAGGGCGGGAAGGCGGGGAGGCCGCCCGGGCGGGCGGCGGCCACAGCAGGAAGGGGATGGCCAGCAGGCCGGACAGGGTCCAGGCCAGCAGCCGGCGGATGGGCTCGTCTGCTTTCATAAAGACACCGTCCCGGTATTCAGGATAATTGCTATACCTGGTGGGGTATTCGGGCTGGGGTGGCGGAATCCTGTTTTCCGGGGGGAAAGCTTGTCGGTTGGCAACGGGCGCGGGCGCAGCACAGGACCTCCCGATCCCGTGTGCCGGCAGCCGGCGGGGGCACGGGGACCGGGAGGTCCAGGTACGGCTCAGCGGTTGCGGTAGTAGGCGGCGTTGATCTCCCGGAACTGCTCCATATCCGCAGGCAGGTCGTCGTCCGGGTAAATGGCGCTGACGGGGCAGACGGGCACACAAGCTCCGCAGTCGATGCAGGTGTCGGGGTCGATGTACAGCTGTTCGGCCTGGTCGTAAGCCGCCTGGCCGTCGCCTTCGGGATAGGGGTGAATGCAGTCGACAGGGCACGCGTCTACGCAGCTCCGGTCCTTGGTACCGATGCAGGCTGCGGTGATGATGTGAGCCATTCGGTCAACTCCTTTACCCAGGTTGGCGGGTATTGAGGAACAAGTATAGCGCGAATTTTACCGCAACTTGTACGGGCTGTAAACGCTCGCGTCTACCGGCGCCCGGCCCGGAAAGGGCCGGGGTTCCCCGCCCCGCCTCGCTGCCCGCGCTTGTCGGCGCAGGACGCACACGGCTATTCTACAATGAGAGCGAAGGCGGCGCGAGGGGAAACCGGCGCGCGCACTGCGAGCGGGAGGGATGGCTGTGCTGGACGATTACGCGGTGGTGGTCGGAATGGGGCAGCTGGGCCGGGTGTTCGCCCAGGCCTTCCTGGCCGCCGGGACCGCCGTCATTCCCGCCCTGCGCCGGACGCCCCTGGACGCGCTGGCGGCAGCGGCCCCCGAACCACGCCTGGTACTGGTGGCCACCGCCGAGGATGACCTGCCGCCGGCGCTGAATGCGTTGCCCCCGGCCTGGCGGGGCCGGGTGGGGTTGCTGCAGAACGAGCTGGTGCCGGCGGTCTGGGAGGCGGCCGGCATTACGGACCCCACGGTGGCGGTGGTCTGGTTCGAGAAGAAGCCGGGCATGGAGGTGCGCGTCATCCTGCCCAGCCCGGTGTGGGGCCCGGCTGCGGCGTGGGTGGCGGACGCCCTCGGCCGCATCGGCATTCCGGCGGTGGTGCTGGAGGATTACGGGCGGCTGGTCTATGAACTGGTGCTGAAGAACGTCTACATCTGGACCACCAACATCGCCGGCCTGGCGGTGGGGGGCACCGCCGGGGAGCTGTGGGAGCGGCACCGCCCGCTGGCGGAAGCGGTGCTGGGCGAGGCGTTGGCGGTGCAGGAGGCCCTGACCGGGCAGCATTTCGACCCGGCTCGCCTGCAGGAGGCGGTGGTGGCCGCCCTGGCCGCGGATCCCGCCCACCGCCTCATGGGCCGCAGCGCCCGGGCCCGCCTGGCCCGCGCCCTGGCCCATGCCCGCCGCCTGGGGGTGGCGGTGCCCACCCTGGAACGGATTGCGGCCGATACGGCCTCAGCGGGATAGGCGGCGGGGAGGCGGGAGACGGGTGGCGTTACGGGCGCTCATCTTTGATGTGGACGGCACCTTGGCGGATACCGAGCGGCACGGCCACCGGGTCGCCTTCAACCGCGCGTTTGAGGAAGCGGGGTGGCCCTTCCGCTGGGATGAGGCCACCTACGGGGAGCTGTTGGCCATCACCGGGGGCAAGGAGCGGCTGCGCGCCTACCTGGAGCGCATCGCCCTGGGGGCCGAGGTGGATGACGCCCTCATCCGGGAACTGCACCGGGCCAAGACCCGGCATTACGTCCGCCTGCTGGAGGAGGGCGCCATCCCTCTACGGCCGGGGGTGCTGCGCCTGCTCCGGGAGGCGCGGGCCGCCGGCCTGCAGCTGGCCATCGCCACCACCACCACCCCCGCCAATGTACACGGGCTGCTGGTCCATGCCATGGGCGAGGAGGCCCTGGAATGGTTTACGGTCATCGGGGCGGGGGACGTGGTGGCGGGCAAGAAGCCCCTGCCCGACATCTATCACTGGGTGCTGGAGCAGCTGGACCTGGACCCCGCCCGCTGCCTGGCGGTGGAGGACTCGGCGGTGGGTCTGGCGGCAGCGCGCGCCGCCGGGCTGCCTACCCTGGTCACGGTCAATGACTACACCCGGGACCAGGCCTTCCCGGGGGCGCTGGCGGTGCTGGAGCATCTGGGCGAGCCGGACCGGCCGGCCCGGGTGCTGGCCGGCCCCGAGCCGGGGCCGGTGGTGGTCACCGTCCCCCTGCTGGCCCGCTGGCACCGGGCGGCCGCGGGCTAGGGGTTGTCGCGGGTCAGGGTGATCCGCAGGCGGACGGCCTGTCCGCCGGGACCGTAGCCCCGGGCGGTCCAGCGGCTGGAGAGGGGCAGGTGCGTCCCCGCACTCAGGACGGTAATGCCGTCCAGGGTGGCCGTCTCCGGTGCCGGCAGCCCGGGCCCGCTCAGGGTGCCGGAGCCGCTCACGCGCAGGTCGAGCTGGCCGCCGCCGCCGGGGGTGAGGCGGTTGTGCTCCACCACCGTGAGACGGGCGCCATCGGGCAGGGTGAGGGTGTCGGTGCGGGACCATTGCAGGGCCCCCTGCCAGGGCCGGGCCGGCAGCGCCGGCACCACCAGCGGGCTCCAGGCGCCGGAGGGAGCGGGCTGCCCGGATCCGGCCGGCAGCCCGTGCCGGTTCAGGATGACGGATACCGAGAGGCCGGCTGCGGGCACGATACCGCCCAGGGCCTGCCCGTTCCGGGAGGCTTCCCCGTTGAGCAGGTCCAGGGTCAGGCGGGCCAGGCCGTGGCCGAGGGGGGCGACCGCTGCCCGGAAGCGGGCGGCCAGGTCGTAGGTGGTGCTGCCCTGGCCGTTGGCGGGGGCGGTGAGGACGGCGTCCAGGTTGTAGGTGTACTGACGCGGGCCGGCGGGCCAGCGGTAGGCCAGGGGCGCCGGATGGGGGGCTGCCGCGGGACCGCAGCCGCCCGCGGCCAGCCCCGCCAGGCTGAGGCCGGCCAGGGACAGGGCCAGACGACGGGACATGGGGCTCCTCCTTCAGGCAGGTTTCGTCGCACAAGGTCCGCCGGGATTGTCCCCAGCATAGCAGACCGCCGGCGGGGACGCGCCGGAAGGTTTTGCATGCGCGCCGACTTGACTAAATACTCTAGTACATATATTCTATCCTTGAATATATATTCAAGCCGAAAGGGGCGGATCCCATGGACATCCGGTTGGCATCCGAAACCGCTGTCACCCCCGAGGAGCTGCACGCGGCCCAGTACTTCCACGGGCACAAGTGCCCGGCCATGCCCCAGGGCCTGCGGGCCGGCCACCTGGCCATGGACATCCTGGGCGTGGAGCGGGCCCGGGGCGGGGGCGAACTCATCGCCGTGGTCGAGACCGGCTATCATCACTTTTCCGGTTGTTTTGCGGACGGGGTGCAGTTCGCCACCGGCTGCACCACCGGCAAGGGCAACCTGGAGCGCAATCCGCTGGGGAAGTTCGCCCTCACCCTGCTGGAGCCGGCCAGCGGCCGCGCGGTGCGGGTGGTCCCCAAGGCGGAACGCATGGCCCAATGCCTTAACATGGACTTCTTCAAGCTGCGGGCCCAGGGGGTGCCGCCCTGGAAGCTGGACCCGGCGGTGGTGGATCCCTTGATCGAGGACGTCCTCACCCGGCCCTGGCAGGAAATCTTCGACGTGGAGACCTTCGAGCACTATCCCTACCCCCGCCAGCCGGAGGTGTTTGAGGCCGTGCGCTGCGACGAGTGCGGGGAGCTGGTGGTGACCAGCTACGCCACCCGCATCGAGGAGCGCTGGTACTGCCGGCCTTGCCTGGACCGGCGGCTGCACGCCGGCCGTTAGCGGTCAAGGGGCCCCGGGCGGCCACCGCCCGGGGCCGGAAGCGGAGGCTTGACCCGTGATGCTGTTCTGGACCGGCACGCTCATCTTCGTGGTGTCCTTTGTGTTCGCCATGCTGGGCCTGGGCGGCGGGATGCTGTACGTGCCCATCTTCCACTGGCTGGGCTTCGGCCTCAAGAACGTGGTCATCCCCCTGGGCCTGCTGCTCAACGGGCTCAACACCCTGGTGGCGCTGGTGCCCTATGGGCGCAAGGGGCTGGTGGACTGGAAGGGGGGGCTGCCCATGGCCCTGGGGGCCCTGGTGGGGGCGCCCCTGGGGGCGATGACCGCCCCCTACGTGCCCGGACGGGTGCTACTGATCCTGTTTGCCCTGCTGGTGCTGGTGGCCGGGGCCCGCACCCTGGCGGTGGTGCGGCAGGCGGAGCCGGCGCTGGACGTCCTGCCGCCCCACCGCATGCTGTGGGGGACCCTGGTCTCCACCCTGGCCGGGTTCCTGGGCGGGCTGCTGGGCATCGGGGGTGGGTTCCTCATCAGCCCCCTCCTGCTCTGGATCGGGTATCCGACCAAGGAGGCGGCCGCTACCACCGCTTACATCGTGACCTTCTCCAGCTTCTCCGGTTTTCTCGGCCATATGGGGCATATGACCCTAAGCGGCCCCCTCTTGGCGGTGACGGTGGGGGCGGTGCTGGTGGCCTCCTGGGCGGGGTCCAGCTTCATGGCCAACAAGGCCAAGCCTGCCTGGGTGAAGACCCTCTACGGCATCCTGCTGCTGGGAGTGGCGGCCAAGCTCCTGTGGCCCTTCCTGGCCACCGCCTGAGGCCCCCGGCGCGGACGGCGGGGATAACCCCGCCGTCTTTTTTGTGCACCGGCAGGCGCGCCAAACCGCCATTATCCGGCAGAACTGGACAGAGCCCGGCGCTACAATGGGGAAAAGTGGCGGAATGAGCAGGTGGTTCCCATGACGGAGAGCGGCCTTTATGCCCTGATGCTGCGGACGGCGGGCAGTATGGGCCCGACCATCGAGCGGGCGCTGGCGGCCGGGGTGGTGCTGGATACCTGGATGAATGGGCAGGCGGAGGAGCACATCACCCCCGAGGCGGAGCGGGTGCTGGATGCCGCCACCCAGGAATGGGCGCGGCGGGCACAGGCCGCGCGCGCCGTCTTCCCGACCTATCCCATGCCACCGGTTTATGTGGAGGCGGTGTTCAACGACCTCCTTACCGGCACGGCCCTCTACGTGGCCCAGCAGGCCACCGGCACCCGGACGGTGAGCGCGGCCCATGCCGGCACTGCCGTGCGCCGCCTGGCGGCGTTCGTGGCCGCTGAACCCGACGGCATCACCGCCGCCGCCCGCTACCATGCCGTGGTGGCCAGCCATGAGGACCTCAACGCGGTGGCCTATTACGGGCGTATGCGCCGGGAGGATTTCCTGTGGGGCACCTTGCACCGCCCCTGGCTGGACCGGCTCCTGACCCCGGAATGGACGGTCTACACCCAGGCCGGCGTGCTGCGTACGGTGGTGGACGGCGAGGGGGAGTGGGTGACCCTCACCCCGGCGGGGCGGGCCCTGCTGGACCAGCTGCGCCGCACCTTGGAGGCGGCGGGCGAGTTCGCCTGGCGGGCCAACGCCCAACGCTGGGTCATTTTCGGGGAGACGGACTACGACCGCGTCTTCGACACCGTGTTTCCGGATTCCTCCTCCTCCACCCGGGAATGGGTCGCGCGCC
The DNA here is from genome assembly GCA_902809825.1 of Candidatus Hydrogenisulfobacillus filiaventi. Classification (NCBI taxonomy): domain Bacteria; kingdom Bacillati; phylum Bacillota; class Clostridia; order Eubacteriales; family Clostridiales Family XVII. Incertae Sedis; genus Candidatus Hydrogenisulfobacillus; species Candidatus Hydrogenisulfobacillus filiaventi. Next base: position 157,587 of record LR778114.1, read on the forward strand.
TGCCGCTGCCGCCGGGGGCGCAGGTGCTGGAGATCGGGGCCGGCACCGGGCGGGTGACCTTCGAGTTGGGGCTGGCCGACCGGGTGGCGGCGGTGGGCGGGCAGCTGATCGCCCTGGAGCCGTCGGCGGCCCTGCTCTCCACCCTGAAGGCCAAGCGGGCCCAGCGGGGGGCGGACCACGTCACCCTGGTGCAGGGGGTAGCGGAGGCCATCCCCTATCCGGCCGACCGGTTCGACCTGGTGCTGGCGGTGGCGGTGCTGCACTTCACCGAGGTGGAGCAGGCGGTGGCGGAGATGACCCGGGTCACCCGGCCGGGCGGCCTGGTGGCCGCTCGTAACCCCAATCCTGCCGACCTGCTCAGTATCCCCATGGTGGCCACCTGGTTCCGGTCCCTACGGCAGCTGGCGGAACGACTGCAGGTGCCGCTGGGGGAAAAGCAGGGCGTCGCCCCCGGCCGGGTGGAGGCGGCCTTCCGGCAGGCGGGGCTGGTGGAGGTGCAGCAGCACCGGGTGCCCCTGCGCGTCACCGCCGCCGACCCTGACGCCTTCCTGGCCTTCGTGCTCAAGGGCGGGGCGTTCTATCAGAACATCCTGGCCCGGCTGCCAATCGAGGAGCGGTGGGCGCTGCTGGAGCTGCTGGGCCGGCAGGGGCGGGAGCTGGCCCTGCACACCCGGCCGGAGGAACAGGCGATGGTGGCCAGCAGCAGCGTCATCACCGGCCGCAAACCGCCGGAGCCCGCCCCCTAGGGGGGAGGCGGGCTCGGCTGCAGGGGCAGGGGTCTAGAAGCGGAAGCCGGCGGCCACCGCCTCCAGACTGCCGGCCACCTCGGCCAAGCCGTTGGCCTGGCCCTCCAGCTGTTCCATGGTGGCGGCCATGTCATGGGTGCTCGCGGCCACCTCTTCGGTGGAGGCGGCGGTCTCCTCGGAGATGGCGGCCAGCCCCTGCAGGATGTCGCTCACCGAGTTGGAGGCGGCGGCCATCTCTTGGGAGGCCTGGCTGTTCTCGCGGGCGGTGCGGGTGATCTGCTGCACGCGTTCCGCGACCAGGTCGCGCCGTTCCTCCAGGCCGCCTGAGGTCTCCACCAGGGTCCCGATCTCCTCCGTCACCCGCTGGATGGCCTGCTCCATGGCGTCCAGGGCTTGATGGGCATCCCGGGCCAGGCGCTGGCCTTCCTCCACCGCGCTGCGGCCCCGGCCCATGGTTTCGACCGAGGACTCCACCCCGTTCTGGATGCCATGTACCAGCTCGGCAATCTCGTCGGTGGCGCGGGCCGCGCGCTCTGCCAGCTTGCGTACCTCGTCCGCCACCACCCCGAAGCCGCGCCCGTGCTCGCCCGCCCGGGCGGCTTCGATATTGGCGTTGAGGGCCAGCAGGTTAGTCTGGGCGGCGATGTCGGAGATGGTCTCCACGATGGCGCCGATACGGGCGGAACGCTGCCCCAGCTGGTCCACCGCCCCGGCCGTCTCTTCCACCACCTCGGCGATGCGGCCCATCGCGGCCAGGGTGGCCTCCACCTCCTGGCGGCCCTGGCGGGCGGTGGCGCGGGTGTCTTCGGCGATGGCCCGCACCCGCTGCACGACGGCGCCGGTGCCGCGGATGGCCTCCACCATGCGCTCCAGTTTGTCGGCGGAGTCGTCCGCAGCCTGGGCCTGGCCTTCGGCCCCCGCCGCCACCTGCTCCACCGAGGCCTTCAGCTGCTGCATGGTGGTGGCGATCTGCTGCAGGCCATGCGACTGTTCGGTGGTGGCCTCGGCCACCTGCTGGACGGCGGTGGCTACTTGAGAGGCGGCCCCCCGTCCGTCCCGGGCCATGGTGCGCAGGCGGGCGACGTTGTCCTCCAGGGTGCGGCTGGTCTCCTGGATGCGGCCCAGCATCGCGCGCAGGCGCTCGTGCATCTCCTTGAGGGCCAGGCCCAGGGTGTCCTGGGGCCCCAGGGGTTCGGGCGGCACGGTCAGATCGCCCCGGCCCACCGCCTCCGCACTCCGGGCCAGGGCCCGCATGTAGGCCATGAGCCGGCGGAAGTCCTCGGCCAGGCGGCCCAGCTCATCCCGGCTGCGGAAGCGGACCTCCCCATCCAACCGCCCTTGGGCCAACGCCGCCCCCAGCCGGGCCATGCTGATGGTGGGCCGGATCATGAGGGCTTCCGTCAGGATCCAGATGACGAGGCTGGCCAGCAGGAAGAGGCCGATGGCCCACAGGGAGACCCCGATGAGGGTGTGCTGCACCCGGACCACCTCTGCGGTCTCGCGGGCGTTGCGGGCGGTGATGAGGGCGGTGATGCGGGCCAGGCCGGAACCGATGCCGACGGCAGGGCGGGCACTCTCCAGGCGCAGGGCGGTGCGCACCCGGCCTGCCGCCAGGCTGGCGTCCACCGCTGCCGCGGTGTTGCGGTAGGCAGCCAGTTCGGACTCCACGCCGCGTAGGACGGCACCGGCCGCAGGGTCCCGGACGCTGCGGGCGAAGGCGGCCAGGCCGCGGGTGAAGGCGCGGCCGTCCGCGGCCTGGGTGGTCTCGAGGGTACCGGCGGGTAGTCCGGCTGCTGCCGCCAGCACGTAGGCGTTGCGGGCGGCGTCGTAGCGGTAGAAGGCGGCCTCCAGCCCCTGGGCGGCGGTCGCCTGGGTGTAACTACGGTTGAGGGCGTTGATTTCGGTCAGAGAGCGTTGACCGGAGTGGACCCCCCATAGGCCGGAGGCCACACTGATGCCCAGGACGATGAGAAAGAGAACGGCCAGTTTAGCGCGTAACGGCACCGAAATCCCCCTCCCTGGGTACCCGCGGCACCCGGGTTTTTGCACGGGGGATTTCGACCGTTTTCGCTCTTTCCCTTTTCTTGCGGGCCGATTTTCGGGCGGCCGGGGGCCGTTTGCGGGCTGGCCGGCCGCCAGCGGACCCTCAGACCGCCATCACCGCGCTGTAGGGGCAGCCGGGGTCCTCGGCCAGGACGTCCCCATGTACGGCGTAGGCGCGGGCCCGCGATCCGCCGCAGATGTCCCGGTAGGGGCAGGTGCCGCACTTGCCTTTGAGGGCATCGGGGTCGCGCAAGGACACGAACAGGGGCGACTCCCGGTAGATGGTGGACAGGGGGGTCCGGCGCACGTTGCCCCCGGACACGGGCAGGTATCCGCTGGGGTAGACCTCCCCGGTGTGGTCGATGAAGGCGAAGCCCTGCGCCTCCCGGACCGCGGGAGTGCGCGGCCGCGCCAGGCCGGGGATGGTTTCCAGCATCACCCGCCGGTACTGGGGGGCGGCCACCGCGGTTACCCGGTAAGGGGCGCTCTGGGCGTAGGTGGCCAACCAGGCCAGGGTGCGGTCCATGGATTCCGGGCTTAAGGCGTCCTCCTGCCGGGCGCGGCCGGTGGGAACGACGAAGAACACCTCCCAGCTGGCCACCCCCAGGTCGCGGGCCAGGGCGCCCATCTCCGGCAGGGAGTCCACGGTATGCACGTCGACGGCGGTGTTCACCTGCAGGCCGAAGCCCCGTTCCTTGATGGCGCGGGCCACGGCCAGCGAGGCCAGGAACGTGCCCGGGACCCCGCGGAAGGTGTCGTGCACCGCCGGCGAGGGGCCGTCGATGCTGAGGGAGATGGTGCGGACCCCCACCTCCCGCCAGGCGTCGAGCACCGCCGGGGTCAGGTTGGGGGTGACGCTGGGGGCCACGGCGGTAGACAGCCCCCGCTGCACCGAGGCGCGCAGGATGTCCAGGAGGTCGTCCCGCTCGGTGGGGTCCCCGCCGGTGAAGATGAGCAGGGGATGGGGATCGAAGTGATCCCGGATGTCCTCCAGCACCTGCTCGATCTCGGCCAGCGTCAGCTCTGCCGGATTGCGGTGGCGGATGGCCTTGGCCCGGCAGTGCCGGCAATGGAGCTGGCAGGCGCGGGTCACCTCCCAGGTGATGACATGCGGCGCTTGACGTACGTCCCAGGGCATAAGCGTGCTCCCCTCCCGCCGGCACCAGGCCGGCCTTAGAATCCGATCCGGTCCGTCCTTCTGATCGTAAGGGCCTTTCCGCGGCGGCGGCCACGGCCATGCGGGCCTGGCGCACAGGGCCCGGGCGGCGCGGCGCGGGCGCCCGGGCGGGCGGGGCCGGATTTGAACCCGCCCGGCACGCCTTGCCGTACAATCGGAACAGAGGGCCGGGGAAGGGGGCGGGCCGGATGGCCGCCTGGGTCTGGCTGGTGGTGGCGGCGGTGGCGTTCGGGGTGGAGATGAGCCGGCAGGACCTCTACGTGCTCTGGTTCGGCATCGGGGCCCTGGTGGCGGCCCTGTTCGCCCCCCATCTGCTGCTGGCGGGGGCGGTGTTCCTGGCGGTGGGCAGCGGGCTCCTGTGGGCGTTGCGCCCCCGCCTGGCCCGGCGGCTGCTGCCGCCCCGCCTGCCGGATCCGGTGGAGGCGCTGGTGGGACGGGAGGCGGTGGTCCTGCGCCCGGTGGGCGGGGAGGCCGACTTTTCGGGGGCGGTGGAGCTGGACGGACGCCGCTATGCTGCCCGTGCCCTGGATGAGCGGACGGCCCCCATTCCCGCCGGGACCGTGGTCACGGTCTACGCCATTGACGGCGTGCGTCTGGTGGTGCACCCCCTGCGTGCCCCGGCGCCGCCGGCCGGAGAGGAGCCGCTGGCATGATTGCAGCCATCGTGTTCGGGGTCCTGCTGCTGTTTATGGCCTACCTGGCCAAGCGCTCCCTGGTCATCGTCCACCAGGCCGAGGTGGCCATCGTGGAGCGCTTCGGCCGCTTTCACCGCGTGCTCACCAGCGGGCTCAACACCGTCATCCCGTTCACCGACAGCATCCGCACCCGCGTCGACCTGCGCGAGCAGTTCATCACCGTGCCCCCCCAGCCGGTCATCACCAAGGACAACGTCACCATCTCGGTGGACAACGTGCTCTACTATCAGGTGATGGACCCCCAGCGGGCGGTCTACGGGGTCAAGGACTTCCCGGCCGCTATTGAATACCTGGTGCAGACCACCCTGCGCTCCATCATCGGGGACATGACCCTGGACGAGACGCTCTCCAACCGGGACGCCATCAACGCCCGCCTGCAGGAGAAGCTGGACCGCGAGACCAATGCCTGGGGGGTCAAGGTGCTGCGGATCGAGATCAAGCAGATCGACCCGCCCCAGGAGATTAAAACCGCGATGGAGAAGCAGATGCGGGCAGAGCGGGACAAGCGGGCCCAGATCACCCAGGCCGAGGCCCAGAAGCAGGCCCAGATCCTGGAGGCGGAGGGATACCAGATCGCCACCGTCAACCGGGCCGAGGCCGATCGCCAACGGCTGGTGCTGCAGGCCCGGGGGCAGGCGGAGGCATTGCTGGCCGTGCAGCGCGCCCAGGCCCAGGCGTTGGCCCTCCTGAAGGAGGCCGGCGCGGACGAGGCCGTGCTGACCCTGAAGGCGCTGGAGGCGCTGGCCCAGCTGGGTCAGGGGCCCGCCACCACCATCGTGGTGCCCTCCAACCTGGCGGAGATGGCGGGCACGCTGGGGGCGCTGGCGCGGGTGCTGGGCGGGGGCCGGGCCCCTGCCCCCGCGGAGCAGGCCGGGGCCTGAAATCCGGGCGGGACCGGGGCCGGCTCCGGCCCGCCCCGTGGGACGGAAAGGGCGGATGACATGCGCTTGGCTAATGTGATATGGGAGGGCGGCTGCCGGCTGGCCCTGGGGGAGGAGGACGGGGCGTCCCTGCGCCTGGTCGACCCCGCCCGCTTTCCGGACACCGATGCCGTGCTGGCGGCGGGCGCGGGGGCGGAGGTGCTGCGGGCGGCGGCGGGCCCCCCGGTGCCGGCAGCGGAGGTGCGCTGGCTGCCGGCGGTACGCCGGCCGGGCAAGATCTTCTGCATCGGCCTCAACTACCGGCGCCACGCGGCCGAGACCGGCTCCCCGGTGCCGGCCAGCCCGGTAGTGTTCTCCAAGTTCCCCAACGCCCTCGCCGGCCACCGCCAGGTGGTGACCATCCCGGCCGCCACCCGGGCCCTCGACTATGAGGCGGAGCTGGTGGTGGTGATCGGGCGGCGGGTGCACCGGGTGCGGCCGGAGGAGGCGCTGGCGGCAGTGTGGGGCTACACCATCGGCAACGATCTGTCTGCGCGGGATCTGCAGTTCCGCACCGGGCAGTGGCTGCTGGGCAAGTCGGCCGACGGCTTCGCCCCCCTGGGGCCGTACCTGGTCAGCGCCGGGGAAGCCGGGGATCCCCAGGACCAGGAGATCCGGTTGTGGCTCAACGGTGAGGAGCGCCAGCACTCCAGCACCGCCGACATGATCTTCGGGTGTGCCGAACTGGTGGCCGCCCTGTCGGAGGTGTGGACCCTGGAGCCCGGCGACCTCATCTTTACCGGCACCCCGGAAGGGGTTATCTGGGGCCGTCCCCCGGAGCAGCAGGTGTGGATCCGGCCCGGAGACGTCACCCGGATTGCCATCGGCCGCCTGGGGGTGCTGGAGACCACCTTTGCGGCCGAGGAGCCGGCGGGGGAGGGGTAGGCATGCCGGCCGGCTGGCAGGAGCTGACCCCGGGGGTGTGGGTTGCCGCCAGCGCCCTGTATGCCCTGCATTCGGTGCTCCTCCGGACCCGTAGCGGCTGGGTAGCGGTCGACCCCGGCTTCCTGCCGGAGGAAGTGGCGGCCCTGGCCCGGCAGGCCCGGGAGCGGGCGGGGGCGGAGCCCATCCTGACCGTGCTGACCCATTCCGACTTCGATCATCTGGCAGGGGTGGGCAGCCTGGGGGAGGCCCTGGCGGTTTCCAGCCACTGGGATGTCAGCAATGAGGCGGAATCCTGGGAAGAGCTAACACAATTCGATCAGAAATATTACCTGCAACGTCCGTGGGGGGAGCAGCCGCCCTCGCTGGCCGGCGCGCGCCGCTGGCGGAACGGGGACGCCGATCCGGAGGGGGTCTACGGCTTCTGGATGCCCGGCCACACCTGGGACAGCCTGGCGCTGGTGGTGCCGGCGCTGGGGCTGCTGGTGGCGGGCGATTACCTGTCCGAGCGGGAATTCCCGCTGGTGACGGCCTCCTGGACGGCCTACGGCCGCAGCCTGGACCGGTTCGCGGCCGTCATCGACACCTTCGACCTCCAGTGGCTGGTGCCGGGCCACGGGCAGCCCGCGCGCGGACGGGCGGCCCTCCGGGAGCGGGTGGCCTGGGCCCGCGACTACTGGGAACGGGTCACCGCCCTGGCGGAAGCGGCGGTGACCGCGGGGCGGCCCTGGCAGGCGCTGGCTGCGGAAGCGGTCCCCTTCGGCGGCCGCCCGCTGCCGGCCGCCCTGACCGAGGAGCACCGGGCCAACCTGCGCCGGGCCTGGGAGGCCCGCCGCTGGGGGGACCCCCCAGGGCCGGACCCCCAAGAAGTGTGACAATTCCGGGAGATGTTACTACTCTATCCGACTAGATCCTGACACAGGGCTCTGTTATAGTGCGCTTAGGGACCATCCCCAATAACTACCTGGTTCTGGCCTCCAGATAGCGTTAAGCCACGACGTTCGTCCATCCACCAGACCCTGCTGGCACCACCGTTTGCGGAGGATACTGAGGGCAAGGGGACAAACAGGCACTGGTTTCCCCGGGGTCGCCGGTGGGAATGCCGGCTGCAGGATGGAAGCGGGATACGGAGTCCCGCGGGGGTTGCGCACAGGCGGGCGCGACCGGGCGTTCCGGCACCGCGATCTTGGCCTCCTTGAATCGGGAGCCCCTGAGGCAGACGGAAGATGAGCCCGTTCGAGGGCACGAGGCAAACAGCCGCATGAAAACGGGTTCGGACGGGGAACACCAGCGAAGAGGGGGAGCGGTACGGATGCGCGCAATCATCCTGGCGGGGGGCCGTGGCCAACGGCTAATGCCGTTAACGGACGGGCGGCCGAAGCCCCTGGTGCCGTTTCTGGACCGGCCGATTCTGGACTACACCCTGGCGCAGCTGGGCGCGGCGGGGTTCACGGATGTGGTGATCACCCTGGGGTACGAGGGGGCGCGCATCCGGGCCCACGTGGGGACGGCAGCCGCTGGGGGGTCCGGGTTGGCTACAGCCAGGAGGAGACGGCGCTGGGCACGGCGGGAGCGGTGCGGCTGGCGCTGGCGCGGTTTCCGGCGCGGGAGCCGGTGCTGATCGTCAGCGGGGACGGGCTGACGGACTTTGATCTGGCGGGATTTTACCGGCGGATGCGGGCGGCCCGGGCGGAGGCGGGGCTACTGGTGGCGGCGGTGGCGGACCCGCGGGCGTACGGGGTGGTGGAGCTGGCGGGGGACGGCCAGGTGGTGGGATTTGTGGAGAAGCCGGCGTGGCTGATGGAAGGGGCGGTGGTGAACACCGGCATCTACTACCTGGAGCCGGGGCTGCTGGCGGGGGTGCCGGTGGGGGTGCCGGTGGACTTTGGGCACGAGCTGTTTCCGCAGTGGATTGCGGAAGGGCGGCGGGTGCGCGGGGAAGCCGGGCGGGGGTACTGGTGCGATGTCGGGACGGTAGAGCAGTACCGGGCGGCGCACGAGGCGGCGCTGGACGGGCGGGTGCGGCTGCCGTGGCCGGTGGCGGTGACGGTGGGGCCGCGGGGCCAGGGGCCGGTGTATCTGGGGCCGGGGGCGGTCGTGGAGCCGACGGCGGCGGTGGGGCCGTACGCGGTGATAGGGGCCGGGGTGCGAGTGATGCCGTGGGCACGGGTGGAGCGGTCGATTGTGGGGCGGGCGGCGGTGATTGGGGCGCACAGCCAGCTGAAGGGGGCGGTGGTGGCCGAGGAGGCCCGGCTGGACAGCTACGCCACGGTGGAGGAGAACGTGGTGGTCGGCCGGCGGGCGCACCTGGGCTACAGTGCCCACGTCTTCCCGGGCACCCGCATCGGGGTCGGGGAGGCGGTGGCTCCCGGCAGCCAGCTCTACCAGCACCAGGGCAAGGCCAACTTCCGGCAGACCGTCTAGACCCATCCGGTTCCGGCAGGCGGCGGGGGATCGCCCCCGCTGTTGCGTTTTGCGGCAGGCGCTACGGCCTTACCGGCGTGCGGCCAGCCAGGCCTGCGCCGCCAGCTGGACCGGGTCCCAGGGGCTGGAGAGGGGCGGGGTGTAGGCGAGGTCGAGGTCGAGGAGGTCCCCTACCGTGGCCTCCATGGTCAGCGCGGCGGCCAGGATGTCCAGACGGGTAGCCACCCCGCCGCGGAGACCGCCCAGCAGCTGGGCCCCCAGTAGGCGACCGCGGTCGCGATCGGCGATGAGGCGCACGGTAAGGGGCTCGGCGCCGGGATAGTAGGCCTTATGGTCGGGAACGGTGACCGACACGCTCAGGACCGACCAGCCTTCGGCGGCGGCCTCGGTGCTGTTGAGGCCGGTGCGCCCGGCCACGCGTCCGAAGACCTGCAGCACCTGGGTGCCCAGGGATCCGGCAAAACGGGCGCTGCCCCCGGCCGCGTTAATGCCGGCCACCCGCCCCTGCTTGTGGGCGGTGGTGCCCAGCGGCAGGTACACGGCCCGCTGCAGCAAGCGGTGCCAGGTTTCGACGCAGTCGCCGGCGGCATAGACGTCGGGCAGCCCGGTGGCCATGGCGGCGTCCACGCGGATGGCCCCGCGCACGCCCGCCTGGGCGCCGGCGGTGACGGCCAGCGTGGACCGGGGCCGCACCCCAGCCGCGATCAGGGCCAGGTCGGCCTTGCGGGCCTGCCCGTCCGAGGTCTGGGCCACCAGGCCGCCGGGACCCTCCTCCAGGCGCTCCAGGGCGGTAGCGGTCACCACCGTGACCCCGGCCGAGCGCAGCAGCGCTTCTAGCTCTCGCGCCAGGGGCGCGTCCAGTCCCGGCAGGACGGTCGGGGCTTGCTCGATCAGGGTGACGGCCAGGCCGCGACGCCGGAAGGCCTCGGTCATCTCCAGCCCGATATAGCCGGCCCCCACCACCAGCGCATGCACCGGCTTCCGGTCCGCCAGAAAGGTAGCCAGTCGCAGCCCGTCACCCATGTCGTGCAGGAAGAACACCTGTTCCCGCTCCGTCAGGCCGGGCACGGGTGGCGGCACCGCCTCCGCCCCGGTGGCCACTACCAGGCGGTCGTAGGTGAGGCGCCGGTCATGGCCGTCCGCCTCCCGCACTTCCACCGCGTGCGCGGCCGGGTCCAGGCGCAGGGCGCGGGTCTCCAACCGGAGGGTGATGCCTGCCGCCGTAATCTCCTCCGGGGTGCGGTGGGCCAGCTGGTGCCAGTCCGCCACCTCCCCGCCCAGATAGAAGGGGAGGCCGCACACGCTGAAATTGGGGTAGGCGTCGGCGGTGATGAGGGTGACCGCGGACCCGGGGTCTTGCTCGCGGGCCGCCAGCGCGGCGCTGATGCCGGCGTCGCTGCCGCCGATGACGAGGATGCGGGGCATCGGGAATCCTCCTGGGACCGCCAAGCGGCGCCTCAATGCTACAATGGCGGTCGATATGTCGAGGTGAGTGTAACGGGGGGCGATTAAGGTTCGGTTGCGCCCCGATGAAGATTGCGTGAAGCCGGACGGGAGGCGGTCAGGATGCAGCGCTATACGGTGACCGTGGAGCGCAGGGATGCCCGGCATGCCGAGGCGGCGGTGCGGGCGTTCCGGCTGACGCTGGGGGCCCGTCGGGCGGACCTCGAGGCCGGGTTCAACCCGGTGGAGACCCTGCTGGCGGCCTTGGGGGACTGCCTCCTGACCAGCCTGGACTTGGTGGCGGGGCTCTCCCGCATTCCCCTGGACGCCGTCCGCATCGAGGTGAGCGGGGAGCGGCAGGATCGGCCGCCTACCCTGACGGCGGTGCGTTACCGGCTCTTCGCCCGCACCCCTGTGCCGGCGGAGCGGTTCGGCCGGCTGGTGGCGCTGGCGGAGCGCAACAGCACGGTGTTTCAGACCTTGTCCCGCGCCGTGCCGGTGACGGGGGAGTGGGCGTGCCGGGATCCGGGGACGGGATAGGGCGGCGGGGGAAACCGTGACCCCTGGGGCGCCGCCGTGGTCACGGCAGGTCATCCGGGCGGGGGTATCCATGTGGCCGGCCGGCGGCACAGAGTTGCCCCGCCGGCCGGGTCAAAGGCCAGCCCGGGCCGTTTCCGCGGGGCGAGCCGGGCGGTCCGAATTCCGAAATGTTTGAAACTGAAGGGATCCATTTCCGGAGACGGTGCTATAATGAAGGTGCCAGGAGGAAGACCACCGAAGAGGTGGGGCCCCTGGTATCAATCCGGACAGTGTGTCCGGCGATCTGGTGAGTCGCCTGAGAACGAGTGCCGATCGGCCGCCAGATCAGTTCTAACGAGAATAACGAGAGCGCCACCAGCCTCCAGGGCGGAAGGAGCGAGGCCGGTGGCGCATCGCTTTTTGCGCGGCGGTTAGTCCGGCCGGCCGCCGGTCTGGGGGCGCCCGCCCCGGTAGCCGACCCAGGCCGCCCCCGCCAGGCTGCCGATGTGGGCGGCCAGCAGCAGCAGCACCAGGGCCCCGGCCAGGCGGACGGCGGAGATGCTGCCGGCGGTCACCCCCCAGCCCAGGGCCAGGACGAGCAGGGTGCCGAGGATGGTGCTGACCACGGCCCCCTGGGCCGGACCCAGCTGGCGGGCGATGAAGAAGGCCTTCTGCGGGGGGCCGGGCATCCGCCGGGCCAGGGCCACGGCGGCGATAAAGGGCAGGATGCGGGACTGATAGCCCAGGATGAAGAGCAGGGCCCCTCCGAACATCAGCTCCACCGCCAGGGCCGGGTCGGCGGGCAGGGCCAGGGCGGCGAGGAACCAGAGCACCCAGCCGGCGATAACCCCCACCAGTACGCGGTCGAAGGCGGGCGCCCGGCCGCTGCGGCCGATGGTCCAGAGCTGGCGGCCGGTCCAGAGGGCGGCCAGCATCCAGAGCCCGGCGGCGGCGTTCAGGAGGGCGGGCACCTCCCCGGCCAGCCAGAACAGGAACAGCCCCGCCCAGGCCAGCACGGGCGGTCCGGCCACCCGCTGGCCCTCCACCCGGGCCATGGTGAACATCGGTACCAGCTTGAGCTCCACCCCCATGACCAAGGTGGCCACCCAGGCGACCAGGGCGGTGGAGATATGCAGACCCAGCACGTAATAGGGGGCGGGGCGGCCGAGGCTGAAGCCGAAGGCCATGGTTAGGCCCCACAGCCAGGTCAGGTTGAGGCCGGCCAGCGCGGCCAGGATGAGGGCGGTGAGGGCATCGGGCCGGCGGGGGCTGGTCAGCACCCGGCGGGCGTCGAGCCAGGTCAGCCAGACCAGCGCCGCCGCTGTGACGGTGCCGCCGGCGGCCATCCACCCCGCTCCGGCGCCCCGCATCCCCGCCACCAGTAGGGTGACGCCGATGGTGTAAAGGATCCCCTGGCTCCAGGCCATGACCGGTTCCACCGGCGGCCGATCGAAGACCACCGGGATCCATTGGTACAGCAGGCCGCTCATGGTCATGGTCAGGAAGCCCAGGGTGTAGAGGTGCATCAGCCCCAGCACGCCGGGGGCGGCCCAGTTGTTGGCGGCCAGGGCCGGGGCCTGATGGAGCAGGGCGACGCCTGCCCAGGCCAGGAAGAACCAGCCTAGGGCCAGGAAGAAGGCCGGGGCCATGGGACCGGGGGCCCGGGCGATGTTGATGGTAGGCTTGTAGCTGCGGGCCATTTCCTCCAGGCGTCGGGTTTCGTCCGACATGCAAAGCCCCCCTTTCCCCCGCGGTTCCTTTATTGTACCGCGACGGGTCCGGAGGGCCAGGCGGACGAACAGTCCAATTCCTAGTGGCAGCGCATGGTCAGGATCTCGAGCCAGGTGACGGCCACAGCCAGCAGCGGCAGCACCACCATGGCCATACCCCCGCCTCCTTGCCAGGACTGGGGCAGGGTGCCATCCCGCAGGAAGGCGATGCGGGCGTCCCAATCGCTGAGGCCGCGCGCTCCCAGACTGGCCACCGGAGACGCCGGTCCGGGATGGGCCAGGGCGGTCACCATGGCTTCAATCAGGGGAGTAGGATCCTCCTGCAGCCCCGCCACCGCCTCGGCGTCGGCGGCTACCTCCCGCGCGATGAGATACCGTTGCAACAGGAAGGGGAAAAGGGGGAAGGGCACCGCCTCCGCCATCACCTGCAGCAGGTGCTCCACCAGCGGGTCGCGGACCCGGGCATGATGCGCCTCATGCAGCAGCACCGCCCGGCGGGAGGACTCGGGCAAGCCGTCCCAGAGGCCGGTCGAGACCACCACTTCCGGGTGCCGGATCCCCCAGGTGAAGGCATAGGGGGAGTCGTCCCGCACCTCCCGGAATTCTATCCCGCTCACCGGCAGCGGGCCGGCCAGCGGGCGCAGGCGGCCCTCCAGGAGGGCGGCCAGTTCCCGTTCCCGGTCCATGCGCCGGCGGTGAGCGGCAGCCAGGCGGTAGGCAGTGGCCACCAGGGCCAGGAAGGCCAGGGCCGCTTCCACCAGGGACAGCTTCAGCCCGTCATCCATGGGGATGCCGGGGAGGGTCGCCCACCAGAGCAAATACCGCAACCCGTGCCACACCACCCCGCCCAGCACCCCGGCGCCGCCCACAAGCCAGACCAGCGCCACCCACAGGTAAAGGCGGGGCTTCAAATGCTTAAGTCGGGATATGGTCACGCCGTTTTTCATCGGTGGTCTGCCCCCGCTTCTCGCGCAAGAGCTCCTCCAGCCGCTCGAGGGCGTCGGGGTTCAGGCGGTCGATGGTGTCGACCAGGTAGACCAGCCCCAGGTCGCCGGCTTCGGCCAGAAGGTCGCGGACCGAGCGCTCGGTCCGGGTGCGCACGGTGGCCGCGGCCGGGTTGACCGTGTAGCGGTAATGGCGCGGGCGCCCACTGCGTTCCATGAGGCCCTGCGCCACTAAGCGGTTCAGCACCGTGGCCACGGCATTAAACGAAATGTCCCGCTCCAGTTTAATGCGTTCATGTACTTCGCGCACGCTCGAGGGACCCATCTCCCGCACCAGCTGCAGGAGACGGCGGCGGAGGGCGCCGAATTCGAGCGGTTGCACCGGTTTGGCAGGCATTGCGAACCCTCCTCCCCATTCCACTGAGTACACTGTAAAATCGCCTTATACCGGAGGCAATGGAGCCCTGTTCCTTCTCCACGGGCTGTTTGGACCAAAGGACATGGCCACAAGCCGTTATCCCCACCTCAGGAAAAGCCTGACGGACCGGCCCCGGGGCGGCCGCCGGCGGATTGCGGTATCATGGAGGCGCAGTCATCGGCATCCCGGCGCGTGATTGGGAGGGAAGCGGCGTGTCCCGTCCCCCGATATCCCTGGCCGACTGGAAGCGCGGGCGCCAGCCCCGGACGGCACAACCGAAGAAGAAGCGCGGGCGTCCCGCCTCCGGCCAACGCCCGTCGCCGGGCGGCGACTGGTCCCTGTACTGGCGCCAGGTCCTACGCCGCCCCCTCGACCACTCCGAGCGCGGCTACTGGACCGAGCGCATGCTATGGACCAATGCACTGGCGGGCGGGCTCCTGCACGGCGCCGTCTATCTGCCCCGGCTGGCGGTGCTGGGATTCTTCAGCACCCTCATCAATACCCTGTTCGAGGCGGCGGTGTTCTATTACGTGCTTAGCTGGCTGGCGGCCTGGGCTGTCACCCCACCCGGCGCCCGCCGCCGGGGGGTGCTAGCCGACCAGTGGCCGGCGCGGCGGGAGGTCATCGGGCTCTCCGGCGGCTTCCTGCTGGCGGGCCTGGCCTTCTGGCTGCCGGAAGCCTGGCCGGTGGTGCCGGCCGTCCTGTTCCTGATCCTGTGGGGGCTCTTTGTGCGGGGGGTGCATCGGGCTTACCGCACCTCCTGGTCGCGCGCCCTGGCGGGGGGCGGGCTGGGCTTGGCGGCCGTGGCTGCCCTGGCCGCTTTCTTCAGCCTGGTGAGCGGCATCCTGTAGGGAATCCCGGTCCGACAATCCAGGCCCACCCGACATTCCTGACGGGAGGGCGGCGGGAGGGCTCATTTGTTCGACACATTTCGCCTTTTTTCGTGTCGAAAGGGGGCCCTAAACCCGCATGGTTGAGCCAATGATCCCTGAACCCGGGTTCAAGGGCGGGGCCGGTGTCGAACGAAGTAGGACGACGCCATGCATCCGCGAGGCTACTCTTTACGTGATCTTCAGGATTCCCGTCCCGCACGGCGTGCATGAGCAGTCTTCCGCCGGGGCCTTCCGGGCCGTCCGGCCGGATGTCCTTGTCCCTGGCCGCCGGTGGGAGGAGGCGGTGCAACGTGGAGGGGGAAGCCACCATCGCGACAGGCAACCAAAGCGGACCGGAATCCGGACCCGTGCGCATCTTCCTGGTCGATGACCATCCGGTGGTGCGGGCGGGGTTGGCGGCCGGGCTGGGGACCTGTCCCGATTTCCAGCTGGTGGGGCAGGCAGGTACCCTGGCCGAGGCGACGGAAGCGGTGCTGCGGCTGAATCCGGACGTGGTGGTGCTGGACATCCTGCTCCCTGACGGGGACGGCCTGCAGCTGCCGGGGCGCCTGCAGGCGGCCGGCAGCAAGGCCCGGGTGCTGGTCTATACCCAATGGGACGAGGCCTCGGCCCTGATGCGCAGCCTGGCGGCGGGGGCGCGGGGGGTCCTGTCCAAGGCCGCGGCCCTGCCCACCGTGGCTGAGGCCATCCGGGTGGTGGCGGCCGGCCACCTTTTCCTCACCGGCGCGGCAGCGGAGCAGCTGCTGAGCGGGGTCCGGGCCTCGGCCCCGCCATCCCAGCCCGCCGGCGGGCCCACCCTCTCCCCCCGCGAGCGGGCAGTGGTGCGGGGGGTGGCGCTGGGCTTCACCAGCGCCCAGATTGCCGAGGAGATGGGGCTCAGCCCCAAGACGGTGGAGACCTACCGCGCCCGCGCCATGCAGAAGCTGGGGGCGACCTCCCGCCGGGCCATGGTGCAGGCGGCGCTGGCCCTCGGCATCCTGAGCGGGTCCGAGGACGCGGAAGTGAAGCCGGAACGCTAAGGTCCCTCCCCTAGACGGCGGCGAAGGCCATGTACACTCCGAAGGCCATCACCAGCCCGGCCAGGCTCCACACGGTCCAGCGGTAGGCCCCCCGCATGCGGTAGGCGGGGGGCAGGGCCCGTGCCTCCAGCGCCAGCAGGAAGCCCAGCACCACCGGCAGCAGGATGGCGTTCATCACCTCGACATCCACCGTCAGCTGCACCAGGTCGATACTGGCAATGACCAGCACCGCCCCCGCCAGGTGGGCCAGGGTATAGAGCCCGTAGAAGAGGGGCGCCTCCCGCAGGCGGTGGTTGAGGCTGTGCTTGAAACCGAAGGCTTCGCCCATCCCCCAGGCCCCGGCGATGGAGACCACCAGCGCGGCCACGAAGCCGGCCCCCAGGGTGGCGGCTCCGAAGAGCACCTTGGCGGCGCCCGCGCCCACGAAGGGGATGAGCGCGTCGGCGATCTCTGGAATGGACTGCAGGGAAGCCCCGCCGGTGCGGCCATGGCCCAGGGTGGCGGCGGTGAGCAGTACCACCGCGATCATGAGCAGCTGGGTCAGCACGGCCCCCACCGCGGTGTCGACGCGGGCGGCCCGCAGGTGGCGCGGTCCCCAGCCCTTGTCGATCACCGCCCCTTGCTGGTAGAAGACCATCCACGGCATGATCACCGCCCCCACGTTGGCGGCCAGGAGCCATACATAGCCCGGCTGACCCAGGGGCAGGGTGGTGAGCCCGTGCAACAGGCGGGCGCCGTCGGGGCGGGCTTGCCAGGCTGCCGCTAGGAACAGGAGTTCGAGGCTGCCGAGGGCGATGCCGATCCCCTCCACCCGCTGGTACCGCCCGGAAAGGCCGAGGGCGATGAGGCCCAGGGTGGCGGCGCCCACGCTGGCCCAGGGCGGGATGCCCCACAGGCTGCCCACCCCGGCGATGCCGGAAAACTCGGTGACCAGGGCGCCCACTGCCGACAGGAAGAGGGTGGAGACCGACAGCAGGGCCCACCCGAACCCGAAGCGCTCGCGGATGAGCTCCCCGTGCCCGCGTCCGGTGACCATGCCCAGGCGGACGGTGACCTCCTGTACCAGGTAGAGGATGGGGATAAGCAGCAGCTGGGGCAGGATCATGGTGTAGCCCCACTGCACCCCCGACTGGGCGGCGGTGACCACGCTGCCGACGTCGGTGTCGGCCAGCATCACCATGATCCCCGGCCCAAAGGCGAGGCCGTAGCGCAGCCAGGCCCGGCGCCGCGCCCCGGCCGGGGCTGCGGTCAGACTGCCGGGATGAAGCCGTTCGACCTCTTCCGCCATCGGGGGACCTCCTTTGACCCGCTTAGCATGCCCTTAATATAGCAAGTGAGATTCATTCTCGTTAAGGGACCGGCGGACCCGCTTTGGGGTCCGAGCGGGCCGGAGCGATCGGGGTCCTCCGGAGGAGCCGGTCAAGCAGGACCGGGACGGGGGCGGGGCCGGGTTTAAGGCCGGCTGTCGCGGATGCCGCCTAGGGTTTATCCCAGGCCAGCGCCCAGAACCCGGGGCGGGCGCCGGCGGGGGGGCGGGCCTCCCGTGTCCGGGCCGGCTCCTCCCCCGTAAACTCCTCCGGTCCGGTGAACAGCCCGCCCTGGGCGCGGGGCGGAGGCGGGGGCAGCAGGGCTGCCACCCCTTCCGGCGTGAAGAAGCGGGCCCGGGCCCAGACGCCGGCGGGTTCGCGGCGGGCACGCGCCCGGTAATGGGCAGCCCAGGCGCCGTCGGCGGCGATGAGGCCCAGCACCAGCCGCCCGCCTGGCCGCAGCACCCGTACCGCCTCGGCCAGGGCGCGGGTAGGGTCGTCCACAAATTCCAGGGTCACCTGCAGCAGCACCCGGTCCGCCAAGCCGTCCGGCAGGGGCAGGGCCTCGGCGCGCCCTTCCAGCAGGGTGACGGCGGGGGGCAGGGCTTTGGCCGCTGCCACCGCCCGCATGGCCGCGGAGGGCTCCACCGCCCACACCCGTGCCCCTTGTTCCGCCAGCCACAGGCTGTAGGCGCCGGTGCCGGCCCCCACGTCCACCACTGTCATGCCCGGGACCAGGGCCAGCTGGCGGGCCAGCAGGGCGCGTTCCACGGTGTCTACGTAGTGGCCCAGGGGGGTGGTGCAGAAGCGGTCGTAGCGGGCGGCCACCGCGGCGTCAAAGCCGGCCATGGTCAGGCCTCCTCCCGGGGAGCGGTTTCGAGGGGCTGCCCGGTCCGGCGGAAATCGGCCGGCCCGACGCTGAGGCGGGCGGCCCGGAAGCCGGCCTGACGCAGCGCCTCCTCGGCGTGCACCGCCAGCACGCAATAGGGGCCCCGGCAGTAGGCCACCACCGTGCGGTCGCGCGGCAGGCGGGCGATTGCCTGGTGCAGCTGCTCCAGGGGTACGGACCAGGCGCCGGGCAGGTGGCCGGCGGCATATTCGTCCGCCGGGCGCACATCGATGAGGATGGCGTCACCTGCGGCCAGGCGGGCCTCCAGACCGGCGGGGTCGACGGGTTCCCCCACCGGGCGGCCGTCCAGGAAGGCGGCCACGGCCGCGTCCACCTCCGCATACCGGCGGCGGGCCAGGTCGCGCAGGCTCAGCAGCAGGTTGAGCATCCCCGGCTCCGCCAGGCGGTAGCGCACATGGGTGCCGGCCCGTTCCGTCTCCACCAAACGGGCGGCCCGCAGGCGGGCGAGGTGCTGGGAGGTGCTGCCCACCGACAGCTCCGCCCGCCGGGCCAGGGTTTCCACCGTCATGGGACCCTGGCAGAGGAGGTCCAGCAGCTCCACCCGCCGGGGGTGGGCCAGGGCCTGCCCCAGGCGGGCCCATTGTTCATAGACGGCGGATTTGAAAGGCCGGTCTTCCAGCATACGCATCACTCCATTATTCTATTGGACAATAGAATAACGCACGGCCGGGGGCAAAGCCGGAGAAAGGCGGGAGGCCGATGGCGGCAACGGCTCGGCGGGGCGATTGGGAGCGCGAGGCCATCTGGGCGGTGGCCCATGCGGTCAACGACGCCTATCCCTCCCTCTATGTGCCCATGCTACCCTTGCTCATCGCCCCGGCTGCACTTCCCGGTGGTGGAGGCCGGGCTGCTGGGCGGCCTTATTGCCCTCACCACCCAGCTGCCGCAGCCGCTCTGGGGCTGGTGGGCGGACGCGGCGGGCGGGCCCTGGTTCATGACCGGGGGCCTGTTGGCGGGTGGGGTCTTCACCGCCCTGGGACTGGTCTGGGCGCCCTCCTACGGGTGGTTGGCGGTGCTGCTCATGCTGGGGGACGCCGGCAACGCCGCCTTCCACCCCCACATGGCCGCCACCGTCTCCCGCCCCGGCCGCCGCATGAGCACCCAGCGGCATGATCGGGCACGCCCTGGCCCCCGTGGCGGTCACCGCGGCCGTGGCCTGGTGGGGGCGCAGCGGCCTGTGGCGCCTGGCCCTGCCCGGTCTGGCGGCCCCGGCCCTTGTCTACGGTACGGTGGCCGGTCTAGCGCGGTCGGCAGCCCCGCCGGCAGCCGGCCTGCGCGGCTGGGGGCAGGTGCTCCGCCACGCCCTGCCGTTCCTGGTGCCGGTGGCGCTGCGCAACCTGGGCTCGGTCAGCGCCATGACCCTGCTGCCCCTCCTCTGGCATCACCGCCACGTTTCCCTCTCCGCCATCGGGCTGCTGCTGTCCCTCACCTTCCTGACCGGGCTGGCCGGCAATCTCCTGGGCGGGACCCTGTCCGACCGGCTGGGGCCGAAGCCGGTGCTGCTGGGTTCGGTAGCGGCGGCGGCGCTGGCGCTGGCGGGCTTCTGGCCGGTCACCGGTCCCGCCACCTACCTCCCGGCCGGCTTATGGGGGTTCGCTGCCAATGGCGCCGGGGCGGTGCTGCTGGTCTATGGGCAGCGGCTGCTGCCGCGGCAGGCGGGGGTGGCGTCGGGCCTCACCCTGGGGGTGGGCAATGCGGAAGGGGCCCTGGGCGCCACCCTTACCGCCGGGGTAGCGGCGGCCTGGGGTCTGGGCGGGGCCCTGCTGCTGGCGGGTATCCTCAGCGCCTCCAGCCTGCCCTTCCTGTGGCGGCTGCCGGATGAGCCCGCGGGCTTGGGCGCCGGCTAATCCTCCCGCCGGGCGGGGTTATTCCCGCCCGGTAACCTTTCCAGGCGTCCGGACGTCGTGACCCGGTAGGAGCCGGCGCCGGGTTTGGGCGACGCTGGCGCCACCACCCCGGCGCGGGTGCGTCCAGACCGGGGCGCCGCGCGGAGCTTTCCGGGTCAGGAAAAGCCCCGGCCGGGGACCTCCCGGGTTTAAGAAAGATCCTCCCGGTGGATGAGGGGGGGCGAAGCAGGAAACGTCCGGCTTTATGTCGAATCGTCGCCCGTCGCCGTGAGGCGGAGAGCTGCTGAACCCGGGAGGGACGGCGAGCCGGCGGGTCCTTCCGGACATCCCTGCGGTGCAGGAGGGCGAGAATGATTCGGTTTGCCATGCCCACCGATGCGCGCCCCTTGGCCGAAATGGTGGGGGAACAGATGAAGGGCCCCAAGGTCAGCCGGACGCGCATGGCAGCCATGCTGGAGGAGGCCATTGTCCACGATCTGGGCCTGGTGGCGGAGAGCGACAGCGGCGAGTTGCAGGGCTACATCCTGTATCGGGTGAGCGCCGACCTGTATACCGAGCGCCATCGCGGATTCATTCGTCATCTTTGTGTCGCCCGGCCCTGGCGTGGGCAGGGCATCGGCAGCCTGCTGCTGGAGGCGGCGGAGCAGGAGCTGGGGTCGAACACGGCCGAGGTGTATGCCCTGGTGCCGGAGGACAACCCGGCCCTGGCCCGCTTCCTGGCGCGTCACGGTTACCGGCCGATGGAGCTGTCGGTCTACGCAGGCTGGTCGCGTGCGGCCGGCAAAGCGTTGTACGTCAAGACTATGAGCGGCTGGCTGGCGGAGGCGGCGGTGCCGGAGGCCGCCTCCCGGGTCATCAGCTTTTCCCCCGGTCAGCCGTCGCTGTAGGCACCGGATTCCGGCCAGGGACGGGCGGGCGCATCCTGCCCGTCCGCGTGTTTCAGGGGGCCTGTCCCCCGGCGCTGACGGAGGCTCCCAACGACCGGTAGAGGTCCTGCCAGCGGGGCAGGACGACATCCAGGTCGAAGCGGAGGGCCTGGCGGCGGGCCGCCCGGCGCATCCCTTCCCACGCCCGGCGGTCCGCCGCCAGCCGGAGGACGGCGGCGGCCAGGGCGTCGGGGTTGTCCGGCGGCACCAGCAGGCCGGTGATGCCGTCCTGCACCTGCTCCGGGATGCCGCCGGTGCGGCTGGCCACCGCTGGCACCCCGCAGGCCCCCGCCTCCACGATCACGTTGCCGAAGGCTTCCGCCCGGCTGGGTAGCAGCAGGATATGCGCTCGGCAAAGCCACTGCTCCGGGCGGGGGGAGAAACCGTGGAAGCGGACCCGTCCCCCTAGGCCCAGACGCCGGCCCAGGCCCTCCAGCTGCGGGCGCAGGGGCCCGTCGCCTACGATGTCCAGCCGCACCGTCCGGCCGGCCGCCTCCAGACGGGCGGCCGCCTCCAGGGCGGTGTCCACCCCCTTCTCCGGCACCAGCCGCGCCACCACCACCAGCCGCAGGGGTGGCCAGGGCAGGGCCTCAGGCAGGGGGACAAAGCGCCGGGTGTCATAGGCGTTGGGCAGCATCCGGGCCCGGATACCCCAGGTGGCCAGGCGGGCGGCCAGCGCCCGCGAGGGCACGGTGACGACGCCGGCGCCAGCGGCCGCCTCCCGCAGCAGGAGGGCGGCACCGGCTCCCAGGTCGGTCACTCCGTGCACCGTCAGCACCGCCGGGCCGGTCCCCCAGGCCGCGGTCCAGGCCAGGGCAGCCCAGGGATGATGGGCGTGGGCCAGGACGGGGCCGGAGAGGTGCGCGAGGCGGGCGGCATAGCGCCGGATCCAGACCGGGGCCGGCTCCCCCGCCGCGGACGGGGGGTCCACCCAGGCGGTGTCCGTCCCCTGGCGGTTGGCCCAGGCCACCCAGGCCGGCAGCATGCTGGAGACGCCGCCGGGTTCGGCCACCGGGTAACGCAGGAGGTGGCGCACCGGCACTACCCGCGGGCGGTCCATCCTGCTCCGGCCTCCTTCCCCTCCGGCGGGCGGGCCCGGCCCGCCGCCGGTATGGCCACCATATCATGAAGCAGGCCTTTCCCGCGCACTGGTGATCGGGATCACGGTGGCCCCGCGTCCCTTGCCCTACATTGGGGCGCAACCGGTCTCCCCGCCGGCGGGGACAGGGGGCCATGCCATGGGCCGCGGATTTTTGGCGCAGGCCTGGCTGGATTTCCACCCGGCCGCGCCCGGGGCGGGGCAGGCCCTGGAGTCGGGAGAGGCGCTCGATCCGGAGGCCGCCGCCCCGCCCCCCGGTTCGAGGCGCGGCTGCCGGGGCGGAGCCGGCGGTGGAACTGGTGTCCGCCACCGGCAGGCCGACGGGCGGATCCGGACGCTGCGGCAGCGTCCTCCGGGGTCCGGGGCCGCTCTGGAGGCGGGGCAGGCGGAGGTGCGGGAGGCGGCCCTGCGGGCCCTGGGCCGGCAGGACCCGGCCGCGGAGCTGCGGTTCCGGGGGCTGTTGGAGCGCCGGGGCCCCGTTGCGGGGGCAGGCTCCGGTCCACTGGACCGGTCCTCCTGGTCCCGGGGAGCCTGACCGGTGGCTTGAACCGGTATAAAGGTTTAGCGAATATTGGCGTATTGTACTAGTTAATCAGGTTGGTATACTCCACGGGCAGAAGGAGACGAGCCCTGCCACAGGCGGGGGCCGCCTCGGGAGAGGGGCGAGGACTATGCTGGCGGATGTGGTGCAAAGCCTGAGTGACGAGCACGTGGCGGTGGAGGGCCGGCTGCGCATGCTGGAGGATGCAATGGAAGAACCGGCCGACGGAGACCTGGCGTGGCGGGATGCGGAGCTGCGGTCGGGGGTGGATTACCTAGCCCGCAACCTGCTGCCCCACCTGGACCGGGAGGAGACGGAGGTCTTCCCGGAGGCAGTGCGGGAGCCGGCCTTAAGCCCCCTGGTGGCGGAGCTGCAGACCCACCACGAGGACCTGCGCCGGCTGCTGGCGGACGCCGAACGGGCCGTAGACCAGGAAGGACCGGCTGCGGCCATGGCCCCCCTTGGGAAGTTGGTGGAGCTCTTGCGCGAGCACATCGCCAGCGAGGAGACGGCCCTCTTCCCGGTCCTGACCTGAGGGGTCAGGAGGCGGCGGTGGCGCCCAGGTTGCGGAGCTCTACCTCCCCGTAGTACGGGCGCAGGGCCTGGGCCCAGGCCCGCACGGCCGCCTCGGGGTAGGGTGTCACCGCCGACCAGGCGGGGTCGAGCAGCGACCCCTGGGGCAGGAACTGCTGTAGCACGTAGCGGCGGCTGCCCGCCAAGTCGTGGGCCACGGCCAGGAGGTCGGCGCCGTCCACAATGCGGGGCACCAGGGTGGTGCGGAACTCATAATCCGGGGCCTGTTCCCGGATGAGGGCGGCCGAAGCCCGGAAGGGGGCGGAGTCGGCCGCCCCCACGCGGTAATAGAAGTCCCACCGGGTCTTCACGTCCATGGCCACATAATCGGCCAGCCCGTGCGCCAGCAGCCGCTCCAGCACGTCGGGACGACTGCCGTTGGTGTCCAGCTTGACCCGGTAGCCGAGGGCCTTGATGTCCGCCAAGAAGGCCTCCAGCCCCGGCTGCAGGGTGGGTTCACCGCCGGTGAGGCAGACATCCTGCAGCACCGGCCGCCGCCTCCGCAGGAAGGCCAGGGCTGCGCCGGGGTCGAGCGGGGGCTGCTCCGGATGCCCGGTGACCAGCCGGGCGTTCTGGCAATAGGGGCAGCGCAGGTTGCAGCCCTGGGTGAAGAGGGTGACCGCCGGGTGTGCCGGGACGTCCACCAGGGAGAGGGGTACCAGGCCTGCCAGGGTGATCACGGCGGGGTTCTCCTTTCTGCAGGCGGCCGTCGGGGTGAAGCAGGCGGGGCCGGAAGCCCGTCCCCGCCCTGCCTGCTGCCGGCTACGGTTCAGCAATGGGCGGCGTGCGGAGCAACTAACTCATATTCCTGCCGTTCCCGGAATTCCTGCTGCTTGCCCCGGTTCCAGCTCTGCACCGGCCGGTAGTAGCCCACCACCCGGCTCCAGACCTCGGTGCGGGCCCCGCAGGTGGGGCAGGTCCACTGTTCCCCGGCCAGGTAGCCATGGGCGGGGCAGATGCTGTAGGTGGGGGTAAAGGTGAAGTAGGGGATGGCGTAGTTCCGGGTGATGCTGGTGACCAGCTCCCCGATCACCCGCGGGTCGTCCACCCGCTCCCCCAGGAAGAGGTGCAGCACCGTGCCGCCGGTGTACCGCGTCTGCAGGTCATTCTGGTGCTCCAGGGCCTCAAAGGGGTCATCGGTGTAGCCCACCGGCAGATGGGTGCTGTTGGTGTAATAGGGGTCGCCGGCCGGGTCCCCGGCCTGGCGAATGCCCGGGTAGCGCTCCTTGTCCAGGCGGGCCAGGCGATAGCTTACCCCTTCGGCGGGGGTGGCCTCCAGGTTGAAGAGCTTACCAGTCTCCTCCTGGTAGCGCACCAGGCGGTCCCGCATAAAGTCCAGCACCTCGCGCGCAAAGGCGTGGCCCGCTTCGGAGGCGATGCCCTGGCCGAGCAGGTTCAAGGCCGCCTCCTGCATGCCCACCAGGCCGATGGTGTTGAAATGGTTGTTCCAGTATTCGCCCGAGGCGCTGCGCACCGGTTCGAGATACACCGCCGAGTAGGGGTAGAGCCCCTGCCGGGTCCATTCCTCCACCTGCTGCCGCTTGATGAGCAGGCTCTCCTTGGCCAGGTCCATGAGATGCGCGAGGCGGGTGAAGAACTCCTCCCGGCTGCGGGAGAGGTAGCCGAGGCGCGGCAGGTTGATGGTCACCACCCCGATGGAGCCGGTGAGGGGGTTGGCGCCGAAGAGGCCGCCCCCCCGCTTCTTGAGTTCCCGGAGGTCCAGGCGCAGCCGGCAGCACATGGAGCGGGCATCCTCCGGGTTCAGATCCGCGCTCACGAAATTGGCGAAATAGGGGGTGCCATACTTGGCGGTCATGCGGGCGATGGCCTGTCCCACCGCGGAATCCCAGGGGAAGTCCCGGGTCACATTGTAGGTGGGAATGGGGAAGGTGAAGCCCCGGCCCTGCCCGTCGCCCTCCAGCATCACCTCACAGAAGGCACGGTTGAACAGGTCCATCTCCGCCTGGTAGTCGCCGTAGGTGGTGTCCTGGTCCTCGCCCCCGATGACCACCGGCCAGTCCTTGTAGGTGGGGGAGACGGTGACGTCCAGGGTGACGTTGGTGAAGGGGGCCTGGAAGCCCACCCGGGTGGGGACGTTCAGGTTGAAGATGAACTCCTGCAGGGCCTGCTTGACCTCGGCGTAGCTGAGGCCGTCGGCCCGGATGAAGGGGGCCAACAGGGTGTCCAGGTTGGAAACCGCCTGCGCGCCCGCCGCCTCCCCCTGCAGGGTGTACAGCAGGTTGACCAGCTGCCCCAGGGCCGTGCGGAAATGGCGGGGCGGGGTGGAGGAGATCTTGCCCCGCACGCCGGCAATGCCACGACGCAGGAAGTCGTACAGGTCCCAGCCCACGCAATAGGGACCCAGGGTACCGGCGTCATGGATATGCAGGTCCCCCGACCGGTGGGCCTCGGCGATGGCGGCGGGGTAGACCTGCTCCATCCAGTAGGCCTCAGTCACCGCCGAGCTGACGAAGTTGTTGAGCCCCTGCAGGCTGTAGCCCATGTTGCTGTTCTCCTGGATGCGCCAGTGCTGGCCCGCCAGGTAGGAGGCAATCAGATCGGGGGTCCGGGTCTCGGTTGCAGGGGTACTCACCGGGGGTCCCTCCTCAATATCTTGTATGTACAAGCCCATCATGGCACTAGAAATCGCGGTTGGCCAGCCCTAAAACACCGCCTGTCCCGGTTCGGACCGTTTTGCGGTCCGGCTCCCGTCCGTCTGGCGCATGCGGGCCGGCAAGCGGCCCACCGATCCAGGAATGACGGTTTCAGGTTATGATTACCAGTACCAGCGCCGGCGGCACCCGGGCAGCATAGGGCCGCCGTTGGCGGGGCATGGTGGGGAGAGCAGGAGATTTCCCCAGGGAGGGACGGCAAATGGCACTGGTTGGAACCCGCGCCCCCGATTTCCGCATGCCGGCGGTGGTGGAGGGGGAAATTCGGGACATTACCTTGAACGGGTACCGGGGTCGCTGGCTGGCACTCTTTTTTTACCCCCACGACTTCACCTTCGTGTGCCCGACCGAGATTACGGCCATGTCCCGGCGGCTAGAGGATTTCGAGCGTCGGGGCTGCAGTATCGTGGGCGTCTCCACCGACAGCCCCTATGTCCACCGGGCCTGGATCGATGCCCCTGTGGAGGCAGGCGGCCTGGGAGCGGTCCGCTATCCCTTGGCCAGCGACTGGACCCATGAGGTCAGCCGCGCTTATCAAGTCTATGTGCCGGAAGAGGGTGCTGCCTACCGCGGCCTCTTCCTCATTGACCCTGAGGGGATCGTGCAGTACGAGGTGGTGCACAACCTTAACGTCGGCCGCTCGGTGGACGAGGTGTTGCGGGTGCTGCAGGCCTTACAGACGGGCGGGCTCTGTCCGGTCGACTGGACCCCGGGGCAGCCGCTGCTGACGCCGCACTAGGCGGAATCGACGGGCTGGAGTGGCCGGGGAGGCCTCGCCAGGGCGCCCCGGCCTGTCGCGGTTTGCTACCAGACCCAGGCCCGGGGGGTGCGATGTAGGCCCTGCCGTTGCAAGGCCTGGAAGCGCTCTCGTAAGGATGCCCAGATGCCATCGTCATACAGAGGCTGGCCGAAGGCGAGGGCGTCCAGTACGCCAAACTGATGGCGGGCCAGCAGCTGTTCGGTTTCCGCGGGAGTGTAGTAAAGTGCCTCCAACGGCAGATCCGGCGCCGGCACCAGGGCGGCGTACCGCTGCTGCCGGCGGAGCCAGTCGCGATCCGGGTCGTTGAGGATCACCCACACATCAACATCACTGGTTTCCAAAAACGTGCCCTTAGCCCGGGATCCGATGAGCACCACCGCCCGGGGATGGGCCGCATCCTGCAGCGCCTGGTACCAGCGCTGGAAGGCATCGGAAAACGGTGTTAGTTGTTGAGCCCATTTTGGACCCAGTCGATCACCATTCGGGCGCATGCGCGGGCCTCCTTGGCATCCTCGGCCGAGAAATGCTCACTGGCGGTGCCTTCCGGGAACGCATCGGGGTAGCGGGTCGGGATATAAAACAGGTCTAGCCGGCGCCCGCATTGGTAAAGAGGCGAGGCCAGGTCCCCCCCTGGATCCAGGCTTTGCAGCAGCTTTAGTATGGAATGTCCCCACGGGCTTTGATGGCGGGCCATGGCTAACGCTTTAAGAGCCTTTTCGGCGGCCTGCTGGTAAAAGAAGGCCGCCGCCCCGAATTTGCGAGTGGACAAGAGGTCGGCGGTGTCGAGATCGTCCAGCGCCTGGGTCAGCCAGGCTTGGACCCGTTCGTCCCCGGCCATCGCGCATCCCCTCTCCTCAACGTCGGCTACGCCGGTTGATGCCGGTTTCAGATTAGGGGAGCGGCAGGCCGATGGCAAGCTGGCCTTTTGACCAGGCGGGCAGGCGGTCGTCACCGGGGTGGGAAGGGCGGGTGGCTGCGCGGGCGGTGCCGCGCTTGCCCTTGCCTGCGGGTCTGGCGCTGTTGGAGGCGTGTGCCAAGGCCCGCCGCGCAATTAAGGAACTAGCCGGCGGTCTGCCAATCGACCATCCGCCGTGCGATTTCCAGGAGGAGGTGGTCGTCGGCCACCGGGCGTAGGGCCAGGTCGACCATGGGCAGCACGGTCCCCGGCTGCGGGGGCCGTCCGGGGTCAGGAGGCGGCCCGGGGGGCCTCATACTTCCCCCCTCTTGTTCATCGATGCCCACGACCGGCTGAAGTACGGCCCGCTCGGTATCAGGTCGACAATCTCGGTCCGGGCCATGGACCGTGTCTGCCTGTTGGGGTGCCGTGATAGCCATACCGCAACACGGGTCCCCTAAAGACCCAATAGATGACACGATCAGGGCACGTAGCGCGGGCCGCGGGTGATCCGCCACCGCAGCGCAGACCCGGCCTGTCCTGACTCAGCGGGTGGAGGAGGAGCGTTGCTGCTCGGGTGTCCGGGGCGTGCGGTGGAAGAGCTGTTCGAGGGTGTGGAGCAGGATCCTCACATCCTGCCAGAGGCTCGGTCGGCGGGCGTAGGCCAGGTCCATTTGCAATTTTTCCTCAGGGGTGGAGAAGTAATGCCCCCCGACTTGAGCCAGACCCGTCACCCCGGCCCGGACGTGGTGCCGCAGGTCGTAGGCGGGGGTGCGGCGCCGGAAGTCGTCCACGAACACCGGCCGTTCGGGGCGGGGACCGACCAGCGACATGTCCCCCCGCACCACATTCCACAGCTGAGGCAGTTCATCCAGATGGCTGTGCCGGAGCCAGCGGCCCACTCGGGTGACTCCTTCGCCGTCAGCGGCGGTCAGGCGGGGGCCTCCCTGGCGTGCTTCCCAATCCTGCATGAGGGTACGGAACTTCCATAGACGAAAGATCCGGTGGCCATCCGTCACCCGTTCCTGGGTATAGAAGGGCGGCCAACCGCTGTCAGCCACTACCGCCACGGCAATCAGGACCATCAGCGGCAGGGTGGCCACCAGCAGGGCACTGCCCAGGAGGAGGTCGAACAGGCGTTTCCCCCATGTCCGGGTCCAGGGGAGTGCTACCGGGGCCAGGGCCAGGTAGGGCCGTTCTCCCAGCACCGTCAGGCGGGCCTGGGCCACTAGGCCGTCGTACACGGATGGTTGCCAGTAGCAAGGAATTCCCCGCGCCAAGGCCTCGATGAACAGGTGTTCCCGTAGGGACTGGGCGAGGTCGCCAGCCAGCAGCAGGACGTCAGCCCGGGCCGGGGCACCCTCGGCGGCTGCCGCCGGTAGCTCCGTGAAGCGCGGGTGAGGGCCCAGTTCGGCGGGGGCCACGATGGGGCCCCGATGACCGTCGGGGGAGACCTGGATCACCCGCGTCGGACGCTGCCCGAAGCGCCGTTCCTGGTAGAAACGGCGCCAGGCATAAAACAGCGGCAGCTCCAGCAGCGCGGCCAGCAGGTAGACCGAGCGCGGCAGACCGATATCGGCCAGCAGGAATCCCGCCACCAGCAGGAGGGCGAACATCAGGCCCAGCCCCAGCAGCAGCCGCCGTCGTAAGTCCCGCACCGGCCGCCAGCGTTCCTCGTACAGGTCGTAAGCGGCCAGCACCGCTACCGTCAGTCCGCTCAACCAAGGCGCCAGGCGCAGATAGGCATCCCAGTTGTAGTCGGGGGGCAGGCCCTGGAAGCGGAGCAGGAAGGCGATCGCCACCCCGGTGTTGGCCAGGAGGATGTCGCCGGCAACCAGGGCCAGACGCGACAGGGTCGCCGGCCGTCCTGTCATGCTGTTCCCCCTTCCCCGCCGCCGGTGTGCCGGGGCACATTCGTCGGTTTACCCATTCGACGGGCGGGTGGAAATTCCTGTTGCGGGGCGCGGTTTTTGCCGCTTGTGGCAGGACTCCGGCAGGCGGGCCGCGAATAGGGGACATGCGAACGACTGTAGTCGACAACCGGAATGGGGGCCCGCGGGTGGCGGAACAGGAACGGCAACGTATGAAACGGGATCTCGCGGGGCGCAGGGCCGCCCCCGCATCCGCCCGGGGGACGGCCTCCCGGGCACGGCTCAAGCCCCGTCCCCGGGGCGGGATTGGGCGGTACGCCGCCAGCTACGTGGTGCTGGCCCTGCTGCTGTTGGTCTGGCCTCAGGGGTTGTTCTCCCCATTGGCATTGGGGGCGCTGGCGGCGGCGGGCTTCCTGTGGGCCTTTGGCGGCTTCCTGCTAGCGGTGCTGCCGGGGCGAGCCTGGTGGGCCTTGACCCCCTGGCTGTTGGCCGGCCTGGGCTACGCGTTGGCCCTGGCCGGGCAGCCGGCGGACCTGGGCGTGGCCCAGCAGGGGGCGCTGTTGCACCTAACCCTGGTGCTGATGGCGGCGGCGGGCTGGGTGATGGTGGACGACGACGAGCGGCGCGCAGGACACCTGCTGGCCTGGGTGGGGTACATCGCCGCCCTCCTGGCCCTGGCGGTGGTCCTGTTCCAGGCCCGCTGGCTCCCGTTCCTGCAGGGGCTGCTCTTCACCGACCGCTGGGCCACCGTCTTCCAGTACCCGGACACCGCGGGGGCGGTGTGGGGGGCCGGCTTCCTGGGTCTGGTCTTCTACCGCCCCGACACCGCCTGGGAGCGCTGGCTGGCGCGGGCGGCGCTGGTAACAGACGGCGCCGGCCTCATCCTCTCCCTCTCTCGCGGGGCCGACCTGGTCATGCCCTTGGCCCTGGCGGCGGGACTGGCGCTGGCGGCCCGGCGCGGTACCTGGACCCGCATCCTGAATCCACTGGCCCTGGGGGGCGCGGGTGCCCTACTCTTGAGCCTCGGCTGGCGCGGGCACGTGCCGGCTACCGGCTACGGCCCGCCGGTGTTCGTCGCGGCGGTGGCGGCCTGGGTGGCGGTCTGGAGCGGTCTCGAACGGTTGTGGGACCGGCTCCGGCTTTCACCCCGGGCGGCGGCAGGCCTGGCGGCCGGGGCCGGGGTGCTGCTGCTGGCTGCTCTCCTGGCGGTGGTGGTGGAGCGGGCCCACCGGCCGGTGGTCTTTACCGCTGCCGCCCCCTTTGCCATTGCCGCGCCCGATGGCGCGGCGGCGGGGGCGCAGGTGACGGTGCGGGTGACCGCCCCCGCCACCCTCGCCATCTATGCGGACAGCCGGTACGACAACCGCACCCTGCTGGCCAGCCGGCCGGTGTCCGGTACGGCCAGGGTGGCGGTGCCGCGCTTGCCGGCGGGCGCGGCGGCGGTGCGCTTTACCCTCACCCCGGCCCATGGCGGCAGCGCCGCCCTGCTGGCCATGCGCCTCAGCGGCGGCCAGAGCGGGCCCTATGTGCTCGACCCCTGGTTCGTGCACGTGCTGCCCCGGGCGTTGTACACCCGTCTCCTGGAGGTGAACGGCCGCCAGCTCAGCATCTGGCAGCGGGCGGTGTTCGTGCATGACGGGCTGCGCATGGCCCTGGCCCGACCGCTTCTGGGCTGGGGAGCCGGCGGCTGGGCGGCCGGGTACCGCCAGTACCAGAGCCTGCCCTACGTCTCCCGGGAGGTGCACAACGGCTGGGTGCAATGGTGGGACGACGGAGGTATCCTGGCCGCCGCCGGCTTTGCCGGCCTCCTGGGCGGGCTGTTGTGGGCGGCCTGGCGCGGTCTGCGCGGGCGGCTGGATCCGGACCTGCGCTGGCCGGCGGCGGGGCTGGCGGCCGTCAGCACCGCCCTCCTGGCCCACAGCATCGTGGACTGGGACTTCTCCTTTTTCTGGGATGAGCTGCTGGTGGCGGCGGCCTGGACCGCCCTCATGCGGGTGACCTGGGGGGAGGGGGAAGAGGTGAGTGCCCTTACCTCCTATCCCCGGGTGTGGGCGGTGGGCCTGGCGTCTTTCGGCCTGGCGGTGCTGAGCTTCCTGCTGGCCGGGGCTCAACAGGACTTGAACCGCGCCAACCTGGCCCTCACCCGCAAGCAGCCGGCCCAGGTCATCCTGACCGACCTCAACCGGGCGCTGGCGGCCGACCCGGACTTGGGCGAAGCCGCCGCCATGAAGGCCCAGGTCCTGGGCCTGGTCCTTGCCCAGAGCAAGAGCCCGGTCACTGCCGCCACCCTGGGCAACATTGCCGGGGACTTCAACCGGGCGGTAGCCCTCAATCCTACCAACCCCAACCTGCGGGTGGCCTACGGCAACTACCTCACCCAGCAGCGGCAGTTTGCACAGGCGGTCAGCCAGTACCAGGCGGCCCAGGCCCTGGCCCCCATGAAGCTGGCCACGGTGCAGGGGGCCCTCACCGGGGACTACGATGTGCTGGCCCAGGCCCTCATCGCCGGCAACCGGGAGGGAGCGGTGCTGGGGGCAGCCGCCCTGCGCCAGGGGGTGGCGGCCTACGCCCGCACCCGGGCGGCCATTCCCGCGGGCATGGTGGCCAACCTGACCCTGCCGCCCTTAAGCGGGGCGGCGCGGCTGGCGCAGGGAGTGGCGGACCTCCTGAACGGGCGGACGGCAGCCGGCACCGTCATCCTCCAGGGCAACTTCGGCAACGCGCAGCTGAACGCCGCCGCCCGGGCCTGGCTGGCGATGGCCGGGTTTATTGCCCATCATCAGGCCGTAAAGGGGGCGACCGGGCTGCCGGGATTGGCCTACCGGCTGGTGCAGTATGGCATCTGGAAATCCTGAGCAGCGGGAAGTGGCCTCCCTCGGTTCCTTCCTGGGTGTGGAGGGGCTGGGAGCCTGGAGCTGGACGCTGGCCTTCACGGCGGTGCTGACCGCCCTGGGCATCGCCCGCCTACAGCTGGGCATGGCGGGGACGGAGGGCCTGGCGGGGCTGGAGCAGAGCCTGTATCTGTTGTGGACGCGGGGCGGGGGGGCCATCGCCTCCTGGACCGGGGACCCGGTGCTGACCCAGGGCACCCCGGCCGGGCTGTGGCTGCTGGCGCCGGTGCTGGCCGCGGGCGGGACGGGGGCTCTCTTGACGCTGCAGGCCCTGGCCTTGGGCAGCGGTTATCTTTTGCTCACCCGGCTGGGCCGCCGCTGGGGGGTCCCCCCGGCCACCGCCCGTCTGGTGGGGGTGGCCTATCTGCTGTCACCCGTGGTGTGGGGGGCAGCCCTGGCTGATATGCATCCCGCGGTCCTGGCGGTGCCGTTCCTGCTGGGGGTGGTGTGGGCGGTGGCGGCCGACCGGCGGGTAGCCTTCCGGCTGCTGGCGGCCGGGTTGCTCCTCTTTCTGCCGGCGGCCCCCTTGGCCTTGGTTGGCGTGGCAGGGGTCCTGGCCCTGCACCGGCGCTGGGGCTGGGCCCTAGAGGCGGTGCTGTGGGGGGCGGCGGCTGCCGGGCTGGATGCGGCCTGGTGGGGGCGGGGCAGCCTCGACCTCCTGACCCGCACCTGGTTTGGAGCGGATGGGGCCACGCCGGCGGCCGTGCTGCGGGCCTGGGGGGCAGACCCCGCCCGGCTCCTGGCCTGGGCGCGCTCGTTGCGGGCGTGGGAGTACCTGGTGTGGATGCTGGGGCCGCTGGCGGTCCCGCTCACGGCCGGCTGGTTGCGGGGTCGGCTCAGCGCTTGGCTGCTGCCGGCGGCTCTGCTGCTGGCGGCCAGCCTGGCCGCGACCGCCCCGGCCGCCACTTCGCCCTTCCTGCCCTGGAGCCTGCCTGCGGTGGCGTTCCTGTACGTGGCTGCCCTTTCCATGCTGCGGGGGCTGGCGCCTGGCCGCACCGCCCCGCTGCTGGGGGGCCTTACGGCTTGCCTGTTCCTGGCCGTCTTCGGCTATCATCAACGGCAGACGGTATGGAGCCGGCGGCCGCCAGCGGGGACGGTCCTGGCGGCGGCGGTGGCCGTGGTGCCGCCGCGGGCGCCGGTGGTCACCCAGGCCTTCCTGGCGCCCTTCTTGGCCGGCCGCGGTCGCCTCTGGCTGCCGGCGGCGGCACCAGCCCAGGTGCCGGCCGGCACCTATCTGGTGCTGGAGCCGGGCTATTCCTCCGGCAGCGAACCGGCGGGGGCGGCCGCTGCCTGGGCGACGCAGGCTGCCACGGCGGGGGCACCGGTGGTCTTCCGGCAGGACGGACTGGTGGTCTACCGCACGGTGCGGCCGCTGGCGCGGCCAGTGTAGCGTCCTGCAGATACGGAAGGGGGGATCGGGGTGCAGGTGGAAATCACGGCCGCGGGGGCGTCGCTCACCGCCGGGGTGCGGGCACGGTGGGCGCGACTGCGGCTGCGGGCCCACAGCTTGGCCGCCTGGCTGGAACTCATCCGCAACCTGGCGGTGCGGGATGTGGAGACCCGCTACAAGCATTCCCTGCTGGGTCTTTACTGGGCCCTCATCAATCCCCTCATTACGGCTGCTATCTTCAGCTTCGTGTTCGGGGTCATCTTTCACGCCAGCTCCAAGCCCATCCCCTACGTGGTCTTCCTGCTCGCTGGTCTCACCTTCTGGAACTTCTTTGCCAACGGGGTGCTCTCCGCGACGGGGTCCATCACCGGCAACGCCGCCCTTTTGGCCAAGATCTACTTTCCGCGGGTGGTGCTGCCCACGGCGGCGGTGCTCGCCCGCTTGATCGACTTTGGCTTCTCGCTGGTGGTGCTGGCGGTGTTCATCGTCTTGTACCGGGTGCCGGTGCACCTCGGGACCGCCGGAGGTCTGCTCCTGCTGATGGGCTTGGAGGTGGCCTTTACCCTGGGGATGGGGTATCTGACCGCGGCCCTCAATGTGCTCTACCGGGATGTCGCCCAGCTCATCGGGCTGGTGCTGATGGTGTGGATGTATCTGTCCCCTGTCATGTACGCCGTGGACGGGCTCCCCGCCGGGTTGCGGGCGGTCCTGCTCTTAAACCCGCTGGGGGCGCTGCTGGAGGCGGAGCGCGACCTGCTCTTTGCCGGGCACCTGGGGACCAGCGGCATCGACCTGTGGGCCAGCGCGGCTTGGACGGCCCTGGTCTTTGTCGGGGGGCTGGCGGTGTTTAAACGCATCGAGCCCCTATTTGCCGAGGTGATGTGAGATGCGGGGGGTGTGGGCGGAGGGAGTCTCAAAGCGGTTCCTCCTGCGCCGGGACCGGGCCGATAGCGTCGGGCAGCTGCTGGTGCGCATGCTGCCCGGCCGGCGGCCGCCGCCGGCCGAACCCTTCTGGGCGCTCAAGGACGTCTCCTTCCGGCTCCCCCTGGGCCGGAGCCTCGGCATTGTGGGCAACAACGGCTCCGGCAAGAGCACGCTCCTAAAGATTCTAACCCGGACCATGCTGCCCACCAGCGGGCAGGTGGCGGTGGAGGGGCGGACCTCCGCCCTGATTGAGCTGGGGGCTGGCTTTCATCCCGACTTCACCGGGCGGGAGAACATCTACCTCAATGCCTCCATCCTGGGCATCCGGCGTCGTGAGGTGGACCGCCACCTGGACGATATCATCGACTTCGCGGGCATTCGCCCCTTCATCGACACCCCGGTTAAGTATTACTCCTCCGGCATGCATGCCCGCCTGGGCTTCTCGGTCGCCATTCACGTGGAGCCCGAGATCCTGATCGTGGACGAGGTGCTGGCAGTAGGGGATGAGGCCTTTCAACAGCAGTGTATGGACCGGATCTATGCCATGAAACGGCAGGGGGTCAGCATCCTCCTTGTCTCCCACGACCTGGGGTCGGTCGAGCGCCTGATGGACGAGGCCATCTGGCTCGACCGGGGCGTGATGCAGGCCCAGGGCCGGCCGGCCCTGGTGGTGGAGGCCTATCGGCGCTCCCACCTGGAGGCCCCGGTATCGCCAGATTCGGCTCCTGAGGCCTCGCCCGGGCTCCTGCAGGCCGCCTGGCTGGAGGTGGACGGGAGACCGGTGGAGGTGGTGCCCTCCGGGTCCGCTGTGACCGTCGTCCTGGAGTGGGACAACCCCGACCAGCCGGTGGAACGCCACTTGGTCCTTAGCCTGCGGCGGCCGGACGGGTTGGCCATCCTGGAAATCTCGAGTCTGAGGGATGGCCGGCCTCCGCTCCGGCTGGGGCTCGGGCGGGCCCGGACCCGGCTCCATATCCCGGCCCTGCAGCTGGCCAGCGGGCGGTACGAGGTACACGCCGAGGTTCTGGATGTCCAGGGCCGGCGCCTGGAGGAGCATCATCCTCTTACAGAGGTGCGGGTGCAGAGTCTCAAGGGTGCAGGGGGCCTGCTGGTCCTGCCCCACGAATGGAGGGCGGGGTAGGCGATGGCGGCTCATTTGCATCCGAACTCCGCTGCCGCCGGCGGCCGGCTGCCGGTGGTGGCGGTGGATGCCCGTTACGGTTTGCGGGCCATTCGTCGGGGTATTGGGGAGTACGTCTACCGGCTGATGGAGGCCTTGGCCCCCCTTCCTAAGCCGTACCAGCTGGTGCTGTTCGGGGACGGCAGTGCCGACCCCGGGGTGGTGCGGTATTTCCGGCAGTGGTACCCGGTGCACATCCTGCGCGCACCTAATTTTCTGCTCTGGGAGCAGCTGGTGTGGCCGCGGGCCTTGCGGGCCCTGCCCGGTTTAGCCCTGGTGCATGGTACCGCCAATATCGGCCCCTGGGGCCGCTGGCCCCTGGTCCTCACCGTGCATGATGTCATCGAATGGCACCGGGGCCGGGATTTCCCGGGGCACCTTACGCTGCGGCATCGGCTGAGCCGGACCTACCGGATGGGGACGTTGGCGGTGCAGGCCCGCCGGGCGAGGCTGGTCCTGACGGTCTCACAGCATGCGCGTACCGATATCGGGCGGGTGCTCCGGGTCCCAGAGCGCCGGATCCGGGTGGCCCCACTGGGTTCCAAATGGGCCGACGGCGGACTTGGCTGGGCGGGCGACCGAGAGTCCCGTCCTTACCTCCTGGCCCTAGGGGCCGTGGACCCACGGAAGAACCTGGAGGGCCTCCTTCGGGCTGCGGCTGCGGTACGGGTGCCCGATTTCCGCCTCGAGGTGGTGGGGGTGGAGCCCGGCGGGCTCACGGCTGTGCGCACCCGCGTCGCCGCCCTGGGCCTGGAGAAGCGCGTAGCAGTGGAGGGGATGGTTAAGGACGCGGTCCTTCGCGAGCGGGTCCGGCGGGCTCGGGGTTTCGTGTACCCTTCGTACTACGAAGGATTCGGGCTACCGGTGCTTGACGCGATGATCCTGGGAGTGCCGGTGGTGGCCAGCCGTACCACGGCCGTGGGGGAGCTGGGGGGCTCCGCCGTGCTGGGATTTAACCCCGCCGATCCGGAAGAGATGGCGCGGGCGCTCACCCGCCTGTGGGAGGATGCAGCCCTCCGGGCTGCACTTTCGGCTGCCGGGCGGGCACGGGCGCAGACCTTCTCCTGGGCTCGCACCGCCGCGGCTACCCATGCTGCCTACCTCGAGGTCCTGGGCCTGGTGGCCGGGCCGTGAAGCGGGTGCTGGTGGTGGCGGGGGTCTGGCCCTGGCCGCCCGACCAGGGGGACCGGGTGCGGCTGGCCGGCATCCTGGGCGTGCTCACCCGGCGGGCGGCGGTCACCCTGGCCGCCCCGCCGGGCCCGGAACCGGCCCCGGTGCCCCTGGAGGTGGTGGCCCTCCCGGTACGGCGCCGGCCTCTCATGGCCCTGCTGCATGCGGGATGTCCGGCGGCGGTCGGGCTCCGGTGGGACCCGGCCCTCACCCGCCAGGTGGCGGCCCTGGCCGGGGCAGCCGACGCCGTGTGGGTGTACGGGCTCGGGGCCACGGCGTGGCTGCCCCCGAAGCCCGTGCAGGTTCCAGCGGTGGTGGACCTGGTCGACGCCCTCGACCGCTACTATCTTGGGCGGTGGCGACACACCGGGAGCCCCCTCTGGGCCTGGGAGGCCTGGAAGACCCGCCGCTGGCAGGCGCGCCTGGCCCGGCGGTGGATGCTCAATGTGGTGAGCCCGGCCGACCGCGCTGTCCTGCCCGGCTGGGCGCGGGTATGGGTGACCGGGAACGGCTGCGGGGCCGCCGGCCCGCCGGGGAGCCGGAACCCGGAGCCAGGCCGCGCGGTCACGGTGGGGCACTGGCGCTACCCGCCCAACGCCGGCGGACTCCGCTGGTTCCTACGCGCCGTCTGGCCCCGGGTGCGCCGGCGCGTGCCCGGGGCCGTGCTCGACGTGGTGGGAAAGGGCGCGCCGGGCTGGGCGGCCGGACCGGGGGTGCGGGTGCGGGGCTGGGTGCCGGACCTGGCGGCGGTCTACGCCGCCGCCCGGGTAGCGGTGGCGCCCGTCCTGGAGGGCAGCGGGGTGAAGAACAAGGTGCTGGAGGCGCTGTGCCACGGCGTCCCGGTGGTGACCACCCCGGTGGGGGCCGAGGGTCTCCCGTCGGGGCCGGGCCTATGGGTGCGGGAAGGCACCGAAGCATGGGAGGAAGCCGTGGCCACGGCCCTGACCACGCCGGAGCTGCCCGTACCCGTGCCGCCGCCCTCCTGGGAGGCGGCCCTGGCCCCCCTGGTGGAGGCCCTCCTGGGTGCGGCCGGGGAGGGGTAAGCCATGCACGTGGTCCAGGTCATCACCTCCGCCGCCTGGGGCGGGGCCCAGCAGCACGTGTACGACCTGGCCCGGGCCCTCCGGCGGCGGGGGCACTCGGTAACCGTGGTCTACGGGGTGCCGGGTCCCTTGGCGGACCGCCTGGCGGCGGCAGGGATCCCGGCCCTGTCCGAGCCGGCCCTGGGCCGGCTGCTGG
Source organism: Candidatus Hydrogenisulfobacillus filiaventi (assembly GCA_902809825.1). NCBI lineage: Bacteria > Bacillati > Bacillota > Clostridia > Eubacteriales > Clostridiales Family XVII. Incertae Sedis > Candidatus Hydrogenisulfobacillus > Candidatus Hydrogenisulfobacillus filiaventi. Next base: position 195,635 of record LR778114.1, read on the forward strand.
TGCCTTGGCGGGACGGCCGCGCCCTGGCGGCGCTGGTCCGGCTCCTCCGGGCCCTGGCGCCCGACGTCATCCATGCCCACAGCTCCAAGGCCGGGGCGCTGGTGCGCCTGGCGGCTCCGCGCCTGCCGGCGCCGGTGGTGTATACAGTACATGGCTTGGTCTATCAAAACGCACGAATGCCGGCCTGGAAGCGGGCGTTTTACCACTCGGTCGAGGCCGCCCTCCTGCCGCGGGCGGCGGCGGTCATCGCGGTTTCCCGGGCAGACCTGGCGGAGCTGGAGCGCCTCCAGGGCGGTCGAGACCGCCCGCTCCTCGCCTATATCCCCAACGGGATTGACCCGGCCCGGTTTCCGGTCGATCCGCCCCTTCCGGACGCGCCGGTGTTCGGCACCGTGGCCCGCTTCGTGCCCGAGAAAGCTCTGGACGTGCTGGTGGAGGCCTTTGCCCGGGTGCGGGCCCGCTGGCCGGAGGCGCGTCTCCTCCTGGTGGGGGATGGGCCGGGACGGCCTGAGCTCGAACGGCGCATCCGGCGACTCGGACTGGAGGCGGCGGTAGAATTCCCCGGCTATCAACCTGATCCCCTCCCCTGGCTCCTCCGCATGCGGGTATTTGTTCTCTCCTCGGTGAAGGAAGGCGCCCCCTATACCCTGTTGGAGGCCTTGGCCCTCCGACGCCTGGTTGTGGCCACGGCCGTTGGTGCGATCCCGGATCTTCTCCGGGGCCGGGCAGGGGCCGGCCTCGTCCCTCCCGGCGATGTTTCCGCATTGGCTGAGGCGATGTCAGAAGTGGTAGGGCTGGAGGCAAGTTGGGCATTGATGGTGCCCACAACAGACGCCATGGTTGAGGCCTGTCTGGCTATGTATCACGCGGTAAGGGAACATACTGACATCAACCCGGGAATGTAGCATTTAGGAGAAAAAAACCCGGCGGTAACGGAACGAAGGGTTGTAGCAGGTGACTTTAGGGATAGGCCGTACGAGGTTGGTCGTTCGAGTGGTGCGTAGCTAGGGAGCTCCACACAATATTGTCATACGACCTGGCAGATCTTAATCGGTATTGGGAAAACCTTCTTCCGAAAGAAATTGGTAGTTAAGGGATCTCAATTTGTTTGGCGGTTTTGAGAAGGTCCGAGCTGCTGAACCAGTTTGTTATCCGTTTCTGACTCGCGTGGACGAACTTCTGTTCGAAGAACCTAGACTTATAATGGGGGAGAGCCCGCGCAGAATACGAGCTTAAACAAAAGGGCGGGTGGCGGTTGATTTTGGCCTATACAAAGAGAAGGCTAAATAACTGACCGCGTGTCCGGGGCTGGCCTCCGGCCCGCCGGAAGGCGGGTTTTCCGGGCTCCGGACTCGGATTGGTTGCCTTTTCAGGCCTCCCGGGGCCAGTTTCCGGGGGTTCCGGGGCCGTCCGGGCAGACGGGGGCCTTCGGCGGCCGCCGGCTGGGGTGCTGGAGTCCGCAGCAGGCTGGCCCGGCGCTTCCGGTGGGCCCATGCTGCCGTCCGATACGCCTGCCGTGGCACCTTGGCCCATCCCACATACCGGGCCTGCCGGAATCCGTGCCACCGCACCCCTTCCGCGTGCTTCCGTTCCCCCTGGGCCCGCCGGGCCCGGTCCGCCGGTTGCAGGATCCGCCCGATGACCCGTCCCCGGCCCTGGCCCTTGCGGGGCGCGACCAGCCGGATGCGCCGGTCCCGGTCCCACCGCCGGTTGCGGCGGGTGCCGTAGGCCCAGTCCCCCAAGACTTCGACCGGCGTCCCGGTCACGCCCTCCAGCGCTGCCGGCAGGACCTGGTCGTCGGGCACGTTTCCCGGCGGGATGGGGATATTGAAGAGGAGCTCCGTGGCAGGGTCCTCGACCACGGTGGCCTTATAGCCCGTCCAGTGCCGGTTCCGGCCCTTGGCGCCCCGGCGGGCGTCGGGTTCGGTGGCGGTCACCCCCGGATCCTGGAGCTGCCCGCCGGCGTCCACCCGTTCCGCCCCGATCCGTTCCCGGCTGGCGACCGCCTCCGCCAGGGCCGGGCTCCGGTCCGTGGGCGCCGGTACGGCGCCGAGCCGGGCTGCGGCGTCGGCCACCGCCCGGTCATAGGCGGTCTGGCCCGCGGGGGGCCGGATCCCATCCCCCACCGGCGTGCAGCGGGGCGCCACGGTGGTGGCCCACCCGGGTCGTGGACGACTGGCTGGACCGTGAGGGGGTCCTGTTTCCGCCAGGCCAGCAGCACCCGCCGAAGGGCCTTCGGCACCCGGCCCGCCCGGGCAGGGACCGCCGCGGCGGTGGCATCAATGCAGGCCGTGTCCACCGCGGGGCCAGCGAGCCCTGGTCCCGGGTCGCCTGCAGCACGGCATCCAACGCGGCGCGGGCCCGGTCGTGGCGGAGTAGCCGTTTCGGGAAGACCCGAAAGGGGGTCGCATCCGGCCCAGGCTCGTCCACCCGCCGGCCCAGCAGGCACTGGGCCCGGCGGTCGTAGCGGCAGGCTGGCTCCAGCTGCCAGTCTGCAGTCCTGCGTGGACTCTAACCTACCGCTAAAAGATAGCTAGACAATTGCTTTTCTTCGCACGTTTCCGTCCTAATAGGATCCACGCAAGGCGGATAGAGTCCCAGAGTGTGGTGGAAAAAGGCCGCGTTTCCTGAGGTGTTGGCCTCACCTTAGCGAGCCCCGTTAGCGGCTGTCAAGGCCGTCTGGTAGCGGGGCTGCAGCTTCTCCATCGACGTCTGGCTGAAGTACCGCCGGGGCGCGGTGGCCCACTCGTCTTGCTGCTCGAGGAGGACGGCGCCAGCCAAACGGAGCACCGCAGCGGCATTCGGGAAGATCCCGACGACGTCGCACCGCCGGGCCAGCTCCCGGTTGAGCCGCTCCAACGGATTGGTCGAGTGGAGTTGCCGCCAGTGTTCGGGCGGGAAGGCCATGTAGGCCAGGATGTCCTCAGCCGCGTCCGCGAGCAGCGTGGCCGCCGCGGGGAACCGGGAGCGCAACTGCTCGCTCACGGCCTGCCGTGGCAGTCGGGCGTCCGCCTGCGTCGCTTGGGCGAAGATCGTCCGGACGAGGGCGGCCACCATGGCCTGCGCGGAGCGGGGCACCGTGCTCAGGAGATTCCGCAGGAAATGCACGCGGCACCGCTGCCACATCACACCCTGGAACACCGTCTGGATGGCGTGCTGGAGGCCCTGGTGGGCATCGCTGATGACCAAGAGGACCCCGTTTAAGCCCCGCGCCCGGAGACGCCGCAGAAAGTCCGTCCAGAAGGCGGCCTCTTCACTCCAGCCGCAGTCGAAGCCGAGGACCGCCCGCTCACCCGTCTCGCGAATGCCGATCGCCACCACGAGCGCCATGCTGAAGACCCGGTCCCCGTCCCGGACTTTCACGTAGCGGGCATCGAGCCACACATAGGGATACCGGCCGGTGAGCGGTCGCTCCCGGAAGGCCGTGATGCGGGCATCGAGCTCCTGGGCGACCCGGGACACCGTGCTTTTGCTCACCCCCTCCAGTCCGAGCGCCTGCACCAGTTGGTCGACCTTCCGGGTGCTGACCCCGTTGACATAGGCTTCCTGGATGACCGACACCAACGCGTGTTCGCTGCGCTTCCGGGGCTCCAGGAAGCCTGGAAAATAACTTCCCTGACGCAGCTTGGGGATGGCCAGATGCAGGGTGCCAAGCCGGGTGTCCCCATCGCGGGGCCGATGCCCATTCCGGTACGTGGTGCGGTCGGGGGTGCGGTCATAGCGGTCCGCGCCAATCCGCTCGCGAACCTCGACCTCCATGAGTTGCTGCAGGAGCCATTCGAGCGTTTGCCGCAAAAACTCGGGGTCCGCGCCCATCTTGCGCACCAACTCATCCAGATCCACACTAACAGCAGCCATGGTTGCACTCCTTCCTGATTGTGTGGGACACCCTCAGGAAACGCGACCATGGCGTTGCTGTCCAGGAAGATCCTGGATTCACCTCTGAACAATTTCCACCAAACTTCGGGACTCAGGCGCAAGGCGGGATTACGCGTATGCGTCGACCATCCACCCGAAAATGTTCTCGAATTTCTCTTGCAACAAGTGGCGACACCGCTATTACTGCTGTTCCGGTCCATACAGCAAAGGGAATCATATTCCGTTTTTCCACCACACCCTGGGACTCTATCAAAGGCAGGAATATATAACTTATTATCAACGCCAGTATCAATAGAACACAGGTAACCTCACCGCCCTTTCTGCGGACCCGGACCTAGTAAGCCAAGTCGGTCCAACACGCCGACTCGACCCAGTGTTCCAGGAACCCTGCAGCCGGGTCCGTGACCGTAAGTCACCAACCCTCAGCTCTCAGGGCCCGAAAGCCCTCAAGTGCCTCGGCGACAACCTGATCCATGTTAAAATACCGATACTGGCCCAAGCGCCCGAAAAATCTAACAGCACTTAGATGGGAGGCTTCAGCGAGGTACCGGGCCCGGCGGTCATTGGTGTCAGGAGCCGGAATGGGATAATAGGGGTCGCCGTCAGCGGCAGGTATTTCAGCCACGACCGTAGTGCCCGGATGCACCTGTCCTGTCATATGCTTAAATTCCGTAGTGCGGGTAAAAACCGGATGGGCGGGCTCATTGATGGTGGCCACCGGTTGCACCGTCGGCTCTTCATGGTGTTTCCATTGGAACTTCAGTGAGCGGTATGGTAGCGGGCCAAAGATGTGGTCGAAGAAGGCATCAATAGGACCTGTGTAAATCAGGCGCCGAAAGTGTACTTCTTCGGACACGTCGTTCCATGAAGTGTTCAGCCATACCGTAATGTTCGGATGGTCAAATAGCCGTCGAAACATCGCATGATAGCCTTCTGCAGGCATGGCCTGAAACCGGTCCGTGAAATAACGGTCGTCATCATTGTCGCGAACTGGGATCCGGGCCGTCACCAAAGGAGAGAGATCACGCGGCAACCGTCCCCACTGTTTCCGGGTGTAGTCCCGGAAAAACCACTCATAAAGTTCCGGCCCGACAGCCGCCAACACTTGTTCCTCCGCATTGCGGGGATGCGCTAATGGGATACGGCGGGCATCCAGAAAGGCCTTAACGCCTTTATTGAGAGCCTCTTCCCCGTAAAGCATGACAAGCGTACGCCGATTTATCGGAAAGGGTACAAGCCGATCCTGGACCCTGGCCAGCACCCGGTGAGTGTACGGCCGCCAACGGGTAAACCGGGACAGAAACTTCCAAACCGCTTCATCGTTGGTGTGAAAAATATGGGGACCGTAACGATGCACAAGAACACCATGATCGTCTGCCTCGTCGTACGCATTTCCCCCGATGTGAGACCGCTTTTCAACCACCAAGACGCGTCTCCCAGCCTCGGCAAAGCATCGAGCCAGGGTGCCTCCCGTGAGCCCGGCTCCAACTATGACCAGATCGTACACCGTATGCCTCCTCTTCCCGCCGCGCAGCCCTGCTAGCACGTGGCGCACACAGCCGATGGTGCCTCTCCTTTCGGTTGACTCCGACAACGCCAGAAATTGGTACCCGAGCGCGTCCGGCCCATATTATTCCCCAAATCGGTTCGACCACCGAATACCTATGACTGGTGCATGGGAGAGCACGCGCCGGAATGCCTTCAACATGACTCCTGGCCCTCCAAATATTGTCCGAGACAAAAACGTTAGCCCATTTCGATAAAAAGAAGGCAGATCAAGGAATTGGTTTCCCCACCATACTATCGCAGCGTCCCCGAGAACATGCCAGGCAGTAATACCGCCTCGCGGGACGATAATCGCCACCCGTGCCACTCTTTTACGTGCGCGTCTCACGGCGGTCCATGCCCTCAAGTGCTTACGGCCGTCCTCGCCCACTACCATGCAACGCGCACGGGTATATTGGCTCACCTTGTCTGGATTCCCGATAACCATTTTCTCAAGCTCAGGCCATTGCCGATTCAAATCCTTTATCAGTTCATCCAGCACGCTTCCAGTCCAAAAAGGCGGAACCAATAACAGCCAGTCCCTACCCATTATCGGGGGTTGAGGAAAGGAGGCAATCGGCTGGTGCCTCGAGCCATCCCGCAAAGCCAGCTCAATAACTGCAGCCTCGGCCACATCTCCGAATAACGCATGATATCTCCAGTAATGGCGTTTCTGCGTGCGGATAGCCCGTAGCTGCCCTGCCGCCCATTTTTCAGCAAACCAGAGACTATTGCGCTCATCCAGGTATCGTTGGAAGGGAGACGGTTCCCGGCTACCTGGGCGTGGATGGCTGGCCACGCACGATGTAAGAATGTGAAGTTTCCACCCACGCTCACGAATACGAAAAGACCATTCAATATCGTCCCAGTGGAGAAAATACTCCGGATCCATGGTACCCGCGTCCGCGAGACATGATCCCCGGACTACGACACACTGGGTAGCAATGTATTCGGGCTGATAAACTTCTCCGGGAGGCCGCCGCTTATCGCCGACAAAGGCAGGACGAACCCCTAGCGGGTCGTAGGAGACATAGGCCCCACATTCGACTATTCTATCGAGGTTTTCCCGGGCCAGAACTTGACCACCTACAACGCCCACGGATGGCTGCTGTTCCATGTACTCTACCGCGCGTCGGAGAAAGGTGCGACCCGGAAGGGCGTCATTATCCATCATCATCAAATAATCAACCTGACGCCGTATCGCTTCTGACTGAAGCGCAGCAAATCCCCCAGCTCCTCCGACATTTCGGGGTAAATATCGGACTTCGATATCACGTTGTTCTTTGAGAAACTTTTGTGTACGATACTCGGAATCGTTGTCTACAACTAGAATCCCTATGTCCGCTCCATTCTTAATATGCATGTCTCGAATCTTCCGCAGACGTGGAAGCAGCAGCTTTAGGTCACTCAAGCGATTGTAATTAACCACTCCCATCAAAATCTTCATGCTTAACCTCCCGTATTCTCAGAACTGCTGAAATCCCGGTACTTATGGTGCCAACTACCTTTAATAGTAGTAACGCTGAACTAACTCATCGTCCGGGTCGATCTCTTGCCGACGAAACAATTTCCTCAAACATTGTCGCAAGCAGATCCCCGACTGGTCGCGTTTTAAATTGGGAGGCCCACTGCCGGGCCACGTGGGTCATCTTCATCTGGCCTTCATAGCATGTAACAGCCAGCTTAAGGCCCGACACTATTTCCTGGATGCTAGCGGTGTCCTGCAAACAATAGTAACTGCCGGGAGGAGCGTTTTTTAAAATGCCAACTCGATGAGACAAAACGGGTACTCCAGCCTGCATGGCCTCTACAACAGGCATCAGAAATCCTTCATACAAAGAAGTTGACACCACGACAGAAGCCCGGTTGAGCAAGGCCAGTTTCTCCGTTTCCGGGACATACCCGGCGAGTACGATGTCCGCTTTGTGTCGAGCTTGGACAATTGCATCCTCCACTCGGCGAGTATCTGCGCCAAGTCTACCCGCCAGGACCAATTTTACTGGAACATCGACCTGAGTGGCGAACTGGTCAAATGCCTGGATAAGACGAACCAGATTTTTTCTAGGCTCCACCGATGCCAGGCTAAGGATCAGCCGTTGGTGGCAATCCGGCTTGCGGGATATATCATCCGGCAACTCGATCACAGGTGGAATTACAGTAACCTTGGTGGGCCTAATGTTAAACCGCGATACCACCTCTGCCGCTATATCCGGAGACACTGTCACAACTTTATGCGCGCGGCGGATAGCTGATGGAATCATTGTTTTCAGATATCGGCGGGTAGCCTCATTCATAGCACATTCTGGATGAAAAGGCGTAAGGTCGTGAATCGTAACGGCCGAAGGCGTCTTTCCCCACCAAGGCAGGACAAAAGCCGGCCCTAGGAAGGCATCCAATTGGAATTTCGCGAGCCAGGCTGGTAAGGCCGTCTGTTGCCAGGGAAGCGACAGAAATGGCGGGACAATGGTCAGGGGCCATAGATGATTTAGATGGTCCGGATAGAAACCTCGCGTATCTGCAACAGGGACCGCTGTGATACGTTCACGGACCGACGCAAGGGCCTTTAATAATCCAATTATGTATTGGCCAACTCCGCTGGGATAGGCGTCGTGGGTTAGTACCCGAACATCGATCGCCACCCGGATCATTTGACTTTTCCCGGTCCGTTCCACCCCGACACCACCATCCTGAAGACTTCAAGGGACCTGTACAACGCCTCTTGACTACTGAGCATTGGCGGAAAGGGCCCCTTCGGCTAGCCAATCCGTAGTGCGAACTTCAGGCTGACCGTGAGGCCTCTCACATCATCAGGAGGCACGACCAAAGCCGCCGGATACCCACACAGCTGCTCCTTCACGGTTCTGACGTCGGTGGCTGAAATGATTCTCCCCAGCGCAATCGCCTCCAGCACACTATAGGGCGCACCTTCCTTGACTGAGGAAAGCACGAATATCCGCATACGCGCAAGCCAGGGCCTGGGGTCGTCCTGGTGGCCCGCGAAGACTACGGACGACGCAACTTGCAGATGTTGGGCCAGCCTCTTTAACTGGCCTCGTTCGGGACCATCGCCAACCATAACCAGACGTACACCCGGCAACTCAGTGTGTAACAACGCGAAAGCGCGAAGCAAACGATCCAGACCTTTTTCCGGCACGAGCCTCGCTACCGTTCCGATACCCGGCCCTCTTGGATCGTGAGCGTTGTTTTGTGAAGGTCATGCGAGTTCATGCGCGGGGAGAGGCGGTTCGAGGGGGGCTCTCAGCTTCAATGAGAGCGGAGGCATGCTAGCCGTACTGCTGTTGGTAGTAGTTCTGGTAGTCCTCCCGTTCCCGGATAGCGCGCCACCAGGCAGTGTGCTGGTGGTACCAGGCAATGGTCTGCCGGAGGCCCTCCCGCCAGGGGATGCGGGGGGCGAAGCCCAGCTCCTGTTCCGCTCGGCTGGGGTCCAGGGCATAGCGGCGGTCATGGCCGGGGCGGTCCCGTACGGTCCGGAGCAGGGCCGGATCCGCCCCCAGCAGCGCCAGGATGGTCTCGGCCACGGCCCGGTTGGGCTGTTCGTTGCGGGCGCTCAGGTTGTAGACTCGGCCCGGGGTGCCGCGGGTGAGCGCCGGCCAGAGGCCCCGCACGTGATCCTCTACGTGGATCCAGTCCCGGACCTGCTGGCCATCGCCGTACAGGGGGATGGGCTGGCCTTCGAGGGCGTTCAGGATCACCAGGGGGATGAACTTCTCCGGATACTGATAGGGCCCGTAATTGTTGGAACACCGGGTGATGATCACCGGCTGCCGCCAGGTGTGGTAGGCCGCCTGGGCCAGCAGGTCCCCCGCCGCCTTGCTCACGGCATAGGGGCTGCGGGGGGCGAGGGGGCTGGTCTCGGTGAACACCCCCGTCGGGCCCAGGCTGCCGTAGACCTCGTCGGTGGACACGTAGACAAACCGCCCCACCCCCGTCTCCCGGGCGGCGTCTAGCAGCACCTGGGTGCCCTCCACGTTGGTGCGCAGGAAGGGGGTGGCATCCTGGAGGCTCCGGTCGACATGGGATTCCGCCGCCAGGTGGACCACCGCCTCCGGGTGCCAGTCGTGGAAGAGGGCCCGCATGGTTGCCCGGTCCGCCACGTCCGCCCGGACGCCGCGGTACCGGGGATGGGGCAGGAGGTCCGCCAGGTTGGCGGGGTTGCCGGCATAGGTCTCCGCATCCACGTTGACCAGCTCGACGTCGGGGTGTTGCTGGAGGATCCAGCGCACCAGATTACTGCCGATGAATCCGAGCCCGCCGGTGACCAACAACCGCATGTGTGTTCCGCTCCTTTGCCGGGCTTACCGGAATTGGGTGCGCCAGTCGAAGCCGATGGCGGGGTCATCCCAGGGGATGCGGTGCTCATCGGGGTCCTGGGGATTATAGGGCTCGGTGGTAAGGTACACGATGCAGAGGGGTGTGGGCCCCAGCACCCGGTAGCCGTGAGCCACCCCGATAGGAATGCGGATGACCACCGGGACGTCCTCCCCGGCGTACAGCACCTGGGTCACGCCCTGGGTGGGGGACCCGGGGCGGCGGTCGTAGAGCACCACCTGGGCATGCCCCACCGGGAAGAACCAGAGGTCCTCCTGGCGGGCGTGCCAGTGGAAGGCCTTGATGACGCCGGGATAGGTCCAGGCTGCCGACAGCTGGCCGAAACGGGACAGCAGGCCCTCGTCGGCCCGCACCACCTCCTCGAAGAAGCCGCGGTCGTCGGGATGGCGGACCAGGGGTTTGACCTGGACCCCGGCAATGGTGCCGAAGGTGCTCACGCGAGGCGGGTCTCCTTTCGCAAGGGGATTAGAGTTCAGCCTGGCTGCGGTCGCCCAGCACCAGCCGCACCGCCCGCGGGCGATGGGGCCGGCCGGTGAGGACCACGTCCCGGCCCAAGAGGCTCTGGTCAATGCGGGCAGGGACGTCCTCGATGCGGCAGCCGGGCAGGACCACGCTGTGCTCGATTTCGCTGTTGCGGAGCACACAGCCGTCGCCGAGGGCGGTGTAGGGCCCGATATAGGCGTGCTCCACCACCACGTCCGCGCCCAGCACCGCAGGCCCGCGGAGGACGCTGTCCACCACCCGGCTACCGGGGCCCAGGGCTACCCGTCCGGTCACCTGGCTGTCGGCGCTGACCGTCCCCTCCAGCCGGAATTCCGTGCGGTCCTCCAGGACCAGGCGGTTGGCCTCCAGGATGTCCTCCGGCCGGCCGGTGTCCTTCCACCAGCCCTCTACCACCGCCGCATCCACGGGCAGGCCCCGGTCGACCAGGCCCTGGATGGCGTCGGTGATTTCATATTCACCCCGGGGGGACGGCTGCAGGTCGGCAATCACGGTGTGCACCAGGGGGTCGAAGCAGTAGGCGCCCACCAGGGCCAGGCGCGAGGGCGGGTCCCGGGGCTTTTCCACCAGGCGGACCACCCGGCCGGCGGGGTCCAGCACCGCCACCCCGAAGGCCTGGGGGCGGTCCACCGGGCTAACCAGGATGGCAGCCGCCCAGGGGCCGGCGCGGAAGCGCTCGACCAGGGAGCCGTAGCCGCCGCGGAGGAGGTTGTCGCCCAGCACCATCAGGAAGGGGGCGTCGCCCAGCACCGGCTGCGCGGTGCGCACGGCATCGGCCAGGCCCAGGGGGCGGGCCTGGGGCACATAGGTCAGGGTGGCCCCGAAGCGGCGGCCGTCGCCCAGTGCGGCCTCCACCTCCGCCCGCGTGTCCCCCACCACCACCGCAATCTCCCGCACCCCGGCCGCGACCATGGCCTCCACCACGTAGAAGAGGATGGGCTTGTTGGCCACCGGCAGGAGCTGCTTGGCCCCGGTATAGGTGAGGGGCCGCAGCCGGGAGCCGGTGCCACCGGCCAGCAGGAGGCCCCGGAGGGGTTCTTGGCGCATGCTGGTTCCCTCCCTCCGGACTCCGTTTGCCTCCCATACCCTATTCGGGCCGGGATCCGAAAGTCCTGCTGGCTGACCGGTCGGCGTTACCCTTCCTCCAGGAGGCGCCGACACTGGCGGGCTACGGCAACAGCGATGGCGGCCTGCATTTCGGGCTGCCCCTCAGCCCGGCCTAGGTTCCGGGCCCATAGCTGCAGGTGGCGGGCGGATTGGAGGTGGATATCCGCCTGCTGCCGGATGGTCAGCGACCCGTCCCGAATCCGGTACACCCCTAACGGTTCGGGCACAAAGCGCGGACGGATGCCTCGTAACAACAGCCGCACCCACAGGTCCCAGTCCTCGAGCCCGGGCAAGACGGCTGCATCGAAGCGCTCCAGGTCCAGCACCGGACGGGCTACGAAGGCAAACACGTCGATGTAGTTGCGGAGCAAGATGACTTCCGGTTGGCTGGCCAGCAGTGCCGCCGGGTCCAGGCGCTGGACATCCCGGTAGTACCAAGCCCCGGTGAGGGTACTGCCTTCGGCCACCAGCATTTCCGAGAACACCATCGGGGCCTGCTGGCTGTCCAAGGTGCGGGAGAAGGGCCGGATGGCCGGCAGTACCCAATTGTCCGCGTCCAGAAACAGGACCCAGTCGCCGCGAGCGGCGGCGATCCCGCGGTTGCGCGCAGCAGCAGGGCCCAGGTTGTCCGCATTCCGGAGGAGGGTTACGCCCTCGCGGGGACGGGATGCCAGGTAGGCCTCTAGCCGGGCGGCGGTGTCGTCAACCGAAGCATCGTCCACGATCACAATCTCCGCCTCTTCCCAGGGCCACACACTGTCAAGGCAGGCGGTAATCCAGGGGCCGGCGTTAAAGGCGGGGATGATGACGGAAATCATGCGCCTTCACCTCCTGGGGCCGTTCGGCGGTAAAAGACCAGGCGCCGGTAGGCGGAGGCGCCTGGGCGAGTATCTGCCCGGAGGCGGTTGGCCCAATCCAGGATCCGGGCTTTGAGCACCGGGTCCCGCACCAGGGTCGGATTGGTGGCGGAAAGCAGGTGCAGGAGAGCCGGCTCGTGCGGCTCCTCATGAAACTTTTGTAGGGTGAACCCTGGTACCTCGTCTGCCGGCAATGCGTGCCGGAAGTGCTGCCAGAGCCAATCCGGCACCTGGGGATAGGTGAGGAGAAAGGTCGCGGCGTCCAGCTCCTGCGCGACCGGGCCGGCCGGATAGGAAACCAGCAGGAAACGCCGGGCGCGACGGCTCAGGAGTGCCGCCACGTCCGCACGTTCCGGCCAGGGCAGATGCTCGAACACATCCAGGGCGATGACCACGTCGGCATCCACCTCCTGCTGCCGGAAGGCCTCCCAGGTCATCCGGGCCATCTGGGGTGGCGGCGGGTGGTGAAACACGGTGTCGACCCCGATGAAGGGAAGATTAAGGACCCCGCCCAGGCCGGTATCACCGCTACCGAAATCGATGATGCGGGTTCCCAGCAGGTCCTGCCAAACTAGGAACGCCACCACCGGCTCGTACCGGATCAGCCAATCCAGGCGGACAGGGACGTCCGAAAAGAGCGGCAGGATCTGCCGAAATGAGGCCAACTGCATCGTTTTCTCCTCTCTCCTCCCGCCCGTGGGAGGGTCCGTTGCCTTCCCGGCCGCGGAGCTGCCCGGGGGTGTTAGGTCCGGTGCCACCGGCGGCGGGGAGCGGCCGGCCCCTGGGGGGGTTCCGCTTCTAAACGGCTGCCGGGCGGCAGGCGCCGGGCCTGCCGCCAAAGGGCACTCAAACCCAGGCTAGCCGGCAGGTCCAGGTGCACTTCCACCTGCACGGCGTGGGAAGGGATCGCATCACAGTCCCTTCCCGCCAGGCGGACCTGGTCGGGCCGATAGTGGCGGGCAAGGCGGAAGAGGTCGGCGGTCCCGTCTGCCGACGTCCCGGCGTCCAGGATCAGGAGGTCGCCGTCCTCCCAGAGGCGGGTGGCCGCCACCAGGGTCTGATAGGCCGGCAGCAAGGCATTATCGGCCTGCAGCCGGAAGACGATGCGGGACCCCGCACCGCGGGGCCGGGGCGGGGCCAGGCCGGGCAGGGTGGCCAGCCGGGGCAGCCACTTGCGTTGCAGGGCCAGCAGGTTGCGCAGGTCGCGGGCATGGCGCAAGGGGGTGAGGGCTCGGGTGCGGCTCTCGGCATGAATGAGCTGGGCGTCGGCGGCATACCAGACGCGATAGCCCCGCTCGGTGGCGGCCAGGCAGAGGTCGGTGTCCTCGTAGGACAGCAGGAACTGTTCGTCAAACCCGCCCAGCTCCTGAAAGCGTGCCCGTGGCAGCAGCATGCAGGCCCCGGTGACGGCCGGCACCGGTCCCGACACTTGGGTGGGGTCGGGACCGCCGCCCGCCGGCGGCTGGCGGTGGGCCGGCGCCAAGGGCGCCATGCCGGGGGCGTAGAACTCTACCCCGCCGTGCTGCAGGGTGCCGTCGGGGTACCAGAGGCGGGCCCCTACCACCGCTACCCGGGGATCCCGCTCGGCCGCCGCCAGGAGAGGAGTCAGCCAGTCCCCGGTGGTACGGGTGTCGTTATTGAGGAACACCAAGTAACGGCCTCGCGCGTGGGCGGCCCCCAGGTTACAGGCCACGGCGAAGCCGCTGTTGACGGGGACGGCGACCACCGTGACCCAGCTGCCGAAGGCGTCGGCGATGGTGCGGGCGGCAGGGTCGGGTGACCCGTCGTCCACCACGATCACCTCCAGCGCATGGCGGGGCCGCAGGACACGGTCGATATCCTCCAGGCACCGGGCGGTGAGGGCGGCCTGCCCGTACTGAGGGATGATGACCGATACCGCCGGTTCCGGTAGGGCAGGGCGGGTGAGCACCAGGCCGGCACCGGCCGTACGGAGCCCATCCGCCAGCAGGCGCCGGACCTGGCGGCGGAAGTAACCACTTTCCCAGAGATCGGGCGGATTCCCCTCACGGTTCTCGAGGCCGGCGGCCAGGGTCAGGAGGCCCTTCCGCGCCGGCGGCAGGCGGTACGCCAGCCAGCGCGCCAGCAGGGCAGCGCTGACCCGGTCGCCGACCGCAGCGAGGATCTCTACCGCTTCCAGTAGCCGCTGGGGGTCCTCGCCGGCAGTCAGGGTGTCGAGGGCCCGGGCGGCCCGATCCAATGCGTCCGGGTCCGGGGACACAGCCGGGGACGGGCATACGCCCAGGCGGGCCAAGGCCAGCCGGGCCTGTTCCCCGGCGGTTTCCCAGCCATGGCCATCCGCCAGGGCCGCGGCCCGGGTGCGGGCGGCTTCGGTCCAGGACGCGGGCCGGGCCAGGAAGTCCGCCAGCTGGTTGCGCAGGGCTTCTGGGTCGGGGCGGAACGTATACCCGGCCCCTGCCAGCGGCCAGAGGTCGTGGCCCGTGGTCGGGGGCAGCAGGGCGATTCGGCCGGGGAGCCGCCAGGCGGGGGCGAGGTCCCACTCCCGGGGCCCGCCCCAGTCGCTGGCCAGCACCGGCAGGCCGGCAGCGGCCGCCAGGGCGGCGGCGTAGGCGAAGGAAGCAGTGTGATGGGGACTGACTACCAGGCCGCCCCGGTGCAGGAGCGCACGCAGGCCGGCCAGGGGACGGGTGCCCGGACGGGCCCCCGGTGGTTCCGGCCAGCGGTCGGGCAGGTCGCCGGGGTCCAGCCGGTAGACAGGCACCCGCCATCCACGCACGGAGGCCAGAAGGTCCTCCCAGCCCGCCATGGCATCGGGCGGTCCCAGGAACAGGATTCGGCGGGCGGGGGGAGCGGCTGCTGTCAGGGCAGGGAGACCCCACGGCACTACCTGCACCCGGCGGGGATCCAGCCCGCTTTGCACCCAGGCTAGCTTGGCCGTCAGCAGGGGGACCCAGATGGCGTCGGCCTGCTGGGCGCCCCACAGCCAGCGGTCAGGCACTGGGCCGAGGCCCCACGGCTGGAGCACCACCAACCGGCCCGGGGCGGGGGGACGGGACCAGTCGGGCGGCCAGGCGGCGCGGAGATGGATGGGGGCGGTCCCTGCCGCCGGGAGTGCCGCCAGCTCCGGGCAGCGGGTTCGGAGTTCCCGTGCCAGCCGGGCCACCAGCCACTGGGCCAGGGGGAAGCCCGGGAGCCGGACATCCATGTGCAGGCGGGCAGCGGCCGCTTCAGGGGGCATGACGGACTCCCTTCTGCGCTGGAGCCGGCGGTGGGGAGGCCGGCACGGGCAGCCCCAGCTGCTGCCATTCCTGCGCCAGCCGCCGGTAGGCGGCTTCCCGGGTGTACTGCTGGGCCGTGTGCCAGCCGGCTTCCGCCCGCGCCTGCCGGTCTGTTTCCGAGGCTGCCGCCTGCCGCAGGGTCTCCACCCAGGCCTCGAAATCGACCTGGTACCAGTAGGCCCCGGCGTAGGCCGGCTCTCCGGCCTGGCCTGGTACCGGCTCCCGTCGGGCGGGGACCAGAAAGGCGTTGGCGGCGGTGAGGAAGGCCGCCTGGCCCCCCTGGTCGGGGGCCACCACCGGGGTGCGGCGGGCCAGGGCTTCCAGAAAGCCCAGACCCAGGCCGTCGCCGCGGGTGGGCAGCGCGAAGAGGTCGGCGGCCTCGTACTGGGAGCCCAGGTCGGCCGGCGGGAGAGGCCGGGTGAGGAGGGTGATGCGGCGGTCCCCCAGCAGGGCCTCCAGGCCGCGTCCCTTGAGCCAGTGCGCGTAGCGGTCGGGGGCGAGGCCGGGGCTGTAGATGACCAGGCGCACGTCCTCCCGCCCGGGAAAGGCGGCCGCGAACCCGGCCAAGAGGGTGGCGGGGTCGTGGCGCTCCTCCCAGGTGAGCACTGCCAGTAGCGTGAACGGCCGCCCGGGAGGCCGGGGGCCGGGGGCCGGCGGGTAGCAGGATCCCGGGGGGCAGCACGGCCACCCGGCCGGCCTCCAGGCCGGATTCCAGCAGGAGGTTGCGCACAAAGGGGGAGGGGACCCACACCCGGTCGAAGGCCGCCAGGCGGCCGGTGCCCGCCACCGGACCGGCGATGAGGGCGGTGCGGGCGATGCGCAGGCGGCCCCCCCAACCGGTGCCGGTGTGGAGCAGGGTCCAGGGCAGATGGGTGATGGATACCGCCGGGGGGTCCGGCGGCGGGGTCCAAGGGTCGGCCAGGTCGAGGGCGTTCTCCCCCGGCCCCTCCGGCCGGGCCGCAGCGTCCACCCGCAGCAGGTGGTATCCGACCGGGAGCGGGCCCGCGGACAGGGTGCGGGCATCGGTCCCCCAGTCGGCCGCGGATTGGAAGAGCCCCACCCAGGCGATCCGAGGCGGGACGGCGGGAGTGGATCCGGCCGGAACGGCGGGCAGCCGCTGGCCGAAGACCACCGCCGCCAGGACCCGGCCTTCCCAACTGACGGCCTGGGTGATGCCCGGTACCAGGGCCACCCCGGCCGCGTCCAGGGCCCGGCGCCACCGGGCCCAGCGGCGGGCGCCGGGGCCCTGCTGCCAGGCGTCCTCGAGGGGCGGATCCGGTTCCTCAGCGTAGACCAGTACCGGCGCCTCGGGGGGCAGGGCGGCCGCCAGCGCCGCCGTCCGGGCGAGGGGGACCGGTTCCGGGCCCAGGTCCACCACCAAACCGTCGGCGGGCTCGGGTGGCCGATCGCGTCCGCCGCCTTCTGGGCCGGTAAGCGGTAGCACCGTCACCCGGGGCAGGACCTCCGCCAGCACAGGGCCCAGGCGCGCGGGGTCGCTGGTGAGGAGCCACACCTGGCGGCAGCCGCTGAGGAGCTGCGGCAGACTCCGGCGCAGGGCCGCCAGGCGGGCGCGGAGGGTGCGGGAGGGCCCGGGCGGCGGGGGGCCAGGGCCGCCTCCACCCGCAGGCGGTGGGGGCTGCGCGCCCAGCGGTCGGGTTCGCGGGCGGCGGCCTGGGCCATCTGGTCGCTCAACCGGGCCAGGGCCAGGGGCTGCTGGCCGGAACGCCGGGCGTGCCACTCCAGCAGGCGCAGCGCCGAGCCGGGGTCCTCCACCGCCACCAGGCGGGAGACCGCCTCCACCAGCCGGCCGGTTTCACCATCGGCGAGGGCGGCGTCCACGGCCCGGTTCGCCTCTGAGACCGGGTCGCGCGGGGGACGCCCCTCGGCGAGGTCTCCCAGTGCTTCCCAGGCCAGCCGGCCCACCGCGGGCCACAAGTAATGGCGGGCGGTGGCCAGAGCCCGTTCGCGGAGGGGGGTGTAGCGCCCGGGGTCGCGGGCCACCTCCTGCAGGAGGCGGGCCAGTGCGGCGGGGTCGGGTTCGAAGAGGTAACCCAAGGCGGCCAGCCACTCGTCGCCGCTGCGGGTGAAATACCGGAGGTGTCCAGGGATCAGGAGCGCGGTGTCGGGGGTGGCGAAGTCGCGGGTGGCGCCGCGGGCGCTGGTCACCACCAGGGTCCCGGCTGCCATGGCCTCCAGCACCGGCAGCCCGAACCCCTCCCCCCGGTAGGGCAGCACCAGCGCCGATGCCTGTTGCAGGAGGGCATCCCGTTCGGCGGGAGGAAGAAAGCGGTCCAGCACCCGGACGCGGGGCCAGATGCGGGGATAGCGCTGCTCCAGCTGGGGCAGCAGACTTTGGCCGGCATAGAAGGTGTCGAGGCCGGTAACCTTCAGCACCAGCTCCGCCGGCGCCGACGGCTCCCCGCCGAAGGCGCGGTCGAAGGCGTCCACCAGGATGTCGATCCCCTTGCGGTAGATGGGACCGCCGAGAAAGAGAAAGCGGGCCGGCCCCGGCGCGGGGGGCAGCAAGCGGGCGGCCGTCTGCGGGATGCCGTTGGGGACTACCCGGATGCGGTCCGGGTCCAGGCCGCTCTGCACCCACCCCGCCTTGCAGGCCAGGGAGGGCACCCAGATGGTGTCCGCCTGCCGGGCAGGTCCTACCCAGGCTGCCGGCACCGGCCCGCTCTCCCAGGGCTGGATGACCACCAGCCGGCCATGCGGCGGCCGGTCCCAGACCGGCGGCCAGATCTGGCGGATGGTGACGTCGGCCGCTCCCCAGGCGGGGGTGCGCCGGGGCAGGTCGGCGGGCGGGGTGCCCTCCCAGGCCTCTACCGCCACTGCCGCGCCGGCCGGTGCGGTGGCCAGCAGGGCCCGGGCCAGGTCCCGGTTGACCATACCGTAACTGCCCTCCTGGAAGAAGGAGCCTTGAATGAGGACGCGCATGGCGTTGTCCCAGCCTCCTGCCGCGGTCATCGTTTCCCCGACAGGATTCGCCACCGGGCGCGGAATGCCTGCCGGAAGCGGGTTTAAGCGCGGCCGGGCGGTAGGGCCAGGGCCTGGCGGAGGATGGCGGCCTCATCCCGGGCTTGCATGACGGCCAGGCCGGCTTCCTCCCGACGCCGCCGGGCAGGGGGGTGGTCCACCAGTTCCCGCACCGCATCCACCAGGTCCTCGTAACGCGCGAAGCGCACCGCCCCCCGGAGGTCGGGGTCGAGGTCGGCGGGTGCGCTCACTTCCGACACCACCGCCTTGCGGTTGGCCAGGAGGTAGAACACCCGCACGAACTCGAAGATGGCGGCGGGGTAATAGTGGACGTTGAGTACCACCTTGCTGCGGGCGATCACGGCGTCGCGGGCCGTCCCATACACCCCGAAGAGCTGCGCTACCCGCAGGCCGTTGCGGCGCAGGGCTTCCAGCACTGCCATCCGGCGCGGGTTCAAGGAGCCGTAGAAAAGGACATCGATGTCCGGGTCAGGGCAGACGGGGATGCGGGTCAGTTCGGGTACGTAGCCCAGGGGTACGTGGCGGACGCGGAGAGCCGGGGTATAGCCAGCCAGGCGGCGGAGGTTCTCGCGGCTGTAGTCCCACACCGGGCGGGTGGCGGCCACGGCCAGGGTGCGCCGGAACCAAACCGAGGCGGGGTCCAGCTGCTCCAGGTTGTAGACAATGGCGGTCGGAGGCAGGCGGGCAATGAGGGGATCTGGCAGCAGCTGCGCCCCCAGCAGGATGACGGGCATGCCTGGCGGCAGCCGGTTCTCCCCCCGGGTGACTGCCACATCCAAGCGGCGGAGGCCGCCCTCCAGCAGGTCGGCCACCTCGGCGAAGGCGTCGGCGTGGACATAGCCTGGCGGCCGGATGATGGTGATGTGGCAGGCCTGCCCCACCCCGGTGCCTCCTTCCGTGCGCCCTTCCCGCAGCCTTCCCTCAGGTATACGTATGCACGGTAGGGGCGGTGACTACCGGAGTAAGCGAGGAGGGCCCTCGGTGGCCGGCGCCGGGGGCCGGATGTGGTTAGGACTCGGCTGTGCGCCGCGCCTGGCCGTTGGCCAGGGCGCGGGTGTCGGCCTGAGCGTAGAGGCTATCCAGGTCGTGCCCGTTGCCCAGCGCCGCCAGGCCCCAGCGGACGTGCAGGACCGGGGTGGTGGCGGCCAGGGCCTGGACCGCCCCGGTCAGCTGCCGCCGGGCCCGGGCCGGCGGCAGCGGCAGCACCACGCCGAAACCGGCGCCGCTCAGGCGGCCGACCAGCACTCCCCGGGCCAGCCAGCCGGACAGGGTGCGCCCGACTTCCCCTAGGAGGTGGTCGGCGGCCCGTTGCCCGCGGGCGGCAGCCACGGCCTCCAGGCCATCCAGCGCCAGCACTCCCAGGCAGAAAGGACGCCCTTCGTGGCGGGCGGTGCCCAGTTCATGGGTGGCCCGGGCCCAGAAGGCCCCCCGCGTGAGCACGCCGGTGACGGGGTCGATATCCAGTAGCTGTTGGGTGGCGTCCACGGTCTGGTCGAGGTCCCAGGCCATTACGTCCTCGACAATGGGGACCAGGTCCTCCCCGCCGGTGGCCCGGAGCTGGCGGGCGAGGTCGGCCGTGAGGCGGCGGTGGGCGGAGACATACCAGGCCAGGTTGACGCCCCAGGCCTGATGCACCGTCGCCACGCGTTCCGCCGCTCGCACGTCGCTGATGTCCAGCCGACCCCGCAGGAGGTTGCCCAGGTGGGCCCGGACGGCGGTCCGTAGCTCCCGGGCGGTGGCGGCATCGGTGACCACGGCGTTGAACGGCGGCTCGGTCAGACGGGCCAGAAAGGCGTCGAGGGCGGGTTCCATCGCGCCCGCCAGGAGTTCCTGACGGGACTCCAGGCGGGAGAGGCGGGCGTCGCGGAGGGATTCCGCCACCGCCTGCGCCAGGGGGCGGTGGTGGAGCCCGGCCAAGCGGTGGCCGTCGGGGTCGGGGACGGGAACGTAGGTCCGCCACCCGGCCTCCGGCGCCGCCAGCCCGAAGCCCTGCCCGTAGCGGATGCCGAGCCGGAGCAGGGTTTCCGCCTGGGCGGGCAGTTCCACCCCTTCCGCCACTAGCCGCACCGCCGTCGGGGCGGTCCACCGCACCAGCAGCTCCAACAGGCGGTCGGCGGCGGGATCGTGGCCGACGCCCTGGACCAGGGCCCGGTCGATCTTGATCCACTCCGGTTCCAGCCGCAGCAGGCGCAGGGGGTCGGCCTGCCCGACCCCCCAGTCGTCGAGGGCGACGGCGGCCCCCAGCTTCCGGGCCTGGCGGGCCCGGTCGGCCCAGGTGGCGAAGTCGGCTTCCGACTCCGGGATCTCCAGCACCAGGTCGCGCCAGGCGAGCCCGGCCGGCAGCCCCTCGGTCAGCAGGGCGGTGAAGAGGGCGGGATTGACGTTCAGGAACAGCAGGGTGCCCCCCGGGCGGGCGGGGGCTGCCTGCAGCGCCAGGCGCTGCGCCTCCTCCAGCACCGCCGGCAGCTGGCGGGCCCGCTGCGCGGCCCGTTTCAGGGGCAGGAACCCGTCCGCCTCCCGCCCCCGGCGGCGGGCTAGGGCTTCGTGGCCCAAGACCCGTCCCGACCACAGGTCCACCACCGGCTGAAACACCACCGCAATCTCCTCCCGGATGTCCGTCATGGGCGACGCCTCCTTTCCGTGACGCGCCTGGCTGCGGGGCCGGGGGCCCCGGCGGCCTGCACCCCTGGTTGCCCGTTCCGCGGGGACTTACCGGAAGCATTCGCCTTTGAGGGACGGCATCCTTTTCCGGGCCCTTTCCCGTCGCCAATAGGGGATGCGGCGGTAGCGAAGGGGATGTCCCCGCGGTCGGTTCGTGGTACGAGATGAACCAGGGACAGGCAGGGAAAGGGGGCGGCCGGCATGGGAGCCAACCCGATCTGGCAGGCGGAGGAGCTGGCGCGGTTTCTGCACTGTCCCCGGCGGGTCTACCTGGACCGCCGGGCCGGGAGGCATCCGGCGGGGCCGGAGCTGGCGGCCCGGGCGGCGGAGACCCGTGCCCGCCTGCAGGCGGGGGCGGCGGTGGTGGAGGAGGCGGTGCTGACGGACGGCCGGCTGACGGCCCGTTTTCCCTGCTTGGAACGGGAGGCCGGCGCTTCCCGCCTGGGGTCCTTCCGCTACCGGCCGCGGGTGGCGGCGGCGGACGGGCGGGATCTGGTGGACGGCCTGCTGACCGCCCTGGCCGGGCTGCCCCTGCTGACGGCGCTGCAAGGGGCGGAGCCCGCCATCCGTCTGGCCGGGGCGGGCGGCGGGGAGGTGGACTTCGATCCCGCTCGGGGCCGCGCCTTCGTTCACTGGGCCCGCCAGCGGTTGGAGGCCTTCCTGGCCGCGGGGGAGGAGCCCTATCCCCACCCGGTGGCGGCCTGTGCTGCCTGCCCTTGGCAGGCGGCCTGCCGGGCGCGGCGGGAGGGGGATGACCACCTGAGCCTGGTGGCCGGCATCCGCCCCCGCCAGATCCGGCTCCTGGAGGTGGCCGGCATCCGCACCGTGGCCGGCCTGGCGGCCAGCGGGCCGGAGACGCGGGTGCCCGGCCTGGGCCGGGCCACCCTGGAGCGGTTGCGCCTACAGGCCCGCCTGCAGCTGGAGGCCCGCCGCCGCGGCTCCCCGGTGACGGTGGTGCTGCCGGCGGAGCCCGGGCGCGGCTTGGCCCGGCTGCCGGCGCCCGCGCCCGGAGACCTGGGGGCGGGGGTGGAGGAGCAGCCGGGGGCTGACGGCGGGGTGCGGGTGACGGCCGTATGGTGGGGTCGACTGAACGCCCCCGCGCAGGTGTCCCGGACCGCCGGGGAGGAGGGGCACCTCTTCCGGGTGCTGGCGGAGGCCCTGGCCGGGCTGGCCGCCGCCGGCGGGGACCTGGCCCGCCGCCACCCGGCGTTGTGGGCGGTGCTGACCCGGCAGGAGCCGCGCTTCCGGGGCCTGGTGCCCGGGCAGCCCCTGCTGCAGCCGGGGGAGAGCCCGCAGGCGGCAGCCCGCCGGCTGGCCCTGCTGCTGGATCACTCCTACCTGGTGGTGCAGGGGCCGCCGGGCACCGGCAAGACCTGGACCGGGGCCGCGCTGGTGGTGGACCTGCTGCGGGCGGGGCGGCGGGTGGGGGTGATGGCGCACAGCCACCAGGTGGTGGCCCATCTGTTGGAGGGGGTGGCGGCCGCGGCTGCCGGGGCCGGGCTGTCCGTACCCATGCTGCAGAAGGTAAGCGGTCCCGGGCAGGCGGCGCGGGTGCCGGACCTGCAGGTGGTGACCGCAGCCCGCCGGGTGGAGCGGGCGCTTCGGGACCGGCAGCCGGTGCTGGTAGGCGGGACCGCCTGGCTGTTCGCGCGCCGGGCGCTGACGGGGAAGCTGGATGTGCTGGTGATGGACGAAGCCGGCCAGCTCAGCCTCGCCGACGCCCTGGCGGCCGGACAGGCGGCGGATGCCCTCATCCTGCTGGGGGACCCCCGTCAGCTCAACCAGCCGGTGCAGGGTTCGCATCCGCCGGGGGCGGCGGTGTCGGTGCTGGAGCACCTGCTGGAGGGGCGGCCCATCGTGCCGCCGGAGCGGGGCATCTTTCTGGACGAGAGCCGGCGCCTGCATCCCGACCTGGCCGGCTTCCTTTCCCGCTGGGTATACGAGGGCCGGCTGCGCGCCCATCCCGCCTGCGCCGGGCAGGCGGTGGGCGGCGGGAAACCCTGGGCGGGCACCGGGCTCCGCTTTGTGCCGGTTGCCCACCATGGCCGCCGCACCGCCTCCCCCGAGGAGGGGGAAGTGGTGGCCCGCCTCTGGCAGGCGCTGGTGGGACGGCCCTGGCGGGGCCGCAGCGGACGCCTGCGCCGCCTGGGACCCGAGGATGTGCTGGTGGTGGCCCCCTTCAACGCCCAGGTCACCCTGCTCCAGCACCTCCTGCCGCCGGGGGCGCGGGTGGGCACGGTGGACAAGTTCCAGGGCCAGGAGGCCCCGGTGGTCCTCTACAGCCTGGCTGCCTCCTCCCTGGAGGACCTGCCGCGGGGGGCGGAGTTCCTCTTCAGTCTCAACCGCCTCAACGTGGCGGTATCCCGCGCCCAGGCCCTGGCGGTGCTGGTGGCCAACCCGGGCCTCCTTACCGCCGCCCCGCCGGGGCTGGAGGCCCTGGCGCTGATGAACACCGTGGCGGCGCTGGTGCTGGAGGCCACGGTGGTGCCGCCGGAGGCCACGGGGCCTTAAAACAGCCGGATACCGGCTACCCGGTCGCCGTCAAGACCGCGGCCCCCCAGCCGGCTGCCGGGCCCGCGCCGCAGGCGCACCGCCCAGCCCCCGGGGCCTTCCTCCACCCCGGTCACCTCCACCGCCACCATCCGCGCCCAGGCCTGGAGGTCGGCGGCCACTGCCGAGCGGTCGGTCAGGATCGTCAGGGTCCCACCGGCATCCAGCCGGCGCATCGCCTCCCGTGCGGCGATGATCGGGGGGGCTCACCCGAAGCCGCGCACGTCGAGCACCCGGTCGCTCATTGGCCTACCCTCCCCTTGCGGCCGCTAGGGGCGGCCCGTCTGGCGCCAGCATAGCCGGGGCGGGCGCGACTGCCCACGGGCGGAAGCCGCACCGGCCGGGGGCCGGCGGGGCCGGCCGGCGCCATCCCGGGTGCAGTTCCCGCTGCACCCGGGTCGCGGCCCCGGCGTGCTATGCTGTGGACGGCGGTCCGGTACCGCACGAATCCGGTGTGGAGGGAAGCCATGCAGACCGTCCCCGCTCCCGCGACCTGGTTCAGCGTGCGTTGGCAGGAGGGGCGCCTGGTCATCCTGGACCAGCGCCGGCTGCCCCTGGAGGAGGTCTATGTAGCCCTGGAGAGCCCGGGGGATGTGTTTCAGGCCATTCGCGACCTGATGGTGCGGGGGGCGCCCGCCATCGGGCTGGTGGCGGCCTGGGGCCTGGTGCTGGCGGCGGAGGGCAGTGCCGCCCCCGACGGGCCGGCGCTGGTGGCGGAGCTGGAGGCGGTGGCGGCGGAGCTGGCCACCGCCCGTCCCACCGCCGTCAACCTGAGCTGGGCCCTGACCCGCATGCTGGCGCGGGCCCGGGCGGCCGGCGCGGGCGGGCCGGCGGCGGTCCGGGCTGCCCTGGCGGCGGAGGCGGCGGCCATCCAGGCCGAGGATGAGGCGGCGGGCCGGGCCATGGGCGAGCACCTGCTGGCCCTGCTGCCCGAGGGGGAGGCCGGCATCCTGACCCACTGCAACGCGGGGCAGCTGGCGACCAGCCGCTACGGCACCGCGCTGGCCCCCATCTACCTGGGGGTGGAACGCGGGCGCCGTTTCCGGGTCTACGCCGACGAGACCCGACCGGTATTGCAGGGGGCCCGCCTCACCGCCTGGGAGCTGGCGCGCCTGGGGGTGGACACCACCCTCATCTGTGACGACATGGCCGCCAGCGTCCTGCAGCAGGGGAAGGTGGACGCCGTCATCGTAGGGGCCGACCGCATTGCCGCCAACGGGGATACGGCCAACAAGATCGGGACCCTGGGGGTGGCCCTCATGGCCCGCTATTTCGGGGTCCCCTTTTATGTGGCCGCCCCCTTGTCCACGGTGGACTTCGCCCTGCCCGACGGGCGGGCTATCCCCATTGAGGAGCGGCCGCCGGAGGAGGTGACCGAGGGCCTGGGCCGCCGCATCGCCCCGCCGGGGGTGAAGGTCTACAATCCCGCCTTCGACGTGACGCCGCACGACCTCATCACCGCCATCGTCACCGAGCGGGGGGTGGCGCGCCCGCCCTTGGGGGCGGCGCTGGCCCGCCTGGCGGGGCGGGGCTAGCCGACGGGGTCGTCCTCCAACAGGCGCAGGCGCCGGGCCCATTCTACGGTTTCGGCCCGGGTGTGGGTGCCGGCCTTGCGCATGATGGCGGCGGCGTGGGCGCGCACGGTGCCGGGGGAGACTACCAGCCGCTGGGCGATGGTCTGGTAGCTGAGGCCGGTGGCCAGCCAGGGCAGGATCTCCCGTTCGCGGTCGGTCAGCAGGGTGCGGCGGAGGTGTTCCTCCTCCACCAGCCGGGCCAAGCGGTCCGCAGCTTCCGCGCAGCGGGCCCGGTCGCCGATCTGCTCGCAGACCGCATCCAGGAGGGCCGGCACCCCCTCGGCCTCCGCCCCTTCGCGGGCGATGCCGTTGGCGGCCAGCAGGCGGCCAATGACCAGCTGCATGGCCTCCCGCACCTGGCGGCGGCGGGCGGCCACGGTGGCGTCAAGCTCCCGCTGGCGCCAGAGGTTGCGGCCGGCCCACACCGCCCCCGCCAGGGCCAGCAGCACCGCCGCCACCCAGGCGGGATGGCCCAAGTAGCCGGCGGGGCGGCCGTGCCAGGCCATCAGCACGCGCAGGCCCAGGCCCGCCAGGCCGGCGGCCAGCAGCCGGGGCCATACCCGCGGGCCCTGCACCACCAGGGCTTCCACCACGACCACCGGCCACAGCAGCAGGGCCGCCACTCGGAAGTTGTGCAGGTAGGCCAGGTAGAAGCCGAGGGCGTAGAGCCCATCGCGGTAAAGAGCCGCCGCCGGGCGGGGCCGGAGCGAACGGCGGATCAGCCCGGCGGCCAGGTCCAGGGCGGCCGCCAGCGCGATGATCAGGGCCGCCGTCGCATGTGGCGGGTCCGACAAAGCCCCCACCAGGGCGGCGGCCGCAATGCCGGCCCGCACCGCGGCGGGCAGGGCCTCGCCGGCCGCCCGCGGATCCTCCGCCAAAGGGGGAAGAGGAGGTTCAAGCACGCTGTTCGCCCCTTTTCGCGCTGCCGTCCCACTCATCTACTTTGGATGTACTAGTTCGTACGGCGCATGACAAGACCACAAAAAGCCGGCATCCGGGAGGAAAAGGGGGTGTTTCCTGTCAGGATCGGGTGTCCACGGGCGGGCCGGGCCGGGCTGGGGGCTAGCGGTGATCGAGGGCGCGCAGGTAGGCCACGTCCTCCAGAAGCACGCGGATGGAGGCGTCGGAAAGGCCCAGCCGGCGCAGGAGGGCTTCCAGTTCCGCAGTGGCGGGCAGGGAGCCGCCCGGGGCGTAGGCCAGGTCGGTCACCGCCAGTCCCAGGGCGCGCGCCACGAAGTCCAGGCGGGCGAGGTTGACGGAGCGCAGCTGGCGCCCGGACTCCAGCATCTGCAGCCAGCGTTCGCTGATGGGGCGCTGATGGGGATAGGCCTTGAGCCACAGGCGGTTGATCTCCCGGGTCAGTTCAGCCTGGGTCCATCCCGCCCGCTTGCGGGCTACCGCCACCCGCCGGCCCACCTGGACCGGGTCGACCGCCGGATCGTGCGCGAAGCGTCCCATCTCTTAACCCCCGGATGACGAAACATTAGCCAGATGCATAAACCGGCAGCAATTCCCCGGAAATGAGCGGACAAGCAAATCCTTCGGGAAATTTCGTGTTTGATCCCTCCGGCCCCGTCCGGGAGGATAGTACCGTCGGACGTTCCGCGGCCGTCTCTGTATTTGTACTACTTAAGGGTACGGGACGGCGTCGATTCGTCGTGGCGGCAGAGGATTTTCTCCTCCCGGCCGGCCGCGGTCCGCGTCCGGCGCGGCGGCCCGCAGGGAAAGGAGCGTGACCCCGTGACCGATATGCCTCCCGTCCCTGCCGATGGCAACCGGGTCCCCGATGAGGAGCTGGTGGATCGGGCCCGCAATGGGGACAGCGGGGCCTGGGAAGTGCTGCTGGCCCGCTACCAGCCGCTGGTCCGGGCCCGCGCCCGTCATTACTATCTCCCCGGCGCTGAGCATGAGGACCTCATTCAGGAGGGGCGCATCGGCCTCTACAAGGCCATCCGGGACTTCAACCCCGGCCGGTCCCCGGCCTTCCGCACCTTTGCCGACCTGTGTGTGACCCGCCAGATCCTGGCCGCGGTCAAACAGGCCGCTCGCCTCAAGCATGTCCCCCTCAACAGCAGCGTGTCCCTCGACACGCCCCTTACGCCGGCCGGCGAAGGGGCAGTGCGGACCCTCCTGGATGTGCTGGGCGGATCCAACGGCCTCGCCGGGTCTGATCCCCTGGACCAGATGGTGGAGGAGGAGGAGCTGGAGGCCATCGCCACGCTCCTGGCCGGCCGTTTGACCGACCTCGAATGGCGGGTGCTGATGGACCATATTTCGGGAATTTCCCGACCGGAAATCGCGCGCCGCATCCACGGCTCCCCTAAAATGGTGGACAATGCCCTGCAGCGGGTCAAGCGGAAGCTGCTGGCAAGCCTGTCGCCCGACCGCCGTCAGGCCCCCTGACCGCCTCACGACCCGGAGCCGGCCAGGGCGGCGATCCGGGCGCCGGTGCCGGCGGGGATGGAGGCAGGACCGCCCAGGACCCGCACGGGCGGGTCGGCGCTGATGCTGCCCAGGTAGCCGGCGGTGGAGGCCGGGATGGTGCCGTTGTCCACCAGCACCAGCGCCCCGCCCCGGGACGCCACCCAGGGGGCGGCGGTGAGGGCGTCCACCAGGTGGGAGGAGGTGCCGTTCGCCACCACCAGCAGGCGAGGATCGGGGAAGAAGGTGCGGTCCACCAGGGCCGCAGTCTGGAAGCGGTTGTTGCCGGCCAGGGCCACCGGGAAGGTGGCCGGCGGCAGGCCCGCCACGTAGCCGTAGGCGGCGCGTCCCACCTGGTAGACGGTGGTGGTGCTGCTGACATAAGGCCGCTCGGGGGCGGGCAGGGTCCAGCTGCCGTTCCCGGCCGGCACCACCGGCAGGATGGGGGTGCCGAGGGCGGCGGCCGCCGGCCCCGCCGCCAGGGCGTCCACCAGGTGGGCGGGGCTGCTGTCGACCAGGAAGGCGGCGTGGAAGGCCTGGCCGCCTTCCTGCTGCTGCAGCAGGCCAGCCACCGCGCCCGCGGTGGTGTAGGGGCTGGTGTCCCCCACCTCCCGCACCTGGTAGCCGAGGCGATGGAGCGTGCCGGCCAGGACGGGGTTGGCGTCCGCCCCCACCAGGTAGACCCGCGTCACCCCCAGCGTGCTCAGTCCGGCCGCGGCCGAGGGATTGAGGCGGCCGGGGCTGTCGGTGAGCAGGATGGGGGCCTGGAGGGCGGCGGCCAGCGGACCCGCCACCAGGGCGTCCAGCAGGTCGGCGTTGTCCCCGGGGGCCAGCACGGCGGTCGCAGCCCCGGCGGGGAAGGCGCGTTGGGCCAGGGCCAAGGCGGTGGCGGCGCGGTCGGCACCGGCTACCCGCCCGGGACCGGCGGGGGGTACGGTCACCGCCACCGGGTCCCAGCCCTGGGGGCTGGCAGCCCCCGCCGCCAGGGCCTGGGCCCAGGTGTAGACGTAGGCGGGGTGGGGCGGGGTGGCCACCGCGAACAGCTGGGTGAAAGAGGGACCGGCGGGGAGGGTGGCGGCCCCCGCGCCCATAGCCAGGCGGTAAGGGCCATAGCCGGCCATCACTTGCGACCAGCGGGTGAGGATGTTGTTGCGGTGGCCCCAGCAGCCGTCGGCCCCGGGACTGGTGCAATCGATGTTAAAGGTGTTGCCCGGTCCCCCGTAGCCGTCATCGTACATCCAGTAGTAGTCCGCGATGAGCGGGGTGGGGGCCTGGGCCCAGTTGGAGGCCCAGGCCTCCACCGTCTGCCCCTGACTGAGCTGACCGGGGCCCTGGGGGTCGGTGCCGGCGGCGGCGCCGGCCTGGGCCGCCTGGTCGAGGGTGGCGGACAGGCCTGGGACCGGCGTGAGCCCCCGCGCCACCCGCTCCAGGTTGGCCAGCACGAACAACTGCTGCACCGGGTCCAGCGCCGCCCAGTTGCGCGGCAGCACCAGCGGTCCCAGCCCTTCCGCAGCGCGGGCGTGGTCGATGGCCGCGGTGGTGGCGGCGGTGCAGCCGGTGCTGTTCCAGCCGTCCTGTTCGCAGACCGGCCAGAAGTCGGGGTCGGGGGCCAGATTGGCGGCGGGGTCGGGCAGGTGGGCCAGGCCGGCCGCCAGCACGGGCGCCGGCAGCAGGAGGGCGGCCAGGACCGCGGCCGCGACGGTGAGGGGGCGGGTGCGCCGGGGGGCCATGGGGAGGACCTCCTTGGTCCGACACCGTCCCGCCCGGGCGGGGGACGGTGTCCGGGAAAATTCCTACACAGTAGGTAGCACAAATTCCCTCCGTTCTCTTCTTTCCTGTCGGGTTCTATCGGGAGGGACCCGGGAAACGGGCATAAAAAGACCGGGCCGGCGGCCGGCCCGGGTCCCGGGAGGGCGGACGCTCAGCGGGCGGGGAGCATGTGGGCGCTTTCTACAGCGTCCGCCAGGTCTTCCGCCAAGTCGCCCGCTTCCAGCCACAGCTCCTCCCAGCGGCTCAGGCGTTGCATGGCTCGGCAGAACTCCGCCGCCGCGCGGGCGCGGCGGGCCAACCGGTCCCAGTCCGGGTGCTCGCGGCCCGGCTCCGCCATCAGCGCGGCCAGTTCGTCCAGCCAGCCCTCGGTTTCCCCGGCCCAGCGCCGGCACTGGTGGACCACCTCCGCCAGCGCGTTCAGGGTAAAGCCAGCCGTCTTTTTCCACTCCTCGTCGTGCATCAGAGGGGCTCCTTTCTGGGGTCGCGAACCGGCCGCCGCCGGCGGGCGGACCTCGAGCGGCATCCGGGCCGGTAAAGGCCGCTATAGATGGATTCCATCGGATCCGGCGTCAGCCGGTATAGTTTCCCGCAGCCGGGCAAAAGTCTTCCCGGCGGCCTGCCGGCTTGTCCCTGGCCGGGATCAGGACCCGCCGCCGTCGCCGCTGTCACTGCTGTCTCCGCTGTCGCCGGTGTTGTCCCCGGGATCCTGCTCCGGGTGGTGGTGCTCATGCTCGCGGCGGGCATGGTCGGTCCGCTCCACCTCGCGGGTTACGGTGGAGGGGATGGAGGCGGGGCCGCCGATGACCACGTACTGCACCGCCGAGGCGGCCAGTTCCTGCAGGTAGCTCCGTCCGGACGGGGTGACCCGGCCATCGTTCACCAGCAGCAGGGGGGCATCCAGCCGGGCCGCCCAGGGGGTGGCGGTGAGGGCGTCCACCAGATGGTCCTCGCTGCCGTTGGCGATGAAGACGGTGGAGGGATGGGGGAAGAAGCGCTGGTCGATGGCCAGGGCGGTGGCGAAGCGGCTGGGGCCGGCGATGCGGACCACCCGGGTGCCCGGGCTAAGGCCCTTCAGCCGGTACCGGCCGGCGGCACCGATGACATAGGCGGTGGAGGCGCCGTACACCCAGGCCTGTTCGGAGGTGGGCAGGGCGCTCACCCGTTCCTCCCCCCGCGGCAGCAGCAGGATGGGCACCCCCAGGTGGGCGGCGGCCGGGCCGGCGGAGAGGGCGTCCACCAGGTGATCCTGGTCGGCCGAGGTCAGGAAGACCTGGCCGAACCGGCTTACCCCTTCCGCCGCGGCCAGGGCTGCCGCCACCTTGGCTGCGGTGCGGAAGCGGCTGGAGCCCCGGTAGACCGCCGCCACCGTGACCCCCGCCGGCAGGCGCGCCTCCAGGGTGGGGTTGGCGGTGCTGCCCACCAGGATTACGCGGTCGACATGCAGGGCGGCCAGCCCGGCGGTCAGGGTGCGGCCCGGGGTGTGGGCGCTGCGGGTGAGGAGGATGGGCACGTGGAGCGCGGCCGCCAGCGGGCCGGCGGTGAGGGCGTCTACCAGGTCGCGGTTGCGGCCCGCGGTCAGGATGGCGGTACCGGAAGGCACCCCCTGGGGGAAGGCCTGTTCGGCAAGGGCCAGGGCGGTGGCCTGGCGGGATTCGCCGTAAACCCGGGTAATGGTCGACGTGCTGCTGCCGCCCGGGATGGCGGGCGGCGCGCCGCCGTCCGCCCGGGCGGGGGTGGCGGATGCCGCCCCCAGCACCGGCAGGGCGGCCAGCCAGAAGGCTGTCAAACGGATGGAGGCGGAGCGGATGCGCCGCCGCCAGCGGCTGTCCATGGCGCAGAACCTCCTCGGGCGGCCCGCTGCTGCGGGCGGACCGCAGGCGAGGCCGGATGATTTCTTCGACATGGTTCGCGCACCAGGTCCAAACTCCTATTTTTCGGGCCCGGAATTTTTGCGGAGGGAACCCCTACAAACAGCAGCGCCCGCCGCACCCTGCCCGGCAGGGAACGGCGGGCGGACCTGCACCCGGGGCCTAGAGCTTGGTCACGCGCACGTCGTAGACCCGGTAGTTCTGCTCGAAGGTGATGCTGTCAAAGCGCACCTGGCCGGCGAAGCCCTCGATGGTCTTGGGGATGGCCCCCCAGAAGTCCTCGTGCTCGATCACCAGCACCGCGCTGTCGCCCGGGGCCATGCCCGCCACCGCCTCCGCGATGCGCGGGCGCCGTTCGGCGGCCGGGAGGCCGCGCAGATCCAGAACCGTCATGGGCTGTCCCCTTTCTGTACACGCGGGATCCGGCGCTCCCGGTTCAGGATGCCCCGTCCGGGCCGGCGCCGTGCATCCGGGGACCAGCCTACCAGGCCGGCGATGCAGCGGCAATGACGATACCGGACGCTTTTGATGGACTTGAAAAAACATCAGATCCTCAAAAAGAACTATCCGGCGGCGCCGGCCGGGGCGGTAGGGGTTAGCGGGACTCGCCTTGCGGATCCGGTTCCGCCAGTCTGCGCGGTCCGCCTGGACGCGGCCGCCACCGCCCTTGCCCCTGGTCGGGGCGACCGCAGGGGGGCTAGGCTGAAGACAGCCCTGCAACGGCAGGGAGGCTGAACCGGGAGGGAGTGCCCGCATGGCGGTGTATCCGGTGGAATTAGCCCCGGCGGTGGCGGAACAGGTGGAGGCGTTGGCAGCGGCGCGCGGGCAGCGCCCGGAGGCGGTTCTGGCCCTGGCGGCCACGGTTTATACCACCCTGTTGACCACCGTTCAGGTGCCAGGGGTGGTCTTTCTCACCCCTGGGGAATTGGCGGAGCGTTTGGCTCGCGGCTGGGCGCCGACGATGGTGGATGTTGACCAACCGGCAGAATACGCCGCCCTGCACCTGGTCGGCAGCCGTAATCTGCCCTTGACTGAACTGCTGGTGCGGCAGCAGGAACTGGCAGATGCAGGCGACCTGCTGCTGCTGTGCAAGGCCGGCATCCGCAGTGGCCTGGCGGCGGCACAGCTGAGCTGCCAGCGGGGCCGGCTGTTTGTCTTGGCCGGGGGCTTGGCGGCCTGGATGGCGGAAGGCCGGCCCCTGGGCCGGGATTAACTCCCCTGCTCTACCCAACGGGCGCTGACGGCGGCCAACAGTCGGTCCAGGGTCTGGGTAAGCGCCCGGAAGCGGCGCCGGTCGGCCAGCATGGCGGCCGGATGTTGCACATAGGGACCGGGTGCCAGGTCGCCGGGGCTGTGGTCAATGAGGCGCGCCACCCCCTCCGGGGTGACCTCGAGGTGAAACTGCACACCGACCACCCCCCGGCCCCAGACGAATCCCTGCAGGCGGGTGGCGACGCTGCGCCCGAAGGGCCGGGCGCCGGGCGGGAGGGTGAAGGTCTCCCCGTGCCAGTGGAAGGCTTCGAACCGGGCGGGCAGGCCGGCCAGCAGGGGGTCCTCCGCGGCGGCCGGATCCAGAGTGACCGGGAACCAGCCGATCTCCCGTTCCGGGTTGGGTCCCACCGTTCCCCCCAGCACCAGCGCCAGCTGCTGTGCCCCCAGGCAGACCCCCAGCACCCCCTTGCCGTCGGCCACCAGCCGCTCCAGCCAGCGGTGCTCGTCCGCCAGCCAGGGATAGCGGGCCGTGTCGTGCACGCTCATGGGTCCCCCCATCACCACCGCCGCGTCCACGGTTTCCGGGCCGGGCAGCGCCTCGCCGGCGTAAAAGCGGGTCCAGGCCAGCTGATGCCCGTGCGCGCGCAGCCAGGGTTCCAGGTTGCCGGCGTCCTCGAAAGGGACATGCTGCAGGATGCGGATCCGCATAACCACCCGGCTTTCTGCCATGTAGACGGCCTTTATTGCTGGTATCCTAACCCTACCCTCACACCTCGACAAGCCCCGGTGCCCTCTCCCCGCCGGCGGCAGGCTTGGGCTACCATGGGGCCGGATGGGGTTCTGCCGGAAAATGGCCGGCCCGGATGGTTCTGGCCGCCGTCCCCGTGGCGTTTCTATCCATGGTGGCTCCATGGAGGACGGGGCCGGACTGCGGGCCGGCCGGGGAAAGGGTGAGGCGGCATGAGTCAGGCCAAGTGGGCGTATCTGGGCGCGATCGTGCTGGCGCTGGTGGTGGCGGTGATGGTGGTGCTGGCCGTCCGCACGGTGGCGTTGGGCGACGGCTATCACACGGTGACGGTGGTGGCGCAGGCGGCGGCCCCCTCCGCCAGCGACGAGGTCATCACCCTCAACTTCGGCCACGGGGCCTCCTCCATCCCGGACGGGCTGGCGGCCATGGGCCGGGATGTGGCCCTCATCCGGCGCACCATCGCCGCGCTGGGCGTGCCGGCCTCGGCGGTGGTGGTCACGGACCAGAACCTGTACTCCAGCCAGAGCCTGGGCACGGCCCCGGGAGTGGCCGGCGCCACCTACACCGTCAATGTGGGCATGACCATTACCGTCCCCGCCGGCCAGGTGAGTTCCGTGGTGAAGGCGGTGTCGGGCGACCTCAATCTGCTGGACGTGTCCACCTTCACCCTCTACACCGCCCCCGGGGCCGGACCCGGCGGGGCGGTGGGGGCCGCCGCCTACCGCTCGGCCCTGGCGGTGGCACATAGCGAGGCCGCTGCCCTGGCCGCCCGCCTGGGCATGCACCTGGGGCCGGTGCTCGCGGTGCATCAGCTGCCGCCGGCGGCTTCCGCCGCCGGCTCCGGCAGCGGTGGCGCCGGGTCCGGGCTTCTGAGCCTGGAGGTCACGTACGGGCTGCGGTGAGGCCGCTCACTCCCGGGTGACCTTTCCGGGCAGGCGCCCGGGCTCGAGGCCCTGGGCGGCGGCCCAGGCCACCGCCAGGTGCTGCACCGGTACAATCTCGGCCAGGGGGGCGAGGGAGGCCGGCAGGGGGGGTAGCGCCACGTCCCCCTCCCCCAGCCCGATGGTCAGCAGGCGGTTGCCGCGGGCGGTCAGCTCCACCGCCAGCCGGCTCTGCAGCTCCCGGTGCACGCCCCGGCCCAGGAACACCACCAGGGAGCGGTCGCGGGCCCATTCCCAGGCCCCGTGGCGGAAGCCCGCGCCCGAAAACCCGGAGGCGGTGACGTGCGCCGCCTGGCGCAGGAGGAGCGCCCCTTCCAGGGCTGAGGCCAGGGAGGGCCCGCGGGCGACAAAGGTCACTTCCGGCGGCACCGGCCCGGGGTCGTCGAAGGGCTGGTCCACCAGCCGTTGCAGAAGGTCGGGCAGGGGCCGTAGGAAGCCGACCGGGTCGCCGCCCAGCAGGGCCAGCACGGCCAGGGTATTGATGTAGGTTTTGGAGCTGGTGCCCTCCTCAGGGGCGGCCTTTAAGGGCAGCAGGGGCATCCCGCTCCGGCCCAGGCTGCTGGCCTCGTCGTTGGTGATGCCCAGCAGCTGGTGGCCTTCAGCCTGGGCCAGGTCGAGTACCTCGGGGGTCTCCCCCGACTGGGAGAGCAGGATCCAGGTCGGGGCGGCCTTGAGCAGGGCGGCATGATCCGCCAGCGCCAGCGAGGCCTCCAGGGCCACCGCCGGCACCCCCCGCTGGTTGAGGCGGTAGGCGGCGTAGACGGCCGCAATGTAGGACGGGCCCATGCCCAGCAGCACCACCGGTCCCGTCGCCAGAAGGCGACGGGCCGCCTGCAGGCGGGAACGGCCCTCGGCGCCGGCGTAATAGTCCAACAGCCGGGACAGGGCCGTCGGTTGTTCCCGCATTTCCTCCATGAATCCCATAATCCCGCCCCTTGTCCCCTTACCCTTAATCCTTTCCGGTTCAAAGTGCAACTCCCGAAGGTTCCTTCCCCGGGGCGGGAAGGGCGCCGGCAGGGGCGGGCGGCCGCTTAGCGGGCCGGGGGATGCGGACGGAGGTGGTCCCCGCTGCGGGCCTCGGCCCACATCCAGAGGGCGCGGCCGGCTAGCAGCACCGCCAGGGCCGCCACCTCCAGCAGGAGGGGGGTGGGGGATTCGGTGAGGGCGATCTTGCGGGCGACGAAGGTACCCACCAGGTCGAGGAGGCGCAGGGGCCGCAGGGTCTTGAGCAGGTCGCGCACCTCCAGTAGCACCACCACCGCGAACAGGTCCTCCACCACCGCCCGGAAGTGGTTGACGAAGTAGGGGGGGTCGGGAACATGCGGTGCCCAGCTGATGAGGAGGCCCAGCACGGTGAGCACAATCACGGCCAGGATGAGGCCGTCGGCGGTCCAGCGGATGTACTGGGCGATGCGGGCGAAGGCGGCGGAGGGATTGGGCTGTTCGTCCATGGGCAAACGGTGGTCCCGTCCTTTCGGGGGCCGGGGGGCCCGGGATAACGGGGGATTCGCCGCCGGGGCCGGCGTTCCTGCCGCACGACGGCCGACCCCGGCTTAAAAGCGCCTTATTCCGTGGCCCCGGCCCGGCCGGGGCGGCATACTCGCGGTAGGTAAAAACGGAATCACCCTGCACAAGGGAAAGGGGGGAGACGGTGGCGGGCGCGATGTTGGTCCAGGCGGCCGGCCTGGGCGGTCTCTGGGGGCTGGCGCTGACGGGAGCCTGGCAGCTGGGATCGGGCCTGGACGGAGCCGCCGGCGCGCGGCCCTGGCCGGTGCTGCTGGTGGCGGCGATGCTGGCGCCGGCGGCCGCAGTGCCGGGCGCGCCGGTGTGGACCCTGGCCTGGGTCCTGGCGGGCGGCGGTATGGCCCTTTACGACCGGCGGTTCCATCGCCTGCTGACGTCGCTTCTGACGGTGGCCTGGCTGGCGGGCAGCGGGGTGGCCGGCTGGCCGCCGGGGGTGGCGGCGGGGGCGCTGCTGTTCCCGCTGTGGGCGGCCGCGGCGCCCCGCCTGGGCGGGCCCTGGAGTGCGGCCGGCGCCTGGGCGGGGGGCGGCCTCCTCCTCACCCTGGCTGGGGGCCCTGCGGTGGCAGCGGCCCTGCCGGCCCAGCTGGCGGCTGCACCCCTGGCGGCGGCCCCGGCCGTGCTGTGGGTCTGCCGGCGCCGCCGGCTCGACCAGGCCCTCGATGACCAGCGCTTTCGTGTGGAGCACGACGCCCTCACCGGGGCCCTCTCCCGGACCGGGCTGGAACGCTGGCTGGCCGCCCATAACCGGGTGCCGGGGATGGTGGTGGCCATCGACCTCGACGACTTCAAATGGATCAATGACACCTACGGTCACCAGGCGGGCGACGCAGTGTTGCGGGAGGTGGTGGAGCGCCTGCAGCCGGTGCTGCGGGCGGGGGACGCCGTGGTGCGCATGGGCGGGGACGAGTTCACCGTCTGGCTGCCGGGGCCGGGACCGGCCGACGGGGCCGACCTGGCCGAACGCCTGCACACCGTCCTGACCGTGAGCCCGTTTGTGCTGCCGCCCCTGCCCCCCTTGATGCTGGGGGCATCCATGGGCTGGGTGGCCGGCCCGCTGAGCTGGAACCTGGCGGAGGCGGCGGACGCGGCCCTTTTGCGCGCTAAGCGGGCGGGCAAGAACCGTGTGGCCGGCGAGGGACCGGGGACGGCTCCGGCCGCCGCGGTCCCGGTGAGCCTGCGCTGGCTGGTGGACGCCTGCGAGGCCCTCTGGGAGCACTGGGATACCGCGGCGGTGCTGGCGGACCGCCAGGGTCGCATCGTGGCCGCCAACCCGGCCTACCAGGCCCTGACCGGCTACCACCTGGATGAGCTGCGGGGCCGGTCGCCGGCCATGCTGTCCGCCGGCAACACCGACGCCGGGGTCTACGATGCCCTGTGGGGGGCGCTAACCGCCCGCCGCCCCTGGCACGGCTGCCTGCAGAACCGCCGCAAGGACGGGAGCCTATGGTGGGAGGCGCTCTCCATCTACCCGGTGGTGATGGCCGGCCATACGGTCGGCTTCTGGGCGGTGGTGCGGGAGGTGCCGGCCCCGGCCGCCTCGGAAGCGGCAGCGGCGGTGCCGGTGCCGCCGGGGACCGGCCGGGCGCAGCCGGTGGATGACGACGGGGGGCGGGTGTGATGCCGGTGCTGCGGGTGGGCATGGACGCGGTGGTGGTAGCCGCCACCCTGGTGGGCTTGTGCGAGGCCACCGCCTTCACCCGCTCCGCCTGGCCCGCCCGGCCTGGCTGGGGGACTGGCTGATGGCCCTGCTGCCGCCCCTCATGCTGACGGCCATGGCCCGGGTCGGCGGGTTTCCCCTCCCCTGGGGGCTGTGGCCGACGGTGACGGTGGCGCAGAGCTACTGGCTGGACTGGCCGCTGTACGCGGCCGCCACCGTGGCCGCCATGGCCGCTTGGGCCGTCTCCGGCGGATCGGCCCTCCCGGGGGCGCTGGCGCTGGGGGTGGTGGCCGCCCTGGCCGCCTGGTCACCCATCCGCCGGCGGGCGGCGCGGGTGGGGCTGCTGCTGGCTTCCGGCTGGGGCATCGCGGCGGCCGCCGGCTGGCCGGGCGCGGGGACCCGGCTGGCCCCGGGGCCGGCCCTGGGGGAGGAGCTGCTGGCCGGGGCCCTGCTGGCGGGCTACGTCCTCAGCCATCGCGAGCGCACCCAGGCCTTGAGCGCGGCCGTGGAGGCGGTGGCCCGCGACCATCTCACCGGGGCCCTTACCCCGGAGGGGCTGGAGACCTGGCTAGAGAGCTGGGCGCGCCCGCCCCGCGGGCTGGTCGCGATCGTCGATCTCAACGACTTCAAGGCGGTGAACGACACCTACGGCCATCCGGTCGGGGACCAGCTGCTGAGCGCGCTGGCCCGCCGCCTGCGGCAGGGATTGCGCAACGGGGATGTGGTGGCGCGGGTGGGCGGGGACGAGATCGCCTGCTGGTGTCCCGGGGCGGAGGAGGAAGGGGCGGCCCAGCTGGCAGAACGTCTGTACCATGCCGTGATTGCCGACCCGGTGTCCACCAGCGCCGGGCCCATCCGACTGGATGCCTGCCCTGGGCTGGGCGGTGGGTCCCCTGGGGCCCGAAACCGCCGCCCGTGCCGAGCGGGCGCTGCTGCGGGCCAAGCGGCCGGGGGCGCCGCCGGTAGCGGGCCCGGAGGCCCTGCAGGAACCGGAAAGCCTGCCCGTGCCCGGCGGACCCCGCTGGCTGATGGATGCGGTGCAGCGGCTGTGGAGCGCCTGGGAGGAGCCGGCGGTGCTGGTGGACCCTGACGGCCGCATCCTCACCGCCAACGGGGCCTTCCGGCGCTGGGCGGGCAAGCCCTGGCCGCAGCTGGTGGGGCAGGGCCTGCCGGAGCTGCCGCCCGGGGCAGGGTCGGTGCCGGTGGAGGTGGGTGGACGGCTGGCCGCCTACTGGCTGCACCTGCCGGGGGTGCGGCTGCCGGGGGAGACCGCTCAGGGGCTCCCGGGATGGGTGGTCACCCCCGGCTTCACCCGCGACCGCCGCTGGGCCGTGGCCCCGGTCTTTCAGCCGATCGTGGCCCTGCCGGGCGGGGAGGTGCTGGGCTATGAGGCCTTAAGCCGCCCCTCCTGGGAAGGGCGGCCGGTGGATCCCGAGACCCTGTTTCACGCCGCCGCCGCGGCCGGCACCACCCTGGAAGCCGATCTGGCCTGCTTCGCGGCGGTGGCGCGGGCGGTGCTGGCCGCCCCCTGGCCGGCGGGGGCGCTGCTGTTTGTCAACGTGAGCCCGCGCAGCCTGATGACCCCGGACCGCCTGCATCCGGTCCTGGACCCGCTGGTGGCGGCCCTCCCGCCCGGACGGGTGGTGCTGGAGATCTCGGAGCATGTCCCGGAGGACATCCCCTACAGCCTCTGGGAGGAGCTGCCGCGGGTCTACCCCGGGGTGCAGTGGGCGCAGGACGATTACGGTCTGGGTAATGCCGACCCCTCCCGCATGCTGGCGGTCCGTCCCCAGTGGCTGAAGTTGGACCGCACCTTGATGCTGCAGGCCCTAGCGGATGCGGCGGGCCGCACCTGGCTGCGGCGGTTTGCGGCCTGGGCCTAGGGGGAGTTCGGGATGCGGCTGGTAGTGGAAGGGGTGGAGACGGCGGAGCAGGCGGACGCCCTGGCCGCCTTGGGCCTCACGGCGGCCCAGGGCTATCTGTTCGGGCGGCCAATGGCCACGCCGGCCTTGGCGACCCCGCCGGCCGCCGGGGATCCGGCCTAGGCCGGGGTTGACAACCGGCAGGGGGTGGCCTAGGGTGGCCTTGGGGACCCACCCCCCGGGGGGAGGGGTAGCGTGGAAGCCGGGCTGAAGAAACAGGCCGCCCTACGCCTGAAGATGGCGGCCGGGCACCTGGAAAGCGTCCGCCGCATGGTGGATCAGGATGTGTACTGTGTCAACATCATGCGGCAGGTGGCCGCGGTCCAGGCCAGCCTGGAGGAGGTGCAGCGCATCCTCCTCCGCAACCATCTCCTGACCTGCGTGGCCGACGCCATGCGCCAGGGCCTGGGGCAGGAGATCGTGGACGAGCTGATGGATGCTATGAAGTACATGCCCTTCAACGCTGGCGAGGCCATCGCGCCGGATGCCCCCTTGCATTCGCTGGTGCATGAGCCGGTGTGCGCGTGTCATCGCCCGGCGCCGCCTGCGGACGGGCTGGCACCGGACCCGGGAACGGGGAGGGAGCAGCCGTGAGTCAGTTGAAGCCGGATTTCCATCTGCCAGGGGACGAGGGCAGCCCCGAGGCCGCCCAGCTGGAGATCGGCGGCATGACCTGCGCCACCTGCGCCCTGAAGGTGGAGAAGTCGCTCAACGGCCTGGAAGGGGTCTCCCGGGCCGATGTCAATCTGGCGCTGGAGAAGGCCAGCATCGTGTTCGACCCCGCCCGGGTCCGGACCCGCGACCTGGTGGAGGCGGTGACCTCCATCGGCTACCGGGTGCGCACCGACCAGGTGTTGTACTACCTGCCCGGCCTGGACGAGGAGCCGTTGCGCGCCCGGGCCCAGGCGGCGGCCGAGGCGGTGCCGGGCGTGGTGGCGGTGCGGGCCAATCCCGCCCAGGGCAGTCTGGCGGTGGAACTGGCCCGGGGGCTGGGCGACCCGGCGGCGGTGCGCGCCGCTCTGGAGCAGGCGGGGTTCGCGGTGCGCATGGCGGCCGCCGGCGGGCCCGACCCGCGGGTGCTGGAGATGCGGGAGGCGCGCCGGCGGCTGGCGGTGGCCGCGGCGGCCACGGTGCCCATCTGGCTGGGGATGCTCTGGCAGTACCTGCACGTGGGCTGGAGCGGGCTCGACAACCCGTGGCTCCTGCTGGTGCTGGGGAGCGTGGTGCAGTGGGGACCGGGTTTCAGCTTCACCCGGCGGGCCTGGCTCAATCTTTCCCACGGCAACGCCAACATGGACGTGCTGGTGGCCTCCGGCACCCTTTCCGCCTGGCTGTTGTCCGTGATCGACCTCTTCCGGGGCGGGCCGATGTTCTTCGATAGCTCCGCCACCGTCATCACCTTGGTCCTGGTCGGCAAGTACCTGGAGGCGGTGGCCAAGGGCCGCACCAGCGATGCCATTGCCCAACTGCTGGCCCTGCGGCCGCGTCAGACCCGGCGTCGGGTGCCGGATGGCAGCTGGGAGGTGGTGGACGCGACCGCGGTGCAGCCCGGTGACCGCCTGCAGGTGCTGCCGGGGGAGCGAGTGCCGGCCGACGGGACGGTGGCGGCGGGCCCGGCCCTGGTGGATGAGTCCATGCTGACCGGGGAACCGCTGCCGGTGGAGCGGGCAGTAGGGGAGCCGGTGGTGGGCGGCACCGTCAACGCCGGCAGCCAGGCCTTTGAGATGACGGCCGGGCACATCGGGCAGGACACGGTGCTGGCCCAGATCGTGCGGGCGGTGGAGGAGGCCCAGGCCACCAAGGCGCCCGTGCAGCGGCTGGCCGACCGGGTGGCCAACGTGTTCGTTCCCGTGATCGTGGCCATCGCCGTCCTCGCCACCCTGGGCTGGGGCCTGGCGGACGGCGACTGGATCGCGGCCATCCTCAAAGGGGTAGCGGTGCTGGTGGTGGCTTGCCCCTGCGCGCTGGGCCTGGCGACCCCCACGGCGGTGATGGTGGGGTCGGGCGCCGGGGCCCAGCAGGGGGTGCTCTACCGGTCGGGCGCCACCCTGGAGGCGGCGGCGGGGGTCAACCTGGTGGCGTTTGACAAGACCGGTACCCTGACGGAAGGCCGGCCGGTGGTGACGGCGGTGTGGCCGGCGCCGGGGGTGGCGGAAGCCGAGCTGCTGGCCACGGCGGCGGCGGTGGAGGCGGAGTCCACCCACCCCCTGGCCCGCGCCCTGCGCGAGCGGGCGCAGGGCCTGGCCGTGCCGCCGGCGGAGGACACCTACACCGAGCCCGGGCAGGGCATGGTGGGCACGGTGGCGGGGGAGGAGGTCCTGGTCGGCAACCCCGACCTGCTGGAGGCTTACGGGGTCCATCCGGATGCCGGCCTGGCCCGGCGCGTGGAGGCGGCGGAGGCGGAGGGGGCCACCGGGGTGTGGGTGGCGCGCGGCGGCCAGGTGCTGGGAGTGCTGGCCGTCAGCGACCCGGTGCAGCCCACCGCTGCGGAGGCGGTGCGCCGGCTGCGCCGGATGGGCGTGGACGTCGCCCTGCTGACCGGGGACCGGCCCGCCACCGCCCAGGCCGTTGCCCGCCGCCTCGGCATCCGCCGCGTGTTCGCCGGCCTGAAGCCGGAGGAGAAGGGCCGGGTGGTGCAGGACCTGCATCGGCAGGGGTTCCGGGTGGCGATGGTAGGAGACGGCATCAATGACGCCCCCGCCCTGGCCGCCGCCGACGTGGGGATGGCGGTGGCCCAGGGCACCGAGATCGCCATCGAGTCCGCCGGGGTGACCCTGATGCGGTCCGATCCCCTGCAGGCCGTGCATGCCCTGGAAGTGGGCCGCAAGAGCATGGGGAAGATCCGCCAGAACCTCTTCTGGGCCTTCGGTTACAACGTGGTGGGCGTGCCCCTGGCCGCGTTTGGCATCATCTCCCCCGCGGTCGCCGGGGCGGCCATGGCCGCCAGCTCGGTGACCGTGGTCACCAATTCCCTGCTGCTGCGGCGCATGCGCCTGTCCTGAGCCGCCGCGCCGGAAGGGGGGTGAGGCCGGGCCCGGGTGCCGGGCCGGAACCGCAGCCGGTCAACCGCAGCAGGCCACGACCGGACCGTGGCCCGTCGCCTCCGGCCCCAAGGCCGGAGCGTCCCGAGGAGGAGGGTGTCCCATGCAGGTTGTGGATGTGGTGTGCCACATGACGGTGGACAGCGAGACCGCCATCCGCCGCGAGTACCAGGGCCAGGCGTATTACTTCTGCGCCGAGGGCTGTGCGCGCGCCTTCGAGCAGAACCCGGAGGCCTATCTGGGCCAGGAGGGCGGCCACGGCGGCCACCATCACCATCATCATCACGGGATGCACCATTCCGAATGAGGGGTGGGCAGGCCGGGGCCGCTCCGTGCCGGCCCCGGCGCCGCCTGCCGGCGCCCGTTAGGGCCAGCACCCCGCATCCCCCCACGGCCCCGCTCCCGTCCCCTCCCTTTTTTCCGGATTCCCCGTCCCCGCCTTGCTCCGCTTAGTGTGCCCCGGAGAACGGCCCATGCCGGCGCGATCCGCCCGCCGGCGGTTGGCTCTCGCTGGCTTCATGCCCGCCTCCGGACCCGGGCCGGTGTCGGGGGCCGCCAGGCTGGCACCGGTCCCCGGCGGCCGCCAGGTCTAGGGCGGTTTTTTCCCGACGGGGATGCCGGTCCCGGACCGGACCGCCCGTTGTCCCCCCGCCGGCGGATCCGGCTCCTCCCCGCGGACGCGGGAGTGGCGGCGGCCCGGAACGGTCATGCTAAGCCGGGGCGGCCTCACCGCCCTCAACCGGCCTCGAAGGGAGGACGTACCCCTAGCATGAGCCGCACACAGACCCTGCCGCCGCAGCATCAGGACCGCCAGCCGGGACGGCAGGAGCCCATGCATCCCCAGCCCCGTACCGAGGACCCGGCCTACAAGGCGGCCGGCAAGCTGCAGGGCAAGGTGGCCCTCATCACCGGCGGCGACAGCGGGATCGGGCGGGCGGTGGCCGTGGCCTTCGCCCGGGAAGGGGCGGAGGTGGCCTTCGTCTATCTGGATGAGGAGCACGATGCCGGGCAGGCCCGGGCAGCCATCGCCGCCCACGGCCGGGAGGCCCTGGCCATGGCGGGGGATGTCGGCGACGCCGACTTCTGCCGGCGGGCGGTGGACCGGGTGCTGGAGCGTTTCGGCCATCTCGACATCCTGGTCAACAATGCCGGCGAGCAGCATCTCCGAAACCGCATCGAGGACATCAGCCCGGACCAGCTGTACCGCACCTTCAGCACCAATTTCTTCGGCCTCTTCTTCCTCACCCAGGCCGCAGTGCCCCGCCTGCGCCCCGGCGCCGCCATCATCAACACCGCCTCCGTCACCGCCTATCTGGGCAGCCCCAGCCTCCTCGACTACAGCGCCAGCAAGGGGGCGGTGGTGGCCTTCACCCGCTCCCTGGCCCTGCAGCTGGTGAGCCGCGGGATCCGGGTCAACGCGGTGGCGCCGGGGCCGATCTGGACCCCGCTCATTCCCTCCACCTTCCCGGCGGAGGAGGTGAGCCGGTTCGGGGCGGATACCCCCATGGGCCGTCCCGGCCAGCCGGAGGAGGTGGCCCCGGCCTATGTCTTCCTGGCCTCCGATGATGCCTCCTACATCACCGGGCAGGTGCTGCACGTCAACGGCGGCCAGGTCCTGAACGGCTGACCGGACCGGAACCGGCAGGCCGTCGCCCGGGGGCCTGCCGGGACGGCGGCCTCCGTGCTGTCCGGAACCTACCCGGGCAGCGGGAAATCGAAGGCCAGGATCTCCCCCTGATGGGCATTGAGCCACGCCACCACCCGCTGGTGCACCGGATGGGGGAGGTAGGCGGCCAAGGCCTCCGCGGATTCGAACTCCATCACCAGCCCCAGCTGATAGCCCCGGCTGCGGCCGCTGACATCCCACCCCCAGTGCAGGCGGCGGATGCCGGGGATGGACGCCGGCAAGGCGTCCACCAGGCGGGCCAGTTCGGCCTGGTCCGCCTCCCCCGGCCGCTCCGGCAGCCGGATGAGGACCACATGCTGCATCGCGGGCATGGGCACCGCTCCCTCTTCCCGTGGATTAGACGATACCGGGTACCAGTCTGCCGTAACCGGCGGCGCAAGGCGAGGGGTCCCCGGCCGGCGCCGGGCGGGGACCCGCCGCCGTTCAGACCGGATAGCAGGACCAGGCCGGTCCGGGTTCGCGGGCTGTAGAGCGGTGACCACTTCGGCCCCGGGGGGCTCCTCGTCCGCCACGGCAGAGGGCCCCTGTGCGCAGCGGCCGAATCCCCTGCGTCATTGTCTGCACCATCCCTCCTGGTTTGTGCTGGTTCTTTCGCGGCAGCCTGGCATTAGCCAGATGCCCAAAAAACCCGGGCGGCGGTGGGGGCGGTCGGAATGTGCACGGCTGGCCAGCCCCCGCCATCCGTAGGTGCTCATCCCGATGGCGGCGGTCCGGGCGGCCGCCGCCGTGCGGCTCACC
Source organism: Candidatus Hydrogenisulfobacillus filiaventi (assembly GCA_902809825.1). Classification (NCBI taxonomy): domain Bacteria; kingdom Bacillati; phylum Bacillota; class Clostridia; order Eubacteriales; family Clostridiales Family XVII. Incertae Sedis; genus Candidatus Hydrogenisulfobacillus; species Candidatus Hydrogenisulfobacillus filiaventi. Next base: position 240,445 of record LR778114.1, read on the forward strand.
GGGTCCAGCGTGAGCCGGCAGCCCATGACGGCCAAGCCCAGCACCGCCCAGAGGACCACACTGCCCCAGGGGTCGGCCGGATTGTCGACCAGGCCGCCTTTCGGCCGCCAGCGTTTCCGTGTGATGGGGTCATGCTCATGCTCCTTTCCCTACTGGGTCTGGCAACCTGCTCCACAAAAAGCAGGGGCGGCTTCCCGCAAGGGAAGCCGCTGCCAAAAAGAGGATGGCGAACCGCGCCGGCCGCGCGGGACCCGGGGACCGGCGGCCCCGTTGCGGCACCGCGGCTTAGTCGCCCTCGATTTGGGACTGGATGAACCGGAGCACCTGCCGCACGTCCTGTTCGCTTACGCCCCGGACAGGACTGGCCCGCACCTCCTGGCCGATGTGCAGATGATGCAGCGCGGTGTCGATGTGGTTGAAGTGCGGGGCGTTGTTGCGGCGCACCGTCTCGCCCGGTCGTTGCCAGTGGTAGGAGTAGCGGTCCGCCCCCAGTTGATGTGCATCGAGGTAGGTGCCGTCCCGTAAGGCAAGCCGCATGCGTCCCCGCCGCGGATCCACCATCCAGGCCCGTACCACCAACCTGGGAGATTCCGCCGCGCACAACCGGCCAATCTCCTCCAGGGTCACGGGCGGGAGCCTGCCATCCCCACAAGCCGCTCCCGGTACACTAGCAGATTGCCCCAGTCCAGCCGATCCTCCCAGGCCGGGTGACCGTCAATACGGCCTGACGCGATGAGGCGCTCCAACCCGTCGGGATGCGGGACGCCGTATCGCTCGGCATACGCGGCGAGTTCGCGGTCCACCGTCGACAGCTCACGCTCCACCCAGGCTCGGGCGGCCTCGTGTTCGATGGCCGTCTTGTCCAGATGCGCGGCCGCCGCCGGTTGATCCCACACGTCCAGCATGACGCGGCCCTCCCCCTTGTTCCGGTCGAGGGTTCTCCACCCGGCACGGCCTGACCTCTCATTACCTGTGGTTGGGAGTCCGGCAATGGCTTTCCTGGATCGGCCAGGTCATCCAGCATTAGTGCGATGACCTCCCCCTGCATTGGCCAGGGCCTCATCCAACGTCTATCCCTGACTCACGGCGCCCGGCAAGGCCGGGACCCGCACCACATAGCCGCCGGCTTCCCGATCTGGCTCCAGGATGACCTGGAATGCGCGTCGCATAGAACCTTCTGCCTCCCGAGACCAACCGGGCACCGTTTCCCCGGCCCTGCTGCCCACTACCCTAAGCACAGCAGGGCAGAGGCGCCCGCAGTCCCTGCCGTCTGCCACGTCTGGCGCCTGCGGGGCCCGCCTTGTCACCCGCCGGAGCGGACCGACAAATCGGCCCATCGCGAGGGGTCTGCGGCAGGGGAGGCGAGCAATCTATCCGCACTGCCAGTGAAGGCCCTCTTCTCCCGGGGACCCTGTTCCGTAGCCGCAGGCGTGGCGCAGGTCCATCGCGCCATCTTCGCTTGCTCTCCGTTCCTGGTGGGAACAGCCGTTTGTGTTCCGCAATGACTGAAGTCTTATCGGGCTGGTTCTGGTCTGAGCCGATGGTCGGGATCCAGCCACACCACGTAAAAGGTGTTCTCAGTGAGGAAACCATGGATCCGGCCGTGCGCATTGGCACTGACGACGATTTGCCAGGCGTTCTCGTCTGCACCAGGCAGAGAACGGCCAAAATCCGCCCGGACAAGTGGATTGAGTCCCGGTGTGTGGTGTAAAAAATCCCGTCTCCTGGCTGCACCATTGGCATCGCGACCGCCGGTTCAGCACTACTGCCTGGGAGGACATGGGAACCCCGAAGGGGTGTCCAGACGGCCAGTCCGGCCCCGGAGAGGGCGAGGCGGCGGGCATGGCTGCAACCGCGGAAAAAGGCGGTTAGCAGTGGCCATTCCGGCGCGCGATTCGGTACCATCGGCCCGAAGCCGGTCGGGAGGTGAAGGCGGATGGGCATACCAGGGATTGGCAGCGCGGGGGGGGCATTCCCTGACAGCCTTTGCAGCATCCTCCAGTCCGGAGCCCTGACGGTGGCGTTGCAGCCGGTGGTCGCGCTGCGCACCGGACAGGTGATCGGGTATGAAAGTCTGTTGCGCGGGCCGGCGGGGACAGCGTGGGAGGCGCCGGGGCGGCTGTTCCAGGCGGCACGGGCGGAAGGGCTCCTGGCGGCGCTGGAAGCCGCGGCCCGCCGGTTGGGGTGGGCGGCGGCGGCACGTCTCGACCCCGGGCAGGTCCTGTTTCTCAACCTGGGGTGGGTCGACGGGCCGATTGCCCTCAACCCGGACCGGGTGCCGGTGGACCCGCGCCGGGTGATTTTGGAGGTGCCGGAAACGGCCCCAGGGGTCCACGACGCCTGTTTCCTCGCCGCGCTCGACCGGTGGCGTCGGGCGGGGCACCCCATTGCCTTGGACGATTACGGGGCCGGCTGTGCGACCGTGGAGCGCTTGCTGACCTTACGGCCGGACTGGATCAAACTGGCCGGGCCGTGGGTACGGGGTGTGGCGCGGGACCGGTGGCGGGTGGCCGTGATTCAGGGCGTACTGGGGGCGGCCCGGGAGGTGGGGGCACAGGTCGTGGCCGAAGGCTGCGAGACGGCGGAGGACGCCGCCTGCCTGGCGGCGCTCGGGGTGCCGTTCGGGCAAGGGTTCTGGTGGGGACGTCCCCAGCGCCTCGATTCGGAATAGGTTCACAACCCGACCGTGCCTACGAGGGGCTCGGGGAATTTCTTGAAGGCCTAAGCCAGGCTCCCTAGACAAGAACGCCATGGTTGCGTTTCCCCAGGATGTTCAAGCCGAATCAGGAAGGAGTGCAACCATGACCGACGGTTCGTGTGAACCTGGATGAGCTCGTCCGCAAGATGGGCGCGGACCCCGAGATTTTGCGGCAAACGCTCGAACGGCTGTTGCAGCATTTGGATGAAAGCGCGAGGTCACGGATCACGTGGGGGCCGAGCGGTATGCCGACCCGGACCACCTAACGGTGTCAGGACCCGGAAAGTCGCCCCACGGGTGCAGGCGCTCGGGCTGGAGGGGACGAGCAAGCGCACGGTGTCCCGGGTCGCCCAGGAGCTCGATGCCCGCATCACGGCGTTCCGGGAGCGCCCGCTCGAGGGCCGTATCCCTACGGGTGGCTGGGCGCCCGGTCTAGGGAAAGTCCGGGACGGGGACCGGGTCTTCAGCACGGCCCTCGTGGTCGGGGTGCGCGAGACGGGCGAGCCGGAGGGCCTCGGCTTCGACGGCGGCTGGAGTGAAGCAGCCGCCTTCTGGACGGGCTTTTTCCGGCGTCTCCGGGCACGGGGTGCTCCTGGTCATCAGCGACGCCTACCAGGGCCTCCAGAAGCCACCCAGACGGTGTTTCCAGGGGCGTCGTGTGGCAGCGGTGCCGCGTGCATTTCCTGCGGCATCTGCTGAGCACGGTACCCCGCTCCGCGCAGGCCATGGTGGCCGCCCTCCTCCGGACGATCTTCGCCCCAGCGACGCAGGCGGGCACTCGACCGCCACGGCAGGCCGTCAGTGAGCAACTGCACTCCCGGTTTTCCCGCAGCGGGCGCGTTGCTCGATGGCGCGGCCGAGGACATCCTGGTCTATATGGCCGTCCCGACGAAGCACGGGCGGCAACTCCACTCGACCAACCCGTTGGAGCGGCTCAACCGGGAGCTGGCCCGACGGTGCGACGTCATCGGGATCTTCCCGAATGCCGCGACGGTGCTCCGGCTGGCGGGGGCTGTGCTCCTCGAGCAGCAGGACGAGTGGGCCACCGTGCCCCGGCGGTCCTGCAAGCCAGACGAGGCCGCGACTAGCGGTCACAAAGGCGCGAGCGAAGTCGATGGAGAAGCTCCAAGCCCGCTACCCGGCGGCCTTGACAGCTGCTCTCGGGGTTCGCTAAGGGTGAGGGCAACACCGCGGGAAGCGCGCCGTTTTTCCACCACACCCTGGGACTCTACCACGCTCCGAACACCCTGAAGCGTGTGCCGATAAGAACCGGAATGGAGATCGCCAGAATGTAGCTCCCTATTTCCGCGCATCGGGGGCTGCCATGCCACCAGAGGCAATGCCCAAGCGCCAGCCTGACAAAACTAGCCGCACGACCACGGTAGACCACCGGCGTGCAGAGGAGGCTGGAGACCGCCATCCCCATAACAGAGCGACGGGAATTGTCCACCCCGGATAGGAGGTTACCAGCTCCATAACCAAAGCCACCAGAGCGAGAATAAACAGAACAATGAATACCCCCAATATCATTCGATTAATCAGATGCCCCCAGCATCAGTTGCGAGAATATCGGTCACCAATCCTGCGGCCGCGCGCGGTCAGGCGGCGAACCCAAGGTCAGCTATTCAGCCTACGCTCCTCGGCCGTCACGGATGGAGGATGCAACCATAAGCCAAGCAGGAGTCCCACCGAGAGCACCGCAATGAATACCACAGGGAGAAAAGCCGCTTTCGGCGACAACGCATGATGACTCTGGCCGATGAGATAGGCGGGTACATAGGGGACCGAAATCCCAATAAGCCGTATCTGAATGACGAGAGCAACCAAGCCTTTCCACCGATGGTTCATCAAACCCTCCTTCGGAGAAGGTTGCATAACTGATATCGCGGGACGCGGTTCCCCCGGGGCACAATAGATTCGGGTCGCCCGGGACTATCGATTCGGTGACCGGTCGGTTCAACCTACCCGGGAATCCGCCCGGCTGTTTACCCCTCTAGCCTGCACTTTGTCGTCCAGATCGTGCAGTCATTCAATGTAACTAGTTCTTATTTCGTAAGGTTTTGTTGGCCCGTTTGGGAATAGTAAGGGTGACAATTGACCTAATTACAGATAGCACCCGGCCCGTTATAGTGACGTTGCACGACAGCACCGGCGTTTTAAAATATACCGCATAGGCTAAACAGTGGCGGTATTGACGTTATCGTACGTCCCTGCGGGGAATGTCCAGGCCGGGCTGGCGAGCAATCCCAGGTTGCGACTACGGGAAAGGAGAGCCCATCATGCCTAAGCCTTACATCGCCGTGAATGAAGTACGCCTGGTCAACGGCCCTGAGAGCTTCCGCCGGTTTGAGATCATCGGGCCCAAGATGTGCATGGCCACGGCCAACCACGGAGGCTTCGTCGGCTTCCAGAACCACTTCCCGATCGGGGTGTTTCCCATGGGCGGCCGCTATGGTGGCGCCAAGCTCGACATGCGCGAAAGCCTTAATCCGTTACCCGTGCGCCAATATACCTTCTGGAAGGACTGGCGGGACCATGATCAAATGCACGTGGACAACTTCGATACTATTTTCCGGCTTTGCTCGGGATGCCTCGATCTCATGATCGATGGCCCTTGGGAACCGATTTATGAGATCGTCAGTCACGACCTGCCGGAGAACATCGGATTAACCGACGTCCCCGCCAAGCTGGGGGCCGCTTTCATGGCGGGACAGGCGGTACCTTCGGTAGCCCTTCCCTACGGCCAGAGGGTGGTAGCCACTTCCGACCACACCATCATCCCGGGACGTGAGCAGGACTTTGAGACAGCCATCGAACAGCTCATGCAGGCGTTCAAGGAGGCGCCCGGTTTTCTGGGCTACATGGTGTTGCGCCAGATGGGGGTCTCGGCTATCGGTAGCCTGCAATTAAAGCCCGCTGCCCTGCACCAGGCATTGCAGACCACCGGGGATTACCCGCCCCGGATCAAGGAAGGCAACTTCGCGACCCCGGAGGGGAAAGCCACGCCGGCCCAGTATGTGGTGCACATGGAATGGGCCGACATGAACACCGCCGTGATGGGCATCTCTCGCGTGGTTATCAACACCCGCTTCCGGGCCCTGCATGATCCGGTGTTGGATACGCTGCTCAAGGGCCCGTACATCCAACTGTGGAGTCCACAAATGGAGGATACCTCCTGGCGCCAGTACCTCCATGCCTGAATGGCTCCCCCTCTCCGCCGTTCTGGCGGCTTCCGACGCGGAAGCCGCCTCGGCGGCGGGTGAGCCGTGTGACGGCGGCAAGCCCTAAAACACGTCCTGGCCGTGTGGCATCCCCGCCCGGATGCGCCTGAACAGCCGCCATGACGCCCACCCGGTCAGCGCTCCACACCTGGCCACGGCCCCCGGGAATAACCGGCATGATTGCGGGCGCCGGCAAGGGGCGCCGGACCGGGCAAATCGGGTACCGCGCCCGTTATGGCCTTTTGCGCAACGCCAACTCCGCCGTTCCAAGCGCAAAAACGGGAACGGCCCCCCGGGCCTACAGGATATCGAAGACCCTACCTTTTCTGCAGGCCCCCATCCCAGCGGACCCAGGTTGCCATCCTCCTGCCCAGCTTCGCCTCGGCGGACTTCCGACCCCCGTAACTCGTGATTCCGGGCTGCGGCCGCCGGCTGGGACCGGAACCTTAAGCTTCGGGCGCGCCGCCGCTGGGAGGCCTGACCGGCGGCGTGGCATCGGCGCAACTGACCTTGGGGTTGGTAGAGTCTCATAGCGTGGTGGAAATTCCGGGGAGTCTGGTTTCCAGGATGTTGTCACCCACGGTCGCGTTTCCTGGAGGGGTCAACCGCAACCCCGGAAGGTGTGCGACCGGGGCGGACTGTAGGGTGGGCCACGAGACACGCGTGCGCCAGAGGGGAGCCAATCCGGCGTTCCTGCGCAGCACGGTGGAGTGGCTGCTGCCGCGGTGGAGGGAGGCGGCAGTCACGGAGCGGATCGGGGCCAGCTGATACGACCAGACGGCGGACCAGACCGCCACCCGCAACGGCAGCCGGCCTCGGGACTGGGGCACCTGCCTCGGGACCCTGCACCTGGCCCTCCCGAAACGCCGGCAGGGCCGCGACTTCCCGGGATTTTGGAGCCCCGCAAGCGCCGTGAGCAGGCCCTGGTGTCTGGGACGCCAGGGGCCGAGATCCCGGGCGTCCGCACCCGCAAGCTCACCCAGTGGGGCCAGGCCCTCGGCTGGGAAGGGGTCAGCCGGAGCACCGTCTGGCAGGAAGCCCTGGACTTCGATCTACACCACGCTAGGCGACTCTAGCCCGTTGTGTCCATCGGGAACCGGCTCTCCATTTCCCGGGCCTGTATTCCAAAGAAGCTGAGCGGGTCTTTGAGACTGCCGACGGCTTGATCGACGAGGCGGTAACCATTGTGGGCGAATGGATTGTATCTGCCGGTTGGTTGGTTGCGCTAGTCTGAGCTGATGCCAGAACAGTTTTTCCGTCTACGGGGCTGGCTGTAAAACCGGGAGGTCGGAACCGGACGGTTTTGGCCTCCGGTTTTTTGCTGAAATCTGAAGAACTTATGTGCTGGGAAAAGGAAACCCCCAGAATACCCATCAAGGACCTCGAGTGGCAAGGGTGTATATCACTCGTCTGAACGCATAGGTGTTGTTACAACAAGGAGACATTTGGGGGAGCAAACGTCTATCTTTAACGCCCGCCACCCGGTTCGCCCGGGGTTCGCCTAATGCCAGAGGAAAGGGAAGACCAAGCCCAACAGCGCCCCTGCCGCCACCTGGGCCGGGGTATGGCGCTGCAGCACCAGCCGTGACCAGCCCACCGCCAGGGCCGGGATGCCCAGCAGCATCCAGGCCGGCTGCCGGAAGTGCAGCCACAGGAACACGGTGAGGCCGGCGGCACCGGCGGCGTGGAAGCTGATCTGCCACCAGCGGGTAATCACCGTGAAGCTGAGGGTCCAGGCCGCCGCCACCAGGGCCAGGTGCCGGGTGAGGGTCGTGGCCGGCATGCGGGTCAGCAGGGCGGCCACGACCAGGGTGACCAGCGCCACCGGAATCAGAAAGCGCAGGCGGGCTGCCCGGTCCGCCACGTCCGGGTCGCGCCACCAGCCGGCGTGGAGGCCCCAGGCCAGCCAGAGGCCCGGGAGCCCGAAGTCCCCCACCGCCAGCACCAGCCAGGCGTCGGGATCCTGGGGGCGGACGGCCGCCAGGGCCGCGCTGGCTGCGGCCAGCAGCAGGAAGGGATGCCCCAGGCGGGAGAGGAGCTGCGCCGTCCGCTGGTTCACGGTTACCGCCTCCTTCCGGGGATGCGGCCGGCCCGGTTCTCATCATAACCGGTCCGGCCGCGGGCAGGGTTCAGGCGGTGCGTCCGCCGGGGGCGTAGCGGACGCGGTCGCCCGGCCACAGCCGCAGACGGTGGGGCCGGCCGCCCGGGACCTGGACGGTGACGGTCAGGGGGCCGTCCCGGGCCGGGCGCGGGATCACGACCTGCCTCCGTTCTACGGTCAACCGCCGGCCGCCGGCCCGCACGCGGGTGCCGGGCGGCAGGCCGACCAGGCGGACGGTGCGGCCCTGCACCGCCGCGTAACGGGCGTAGGCCACGGCATAGGCGGTGCCCCGGGCCTGCACCTCCAGGTAGGGCTCAAAGGGGGGCGTCACCGCCAGATGCAGGCCGCGCGCCCGCAGCAGGCAACGGCCGTTCACGTACACGCTGAGGCGGTGGCGGCCGTCGGTGCGGATCGCCAGCCGGTTGAGGACGCCGGCCGGGGGCGGGAAGCGGGCGACCGCGACCTTGGCCAGGCGCCGTTCGTGGGCGTTGCGGATGCGGCCCCGGGCGTCGCCCGCCTCCCACCAGCGGCCACGGGGGGTGACCAGCTGGGCGACCCAGACATAATTGATGAGGCCGGTGCGGGTGGTGGAGGCGGTCTGCAGCGCAAACACCAGCTCTCCGACGCCCTGTCGTACCGGCGGGGGCGGGGTGGCCCAGGCCTCAAAGGTGTAGGCGGGGGGCAGGGCATGGGTGGCTGTCAGGAAGAAGCCGCGGAAGCGGGCATGGGGATGGGCGACGCCAACCCGGAGGAAGCCCCCGGCGACCCGCACCCGGCCGTCGGCGCCGGCACTGCCGTTGGCTTCCCAGCCCGGATAAGGGGCCAGGACCAGGGAGGTGTTTCCTTGCAGCGGCCGCGGCCGCCGGGCCGGGACGCGGAAGGTGGTGATGCGGGCGCTGCGGCGGGTGAGGAGCCAGCGGCCGTGGGGGCCGGCGGCCAGCACCCGGATGGGGGCCGGGGCAGGGGCGGCGAGGTAGCCCCAGAACATCAGGGCCAAGGCCGCCCCCAGCATGAGGAGGGCGGGCCCGGGCCCGCCTTCCCGCCGGCGGCTAAAAGGCTGCATAGTACGTTTCCTCCCCGCGGGCCAGGCTCCACCAGGCGGCGGCGGCCGTGCCGGCCGTGAAGACCAGGCTGCCCGCCAACAGGCCCCGGACGGCGTGCGCGTCCCCGCCCCCCAACGCCCACGCCCCTACCCCCAGATTGACCAGGGTGCCGAGAACGGCCGCGGCCAGGGGAGGCCGGGGCCGGCCCAGGAAGAACAGGTACTGGCTGGCCAGGAGTCCTGCCGGCAGCAGGCCGTAGGCCAGGGCCGCCTGCGCCAGCGCCCGGCGGAAGGGCGCCGCGGTGGGGCCCAGCAGCGGGCCGGTGAGGGCCGGTGGCAGGGCGGTGAGCAGCAGGCCCGGCAGCAGGTGGGCGGTGAGGAGGCCGGCCGCGGTCAGGACCAGGAGCTCCCCCGCGAAGCGGCGGGCCAGCTGGCGGCGCAGCCCGCGGTAGCGGTGCAGGGGGGTCTGCCGGGCGAGGGCGGGGAAGCGGCGGCCGAAGGCCTCGATGAACAGGAACACCAGGCCGGTCAGCGGGAGCAGGACCAGGAGGGCCAGGTCGGTGGCGGCCTCATAACCGGCAGGATACAGGTAGGCGCTGCGGCCCAGGCGGAGCCCGTAGTGGACCCCGGCGACCAGGCGGTCGGCGAAAAGGAGGGCGAAGTAGGCCGCCCCGTAGAGCCCGTAGGGCAGGGTGAGGGTCACCACGACCCCCCAGTGCGGGGGCCGCACCTGCTCCGCGGGGGCGGTGGCCAGGGGATGCTCCCCCACCAGCCCGGCTTCGGCCTGGCGGACCGCCCGCCGCCCGAAGGCGGCGGTGAGGGCGGCGGCGGTCCCCACCGCCAGCCCCAGCAGCTGCGCGCGCCGCAGGGCCGCCCCGGCCAGGGAGGCGGGGCCGGTCAGGGGCCAGAGCCAGTGTACGGCGGCCACTGTGACCGCGAGGGCGGCGGCAGTGGCCAGGGCCAGGCTCAACGCCCGCCGCAGCATGTAGAGTGGGGCCAGGGCGAGCTGGAAGGCCAGGATGGCCAGGGCGAACTCCAGAAACACCAGGCCGTCGGCGCGCGGGTAGCGGGGGGCCACGCCCAGCCGGTAGACCAGGGCAATGAGGAGCAGGGCGGCGGCCCCGCCATCCACCAGGAAGCGGCGCAGGGTCCAGCGGAAGAGAGGCCGGTTGCGCTGCAGGAGGTAGAAGAGGCCGCGGCGCGCCATCATCTGCGCCACCGCCCCGGCAGCCAGGGTGGCGGTGAAGAAGGCCAGGCTGATGACGGTGGCGATGCGGGGGGCGGTGGAGAAGGCGGCCCAGAGCGCCACCCGGAAGCCGAACAGCACCCCTACCGACAGGATCCAGGGCAGGCTGTAGCCCAGGCCGCGCAGGTAGTCGGCGGTGGCCTGGCGAACCCAGCTGTCCGGGACGGGGGCGGGGAGGGGCTGGGGAATGGCGTAGAGGGGCAGTACCGCCTCCACCGCCTCCGCCAGGCGGAAGACGTTGGCGTACCCCAGGCGGCGGGCCACGGCGTCCACGTAGCCTTCCGCCTCCAGCACCACCGCCACGTCCAGCAGATTGCGGGGGGGCGGGGTTACGGGCCAGCACCAGGCGGGCCAGGGCATGGACGTCCTCAAAACCGGGGTCCAGCGCCGGCGGTTCCGGGTCCCCCGGTCCTGCCATGCGGCTCCCCCCTTCCGGCCGGCGGGGGTCCCGCCAGCTCCGTATACAGCGCCCGGTGCGCCGCGAGGAAGCGCGCCAGGCTGAAGCGGGCGACCATTGCCGCCCGGCCCAGCTCCCCCAGCCGGGCCAGGTCCCGACGTTGGCGGGCGAAGGCCAGCACGGCCCTGGCCAGCTCCCGCGGCCGCTGGGGCGCCACCAGCTGCCCGTAGGGCGGCGCCCCAGCGGCCGCCCCGCCATCAGGGCTTCGACGGCGGCGAAGGGGAAAACCTTCCGAGATGCTGGACAGCAGGGCAATGTCCCCCTGGTTGAGGGCGGCTTCCACGTCCGCGGTGGGACCGGCAAAGGTGACCCGGTCCCCGAGCGCCAGCTCCTCCGCCAGCCGGCGGCAGGAGCGGGCGTAATCCGGGTCGCTTTCCGGGCCCCAGAAGGTGAGGCGGATGCCGGCCAGGGCCGGTTCCGCCGCCTCCCGCTTCCGCAGCAGGGACAGGGCCCGCAGGGCGGTATGCTGGTCCTTCAGGGGATCGAGGCGGGCCACCTGCACCAGCGTCAGCGGGGCCGTCCCGCTGCCGGCCGGGCGCCGGATGCGGAACTGGTCCGGGTCCACGCCGTTGGGGACGGGGCGGATGCGGGCGGGGTCCACCCCCAGCGCTTCCTCCCAGGCCTGGTTGAAGCGGGCTACGGGGGCGATGCGGTCGGCCGCCCGGTAGACCAGGCGCACCACCAGGCCATAGAGGGCCGCCAGGAAGAAGCGGTAGGGCGTGGTGGCCTCCAGCCGGCCCAGGGCCAGCAGCCGTTCCCGGTAGTAGACCCCGTGCTCGGTCAGCAGGAGGGGTACCCCCCACCGTCGCTTGAGCACGATCAGGGGCAGGGCGCTGAAGGCGGCGGCGGAGGCATGGGCCAGACGGGGCCGGGGCGGGATAGGCCAGGGGGGCCAGGTACCGGTAGAAGAGGCGGCCCAGGTCCACCGCCTCCAGGGTGCTGAGGTGGCGGAAAAGAGGATGGGTCAGCAGCCGGTCCCGGAACAGCCGCCAGACGGCGGGCCGGCGCAGGGCGGCCCGCAGGGCGCCGGCGGCGGCCACGTCGGCCAGGTCCAGCAGGGCCGTCTCCGCGTCGGCATAGGCCGCCGCCGCCGGCTCCAGCAGCGCGTGCAGCAAGGCCTCATAGGCAGGCAGGAAGCGGCGCCGGACGGCGTCCCCGCCGCGCCGGGGCCGGGCCCACCAGCCGGGATGGCGGCCGTATTCCGCGTGGGACTCGGTCCCCCACAGCGGCACGGTCCAGACCGCCTCCACGTTGGGGGGCAGCCGGTAGCGGAGGACCGCGTAGGGGTTGGCCACCACCGCGTACAGGGTGAAGCGGCGCTCCGGCAGGCCGCGGACGAGCTGATCGGCCCACACACTCACCCCGCCGACCGCGAAGGGATAGGTACCCTCGGTGGCCAAGAGGATGTCGGTGTCGCTGTCGTTCACAGCCGTTCCTGCCGCGGGCGGGGCCGGCCCGTCCGCGGCGGGACGGGGGCTGCAGCCGGATCCCCCGGAGGCGGGGTCTCGGGCCCCACCGGAAAGACCGGCTCGGTCAGCAGCAGGTCCACCTCCTTGGCCCGGGACAGGCTCTTGGTGGAGAGGTCCAGGTTCTCCACCTCCAGAAAGCAGCGGGCAGCGGCCAGGGCGGCCTCCCGCACCTGGCTGGCGGGGGCGGCGGGGTCCTCACTGGCGTGCAGGTACTCGCGGCCCGCGAGCCGCATCCAGTGGTCGAAACGGTCGGCGCTGCCCCGGCGGGCGGCGGCCAGGGCCGCCTGCCGGTAGGCCAGGGCCGCCCGTTGCGGGTAGCGGCTCTCCTGGGCCTGCGCCTCCGCCAGGAAACGGGCTTCCGCACCGGCATAATCACCGGCGGCATATAGGGCCATGCCTTGTCGCCGTCCGGCGGCGGAGCCGGGGGCGTGGCGGCCGCCGGCCGCCGGCGCCGGACCCGGGCGGTCCCCGGCAGGCGCCCGGCGGAAACCGCCACCGGCTCCGGATCGGGTTCCACCGTGGCCGCATAAGTCAGGCCGCAGCGGGTAACGGGGCCCAGACGACCCAACAGCCGCACCGGCCCCACCACCGCGACCCGGGTCCCGGCTGCAGGCGGTCGTAAGGCCACCCCTACGATGGTCCGGCCGCTGACCCGGACCCGGCCCAGGGCCCGCACCGGCTGCGGCCAGAGCCGCACCAGAATACCGGCCCGCCGGGACGGCGCCGGCGGCATCGGCACGCGCGCAGCCATACCGGCCCTCCTTGCCGGGCTTGCCGGCCCTAGTTGCGGACGACGGTCAGATTGGGCGCCGGCACGGCATCGGGGGCGGCTTGCAGGCGCGCCTCCGCCTGCCGGGCGGCCTGCCGGAGCTGCTCCGCGCCCAGGTCGAGGCCGTGGAGGGCATCCAGTACCGGCCCCAGACTGGCGAGGTCACGCAGGGCGGCGCTGCGGGCCGTCTCCAGGCGCGTGATCTCGGCCCGCAGGGCGGTCGCCCGGTCCTCCAGCTCCTGCACGCTGCGCCGGGTCGCAGCCAGGCGGGTGTCGGCCTCGGCGCGGGCGGCCTCGGCCTCCCGGGCTGCCGCCTCGCGGAGGGCGCCGGCCTGGCGGCGGGCGTCCTCCAGCAGGGCCTCCGCCTGTTGCCGGGCCTCGGCGGTGAGGCGGTCGGCAGCCCGGCGGGCCTCATTGAGAGCCTGGACGACCTCGGTCGCGTCCGGCCCCCGCCGGGCGGCCTCCAGTTCCGCGCCCAGCCGGCGCAGCTCCTCCGCCACCGCCAGGAGGAAAGCTTCCACTTCGGCCCGCCGGTACCCGCGGAAGGCGCGCGGGAAGGTTTGGGATTCCACCGCATCCGGTTCCAGCATGATCCACCTCCGCGGACCGGCCGTCCGGCCGGCGGCAAGCCGGCCGGGATCCGCTAAACAGCCTGCATCCGGTTCCGATTATACCGGTTCCCGGCGCGAATAGCGGTCCGGACGGCAGAATCCCGACGGGAAGAATCCGGACGGCCGTGGCCGTCAGGCTTTTCCCAGGAAGAAGCTGGCGATGAGGACCAGTAGCACATAGGCGGTGGTGGCGCTGAGGGCCCAGTCGCGCTCGCGCAGGTAGCCCACGAGACCGATGGCGACCCGGGCGATGGGGGTGAGGACCAGCAGGAAGAGGCCGACGCCGATTACGGCGAAGGCGTGCCCCGCCAGCAGCCCGTGCCAGAAGGGGTGGTGTCCGGGGGCGGCCAGGGTCTCGGGCATGCTGCCCGGGCGCAGCCAGCCCTCGGCTTCGTAGAGGGCCAGGCCGGCGGCAACGATGAGGATGCTGAGGCTGACCCCGATGCGGAGCACGGTACTGATGATGGGGATGAGTTCCTCCGACGCCCGGGTTTCCGGCGTGGGAACCGAATCCGGCTGGCTCGACATGACAACCTCCCTTCGCAGGCTAAATGCCCCGGATGAGCATTTCCAGCGCCACCGCCGACAGCACGGGGAAGAAGGCGTAGCGCAGGGTGCGGTTGCGCAGGCGCACCATCCAACGCACGCCCACGGTGGCGCCGATCAGCACCCCGATGGCGACCGGGGCGGCGATCAAGGGGCGGATATCCCCGCGGGCGAAATACACTCCGGCACTGGCCGCGGCCGTCACCCCGATCATGAAGTTGCTGGTGGCGGTCGATACCTTCATGGGCAGCTTCATGATGGTGTCCATGGCCAGCACCTTGAAGAGCCCGCTGCCGATCCCCAGTAGGCCGGAGATGAGGCCGGCCAGCCACATCATGCCCAGGCCGCCATAGGGATTGGCCACCTCATAATGCACCGTGCGGCGCAGGGCCTGATCGTAATAAAAGCTGGGAAAGCGCAGGCGCCGGGCCAGGGGGTGGCTCCGGTCGAGCTCGGGCAGCTCCACCCCCCGGTTGCGGACCAGCGCCCAGGCGGAGTAGGCCAGCATAAGGCCGAACAGCAGGTACAGCCAGCGGGCGGGGATGATGCCGGCCAGGTAGGCGCCCATCACGGCGCCGGTGGTGGTGGCGATCTCCAGGAACATCCCGATCCGGAGATTAGTAAGGCCATCGCGCACATACGCGACAGCCGCCCCGCTGCTGGTGGCGATGACGGAGATGATGGAGGCCCCGATGGCCAGGCGCAGGTTGATGTGGAAGAGGAGCGTGAGCACCGGGACCAGCAGCACCCCGCCACCCAGGCCCAGCATCGCCCCCAAGATACCGGCGGCGATGGACGCCCCCAACAGCAGCAGGATGGCACCGGTTACAGCAGCCAACGACATCGCCTCGGATCTGCAGAAGGTGAGGGGAAGGGTCAGCCCTTCCCGGGAATCCGAATCCCTGCAACCTGTGGTCTACTTTCATCCCGACTATATGTCGCGCGGGGCGGGCCAAGGGGCTTAATCTTGCGGGAAGGGCAGGCCTTCTGCTGCCGGCCGCGTCGAATCCTGATGCCAATCCCGCCTAGTTCATTCGGGGGATTTGGGCGACCGTCCGCAATTGTCCGCGGTGCGAAGCAGGATTCCGGCCGTGTAGGCAAAACCTGTTCATGATGAGGGCAAAAACCTGGCGGCGCGGGGCGTCACCCCCGCCGGGGATGACCGGAGCAAGGCAGGGGGGCGGCATGCACACGGGACGGATCCGGGCCTGGCAACTGACGGTGCTGCACCTGCGGGTGGCGGCCGGCCGCTGGTGCCTGGTGCATGCCCCTGGGCCGGGGGCGCGTCTGTGGTGGAGCCGGCAGCTCGACCGCTGGATCCTGGCTCTTTACCGGGCCGATCCTGCCCTGCAGCCGGAGCCGGCCGCTGACCGCCCCCCGCAGCCCATCTCGCCGCGGGATGTCTTTTCCGCCTAAAAGGCCGCCGGCGTTTCCGGTCCGCGGGCCCCGGCCAGCAGCAGGGCCTTGAAGGCCGCCGCCGGTGGGGGCAGGAAGCGGTCCCGCACCTGGGCCACGTGCCAATAGCGCAGGCGGGGGAAGCCTTCCACATCCAGTACCACCAGCCGGCCGCTGGCGACCTCGAGGTCAATCGCCCGCCGCGACATCACGGCGATGCCCAGGCCGTGCGCCACCGCCTGCTTGATGGTGCTGTTACTGCCCAATTCCATCCCGCTCCGGATCTGCACCCCGGCCTCCGCGAAGAACCGCTCGGTGGTGGCGCGGGTGCCGGACCCCGGCTCGCGCATGAGCAGGGTTTCCGCCTCCAGCTCCTGGACCGGGATGTGCGTGCGGCCGGCCAGGCGGTGGTCCGGGGAGGCGATGACCACCAGCTCATTGACCAGGAAGGGGGTCGCCTCCAGCTCCTCCTCCTGGCTGGGCAGCTGGCCGATAACGGCCAGGTCCACCTCCCGCAGCAGCAGGCGCTCCAGGGCCGATTCCCGGTTGGTGACCTCCAGGGCCACCATGACCTGCGGGTGGGCGCGCCGGAAGCGTCCTAAATAGGCCGGGACTACATAGACGCCGGCGGTGGTGTCGGCGGCCACCCGCAGGTGGCCCTGCTCTGCACCCCGCAGCGCATCCATGGCCTCCGCCGTCTCCTGCAGGAGGGCGAACAGGCGCTGGCTGTAATGATAGAGCCGCTCCCCCGCCTCGGTCAGCCGGATGCGACGTCCCACCTTCTCGAACAAAGGCAGGCCGATAACCCGCTCCAGGTGCTTGATGTGCATGGACACTGCCGGCTGGCTCAGGATCATGTCCTCCGCCGCCCGGGAAAAACTCATGTGGCGGGCCACGGTCTGGAATACCTGCAGGTGATACAGGTTCAGCCGGCTTAACGGGGGTTCGGGAAACGCCAGGGGACTCGCCTCCTTCCGCCTCCCGGCCTGCTGCCGGAAGCTCTTCGCAATTCATAATAATGCCTTTATGCATTCTTCACGAGTCATATATTAGAAGCCGTGCCAGCGGTGGCTTACACTGAGGGCGTCGGACCGGAACGGTGCCGGCCGGGCAAGGGGGCCCGGGACCGGAGCCCTGTCCGGCGGCCGGGCGGCGGAGCCGGCCCGGGCGGCCGGGGTAATTGGCCCGAACGAGGGAAACGAAGGAGGAGGCGGCGGATGGCCGAGGAGAAGAACCGCTGGGCGGCCGGGGTGACCCCCTATACGGAGATGGGGTACTGGCGGGACGACTACGAGCCCAAGGACACCGACATTATTTGCGCCTTCCGCATCGTGCCGCAGGACGGGGTGGACCCCAAGGAAGCGGCGGCGGCGGTGGCGGGGGAGTCGTCCACGGCCACCTGGACGGTGGTGTGGACGGACCGGCTGACGGCGCACGAGCATTTCCAGGCCAAGGCCTTCCGGGTGGACCACGTGCCCGGCACGGACCAGTACATCGCCTACATTGCCTACGCGATCGAGCTGTTTGAGGAGGGCTCCATCGCCAACCTGGCGTCCTCCATCATCGGCAACGTGTTCGGGTTCAAGGCGCTGAAGAGCCTGCGGCTGGAGGACATGCGGATTCCGCTGGCGTATGTGATGACCTTTCAGGGGCCGCCGCACGGGATCGTGGTGGAGCGGGAGTACCTGAACAAGTACGGGCGGCCGCTGATCGGGGCCACGGTCAAGCCCAAGCTGGGGCTGTCGGCGCGCAACTACGGGCGGGTGATTTACGAAGCGCTGGCAGGGGGCCTGGACTTCACCAAGGACGATGAGAACACGGGCTCGCAGCCGTTCCAGCGCTGGCGGGACCGCTTCCTGTATGCCATGGAGGGCGTGCAGCGGGCGATGGCCACCACGGGGGAGATTAAGGGGCACTACCTGAACGTGACCGCGGCCACCATGGAGGAGATGTACGAGCGGGCGGAGTTCGCCAAGGAGATCGGCAGCATCATCATCATGGTGGACCTGACGGTGGGCTACACGGCCATTCAGTCGATGGCGAAGTGGTGCCGGAAGAACGGGGTGCTGCTGCATCTGCACCGGGCGGGGCACAGCACCTACACGCGGCAGAAGACGCACGGGGTGTCCTTCCGGGTGATTGCCAAGTGGATGCGGCTGGCGGGTGGACCACATTCACGCCGGGACCGTGGTGGGCAAGCTGGAAGGGGACCCGCGGACGGTGCAGGGGTTCTACAAGACGCTACGGGAGTACAAGGTGGCGGCGGACCCGAGCCTGGGGCTGTTCTTCGACCAGGACTGGGGGCTGATGCCGGGGACGATGCCGGTGGCCTCGGGGGCATTCACGCGGGGCAGATGCACCTGTTGCTGCACTACCTGGGGAGGACGCCATCTTCCAGTTCGGGGCGGCACCTTCGGGCACCCGATGGGGCCGGGCGCGGGGGCGACCGCGAACCGGGTGGCGGTGGAGGCGATGATCCAGGCGCGCAACGAAGGCCGGGACATTCTGGCGGAAGGGCCGGCGATTCTGGAGGCGGCGGCGAAGTGGTCGCCGGCGCTGCGGGCGAACCTGGAGACGTGGAAGGACGTGACCTTCAACTTCGAATCGACGGACACGCCGGACGTGCTGCCGACGCCGTCGTTCTAAGGGGAGCCGGGGGAGGACGGGACGAGGATGGCGTTTCATCTGACGCAGGGGACGTTTTCGTATCTGCCGCCCTTAACGGACGAGCAGATCCGCAAGCAGATCCAGTACTGCCTGGACCACAACTGGGCGATCAACGTGGAGTACACGGACGACCCGCATCCCCGGAACACGTACTGGGAGATGTGGGGCTGCCGATGTTCGACCAGCAGGACCCGGCGGCGGTGCTGTACGAGATCAACGAGTGCCGCAAGGCGTTTCCGCACCACTACGTGCGGGTGAGCGCGTTCGACCCCACGCTGGGGCGGCAGACGATCGCGCTGATGTTTATTGTGCAGCGGCCGCCGGAGGACCCGGGGTTCGGGCTGGAGCGGCAGGAGGCGCACGACCGGGTGCAGCGCTACACGCTGCACAGCTACGCGACCGACCGGCCGCCGGGGCAGCGCTTCGGCGACTAGGGGACGGGACCGGGACCGGGGGGCGGGGAACCGTCCCCCGCCCGGTTTTGCGGGGCGGAACGGGCCCGGCCCGGCCGCGGTAGACTGTCGGTAATGGCAGAAGCCGGATCGGAGGGGAGGTTGAGCGGGATGCTGGAAGGGAAGGAAGCGCGGCAACACGTCGTGGAGGCCTTGCGGCAGGCCTTGCCGGATCTGCTGGCGGTGTACGGATTCGGCAGCCGGGTGCATGGCACCGCTACGCCGGATAGCGATTGGGACTTGGCCATCCTGGTCCCCGGCAAGGTGGACCCGGCGCGGCTTTGGGACTTGGCGGGCGACTTGGCGGACGTCCTGGGCAGTACGGTGGATCTGGTCGATCTCCGAGCCGCTTCCACCGTTCTGCAGTATCAGGTGATCACCACCGGTGAGCGCTGGTGGAGACGTGATTCCCGGGCGGATCTCTATGAAACTGCGATTCTAAGCGAAAAAACCGCCCTCGACGAGGCCCGGGCGGGGCTCATTGGCGACATCCTCCGGGAGGGACGGGTTTATGGCCGATGATGTGGTCATCAATAAGGCCGCCGGCATTGAGCGGGCGGTGGCCAGGGCCCGGGAGGAATACTATCGGGATCCTGCCGGGTTTGCCGCGGATTTTACCCGCCAGGACGCCGCCATCCTGAACATTGAGCGCGCTTGTGAGGCGGCATTGGATCTGGGGCAGCACCTCATCCGGCGGGACCGGCTGGGCGTGCCTCAGAGTGCGCGCGACGTGTTCACACTCCTGGAACGGGCCGGCCGCCTGCCGGCGGAACTGGCGGACAGCCTGCGGCGGATGGTCGGCTTCCGCAATATCGCTGTGCATGACTATCAGGCCCTATCCCTGCCGGTGGTGGTCCGGGTCATTGAGCACGGGCTACCGGATTTGGAACGGTTTTCCGCCCTCTGCCTGCAGGCGGAGCCGCCTGCCCGGGAGGGGTAGCCCCGGCACGGTAGGGCGTGTTCTCCGGCCCGGCCCGGGGGCAGCCCGCTTAGCGCAGGAGCCAGGCGCCGGCCGCCATCGCGGCCACCATCACCAGCGCCGGCGGCAGCCGCAGGCCTTTCAAGGCCGCCAGTCCCAGCACAAAGAATCCCAGGGTGGCCCCCAGGCGCTCGCGCGGGAAGGCCGGGGGCAGCAGGTCCCACACTAGCAGCACCAGCAGGGCCACCACCACCGGCCGCACCCCGCGGATGAGGCCCTGCACGTAGGGGTTGCGGTGATAAGCCAGCAGCAGGCCGTAAAAACTTAGCAGCAACAACAGCGAGGGCAGGACCACCCCGCTGACAGCTGCCAGCAGTCCGGGCAGTCCTCCGGTCTGGTAGCCGATCACCCCCGCCATTTTGGTGGCGATGGGGCCGGGCAGGGCGTTGGCCACTGCCAGCAACTCGGCAAACCGGGTGTTATCCATCCAGTGCCGTTCCCCGACGGTGACCGCCTGAATCAGGGCCAGGGAGCCGGGCCCCCCGCCGAATCCCAACAGGCCGACCTTGGAGAAGCCCAGGAACAGCGCCCACCACGTCCGCCACATCCGCACCGGTACCCCTTCCGCCGCCGCCCGCCTTCTGCGGGGGTCCCCGGGGATTACCATAACCCCGGCGGGCGCGGGGCGGGAATAGGCAGGGGTGCCAGAGTATGGGACCCATCGGTCTGTTGCTGGCGGCGTTTCTGCTCGCCGTGCTCTACATCCTGCTGACGCTCGGCTACTCCATCCGCAAGAACGGACTGGTCATTCTGGTCGCGATGCTTATCCAGGCCACCTTGCGCCTGGTGACGGGGGATCCGTTCGGGTTCATCGCCCTGCAGGCCTATCTGGTGGGGGGGGCCTTGATCTGGCTTGCCACCACCTTCTTCCGGGACTACCGCAACTCCTTCGCGCAATGGCTGCTGATCGGATCCCTGTGTCATTTCCTGGTCGAAGGGATTTTTTATCTCTACCTGGGCGTGGCCCCCCTCTTCGGTTCAGCGCTGCTGGGCTATCTCTGGGCCTACGGCGGGGCCAGCCTGGTTACCGGCAGCCTCATCGCCCTGGGCCAGATCCGCCTGTACAGCAGCCTGGCGCGGGCCCGGGCCATCCGTCCCATCTGGGTCGAGAACCGCGAAACCTGTCTGGCCCAGGCCTCATAGGACAGCGAGCCCCCCGTCGCCGCCGGCTGGCGCCGGCAGGCGGCGGAGGGTCGTGACAAGAGAGGATGGGGGAGCGCGCCATGTCGACGATGCTGGCCGACCTGGCGCCGGATGCGGGTCCGCAGCCGCTCATCACCGTCCGGGATCTGACGGTGCAGTACGAGGGGGCTCCAGATCCGGCTTTACAAGGGGTCAACCTGAACCTGATGCCGGGGGAACGGGTGCTGGTCCTGGAGCCGAGCGGGGGCGGCAAAAGCAGCCTGCTGATGGTGCTGGCCGGTCTCTTGCCCCGCATCATCCCCGCCCGCCTGACGGGGGAGGTGCTTGTTCCGGCTGGACGCCTTCAGCGGCCAGGCGGTCGCCCTCTTCGCCTGCGACTTTCCCGGCCGCTATGACCTGCCCGCCCAGGAGGTGGACCTGGCGGCGGTGCGGCGGGAGCCGGCCCTGACCGGCTTCCGCATCCCCTTGCGGCCGCATATCGGGACCGCCGGGGTGGCCCCGGCTGTGGCCGGACCCGTCAGCACCATACCCCCCGGGCCGCATGGCGGCAACATTGACAACTGGCGCATCGGGCCGGGCAGTATCATGTACTATCCGGTCTGGGTCCGGGGCGGGCTCTTGTCCTTCGGGGATCCGCACGGGCCCCAGGGGGATGGCGAGATCAACGGCACCGCCATCGAAGCGTCCCTCGACATGGTGGTGGAGGTGCGGGTCCGCAAGGGCTGGCGGCTGGGGGCCCCGTTGCTGGAGACGCCGGACGCCTGGATCAGCCACGGCTTTCATACCGATCTGGACCAGGCCACCCGTGACGCCATCCTGGCCATGCTGGACTTCCTGTGCCGGCCCGGCCGCCTAAGCCGGGAGGATGCCTACACCCTGATCAGCGTGGCCGGGGATGTGGCGGTGACCCAGGTGGTGGACCAGCGGCAAGGGGTACACGTCCTGGTGCCGAAGCGGGTGTTCCCGCCGGATGCGGAGGGGGACTGGTAAGGCCCGCCGGGGCTCGCCCGGGCTGGAAGGGGGGTGGGGTGACCGCCCCCCTTGGGCCGTCCGGGGTGCGCAAAGGGCAGATGCTGCCCGGTATCCCGGGGAAGGGCGGGAAAAACCCATCCGGCCCCGGCCGGCCTGCCTGTCAGGGGGCGGGCTCAAACCGGAGCCGGGATGGGACGGGGCCTCCTTACCGCTGGCGCAGCCGGTCGAAGTTGAGGCGCGCGGCCGCCTTATGGTAGTTGCCCACCTTGGCCTCGAAGAAGTCGGTCTTGGTGGCGTTGAGGCTGGCAAAGGCGTCCAGCCATGGCAGGGGGTGCTCGGTGGCTTCCGGGTAGAGGGTGCCGAGCCCGATGGCCTGGGCACGCTGGTTGCCGAGATAGCGGATATAGGCGGCCAGCACCTCATCCGGCAGGCCGGCGATGCGGTTCTGGGTCACGTAGGTGCCCCAGGCGATCTCATGCGCCACCGCCGTCCGGATCATGTCGGCCAGCTCGGCGTCCATCTCCGGCGTGAACCACTCCGGGTTCTCCTGGCGCAAGGTGCGCAGGATTTCGGTGAAGAGGGCCAGGTGGGTGTTCTCGTCCCGCTGAATGAGGCGGATGACGGAGACCGTCCCCGACATCTTGTCCTGCCGGCCCAGGGTGTAGAAGAAGGCGAAGCCGGAGTAGAAGTAGATGCCCTCCAGGCAGAAGTTGGCCACCGCCGAGCGCAGGAAATTGGTCTCGGTGGGGTCGTGGATGAAGCGTTCGTACTGATCGGTGATGAAGCGGTTGCGCTGGAGCAGCACGGGGTCGTCCCGCCACATGGTGTAGACCTGCTCGCGGGTGCGGGCGTCCACCACCGAGGTCAGGATGTAGTCGTAGCTCTGGGCGTGGATGGTCTCGAAGAACGCCTGGGTCTTCAGGCACACGTCCACCTCGGGATCGGTGACGTAGGCCGCTAGGATGCCGAGGTTGTCCGGCTGGATGCTGTCCAGGAAGATGAGGAACGACAGGGTCTTGAGATAGGCGCGCTGCTCCGCCTCCGTCAGGGTGAGGAAGCGCTGCTTGTCGTCGCCCAGCGGCACCTCCTCCGGGATCCAGAAGAAGGAGCGCATCTTCCGGTAGAGGGCCTCCGCCCACGGATAGCGGGCGTGGTTGAACTCGATGAGGTTGGTGGTGCTGCCGCCCACCAGCCGGCGTTCGGCGGGCTCGCGCCGGCCGTCGGGGTTGAAGAGCGGCTTCATGGCCAGCCGCGTGGTCTGCATGACCGGAACCTCCTTCAGGCGGGAACTAAACGGTGCAGGATTCGCAGACCGGGGCCGGGTCGGGCGCGGCCTCGTCGGCGGTGAAGTTGCGGAAGTAGTAGAGGCTCTTCAGCCCGCTCTTCCAGGCCAGCAGGTACCACTCCAAGAAGGTCCACTCGTCCAGGTCCTCGGTGGCGTACAGGTTGACCGACTGGCTCTGGTCCAGATGCCGCTGGCGGACGGCGGCGGCCCGGATGCTCCAGCGCTGGTCGATGCGGTGGGCCTCCTTGTACAGGGGTGCGGTGCGGGCGTCGAGGCCCGGCGCCACCGTACGGATGAGGAAGCCCTTCTTCTCCTCCGTGAACACCGGCTTGAAGATGGGGTCGGTGGAAGCGGTGGTACCGGCAATGACGCTGGTGGATCCGGTGGGGGCGATGGCCATCAGGTAGCCGTTGCGCAGCCCGTGCCGGTGCACCTCCGCCGCCAGCGTCTGCCACTCGGGGCTGGTGTAGCCCCGCTTGGTGAAATAGGCCCCGGTATCCCAATCGCTGCCGGGGAAGAGGGGGTAGGCCCCCCGTTCCTTGGCCAGCTCCATCGAGGCGCGGATGGCGAGGTAGTTGATGCGTTCGAACAGCCGGTCGGCGTAGGCTAGATGCTCCTCCGACTCCCAGTCGATGCCGTGGCGCACCAGGTGCTCGTGGTAGCCCGACACCCCGATGCCGATGGCCCGGTACCGGCGGTTGGTCCGCACCGCCTGCGGCAGGGGCAGGTGGTTCAGGGTGATGACATTGTCCAGCATGCGCACCTGCACCGGGATGATGGTCTCGAGGTCCTCCAGGCGGTCCACCCGTCCCAGGTGGATGGAGGACAGGTTGCAGACCACGAAGTCGCCGGAGCGGGCAGTGGTGGTGAGGGTGCCCTCCCCGCTTTCAGCAGCCCCTTCCTCAATTGTGCTGCTCTGGTTCTGCAGGATCTCCGTGCACAGGTTGGAGCTGTAGATCATGCCGGCGTGGCCGTTGGGGTTCAGGCGGTTGGCGGTGTCGCGAAAGAGCAGGAAGGGCCCGCCGGTTTCATAGGCCGACTTCATGATGGCGGCCATGAGGTCGAGGGCGGGCAGGGTCACCCGCGACAGGCGCGGCTCGGCCACGCAGGCCTGGTAGCGCCGCTCCCACTCCTCGCCCCAGCTATCCTCCAGCCGCCAGCCCATCACCTGCTCCACCTCGTGGGGGTCGAACAGGGACCAGGGCTCATCGGCCTCCACCGCCCGCATGAAGGCGTCGGGGATGGTCACGCCCGGGAAGACGTCGTGGGCCTTGCGGCGCTCGTCGCCGTTGTTGGTCTTGAGGTCCAGCCAGTCCACGATGTCCTTGTGCCAGACGTCGAGCCACAGCGCCACCGCCCCCGCCCGCTGGCCGAGCTGGTTCACGGACACGGCGGTGTCGTTGTAGAGTCGTGCCCAGGGGATGACCCCGTTGCCGGTGTCCTTATAGCCCCGGATGGTGCTGCCCAGCGCGCGCAGGTGGCCGAAATAGACCCCCATCCCGCCCCCGTTCTGGGAGACCTGGGCAAAGGCCTTGAGGCCGCCGAAGATGCCCAGGATGGAGTCCTCCGGGGTGTCGATGAAGCAGGAGGAGAGCTGGCCCCCGGGCTTGCGGGCGTTGGCCAGGGTGGGGGTGGCCATGGTGATGGACAGGGTGGACAGGAGGGTGTAGAAGCGCTCCGCCCACGCGAGCCGGTCCTCCGGCCGCTCCGCCAGGGCCAGGTAGGCGGCCACCCCTAGGAACACCTCCTGGGGCAGCTCTCGGACCTCGTTGTCCAACCCCTTGATGGCGTACCGGTCGGCCAGGTGCTTCAGCCCGGGGTAGTTGAGCAGCCGGTCGCGTTCCGGCCGGATGAGCGCTCCCAGCGCCCGCAGCCCCTCCTCGCCGTAGGCCTCCAGCACGGCGGGGTCGTAGCGGCCGATGGTGGTCAGGTGGCGGACCAGGCCAGGGAAGTCCCCATAACCGGGGGCGGCCAGGCCGCGGTTGGCGGCCGCCTCCTCATACAGGCGGGCCAGGAGCAGGCGGGCGGCCACGAAGGTCCAGTGCGGCCGCTCCACGCTCACCTTGTCGTTGGCCAGGCGGACCAGGGTGTCCTCCACCTCCTGGCGGCCGGGTTCGGCCGTCAGGTGACGGGCGGCGTCCTCCAGCAGCTCTGCGGCCGGGCAGTCGGGAAACCCTTCGGTGGCAGCTTCCACCAGGGGCACAAAGGGACGCAGGTGTTCCCCCGCGGGGTGGTGCGCCAGCACCGGCGGCAGAAAGATTGTAAAGACGCTCACGGCTATCCCCTTCCCTGGTTGTGCCGGTTGTCGGGTATGTAAAAGGTGCGGGCCCCGGAACCAGGGCCGACAGAAGATGGGACCGGGCCAGGCAGCCGCAGCGGAACGGGCTGCATCACCTAAGTATGGTATTAAATGCAAGACCCGGCTCTAGATATAGTATAGCCTGTCCCGGAACCGGATGGACAATCCTTATCCATCAATTTTCGATACCGGGCTTCAGGCGGCGGAAAAAGGGAAAAAGACGGGGATGAGCCAGAGGGAGGCGGCAAACACCAGCAGGGTGAGGGGCAGGCCGACCCGCAGGTAGTCGGCGTAGCGGTAGCCGCCGGGGGTCATGGTCATGAGGAAGACCTTGTTGGCTAGGGGGGTGAGGGGGGCGGCGGACAGGGCTACGACCATGGCCATGAGCAGCGGGTCGGGGGACCAGTGGTTAAGGCGCGCCACCCCGATGGCCACCGGGCTGAGCACCAGGGCGGTGGCCACGTTGCTGATCACCTGGGTGAGCAGGGCCGCCAGCCAGAAGAAGGCGGCCGTCACCGCCAGCGGGCCGTAGGGGCTCAAGGCGGCTACCAGGGCGTGCACCGCGCGGGCGGTGAGCCCGCTGTCAACCAGCGCCGTTCCCAGCGGGGTCAGCCCGCCCACCAGGAGCAGGATCCGCCAGTCCACCGCCCGGTAGATCTGGCCCAGGCTGACGATGCCGGCCAGCACCATGCCCGTCACCACCAGGGTGGCGGCCAGGGTGACAGGCAGCAGCCCGGCTGCCGCCGCGCCCAGCAGGACGGCCAGCAGGGCGACCGCCAGCCCTCCTTTCCAGGCCGGGACCGCCTCCGCGTGCGGGGCCGGCCCCAGCACCACCAGGACCCGTTCCAGGTCCAGGCGGCGGATGGCGGCCGGCGGGCCTTCCAGCAGCAGGATGTCCCCGGCTTGCAGGCGGATATCGCCCAGGGTCCGGGTCAGGGTGCTGCCCTGCCGGTAGATGGCCAGCACGGTGGCCCCGTAGCGGGTGCGGAAGTCAAAGGCGCGCAGGGTGCGCCCCGTCAGCCGGGACCCGCTGGGCACCACCGCCTCCACCACCTGTGCTTCTCCTTCCCGCAGGCGGCGGGTGGCGGGGTCCCGGTCACGCACGGCCTCCAGGCCCTGGCTGTCGGTCAGGGTCAGCACCGTCTCCCGGCTTCCATGCACCAGCAGCCGGTCGCCCGCCTGCAGCACGGTGTCCCCGCCCGGTGCCACCACCGCATGATCCCCCCGCAGGATGCGCACGATGGTCACATGATGCTGCCGGAAGTAAGGCACCGCCGCCAGGGGACGGCCGGCCAGGGGCGATCCGGGCAGGACCCGGATTTCACTCAGGAACTCCTTGACCGCGCCATAATCGGAGACGAACTCCCCGGTGGCCCCTGCCGGCAGCCAGCGCTGGCCCGCCAGCAGCAGGAAGCCCAGGCCGAGGATGGTGAGGAGGAGACCCAGCGGGGTGATGGCAAAGAGTCCGATCTGGGGCAGGCCTGCCGCCCCCAGGGCCGCGTTGGCAAGGATATTGCCGGCCGACCCTACCATGGTCAGCAGGCCTCCCAGGGCGATGGCAATGGCCAGGGGCATGAGGGTGCGGCCCGGCGGCAGGTCGAGCCCCTCGCGCAGGCGCATGGCAGTAGGGAGGAGGATGGCCATCAGGCCGACATCGGAGATGAAGGCTGAGGGCAGGGGCGGCAGGGCCAGCAGGGCGAGCCGCAACAGATGCGGCCGCCGGCGCCCCAGACCTTCCAGCCAGCGGGCGAGGGCGTCGGTGACCCCTGAGCGGCGCAGCCCTTCGCCCACGGCCAGCATGGCCCCGATCAGGACCACCGCCTCCGAGCTGAAGCCGGCATACAACCGGGAGGCCGGCACCAGTCCGCTCAACCCGGCCAGTACCAGCACCAGCAGGCCCACCAGGTCGATGCGGACCCGGTTGGACGCGAGCAGCACCATGGTCAGGGCCAGCAGGCCCAAGGCGATGGACTGCGCCGTCCTGTCCGCCCCCTTCCGTCCATCCTTCCGGCTTGCCGCCGGGGACATGCCAGCGCCTATAATGGCACAGCGCCGGAACCGGAGCCAGTCCCTGCCGCCGGCTGTCCGGCCGGCGGTGTACTCCGCACAGCGGCCCCGGGCGCCGAAAGGAGCGGAAACATGGCCGAACCCGAAGACGCGCTGACCGATGCCCACTCCCACCACGTGGCTGCGGTTTATGCCACCTATGGCCAGGCGGAAGCGGCCCTCCGCAAGCTGCACGACCGCGGCATCCCCTTCGAGCACCTCTCCCTGGTAGGCAAGGACTTCTCCTTTCACGCCCAGCCTGTCGGCTTCACCTCCATCGGCCGGGTGGCCCGCCAGGGCGGCCGGCTGGGGGCCCTGTGGGGCGGCCTGCTCGGCCTCCTCATCGGGGTGACGGTGTTCTTCTCGGCCGGCGGGGCCATGGTGGTGTTCGGGCCGCTGGCCTACGCCGTCGCCACCGCGATTGAGGGTGCCGCCTTCGGCGGCCTGGCGGGGGTGCTGGTCGGCTGGGGGCTGCGCCATGAGAAGGCCATTGAGTTCGAGCAATCGGTCCAGCAGGGGCAGTACCTGGTTGTAGTCAGCGGGGATGAGGAGCTGGTAGGGCGGGCCACCCTGCTGTTCCAGGGGACGGATGCCCTCCAGATTGAGCCCTTTGGGGAGGAGGGCGCGAAGGAGCCGGCATAGGGGGTACACGCAGGGCCGGGCGACCGGCCTGAAGGAGGCGTCCTGATGGCCGCTGGATATCAGGAGGAGCGGCTCTCGGCTGCGGCTCAGGACCTGCATCGGGCGTTGCAGTCCCTGGTTGAAGAGCTGGAGGCGGGACTGGTACCATCAGCGGGCTGACGTCTGTACCGATCCGGAGCTGAAGGCCATCCTGGAGCACAAACGGGATGAGGAAAAGGAACACGCCACCATGCTGTTGGAATGGATCCGGCGCCGGGATCCGGCCCGGGACCGGGAACTGAAGGCGGGATTGTTCCGCGCCGGGCCCATTACCGGCGACCATTCCCGTTAGGAGGCAGCCGGAGGCCCGGCCGGGCAGCCCCCGGCCGGGTCCGCCTGTCCACCGGTTTCAGGAGGGGCGGCGCCGGCGGGTCAGGAAGAGGGCAGCGGTGCCCGGGGCCAGGGCGGCACTGCCCCAAAGCAGGTCGGATCCGAAGGCGACCCCTGTCGTCACCCCGGTTGCGCCGGGTACCGTGGCCGGGGCGGCGGGCCGGGCCGGAATATGGGAGGCAGACCGGGTCGCGACCCCCGGGGCAGAGGCGGCCGGGGCCCTGGCCCCCGTGACACCTGACGGGGCCGGGGCGGGGGAGCTGCCGGTAGCGGGGGCAGGGCTACTGGAGGTACGCGGGCTGGAAGGGCCGGTGCTGGCCGGCGGGGGGCTGGAGCTAGCACCGGCGCCGCTGGCCGGGGGCGTGCTGCTCACCGGAGCCGGGTTGGAACGGGAGCTGGAGGAAGCTGGAGGACTGGTGCTGCTGCTGCCGGACGGAGAAGAGGTGCCCGCCGGGGCGGGCGCGCTGCCGGACCCGCACGTGGCGGTTGGGCAGCCTGCGGGCAGGCCGGTGAGGTCATGCAGGGCAGCTTGTGCGGCCACTGTCAGGTTGGAGGCCATCTGATCCGCCACCGGGGTCAGGGAGGGTAGCACCGGCAGCGGTGGCAGGACCGGGGCTTGGGCAGGGGAGGCGGCCGGGGTGGTGGGAGCGGTGGCGGCGCCGGCCGTCGTCCCGCCGGAGGCCGCGGAGGAGCCGGTGGCGGCGGGCGGCGCAGACGTTCCGGCCGCGGTCGTGGTGCCGGCCACCTGGGCGAAGGCACTGGCCGGCGTGAAGGCAAACATCGGTGCGCTGCTCAGCGCGGGCAGCCCGGCGTGGGTCAGCCAGCCGGGCCAGTTCCCGGACGCCGCCCAGGCGGTGGCCGGCAGCAGGGCTCCCAGGGCGCCGGCGGCGAGCGCGGGACCCCAGCGGTGCGGGCGATGGTAATGAATCATTGTGACGAATCCTCCCGAATTTTTTTGATCTCATGACGGTCATGGTGATGCAACACAACAGGGCTTCCAACACGCCCCCTCCACTTAATCGCTTTGTCCGTTCCGCCAAAAGTCGGAATGATATCACCCAGGGGACGGAAAACGCCCCGACAGCGAGGTGTCCGACCGGACGGGCCGGACGGCGGTTGTCCTCTGGATTGTCGAAACAATATTGCCGAACCTCCTCCTGCTGTTGCGGTTCGGCGCTCCTCCTTTCGGGCGGGGGTATGGTCGCCTGACGGCTGGCGCCGGCCCGGCGCCGGGAGGCTGAAACCCGCATGGGGAGCGGGTTTGGCGCCCAGCGGCGCCGCCGGACCTGGTGGCGGGCAGGTTCCGCCCCCGCATAGCCCGGCGGGGAAATGTCGGATATATCTCCACCACTTGGTGATAAAACTCCGACTGTTCCGCGTTGTGATTTCAGGATTGAATGCCAACGGGATGGATCCGGCAGGCGCCGATACATATTAACCCGCCCGGCATCCCGGTTCCGTCCGACTTTGAGATGCGGGAGTGAAAAGGATGCAAAGGAAGCAGGCGATCGCCGGCACGTTGATGGGGATGGCCCTGAGCGTGGCGGCGGTGGCGCCCGCCTTCGCCAGCAGCGGTGGCGGCCTCGGCAACATTCTGGGCGCGGTGGCCAACCTGGTCGGCAGCTCCAGCGTGCAAACCCAGAGCGGGGCCGTGGTGAATGTGGGCGGGGTGACGGTGACCGCCAAGGCGGTCAACACCACCGACCAGAGCGGCCTGACCGGCCTCTTGAGCGCCGGGGTGCTGGGGGGCACCAGCGGCACCGCGGCCTCGGCCAGCTACGCCGGCTACTGCGCCAGCACCTCGGCCAGCGGCAGCTGGGGCCTGGCCTCGTCGGTGCAGGCCATCGGCGGCCTGTTGGCGGCCCTGGGCAACGCTCTCGGGCAGGGCTAGGCCCCGACGGCGGGACGGATGTAGCAGACATACCAGGGGAGGAATCCATAGCATGCGCATGCATTTGCGTCGGCAGGCGGTGACGGTGGGCTTGGCCGCGGCCCTCAGCCTGGGGGCGGTGGCCCCGGCCTTTGCCAGCAGCGGCGGTGGTCTGGGTAGCATCCTGGGGGCGGTGGGCGCCCTGGTCGGCAGCACCTCGGCCCAAAGCGGCAGCCTGGTCTCGGCTAACATCCCGGCCACCAGCACCACGCCCGCGGTCAGCCTCAGCGCCGGGTCCACCTACACCAACAACCAGAGCGGGCTGACCGGCCTCCTGGGCGGCGTCCTGGGTGGGACCTACGCCACCAATGCGACCCTCTCGGGTCCTAACGGGCTGGCGGCTTCGGCTTCGACCAACGGCGGCTACGGCCTGGCCTCCTCGGTGCAGTCGCTGGCGGCGGGCCTGGCAGGCCTCCTGGGCGGCCTCCTGAAGTAAGGCCGCGCCCGCGCACCTGAGCGGAGCGGAGTCCATCGTCGGGGAGGGGATGGGCATGGCAGCGGAAGCGGCGCCCCGGCGGCCCGAGCGCGGCGCCCGCCTCCGGGCCGCGGTCAGCACCATCTTCTGGGCGGTGGTGGTGTTCAGCGCCCTGCACGCCGCCATCCGGCTGTTCCGGGTACAGGGCATCTCCATGCTGCCGGCCTACCGCAGCGGGGACCTGCTGGTGGTACTGCGCCGCCCGCTGTGGAGCGGGCAGCCGCGTCCGGGTCAGGTGGTGGTGCTGCATCCCCCCATCCCTTCTCGGGTGGAATTTGTCAAGCGGGTCGTGGCGACCGGTGGCGAGGTGGTGGCGATGCAGCAGGGCCGGGTCTATGTCAACGGACGGCCCCTGACGCCCGCCTACTGCCGCGCCTGCGGCCGTGCGTCCTTTGCTCCCTACCGGGTCCCGGCCGGGAGCGTGTTTGTGCTGGGCGACAACCGTCCCGTCAGCGAGGACAGCCGCTTCTTCGGCCCGGTGCCCGACGGGGCCGTGAGCGGCCTCGTGATTGCCCGGCTCCCGCTGCCACAGTTCTGAGACTCCGGGGAGGATTTCATCCATCATGCGCGCCGCCTCGCAGGCCCGGTTCCCCGTCTGGTTGCGCACGGCCCTCGAGGCCGTGCTGGCGGCGGGCCTCTTGATCACCGATTTCCCCGGTGCCCTGGCGGGGCATGCCCCGCCCGCAGCGTCGGTGGACCCCCGGCCGGTAGCAGCGGCCACCCTGCACGCCTGGCTGGCGGCCCCGCCCGGCACCGCGCCGAATGCCCTTCAACTGGTGGCGGCGCGCCTGCCGGCGGCGGCTGTGGCCCGCCTGGTGGCACGGGACCGGCGGAACCCGGCCTGGGTGGCGGAGGTGTTCACGGCCGCGGCCATGGACCGGCGCTACCGTCTGGCAGCGGCCCTGGCCGGGCATCGTCTGGCTGTCCGCCTCACCGCCACCGCGGCGCAGGCGGCCGTCCTGGCCCGTCAGCAGGGTCTGTCCGGGCGGGTGGAGGGCCTGCGCGCCCTGGCCCGCACCGGGGCGGGGTCCCGGCGCGTGCAGTGGCTGCTGGTGGGGTTTGACGAATCCCTGGCCGGGCATACCTGGCCGGTGGTCAGCGCGGAGGTGGCGGTCAGTCTGCGGCAGGTCGCTTCCGGGGCGGGCTGGGAGGTCAGCGGGCTTCAGGTGGCGCATGAACGGGCGCTGGCCGGGCCGTGGACCGCCAGTCCCGGCTAGGGCGGGCCGGCCGGTGCTGGAATGGAAAGGAGGGCAATCAGTGATGCAGAATCTGACCGCGTTGTGGGCCCTGTTGGCGGCCATGATGGCCGCCGGGCCGTCTTCACAAGCGATGCAGCCGCATGGTCAGGTAACGGTTTCGGTCAGCACTCCGGCCGGCACCCGGACCGTGACGGCTCCCCTTAGCCAGGTGGCCCCCGGCCTTTACGGGGCGGCCGCCTCCCTGCAGCAGACGGCCGGCACCGCTCAGGTCAGCGCCGGGGCCACCGCGTCGGCGGCAGCCATCAGCCCCGCCACCTGGGACGCCTTGTGGTCGCTGCTGGCGTCGCGGTTGTAAGCCCCGCCGTAGTTTGAACCCCTGTCAAGCAGGAAGCCAGGGCGGAGGCGCGAACCTCCGCCTTGTTGCATCCAGGCAGGTAGTGACTGGCCGCCCGGCCGTTTTTCCGGATGCGGCCGCAGGGCGGGGAAACGGAGGCGTTCCATCGCGTCGGTTATACGCAGCGGGGCAAACGGGAAGGAGCGGGGACCGGTGCCGGCGCCACGGCCGGGACGGCCGGGGCCGGTGACGGTGGTCCTGGCGGAAGGAGAGATGAGCGGCCGGCCGCCCCTGCCGCTGGCGGCGTGGGCCGCGGCCGGCATCCGGGTGACTTCCACCGTGCATGAGGCTAGAGCCCTGGTGCAGGCGGTGGCGGATACCCGGCCCGACCTGGTGGTGGTGGATTGCGCCCTGCCGGGAGCGGGCCCAGCCGAGGTGGTACGGGCGGTGGCAGCGGCGGCGCCGGCGGCGCGGGTGGTGGTCGCCGGCAACGGCCGGGGCATGCCCTGTCTGAAGGCGGCGCTGGCGGCCGGGGCGCGGGCTTGGCTGCGCCGGGAAAGTTTGACCTCGCTGCGGGCGGTCTGGGCCTTGCAGGCGGTGGCTCACGGTCACCGGGTGCTGGACGGCCAAATCCCGGGGCTGGTCAACGAACTGCTGGGGCCCGAGGGCTGGTTCCTGGCCCGGGACCGGCGCCTGGAGGGGTTGCTGCCGCGGGAGCGCGAGGTGGTGCGGCTCATCGTCATGGGTCACACCGTGGCCGAAATTGCGGCGGAGATGGGCGTCAGCGTCAAGACCGTGCATACCTACCGGGCGCGGGCCATGCACAAGCTGGGGGTGGCGACGCGGGGCGAGCTGGTGCGTCAGGTTTTGGGAGGCGGCCCGTAACGGCGGAGGGGGCATATGAAACGGACGACGCGGACGACCGTGTGGGTGATTGATCCGGATCCCATCCTGCGCCGGGGCCTGCGGGCGGTGCTGGGCCCCGCGGCCGGCATTACCGTGCTGGGGGAATCGGCCGGGGTGGCGGAGGCGCTGGCGGCCTGGGCGCGGCAGGTGCCCGCAGTGGTGGTGCTGGAACCGGCTGCCCTGGGGCCGCAGGCCCCGGCGGCGGTGGCCGGGTTGCGTGCGGCGGGGCCGCACGTGCTGCTGTTGGCCGAGCGCCCGGCGGCGGGGGAGATGGAACGGCTGCTCCTGGCCGGGGCCGGCGGCTACCTGGCTAAGACCGCCGGCGGGGAGGTGCTGGCGGCGGCGGTGCGGAGTGTGGCGGCCGGGCACCGTGTGCTCGACGGCGGGTTCCGCCCTCTCCTGGCCGGGCCCGCCCCGGAGGCCCAGCCCCGCCCGGCCGATGTGCGGCTGGTCCGCCGGCTGTCCGCCCGGGAACGGGCGGTGGTCAAGCTCACCGCCTGGGGCATGACAGCGCGCGAGATTGGGGAACGGCTGTCGGTGAGCGCGAAGACGGTGGAAACCTATCGCAGCCGGGCCTGCGCCAAACTGGGGGTGCAGTCGCGGGCAGAGCTGGTCCAGTGGTGCTTTCAGGCCGGGTTGTGGACCCCCGGCGACCTCGAGCGGGAACCCGCCGGGCCGCCCGGAGGGGTCCAGCCGGGCGGGGCCGGTTGAGGCGGATCCCTTTACACGGTCTCCACGCGGCGCGTGGCGGTGCCCATGACCCGCTCGAATAACAGTGCATAGAGCAGCTGCAATCCTGCCGAGAGCAGGAAGGGCAGGACAAAGGACCCGCGGTCGAACAGCCAGCCCGCCACCACCGGTCCCAGGGCGGCAGGCAGGTTGAAGGTGACCACATTGAGGGCTGCGGCCAAGCCGCGCCGCTCATTGCGGACCAGGGCGGTCCCGAAGGCCTGCCGCACCCCGAAGGTGCTCTGATTGGAGACGGAGCGCAACAGGAAGAGGATGCCGGCCAGGCCGAAGGAGGGGGCGAAGGGCAGCAGCGCCAGCAGGATGACGCTTACCAGGCGCAGGAGCACGATGAGGCGCGCCATGCCCACCCGGGCCGAGGCGGATCCCACCGCCAGGGATAGAGGCCCGGCCAGCAGGAAGGTCAGCCCGTAGAGGGGGGCGATGTGGGCCGCCCCCAGATGGTAGCGGACCGCGAACCAGTAGGGCAGCAGGGGGGCCACCATGGTCACCCCCAGGGCGTTGACCGCGTTCAGCAGCCCGAAACGCACCAGGTCCCGGTTCTCCTCTCGCCGCAGGCGGGTTTCCACCGCCGGCCGGCCGGCGGCAGCCGGGCGGGAGGGCCGTTGCTCCGGCAGCACCCAGATCTGGTAGAAGTTCAGGGCGGCAATGGCGGCGGTGAGCCAGAAGATAGCGGTGTACGGTGTCAGCCGCCATCCGGTCAGCCAGGGGGCCAGGCGGGCGAACCCCGCCGCCAGGCCGGCTCCCACCCCCATCCCGACAAAGCTGGCGGCGGCGTTGAGGCTGAACAGCGGTCCCCGGTGGCGGGGCGGGAGGTCCTGGGCCAGCCAGGCCTGTTCCGCCGGCCCGAAAGGGCCGGCGGTGCCGTTGGCCCCCCGCCCGAACCCGAACAGCACCGCTGCCACCGCCAGCACGGTCAAGGACCGGGTGAGCAGCAGGAAGGCGGTGAGGCCGGCCAGGGCGGCCTCGTACCCCAGGAGGAACCGGCGCCGGCCCAGGCGGTCGCTGGCCACTCCGATGAGCAGGCTGAACCCCGCCCCCGCCAGCGACCCCCCCATCAGGAGCAGCCCGATGGCGGTGGCGTTCCAGCCCAGGCTCTTCAGGTACAACACGAAATCCACCGCCAGCGCGCCCTGGGAGATGCTGCGCAAGGCCCGCACGGTCACCAGCTGGCGGGTGGTGGCCCCCGCCTCCCGCCAGGCGGCGCGGATGCCGCGCCCGCCGGCATCCGCCGCCGCCGGCCCGCTTCCCGCCAAACCCATCGGTCCGGTCCTCCCCTTTCCTTCCCGCGAACTCCTCCGGCATGGTAGCACCGGCATCCACCGCCGCCAAGGCGCGGGCGTCCGTACCGGTCGCGTCCGGAGGATGTTCGGATCGCAAACGGTTCAGAGTATCTGTGCCAATTGACCGTGAAGCATACACTATCCCCTGCGCCCTTGACGGCGGTTCATCCGCCTTGGTAGGGTGGACCTAGGTTAAAAGAGGGGCAGGCGGGCTGTTGGTGGGAAACGAGAGTGATTATCTTTATGGCACGGCTTCCCGACCCGCCGCCACTCATGCCGCCGCCTGGAGCGGCTGGCGCCGCTGGGTACGTCTCCTGGGCCCCGGGGTGATGGTCATGCTGGCGGATACCGATGCCGGCAGCATCATCACCGCCGCCCAGAGCGGGGCCGCCTGGGGCTATCACCTGATCCTGCCCGAGCTGCTCCTGATTCCCATTCTGTACGTGGTGCAGGAGATGACCGTGCGGCTGGGGATGGTCACCGGGCGCGGGCATGGGGAACTCATCCGGGATCACTTCGGCTGGGGCTGGGCGCTGTTGTCGGTGGCCACCCTGTTCGTGGCGGCGGCGGGGGCCCTGGTGACCGAGTTCGCCGGCATCCGGGGGGTGGCCCGCCTGGTCGGCATCCCGGGCTGGCTGGCGGTGGCGACGGTGGTGGGGGTCCTGGGCACGGTGGTGCTGCGGGGTGGCTACCGCCAGGTGGAGCGCATCGGCATCGCCGCCGGGCTACTGGAGCTGGCCTTTGTGCCCGCCGCCTTCCTGGCCCGTCCCTCGTGGGCTGCGCTGGGGCGGGCGCTGATCTCCCTGCCCTGGGGGCGGCCCGGCTACCTGTTTCTACTGGCCGCCAACGTGGGGGCGGTCATCATGCCCTGGATGGTGTTCTACCAGCAGGGGGCAGTGATCGACAAGGGTCTCACCGTGCATGACCTGCGCACGGCCCGTTGGGATACCGCCCTGGGGGCGGTGGCCACCCAGGGCATCATGGTGGCGGTGCTGGTGGCGGTGGCGGCCACCGTCGGCCGCCACGCCGCCGCCCTCTCCGGGGTGGGGCAGATCGCCCAGGCCCTCACCCCCTTTCTGGGACCGGTCGGGGCGGTGGCGGTCTTCGGGCTGGGCCTGCTGGGGGCGGCGGTGATCGCCGCCCTGGTGGTCTCCATTGCCGGCGCCTGGGGGGTGACGGAGGTGCTGGGGCAGCCTCGCAGCCTCAACCACCGCTGGCATGAGGCCCCGCTCTTCTACCTTTTGTATATCCTGGCCAACCTTACCGGCGCCGCGCTGGTCTTCAGCGGCATCCCGCTGGTTCGCCTCACCCTCGATGTCGAGGTGATGAACGCCCTGCTGCTGCCGGTGGTGCTGGGGTTCCTGCTGGCTCTCGAGGCCCGCGTACTGCCCGCCCGCTACCGCATGCGCGGCGCCTACCGCCTGGCGGCCTGGACCGCCTCGGCCCTGGTAATCGGCTTCGGCCTCCTCATGGCCATCCTGACCCTGGCGGGGCGCTCCTGAAAGCGGATGATGTTGAAACAAGGAAAACATTGCCCCTTGGCGAAGGTTTCCCTCGAAGTGACGCAACCGGGGGGATGGCACCGTGGGGCTACAGGGGAGCGACCGCAGGGCAGCAGGCTGGGTGCAGGGCATGGCGGTCACCCTGGCCCCCCCGGCCACCCGCATCCGGTCGTGGAGCTTTGCCGGCGGCCGGGCCTGGGCGGGATGGTCCTGGGCTCGGGCGGCAGGCCACCGCCGGTTCCGGGCCGCCCTCCGGGAACTGAATCTGTACGCGCAGCCGCTGGTGGACCTGGCGGACGGGCGCACGGTGGCCTATGAGATCCTGGTGCGGGGACCGGCCGGGCCGCTCTTCGCCCCCGCCGAACTCTTCGCCCTGGCTGAAGCCTTGCACCGGGTGGTGGAGCTGGAGAGCGCGATTCTGGGCCGGATCCGGCGGGAGGTGCCGGTCAACGGCTCCCGTTTCTTTATCAATGTGCGCCCCGACACCCTGGTGCATCCCGGCTGGTTGCACGAGCTGCTGCTGCCTTCCCTGGGGGAACGGGCCGGGGCCTTCGTGCTGGAACTGACCGAGAGCGCCCGGATTCCCCTGGCCGAGCTGCGCCGGGTGCGGGAGCAGCTCCGGGACCACGGCTTTGCCCTGGCGGTGGACGACCTGGGGGCCGGCTACGCCTCCTTGACCGAGGTGGTGGCCTTGCGCCCGGACTTCGTGAAGCTGGACCGGGCGCTGGTGACGGGACTGGGCCGGGACGGGGTCCGGCAGAGCCTGGTGGAAAGCCTCACCCGGTTCGCTGCCGCCAACGGCATCCATGTGGTGGCGGAAGGTGTGGAGACCGAGGAGGACGCCCGCGCCTGCCGGGAGGCGGGGGTACCCTGGGCGCAGGGGTTTCATTTCGCCCGGCCCCGGCCGCTGGAGGAATGGTTCCGGGAACCATCCCCGGCCGCACGGCCGGATCCGGAGGCCGGTTAGGGATTGACAACGGTTCCGGCTGTGGTGCCTCCTGAAGGCAGGCCGCCGCGCCCGCCCGCGGAGGCGGGCGGCGGTCATCCGGGCCGGTGACGGAGGAGGCTGTCCCGCGGTGCGTGTCTTGCGGGTGGCGGGCAATCCCCCCTGCGGGTGCCCGCCGGACGGCAGTGTGGTGGTGGACCTGGTGCGCCGCACCCTGGTCTGCCGCCGCCACCGCCATCCTCAGACGGTGGCCGTGGTGGCCGACCATCCCCTGGAGACCCTGGACAGCCTGGCGGCGGAAGCCCTGGCCAACGGGCTTGACCTGGCGGCGGGGGAGGGCGGCGGGCCGGGGGAGGATGCCTACCTGGATGTGCGCCGGGGAACCCGGGAGGAGTTAAGCCGCTATTACCGCCTGTGGGCGGACCTGCCCCCCGGCACGCATGTCGCGTGGGTGCCGCCCTTCCTCTGGTTCCGTCACGACGGACAGGCAGGGGTCCGCCGCCTGCCCCGCTGACCTAGGCCTGCCGCTCCCGCACCGCCGCCGGGACCAGGTCCGCCAGCAGTGGGGGCAGGGCGAAAGCCGCCTCATGGACCCGGGGGGTGTACCAGCGCGCCCCGGCGGGTACCGGGTGCTGCGGCCGGCGCAGGTCCGGCCCCTTGGAACCGGCGGTGAAGGTGAAGAGGCCGCCGGGGTAGGTGGGGACCGTGGTCCAGTACACCCCGGCGACCGGAAAGCGCACCGCCACGTCCGCGCTTACTTCCTGCACCACCTCCGGGTTGTAGAAGGGGGCGCCGGTCTGTTGGACGTAGATGCCGTCGGCATCCAGCACGCGCAGGATGTCCGCCCGGAAGGCGTCGGTGTAGAGCACCTGGCCCGGGCCCCCTTCGGGATCGGTGGAGTCCACCAGCACCAGGTCGAAGGAAGCTGCCGGGGCCTGGGCCAGGAAGGCGCGGCCGTCCTCGTACCGGATCTCCACCCGCGGGTCGCGCAGCCCGGTGACATGGGCGGGCAGGAAGCGGGTGGCCGCCTCCACCACCTGGCGGTCGATCTCCACCATCACCACCTGCTCCACCTGGGGCCAGCGCACCACTTCGCGGCAGGTGCCGCCGTCCCCGCCCCCGATGATGAGCACGCGCCGGGGATGGGGATGCACGCTCAGGGGCACCCAGGTCAGCATCTCATGGTAGATGAACTCATCCCCCTGGGTGGTCTGCATGATGCCGTCCAGCACCAGCGAGGGACCGAAGGCCTCCGTCTCCAGAACCTGGATGTGCTGGTAGGGGGACGCCTGGTCGAACAGCACCCGCCGGACCTTCCACTCCAGCCGGTGGGCCGGCGACGCCTGTTCCGCGAACCATAAAGCCAACCCTGCCACCTCCCGGAGGAATGCGGGCGTCCAAGCCCGCCCGTTCCCCCATTATACCAGCCTCCTCCGGCCGCCCCGGGCGTCGGGGGAATTCCCGACGGGTCCGGCAGGAAGCCATACGCCGCCGTCGAAGTTACAATGTTCAGGCCTGAGGGTGGCGGCTCCGGCGGGGGCCGGAACGGAGGAGGCGGAACCGGTGGCGGGGGCGCGGCGGTGGAACCGGAAAGGGGGGCGACCCAGCTCCCTGTTCCGTTTTCTCTGGACCCGGGCCCTGCTGGTGCTGATGCTGGGCATGGCCGGACTGGGCCTGTTCCTGTGGGCCCAGGCCCGGGCTGCGGTGATCGCCGCTGCCGGGCAGCGCCTCCAGGCGCGGGCGGCCTGGGTGGCGCGCGCCTGGTCCCGGGGGCCGCGCACCGAAGCTGCTTTTGAGGCCGACGCCGCCCCCTGGCGTGTGCTCGCGGGCTGGGCCCTGCTGGGCGGGTCCCGCGAGACCGTGATCGCCCATTATGCGGTGATCGGATCCGACGGCCGGGTACTGGCCGCCACCCTCCCTGACCTCATCGGCCAGCCGGTGCTGGCCCTGCCGCCCGACCTCCTGGCCCGTTCCCCGGCCGGTTGGGAGGTGGCGGTTACCCCGCGCCTGCGCACGGAGTCGGTGGTGGCCTGGCAGGCGGTCGGACCCGGCCTCACCGCCGTGGGGTCGTTGCCGGTGGGGCGGCTGTTGTCCGCCGCCCTCTTCAGCCTGGCCTGGCGCCTGGCCCTGGGCGGCGCCGCGCTGGCGGCGGTGCTGGCCTGGGCCGAAGCGGTCCTGGCCCGGGACCTCCGGCGCGGGCTGGATTGGGCGGCCAGCCCCGGCGAGCCGGGGCCGGCCCCCGTGCCCCTGAGCGACCTCCTGGGCGCGCGGCGGCGGGTCCGCCAGCAGCTGGACGCCCTGGCCGACGCCGCCCGGCGGGATCCCCTGACCGGTCTCTTCAACCGGGGTGGCCTGGAACAGGTGCTGGAAAGCTATTTCGCCCTGCCGCAACCGCCGCCGGCGGTGTTCATCCTGGCCGACCTGGACCGCTTCAAGCAGCTGAACGACACCCGCGGCCACGCCGCCGGGGATGAGGCCCTCATGCGGGTGGCGCGCAACCTGGCCGCCGGGGTGAAGGCCGAGGACGTTGTGGCCCGCCTGGGCGGGGACGAGTTTGTGGTGGTCCTCTTCGGCATCCGCTGCAACCCCCGGGTCAAGAACCGCATCACGGCTGTGCTGAGCCGGGTCGCCTCCCTGGAAAGCGAACTGGGGGTAAGCGCGGGGGTCGTCGACCTGCCGGCGGAGGCCGGCACCTTCGCCGCGGCCTATCGCCTAGCCGACCGGCGGCTCTACGCGGCCAAGGGAGCGGGGCGCCACCGCTGGATCGGTCCCCACACCGGGGTGGTGGAGATCCCCACCGGCCCTCCTCCCGCCCTCTAGGGCGGTTGTAAGCGCGCATCTCCCACATAACCTCCGTATTCCTTGGGAATGTGTCAGCTATCCTTGGCCAACCTTCCGGGCCTGAATGGGCCGGGTGTCCGTGAATTGTGTGAAAAATGCCCTAGAAATGGGAAGTAATTGACATCGTCATGACACATATGCTAGCGTATCAGCCGTAGACATTCCTTGAGCCTGGCCAAGGATGTCCGGCTCTACGTAAGCTGGGGCTAACACCTGACACAAAAATGGTGAGGAAGGCCTTAAAACCGCCAATGAGGAGGTTCTGCAATGTACGTGCCTGATCCATCCTATCTGAACCCCGGCGACACGTCCTGGCAGTTGACGGCCGCCACCTTTGTGGGGTTGCAGAGCGTACCCGGGCTGGCCATCCTTTATGGCGGCATCGTGAAGAAGAAGTGGGCCTTGAACTCAGCCATGATGGCCTTATACGCCTTTTCCGTCGTCCTCATCGTCTGGGTGCTGTGGGGCTTCAACATGGGTTTCGGTGCCCCCGCCAAGCTGGGGCCGGGGATCCTGTCCGGCCTGGTCGGCATCCCGGGCCCGGCCCTCAACGCGGCCTCCGAGACCGGTCGCGCCGTCATCCCCTTGCTCAGCAGCGGCATGCCCGGCATCCGCTTCCCGGGGTCCGCGCTCACCTACTTCCAGTTCGTGTTTGCCGGCATCAGCCCCGTCATCCTGGCGGGGGCGGTGATGGGGCGCATGAACTTCAAGGCCTGGATGCTGTTTGTGCCCCTGTGGTCGACCTTCGTCTACAGCGTGAATGCCTTCATGCTGTGGGGCGGCGGCTGGCTGGCCGAGATGGGGGCGGTGGACTACAGCGGTGGCTACGTGATCCACGTGG
Source organism: Candidatus Hydrogenisulfobacillus filiaventi (assembly GCA_902809825.1). Classification (NCBI taxonomy): domain Bacteria; kingdom Bacillati; phylum Bacillota; class Clostridia; order Eubacteriales; family Clostridiales Family XVII. Incertae Sedis; genus Candidatus Hydrogenisulfobacillus; species Candidatus Hydrogenisulfobacillus filiaventi. The sequence goes on from LR778114.1 coordinate 281,858, forward strand.
CCGCCGGGGTGTCCGGGTTTGTGGCGGCGGCGGTGGTCGGTCCCCGGATCGCGCAGGACCGGCAGAACTTCAACCCCAACAACCTCATCATGGCGCTGGCCGGCGCCGGTATCCTGTGGCTGGGCTGGAACGGCTTCAACGGTGGCGACCCCTACTTCGCCAATGCTGACGCCGCGGCGGCCGTGCTCAACACCAACATCGCCACCGCGGGTGCCCTGCTGACCTGGCTGTTCCTGGACGTGTTCAGCCAGGGCAAGGCGTCCCTGGTCGGCTCCATCAACGGCATGATCGCCGGTCTGGTGGCCATCACTCCCGCCGCCGGTTATGTCAACGGTACCGGGGCCATCATCATCGGCCTGGCGGCCGGCGCCATCCCCTGGTTCACCATGAACAAGCTGGGCGCGACCGCGCTCTTCAAGAAGGTGGATGACACCCTGGGCGTCTTCCACACCCACGCGGTGGCGGGGGCGCTGGGCGGGCTGCTGACCGGCGTGCTGGCCGACCCCAACATGGTGGAGTACCTGGGTACCAAGGGCACCTCCCCGGTGGCGGTGGCGGGCCTGCTCTACGGCGACCCCGCCCAGCTCTGGAAGCAGTTTGTGGCCTTGGTGGTGGTGGCAGTCTGGGACGGTGTGGTCACCTTCCTGCTCCTGAAGCTGGTGTCGGTGTTCGTGCCCCTGCGCCTGCCCGAGGCCTCCCTGGTGGTGGGGGACCAGGCGGTGCACGGCGAGGTGCCGATTCCCTCCGAACCAGCGGGCACTCCGGCCCATTCGGGCGTGCTGGGCATGGTGGAGGAACAGTAAGGCGTTCCGGCCTTCCAGGAAGGGCAAGGGCGGGCAGATTGCCCGCCCTTGTTTTGTCCGGCTTCCGGGGCCGGCTCCCGCCTGCTGCCGGGCGGCGGCGCCGCTTGCCGGCGCGTCTGAACGGCCGGGATCCTCCAGCGCCCGCAAGGCTCCGGGTCCGGCATGCCGGCCTGTTCTGCGGGGGGCCGGGGGCATCCGGCACCAGTCCTGCCCCGGCCGCCGGAACGTTGCCCGTCTGCCGCACGGGCCTGGCGTGGCAGGGGGGGCGGGCCGGCGGGTATAATGGCGGGCAAAGACCTGAGGAGGCGAGCCCTACGAACGCGCCCGACGCCCATCCCCTGCTGGAGGCCATCCGCCGGCGCAGCAGTGTCCGCCGGTTCGACCCCCGTCCGGTGGAGCCCGCCCGCATCGCAGCCGTACTGGAGGCGGCGGTGTGGGCCCCCAACCATCACCTGACCGAACCCTGGCGGTTCGCGGTGGTGACCGGCTCGGCCCGCGCCCGGCTGGCGGAGCTAGCCGGCGCTGCCGGGGCCGACCCGGCGCGGGCAGCGCGGGACCGGGAGCGCCTGCTGCATACCCCAGCCCTCATCGCGGTGTTCGCCCTGCCCGGGGAGGGGCCATTGGCGACCCGCGAGAACCTCCTGGCCACGGCGGCTGCGGTCGAGAACCTGCTGCTGGCGGCCCACGCCCTGGGCCTGGGGGCCATCTGGCGCACCCCCGGCTTCCTGAGCCATCCGTCGGTGCAGGCCTTTCTGGCCCCGGAACCGGGCGCGGACCCGGTCGGGTTGATCTTCCTCGGTTATCCCGCAGCCGGCGAGGCGGACCGGCCCCGCCGCCGGCTTCCCTGGAAGGCCGTCACCCGGTGGTTGGGGGACTGAACCGCGCATCGGGGCGGTGCAGCTGAAGCAGTAGCTCCACACTGGGCCTGGTTTCCTCGGCCGGGGCCTTCAGCGCGTTCTTCGGGGCCCTCTTCGGCGGCTACCTGGTGGATAAGACGGGCCGGCTCAAGATGTTCCTCCTGGACCCGTACTTCCTCGTAGTCTCGGCGGTGGGGGCCGCGCTGTCCACGCACCTCGGGATGCTGGTCGGATTCCGGCTCAGGATGGGCACCGGGGCGGGGCTTGACTTCCCGGTTTTGTGACCGCGCATTCGCCGCAGGCCTCGCGCGGTCGCTTCGTCAATCTGAGCTACACCCATCGGTACCTGGCTGCCGTGGCCGGCTACGCCTTCTCGTATGTCATGTACGCGCTGGAAGCAGGGAGCGCCCCCGGGCGGTAGGCGGTCGGCTTCGGGGCCGTGCCGGCGCTCATCATCCTCACCCTGCGCTTCCCCGGCCCGCTGAAGGGGGAAGGGGGCAGCCGGATGCTGTGAGGGCCGGGCATCCCGCGCCGGGTGCGGACCGGCCGGGTGGGAGCCGGTAGGGGGACTGGCCGGCCGCGTGCAGGGTTGTCCCCGGGAAGCGCTGTCTCTTGCCGTCGCGGCAGGGCCATGGTACCGTCACAGGTAGGTCCATGAGGGCGGCACGCCGGCCCCGCGACCGGCGCGGACGAAAGGGATGGCGAGGGAGTGACAGCGCTGCGGATTGCGGTCGATGCCCTGCTGTACTCCCGGCAGGCGGCCGGCATCGGCCACTACATCCGCCATCTGGTGACGGCGTATGCCGCCGTGTTTCCCGAAGATGAGGTCTGGGCGGTGCTGAATCCGGGGCTCAGTCTGCCGGTCTCCCGGTGCTTTCATCCGGCGCACCCCTTGAACGGCAGCGGGGCCCGCATCCTCTATGAGCAGATGGTGCTGCCCCGGCTGCTGGGCCGGGTGGGGTATGATGTGGCCCACTTTCCCGATTACCAGCTGCCGATTGCGGGCCGGGTGCCGCGGGCGGTGATTACCGTGCATGACCTGGTGGCCTTCCGCATGCCGGAGACCTTCCCGCCCCGGGCCGGGCGGGTGAAACGCTACCTGATGGCCCAATCGGTCCGGCGGGCGGCGCACGTCATCGTGCCCAGCCGGGCCACCCGGGACGACCTGGTCCACGTGCTGGGCATCCCGCCCGAACGCATCACCGTCATTCCCCATGGCGTAACCCACCTGCCCCGAGACGACGGCCCCTCACCCTGGCCGCGGCCGTACTTCCTGGCGGTCGGCACCCTGGAACCGCGCAAGAACCTGGTGCGGCTCATTCAAGGCTACAGCCGCCTCTGCCGGGCGCGCGGCGGCGACTGCCCCGATCTGGTGGTGGCGGGTAAGCCGGGCTGGATGTACGAGCCCATCTACCGCGCCCCGGCCGAAAACGGGGTGGAGGGGCGCGTAACCTTTCTGGATTATGTGGCGGAATCGTTACTGGTGAAGCTGTTCAGCCATGCTGAGGCCCTGTGCTTCCCCAGCCTGTATGAGGGCTTCGGCCTGCCGGTGGCGGAGGCCATGACCATCGGCACCCCGGTGGTGGCCTCCAACCGGGGGGCGCTGGCGGAAATCGGGGAAGGGGCGGCCTTTCTGGTCGACCCCCTGGACCCGGATTCCATTGCTGCCGGCCTGGAAACGGTGCTGACCCATCCGGCGGAGGTGGAGGTCCGCCGGCGTCTGGGGCAGGAGCGCATGCGGCGGTTGACCTGGGAGGCGGCGGCCCGGGCCACCCGGGCGGTCTATGAGCGGGTCGCGACGGCCCGCTGAGGAACGGAAAGGAGGAACGCGGTTGCAGAGCGTGCTACAGAGGGGGACCGCGCCGGTGCCCGGCGCCTGGCTGCCGGCCGGCAGCCGCTGGCCGCTGGCGGCGGTAGTGCTGGCGGTGCTGATCGGGCTCCTTAACCCGCTGGCGGGACTGGCCGCCTTCCTGGCCGCCTCGGTTTGGCTGGCGTGGGTCTCCCTGCCGCTGGCCCTGGGGCTCTACATCCTGCTGGCCCCGTATCCCCTGGGGCCCGTGCTGCACCATCACAAGTTCTTCGCCACCGACATGCTGGCCCTGGCTATGGCGGCGGTGCTGCTGTGGCGGGTCTGGCGGGGGGGCGGCTTCCGGGCCGCCTGGGAGACCTTTTTGACCCGGGAGTACCGGGCCCCGTTGCTGCTGCTGCTGGCGTTGTCGGTGCTGTCCCTGGCGGTAGCCTTGAGCCGGTTCGGCACCACCGTCAAGATCCTGGAGTACATCGAATTCTTCGTGGTGGTGGTGGCCCTCTTCAAGGTCAGCGGGCGGGACCGCTCCACCTGGGAGACCTACCTCTATGCCTTTCTGCTCACCGCGGCGGTGATGGTGGTGTACGGCACGGTGCAGTACCTGTTCGCCCTGGGGCCCGCCTCCAACCAGATCGCGGGCGGGTATCACGTGCGTGCCACCGGGCTCTGGGGGCAGCCCAACGTGTTCGGGGCCTTCAACGAGTTCCTGTTCCCGCTGGTGCTGGGCCTGCTGGCCTTCGGGCCCAGGGACCTGAAGCGGGGGTGGCTGGCGGCGGGGCTGGCGGTTTTAGCTTGGGGGGTGGTCATCTCCTATTCCCGGGGGGCCTGGGTGGGGGACGCGGCCGCGGTCGGCTTCATGGGCCTGGCCGCCATCTTCACCTGGCGCCGGGAACCCCTGGCCCGCTGGCTGCCCCGGTACGCCTTCTGGGGGGTGGGGGTGCCGGTGCTGGCCTTCCTGCTGGTCACCGGGCTCAACCACCTGCACCTGGCGCACGTGTACACGCCCGTGACCTTCCATGACCGGGGCGCCTCCTCCCGCCTGCTCTCCACGGTGACGGCGGTGGCCAACCCCCGTTCCAGCTACGACACCATCCAGCGCCTCCTCATCTGGAAGACGGCCCTGGCCGCCCTCCTGAGCCATCCCCTCCTGGGCACCGGGCTCGGCAACTTCCACCTCTACATCGCCCAGCATCCCCCCAAGGGGCTGGTGGGCGGCATCCCGCCCATGGCCCACGACCTCTACCTGGAGTGGGGGGCCGACCTGGGGGTGGGGGGCATCCTGGCCGCCCTCTGGCTGCAGTGGCGCTGGGTGACGGCGCCGCTCAAGGTGCTGGCGGGGCGCTACGGGGCGCTGGACCGCTTCTGGTATGGCCTCGGCTTGGGTGCCTTCGGCACCGTGGTGGCCTTTATCGTGCACGACTGGGTGGACTTCCTGATCGACCACGGCGTGGTGGTGCCCCTGCTGCTGGCGCTGGGGCTCATTGCTGCCCTGGCCTCCGGGCGCCGGGAGGCGGAACGGCATGAGGCCTGAGGAACCGGCCGCCCCTTACGGCGACGACTTCGGGCCGGAGGCGGTGGCACGCTGGTTCCAGGAGGAGGCGGCCTACCATGACCGCTTCCAGGGGGGGCGGGTGGACCGGTATCCCGCCCCTTACGCCGTCTTCGACGACGCCTACCTCTTCCGGGGACGCTTCCGCCCCCGTCCGGGGGAGGCGGTGCTGGACTTCGGCTGCGCGGAAGGACTGGCCTTAGCCCGGTGGCGCCGCCGGCAGCCCTTCCGCTACGTGGGCGTGGATGCCTCCCCCGCCCTGCTGGAAGCGGCCCGCGCCCGGGTGCCGGACGGGGATTTCCGCCTCATGCCCGATTCCGGCCGTATCCCGGCCGCCGACGGGGAGTTCACCGCGGTGGTGGTGCTGGGGGTGCTGCACCACGTGCCCACGGTTAGCCGGTACCTGGCGGAGCTGGGGCGGGTGTTGGCTCCGGGCGGCCGCCTCTTCCTGCGCGAGCCGGTGCACGCCATGGGCCGCCGCCCAGGCAGCGGGCAGGCCCGGCCCGGGCTGTCCCCTAACGAACGGGGCATCCCCCTGCCCTTCCTGGTCCGCACCCTCACCACCCTGGGGCTGGAGGTGGAGACGGCCCGCTACGCCTTTGCCGCCCCGGCGGTGCTGGCGATGCGCCTCCTGCACACACCCGCGCGTGCGCCTTGGGAGCTGGTGCGCCTGGCCGACGGGCTCTTCACCCGGGCGCTGGGCACCCGGGTGCCCTATGAACGGCCGCGCCTGGCGGACAAGCTGTATCCCACCGTCGGCTACCTGGTGGCCCGCAAGCCATGAGGCGGCCGGGGCACGTGCTGGTGGTGGCGCGCAGCACCGGCCTTCACCGCCTGGGGGGGATGGAGCGCCACACCGACGGCCTGCTGGGGACCCTGCGCACCCGTGCCGGCCGCGTCAGCCTCATCACCACTCCCCTGCCGCCGGGGGCGGTTCCCTGGCCGGGGGTGGCGGTGGTGCCTGCCGGCGATCGTCCCGGCGCCTATTCCCGGCGCTGGTGGCGGGAGGTCCCGCGCCGCGTCCGGGAGCTGGCGGCCCGCGATACGCCCGACCTGGTCATCAGCCAGTCCACCGCCGCCCAGAGCGCCGTGCCCGGGCTGCTGGCCGCCGGCATCCCCCTGGTCTACATCCTGCACGGCTCGGCGGCCGACACCCTGCGCAGCCTGGCCGGGCATTACGACCCCCGCAGCCTCTACCGCCGCTGGCGTCTGGCCCGGGCCTGGGCCTGGAACCGGCGGGTGCTGCCGCAGGTGCCCCGCCTGGTGGCGGTCAACCGGCGGCAGGCCCAAAGTCTGTTGCGCGACCTACCCCTCGACCCCGCCCGCCTGCTGGTGCTGGAGAATCCGGTGGACCCCGGCTTCCGACCGGCTCGGGACGGGGCGGAACGGGCCGCCGCCCGCCGCCGGTTGGGGCTGCCGGCAACGGGGCCGGTGGCGGGCTACGCCGGGCGCCTGGCGGCCGGTAAAGGGGTGGACCTGCTGCTGGCCTGGGCCCGCAGCCGGCCGGGGGTGACCCTGGCCCTGGCGGGGGAGGGACCGCTGGCGGCGGTGGCTGGCGGGTTGGCGCCGGCGGTGCGCCTGCTGGGGCGCCTGGCTGGGGAGGAGCTGGCGGTTTTCTACCGCGCCCTGGATTGTCTGGCCCTGCCCAGCCGGGAGCCGGAGGGGCTGCCGCTGGCCGCCCTGGAGGCAGGGGCTTCCGGGGTGCCGCTGGTGGCCTTCGCCACCGGCGGCCTGGCTGATCTGGCCGAGGAGGGCAGCGTGCTGGGGGTGGTGCCCGGGGATATCGCCGGACTGTTCGCGGCCCTCGACCGGGTGCTGGCGGATGAGGCCCTCCGTCGGCGGCTGGCGGCCGCGGCCGCCGCCCGCCCCCGCCGCAGCTGGGAGGAATGGACGGACACCCTGCTGGCATTTGCCCTCGCGGACGTGGGGGAATCCGGTTCCGGAAGGATACAATAGGGGGACGGACCGGGGGTACCCGGGGAGAGGAGGTATCCGCCTGTGGCGGCCAGCGCACATGCCCATCCCGCGCCGCCGCCGGCCCGGCCGGCGGCCTGGCGCACGGGCTTCTATACCGTGGCCCATTTCCTGAACGACACCTATCCCAACCTCTATCCCTCCCTGCTGCCGGTGCTGATGGCAGCCCTGCACTTCTCGGTGGCGCTGGCGGGCCTCCTGAGCAGCATTGCCGCCCTCACCACCCAGCTGCTGCAGCCGGTGATGGGCCTGTGGGCCGACCGGGCGGGCGGGCGCGGGTTTGTGGTGGGCGGCCTCCTCCTCGGCAGCCTGGTCTCCGCCCTGGCCCTGGCCTTCGCCCCCAGCTACGGCTGGTTCGCCTTCGCCCTGCTGCTGGGCGGACTGGGCAACGCCGCCTTCCATCCGCATGCTTCCGCCCTGGTGGGGGAGCTGTCCGGCCGCCGCAAGGGGCTGGCCATGAGCTTCTTCATGATCGGGGGCAATCTGGGGCGCGCCCTGGCCCCGGTGGCCGCCACCACCGCCTATTTGTGGCTGGGGGGCCGCAGCGGGCTCTGGCTGCTGGCCCTGCCGGGGGTGGCGATGGCGGCGGTCATGTGGGGGGTGATGCGCCCGGCCCCTGCCCCCCAGCCCCGCACCGGCTCCATCTGGACCCCGGAGTTCCGGCGCGGGCTGCGGCATGCCGGCAACCTGCTGGTGGTGGTGATGCTGCGCAATCTGGCCTCCATGGCCACCGTCACCCTGCTGCCCATTCTCTGGCACCGGCTGCACCGGCCGCTGTCGGAGGCCGCCGCCCTCCTGATGGTGCTGTTCCTGGTGGGCAGCGTGGGCAACATGAGCGGCGGGGCGCTCTCTGACCGGGTGGGGGCCAAGCCGGTGCTGGTGGGCTCCGCCCTCTTCTCTGCCCTCTTCCTGTGGCTGTTCCTGCACGCCTCCGGCTGGTGGCTGTGGCTGGACATCGGCTTTTTGGGGCTGGCCCTCTACGCCACCGGCTCGGTGGTGATGGTCTACGGCCAGCTGCTCTTCCCCCGCAACAAGGGCATGGCCTCCGGGCTCACCCTGGGCTTCGGCAACACCCTGGGGGCGCTGGCGGTGGGCCTCATCGGCCTCCTGGCCCACCGCATCGGCATCCCCGGCGCGCTGGAAGTGACCGCGGGCCTGCTGCTGGTCTCCATCCCCTTCAGCCTCCGGCTTTCCCCGCGGCCGGTGCCGGACGTTGCCTGAGCGATAACCCGCCTGCGGCCCGCGGCATAGAACGGGGGTGAGGGCGCCGGCCGCCGGCCGGCGCCTCATCACGGCAGACGGGGCGTGACACCGATGGCAGAGGAGACGGGCGTACCCGCCCCCCTCAGCGGTCTGCTGGTCACCGTGCAGGCCGGACCCGGCTTGGAGGGGGCCGGGGAGGAGCTGGTGGCACGGTTGAAGGCCTGGGGGGCGCAGGTGGGGACCATGGTCCCGGCCGGGGGGGTGCTGGTGCGCTACCATCCCCCCGACCCGGTGGCGGGGGTCCGCACCGCCTATCCCTGGGGGGAGGCCGGCACCCTGGCCCGCATCGTGGCCCATCAGCTGGGGCGGCCGCTGGGCTTCCTCTGGCGGCAGCCGGCCGGCGGGCTGGCGGTCCATGTCTACGGGCCCGGACCCGGCACCGCCCTGGGGCTGGCCCGGGCCTTGTTCCTCTGGCTGGCCCTCCGGGATCCCCACCGGCTGGAGGGGGTCCTGCCGCTGGCGGCCCTCGACCCTCCACCCCCGGCCCCGCCGGTGCCCCCGCCCCCGGCAGTTCCGCCGGAGGGGCCCGCCCCCTCGCCCGGCGTCTGGGACGGGGGGCTGCCGCCGGGGCCGGCGGTGCGCTTCCGGCAGGCCTTCCGTCCGCCCCTGGGCTCGCCGCCCTACCGGGCGGCACCCCCGCCGGGGCCGGGTCTCATCCCCGCCGCCGCCGCATATAAGGGGGAGCAGCAGAGCGACGGCTAGGGGTGGCGGCCATGGGGCGCATCTACCGCGTGGAGTTCCGGCGGGTGGCCTGGTGGCTGGAACTGGAGGCCGGCCGCCTCTGGCTGCTGGGCCCCGGGTTCGCCCGCCGGCGGCTGCTGGAGGAAGGGGTGACGGCGGCTTATCCGGTGGCGGGACCGCTGGCGGTGGGGACCTGGATGGCCACCGCGGACGGGCGCCTGCGCTGGCTGGCGGATGTGGGGGTGCCGGGGGCGGCTGAGGACCGCGGGCCCGGCCGCCTGCTGGGCGGCCGGGGGCGCACGGTGGTGCTGAGCCGGGGCGGCGAGTGGGTGGTGTGGCGGCCGGAGGGGGTGGTGTACCGGGGACCAGCCCCGGTGCCGGTGGCCGCCGTCGGCACGGGCTGGGTGGAAGGCCCCGGCCGGCGCCTGTATGCGCTGGTGGCGGATGCCGCCGCCGGGTGCTGGTGGGTGGTGGGCTGGGATGCTGCCGCCGGCTTCTTCCGGCAACCGGAGGCGGTGGAGCCGCCCGGGACCGCCGCCGCCCTGCATGGCGGACCGGACAGCCTGCACCTCCTCTGGTGCACCCCGGAGGCGGTCTATGTAGAGCGGCGCAGTTATGCGGGCTGGCCCCGGCCCCGCATCCTGGCCCGCGGCCGGTTTCCGCCCGCGGCGGGCGAGCCCCTGTGGCACTACGGGCCGGAGGGGCTGTCCGCCTGGCTGGTGGGCCCGGGGGGACCGCAGGCGGTGTTGCCGGCGCCCGGCGCCCCACCCCACCCGCCACCGAAGCCCGGGTGGTGTACGACAGCGCCCGGGGGCCCCAGCTATGGTGGCCCGACCCTCCCCCGGCTCGTCCGGCCCCGCCGCCCGCCTGGGAGGCGCGCCTCACCGCCCTGGAGCGTCAGGTACGCCAGCTGCAGGCGGCCCTGCAGGCCCGCCCCCGGCCCCGGCGGTGGCCGCCCCCGGATCCGCCCCCACCCCCGCGTGCGGCCGCGGAACCGCCGCCCCGTCCGCCCCCGGCCCGTCACCGCTGCCGGTGGTGGCTCCGCCGGCCGGATCCGCATAGCCTACCCTGGAGGTGATGGGCCATGGCAGAGGCAATCCGGGTGCCGGTGCCACCCCCTGCCGGGGTGGCCGGCTGGAGTCCGGGCGTGAGCGCGCGCTGGGTCCCGGGGCCCCCGCCGGCGGCCGTGAGCGTGCGCCGGCTGGTGTACGACCCCCGCTTGCAGCCCCCGCACCCGCGCCGGCCTTGACATTGACCCCGGGGGTTTGGGGCAAACCCCGCAGGGCCGGCCGGCCAAAGAGCCCTCCCGCGGGGCGGGAGGGCTCCCCTATGCGGCGGGCCGGCTCAGGCGTCCACGATGGGCGGGGTGACCGGCACGGTGCTGGTCACGGTGGTAGTGGTCGGGGTCTGCTGGGGCGGGAAGGGCGAGGGGCAGACGGCGGCCACCTGGCAGGGCGGCTCGACGCAGTAGCCGTAGGTGGGCACCAGCAGCTGCACCCGCGCCACCGTCTTCAGCTCCAGGCAGACGTTGGCGGTGGCATAGATGGTCCCCAGCACGCCGCTGATGGTGCTGGGCACCACGGTGGCGGCGCAGCTGACCGAGAAGGGCAGGCACTCGGGGGTGGTACCGGGGGGGTTGTAGAGGCTGGCCACCACTTGGGCGGTGGCGGTCACCGAGCCGGTGGCCCCGCTGTTGCAGGTGTAGTCGATGGGCACGCTCACCAGCCAGGACAAGGTGTTGATGTCATTGGAACCGGGCACGGCGTTCAAAAAGGTGCAGGTGGGGGTCCCGCAGGTGACCGAGGTCAGGGAGGTGCAGTTGAGGGTGACCGCCAGGGTGGTGGCGTTGATGGTCACGTCCTGCTGGCAGGAGCCGAAGACCTTGTCGACCCAGATGCAATCCACCTCGGTGGGGGTGGGGACCCCGCTCGGGTACGGGCCCGGCGTGACCTGATCGATGGCCATGATGGCTCCTCCTTTCCGAGCTGCGGCGGGGACAGGACCCGAATGGCAGGAGGCGGCGCGCCGTCCGGTTTCCCCGGGACCGGACGGCGGCCGGTTCCGATGCACACGCTATGCCCCGGTGCCGGCGGGGGTGCTACCGCTTATCCCCCCTGCTGGGGCGGGAAGGGTGAAGGGCAGACGGCAGCCACCTGGCAGGGCGGCTCCACGCAGTAGCCGTAGGTGGGCACCAACAGCTGCACCCGCGCCACCGTCTTCAGCTCCAGGCACACGGTCGCGGTGGCGTAGACGGTACCCGCGACCACGGTGGCGGCGCAGTTGACCGAGAAGGGCAGGCACTCAGGGGTGGTGCCGGGCGGGTTGTAGAGGCTGGCCACCACCTGGGCGGTGGCGGTCACCGAGCCGGTGGTGCCGTCGTTGCAGGTGAAGCCGATGGGCACGTTGAGCAGCCAGGAAAGGGTATTGACGCTGTTGGATCCCGGGACGGCGTTCAGGAAGGTGCACACAGGCGTGCCGCAGCTGACCGACACCAACGACGTGCAGGTGAGGCTGGGCGCCGGCGTGGTGGCATTGACGGTGACGTCCTTCTGACAGGATCCGAAGACCTTATCCACCCAGATGCAGTCCACCTCGGTGGGGGTGGGCACGCCGCCGGGGTACGGTCCCGGGGTAACCTGATCGGTGGCCATGCAGGGCCCTCCTTGTTGAGTCGTATCGGGAAATCCCGTTGCTGCCGGAGGCCGCCGGCGCCCGGCTTGATTCCGGTCGGGGGCCTTCTACCGGCACCGTATGCCGCGCCGGCTTGACCGGTACCCGGGGGACACGCAGTTTTCCCGGCAGCGGGGAAAATTGCCAGCAGGGCCTGCGCTTGCGCCTGTCCCGGCCGGAACGGGACCGGGGCCACCGGGGCAGGGGACAAGCCGGCTGGCGGGCGCAGGCGGGCGTTTCCTCCCTCGCCAGGCCGTGCCTACCATGGGAACGGGCCCCGCTCCCGCCGGGGCCCTGCTCCGGTCTCCATCCCCCAAAAATCGGTTCCGGAAAGGATCACCAGCCGATGCTCTTCCTGGTTCCTGCCGACTTTCCGCAGGCGGGCTGGGTGGCCAGTGTCTGGCGGGCCCCCGGCGTCAGCCCGGCTCCGGTTTCCACCCCCGTGGTCGTTGCCGCCCGCCCCTGGGTCCTGTCCCCGGCCCCGGCCGCGCCTCCGGCGTCCGCAGCCCCGACCTCCGCGCCGGCTGCTGCCCCGGCTCCGTCCGCATACGGGCCCTGGCATCCCTCTGCCGCCCCCGCCGGTCCTGCCCCCGGCAGCAGCGCCTGGGAGGCCGCCCAGGCCCGCCTGCTGGTGGCACTGACCGATCAGGACCGCCTGCGCCACGGCTTGCCGGCCCTCACGGCCGACCCGGAGCTGATGCGCCTGGCCCAGGAACGGGCCACCGCCATGGCCCAGGACGGGTATTTCAGCCACGACAGCCCCGTCTACGGCTGGCCGCTGCAGATGGAATGGCAGGCCGGCCTCCGCGCCCGGGAGATGGGGGCGGAGAACATCGCCGAGGAGGGCAACGTGGCGGAGGCCAACGCCGCCTTCATGGCCAGCCCGCCCCACCGGGCCAACATCCTGGACCCGGGTGAAACCCGTATCGGCGTGGGGGTGGCCCTGCTGCCGGGCGGCAACGGCGTGGCGGTCTCGGAGCTCTTTCTGGGCCCGCCGGAATAGGCGGGCCGGCCTCCGCCCGGACCTGCCGCCCGCCTCCGGCATAGCCTGGGGGCAGATGCCAAAACCCGGTCCGGCGGGGGAGGGAAGCGGCCGTGGACCCGCACACGGTCTCCTTCATCACCTGCGTGAACGACGAACGGCAGTATGCCGGCTTGTGCCGCTCCATCCGGGCCCTGGCCGTACCCCGGGGATGGGAGCTGGAGCTCATCCCCGTGCGCGGGGCCCGGAGCCTGGCCGGCGGCTACAATGCCGGATTGCGCCAGGCCCGCGGGCGCTACAAGGTTTACCTGCACCAGGATGTCCGCCTGGCCTACCGCCCGCTCCTGCGCGACCTCCTCCGCCTCTTCCGGGCTCAGCCCGCGCTAGGGCTGGTGGGGGTGATCGGGGCGGTCGGGCTGCCGGCCAGCGGGGTGTGGTGGGAAGCCCGGCAGCTGGTGGGCACGGTCTGGGCCCGCCCCGGGCCGTGGGTGCTGCTGGCGCCGGCCCCGGCCCGTGCCCCCTTCACGCCGGTGGAGGCGGTGGACGGGCTCTTCATGGCTACCCAGTACGACCTCCCCTGGCGGGAGGACCTCTTCGACGGCTGGCACTTCTATGACGCCTCCCAATGCCAGGAATTCCGGCGTGCGGGCTACCAGGTCGGGGTCCCGCCCCAGGCCGAGCCCTGGTGCCTGCACGACTCCGGCCCCACCGACCTGACCGGGTTTGAGCCCTACCGCCACCGGTTTGTGGCCGAATACCACCCCGGACCAGACCCCGGTCCCGCCCCGCCCCCCGGCGGGCTTCTCATCCCGTCCGGGCATTGGCAGCGGGATCCCGCCCCGGCCGGGGCCTGGACGGTCCGCCGGCTGCCCGTGCGGTAAGGAGCCGGGCTGCATCCTGCTTACCCCTATTCGCTCCCATCGTGCCGGGGCCGGTTCCGCGCCGGCGGAGCCCCTCCTATCCTTGGCGGGACCGCGTTGTTCCCCGGGGTGTTGCCTTTTGTCGAACGATTGTCGTGGCGGGTGGGAGGAAAAGAACGGAAATCTGGCGTAATCCCTCCCATCGTGGCCGATAGAGGGGGAGAGTGCCGGTGTACTTGGCCTTGCTGGAGACCTCCGGAAACCAGGCCTACATTTTTGCCGGCAACCGCCTGCGGGAGGCGGTGGGGGCGTCCTACCTGGTCTACGCTGCCGGCGCGGAGTGGCCGCTGGAGGCGGCCGCCGCCATTAACACCAACCACACGGGGTGTCTCACCCAGGGGAAGGACCGGTGGGCAGCCTGCCGGGAGGCATGGGCTTGTCCCATCGAAAAGGACCCCTCCATCCGGCTGGAGGTGCTGGTGGCAGCCTCCGGTAAGGCGCTCGCCCTGGCCCGCCGGGCTGAGGATGCGGAGGAGTGGATCGCCCGGGTGACGGGCCAGGCGCTAAGACAGGCGGCGGGCCTCGAGGTGACAGGGGTCGTCAGCCCCTGCTTTGATTGGGACCGCCAGCCGCTATGGGAGATTGAACGGCAGTTGTTCCAGCGCCTGCCGGCCATCCGGGGGGCGCGTCCTGGTCCGCTAAGCCGCCACCAGCGTTTGCCCGTTGTGGCGGAATGTGAGAGCCTGGGAGGGCCGGCGGCATACCGGGTATTAGAGAAGCATGAGGATGGGGAACCCCGGGTCCGACTCCTCAGCCCGGAAGCGTACGCTAAGGACAAGGTTCGGGCGCTCGGCCAGCAGCGGTTGCGGCAGCTGAATCCCCGGCTCTCCGATTTGGACGGCCTGGAATCCCGGATGAAGGACCGGCACCAGGTGCAGTGGGTAGCGCTGGTGCATGCCGACGGGAACCGGTTTGGGGCCTTATTTGCCAATTTGTCTCAGACGTTGGAACTCAAGGATCCCTCCCGAAACCGTGACTATGCCAATGCCCTGCGCGAGTTCTCCCGGGCACTCGATGACGCGGCGGTCGAGGCCTTCCAGAGCATGCTGCGGGAGGGCCGGGATACAGGCGAATATCTCCTGCCCGTGATTGTGGCGGGTGATGATGTGACCTTCTACCTGCCGGCTCACGGTGCCCTGCAGCAAGTGGAGCGGTTTTTGCAGGCATACCGGGACTACACCGGTAGCCATCCGGAATTTGCCCGCTGGAGCAAACGCCCGCACCTGACCATGAGCGCCGGCGTGGCCGTGGTCAAGCCACATTTCCCTTTTTACCTGGCTTACGGGCTGGCCGAAGCCCTGGCCGCATCCGCCAAGACTGGTGCGGGCGCCGATGACCCCGATCTGCCGTCCTGTCTAGATTTTCATGTGCTGCATGACCCGGGCGGCCGGGATCTGGAGGCGGTACGCACCCGGCTGGAGGTTCACAGCCTGGGAGAACCCGCTCGGTTATGGGGAGGACCTTACACCGTTGATGGTCCGGGCGAGGCTGCCCGTTTCAGGTGGGATCGATTGAAGGCGATGGTGGAACACCTGAACTCCGTCGACGACAACGGCGACTACCGGTTTCCCCGTCGCCAGGCGCATTGGCTGCGGGAAGGCCTGTTTCAGGGACGGAAGGAAGCGGATCGGCGGCTGGGATTGCTGGCGGGGCGGTATGACATCGGTCCCTTGGCTGTCTCCAAACTGCCTGACGGGTCTCCATCCTTGTTCGGGTCGGTGGCGGACGGGAACGGCCCAGTGCATACACCGTTCCGTGACGCCCTGGAGGCGTCCGCCATTTGGGGGGAGGGCTAGGGATGGTCGCGCATGCTGAAGAACCTCGGCCGCTGGAAGAACCCTTCCGGGTGCGCATCCGGTTTTTGAGCGATTGGGCGGTGGGTGCCGGCTTCGGCCGGGCCGGGGACCTGGATAGCCTGGTGGCCCGGGACGAGGACGGGCTGCCGTTTGTCCCCGCCAAGAGCCTGGTCGGGGTGTGGCGCAGTGCCTGTGAATTTGTGGCTCAGGCATTGGATGCCGATCGGCTCATGAAATGGGTGCGGGCAATCTTCGGCGGACCGCTGCAGAATGAGCCGGTTCAGCCGGGACGCTTGTGGGTGCGTCCCGCCCGCCTGCCGGAATCGGTACGTTGTCGCGCATTGGCGAAGCCCGCCCTACGGGAGGCACTCACGTCGGTCAAACCTGGGGTGGCCTTGAACCCGAATGGAGTGGCAGAGGGACGCCAGCTGCGGCTGATGGAGGTGGCCCGGGCCGGGGCCGAGCTGGAAGCGGAAGCGGGGTGGACCGTTCCCTGGAGGAAAGAGGAGGCGCAGGTCGCCACTGCCTTGCTGGTTCTAGGACTGACCCAGGTCGATCATCTAGGTGCCGACCGCCGGCGGGGTCTGGGCCGCTGCCAGGTCACCATTGTGGAGGCTTCTTCTCCCGAGGCGTATCAGCACTGGCTGCAGCGTACCTGGGAGGTGTTGCCGGATCCGGAGCCCGAACCGGCCGTAACGTCCAACGGCCATGGCCATCGCCGTTCGAGCGGACTAGCCCCCTTGTGGAGCCTGCCGGTGTCGGTCCGGTTGCAGCAACCGGTGATAGCCGCTGCCCGTTCGGTAGGCAATGTGGTGGAAAGCCTGGACTTCCTGCCTGGAACCGTGCTCTTGCCACGCTTGGCCGGGATGTTGAGCGAGGCTGGCATTGATGCGGCGGTGGCCGCCGGTCGCGGAGATGTGCAGGTGCTGCCCCTGGTGCCGGAAGTGAACGGGGTGCGAGGTCGGCCGTTGCCGGCGGTTTGGGAAGCCCCGAAGGGGGAAGGGGTCAACGGGGCCTGGCGGAACCGTTTGCACGGGGCTGTCGCCGATGGCCAGTTCAAGCCCATCCGGGGGCATTGGGTCGGGACGTGGGAGGCCACCTCTCATCCGCCAACAATGCGGGTTCAACCCGCTTTTTATACTCATAACCACCTTCAGGATAACCGCGGTATCCCCCGCCCGGCCGAGGGAGGCGGCGTGTACAGTTACGAGACCCTGCCGGCCGGCCTTCGGCTGGCGGGTGAAATTCGCCTGCGGGCGGACCTGTTGCGGATATTGGAGGAATGGGACGGGGACTGGTGGCAGCGGCTCAACGGGTCAGTCCGGTTGGGGCGTTCCCGGAAGGATGCTTACGGGGGCGCGGAATTGATCGTCAGCGCGCCCGAGCCCTGGCAGCCTGCGGCGCGGGAACCGGTGAGGGACCATCTTACCGTATGGGTGTGGAGCCCTGTGCTCCTTCGGGATGAGCGGCTACGGCCCGCGGCCACCATTAAGACCCTGCGTAGGGTGCTCACAGCGTTAACCGGGCTTCAGCTGGGTGATCCCGGGGGAGACGTGGCGGTGGTGCCCTTTCGGTTGGAGAGCTGGCAGAGCCGCTGGGGACTGGCCCGGCCGAGTCTCGTTGGCCTCGGGCCCGGCACAGTGGTGCGCTTTCCTGTAACCGGAGCGGTTCCGGCCGATCTGAAGGCGGTGCTGGATCGGATTGAGGCCGAGGGGCTGGGCGAGCGACGCGGCGAAGGTTTCGGGCAGGTCCGTTTTCAGGATCCGGTGCTGGAGTGGTCCGAGGTAAGGAAGGCGGCCGCCGAACCGGTGGTGTCCCCGATTACGGCCAACGGCAAGGGATGCCCGCCGTTGGGCTGGGATTCGGACCCAGATGGGACTTGGGCGCGGTTCTTGGAGGCAGCAGAAACGGCTGCCTGGGACAATGACCTGGGGACCCGCGTGCGGGTGGCTATGGCCACCCTTGAGGGCCGATTGCAGGCCATTCAGTCCTTCTTGGGCGAGATACCGTCCGGCGCCGAGGCGCTCAGGCGGGGTCAGGTTGAGGCCCTGCGGGAAGCTCTGCTGGCGGGCCCGGCGCATGCTCGCGCTTGGTGGTGGCACCTAATGGCGGCTGAAGGGCAGGAGCCGGGTGAGAGGACGTCCGCTAGGCAGCGGGCCGCCCGGAACCGGCCCACTCAGCGCCGGCGGTGGCCGGAAGCCTGGGTGAGGGTGTGGGCGAAGCTTTTCGGGTGGTCAGCCGCATCCCCCTCGTCGTTGGACGACCTTGGCGCCCTGCTTCGCGCGGTAACCGGAGACGCGAGCCTCGACCCGGGCTGGTGGCTGTGGGAGGGCGCTGCGGCACCGCCGGGCCGGCGGGAAGCCCTCTGGTGGCGGCTGGGTTTCCTGTGGGCGGATGCCTTGGCTGAGGCCCTGCGGAAGGAGGAGGCCAATGGCGCGTTTTGAGCGCTATAGGGTCCAGGGCATCTTGACGGCCCATGGGCCCATCCGGGTAGGGGGAGCCGGGGGAGGGCCCGGGATTGACCTTCTGCCGGCTGCCAACGGCATGGGTCAATGGATTCTGCCCGGGAGCAGCGTTGCCGGGGCGCTGCGGGCGGTCGACTTTCGCCTCCATGCCCAGGATGGCCTTGAGAACCAGCTGCGCGCCATGTGGGGGCCGTTGGATGAGGACCAGCGGCCGCTGGGGGCCTCCCGCATCTGGGTGGAGGACGCCGTCACCAAGGAACAGGCTGTGGCGGAAATCCGGGACGGGGTCGGGATTCACCGCCGGAGTGGGGCGGCGGCCGCCCGGATCAAGTACAACCAGCTGGTGCTGCCGGCCGGCACACGCTTCGCCTGGGAAATGCGATGGGACCGGTTGGTGGCGGTGGACGACGGGGAGCAGCCGGACCCGACGCCGGAGGCGTGGTTGTTTCCGTTGCTGTTCTACCTGGTTTCGCGTGGACTGCCACTAGGTGGGGGAAAAACCCGGGGACTTGGGTGGGTGCGGCTCAAGAAGTCGACCCTGCAGGTCCGCCGGGAGGATTGGAGCACCCGGGAAGGGGCATGGCGAGCCCTTGCGGGCGGCGAGCCGGTTGGGTTGACGTGGCCGTCGTCGCCGGGCGATGCCGGACGGTTGCTCACTATTACGGTGGAATGGGATCCGGACGGGCCGGTACTGGTGGCGGCCGGGGGTCAGGGCATCGGGGTGGACACGGTACCGTTAACCACCCGGGGGCCGGATGGCAAGCGGTATCTGGTGTTACCCGGTTCCAGTCTGAAAGGGGTTCTCCGGTCCCACGCCGAGCGCATCGTACGCACGGTCATCGGCCCCTGCGAGGAAACCAAAAAGTGGCTAGATCTGCATGACCGTTTTGAAGCCCTATTGGATGTGCCCTTGGTGCGGGAACTGTTCGGAAGCCCACGACGGAAATCGCCAGCAGCCGGGAGTGAGGCGGCGGCGGGAATGATGGGTGCACTGCGGGTGGAGGACGTGCGCTCGACCGTGGGTTGGGATGAGGAGACCTGGGAGGCGATCACCGCCAAGCCCCAGGAGCAGGGGTGCGGGCATCAGCCAAGCCGGGTTGGCGAAGGGGTGGAGGACGATACCCTGCAGCTGGCCCAACACGTGGCAATCGACCGTTTTACAGGCGGGGCGGCTCCGGGACTCCTCTACGACGTGTTGGAGCCGCACCGCATGAAGTGGAAGCCATGGCGGCTTCAGCTAGACCTGGCTCGCCTCCCGCAGCTGGAGCAGCCGGCCCTGGCATTACTGCTGCTGGTGCTGGACGATGTCGCAGCCGGCCGGGTGGGCATCGGATTCGGGACCCAGCGTGGCCACGGCGTCGTGCGCATCCGAAGGGTGACAGTGGAACCGGTTCCCGAGGATTGGCCAGGCCGCCCCAAGTGGGAGGCGGGGTCCGCCGTGATCCGGGAGCTGCCCTCGGAGGTCCGGGACTGGCTGCGACGCGGCTGGGAGACCTGGTGGCGGCCACTGGCCCCATCCTCGAAGGGGGCGTGAGGATGATGCGGGTGGGCTGGTTGATTTCCCGATCCCTGCAGCCAGGACCGTGGCAGGAGGCCCTGGCAGCGGGCTTGCCGGTGCTCCTCCGCGGGGGGCCGGTGACGGCGCTCGCCTATACCCCGGATCGGTGCAGCCTGTTGCGGGTCGGCCAGGATGGCGCCCTGGAGGGACCGCATGGCCCTGATCCCCTGCCAGGGCTTTATGAGCTGCGGGCGTTTTCCTCCTCGGCCGAACTGCGGTGGTGGCTGGGGCCCGACGGCCACGGACAGACCGTCCTCCTTGAGGACGGGACGGGGGATGCGCCGGCGGGAGCCACGCAGGTGGAGGAAGCCTTGGAGGGGTCCTATTTCCTTTGGGGAACCGTTCAGGATGTGAACGGACCATGGAGCGGCTTGGGCGAGGCCCGTCTGCCTCACCGGTTGTGGGTTCCGGTGGCAGCCCGGCGCAGCCAGCGGATCCAGCTCAGGTTTCGGGAATTTGTGCTGCGGTATGACGACGGCAACCTAGCGGTTGGGGAGGAGCGGCTCCTCGGCCTGCAGGTGGAGCGCGAGGAGGAGGCCTAGGCGTGGAGACAGGATGGCTCACCGTCTTACATGGGCAATACCGGCTGCGGGATGGGCAAGGACAAGAGTGGTCCCTTGATCCGGCTGAACTGGACCAGGGGCTGGAACGCCTAACGCGTGCCCGGGACCTTCTGGTGGAGTTTCGCCGGGCGGCTGATGGTGGGCCTGTTCACGTGCGACTGCCCGGAAGTGCTGATGAACCAGAGGCAGACCCGTCGCCGGTTCCGACATCCGGCGACCGTGAGCCGGATCGTTTCCATAATCCTTACAATTTCGTGCCGCTGGCCCGGCGTCCCCGGGAGGGTCCTCTGGCGGACGGATTCCCGGCGGGTCATGAGTGCTGGTATCCGCGCCGGTGGAGCGGCCGGATCATGGTCCGAATGACCGTCAAAACCCCGCTTGTCATGCCGGACGCTGCCCGTCGATGGCCATGGCGAGAGAGCCGGACTGAGGACGGCGCCGAGGATGAGGGTGCTCATTACGTTTATCCGCTGCGGATGGTGGAGGGAAAGCCGTATATCCCCCCCACATCCGTCAAGGGCATGCTGCGGGCTGCCTATGAGGCAGTGACCAACTCCCGTTTTGGCGTGTTCCGCGACGATGTGCGGCTGGGGTACCGGACCCCGACGGAGGAGGCAAAGGACCTGGTGCCGGCCCAGGTGGTCAAGGCGAGCGACGGTACCCTTGCACTACAATTGCTGCCAGGCACGGGGAAGAAGACGTGCCGGACGAAGTCCGGGCAGCAGAACGCCCCTGTGCTGTATGCGGCCTGGTTCCCCTCCTACCCAAAACCTAACCGGAAGGCTCAGCCGATCACTTACCCTGACGGGTCCTTTCCTCGCCATGGCGACTATGTGAAGGCCCGCCTGCGCCGGTTCCGGCGCTATGTATGCAATTCCGACCGGCGTCCGGAATTGACCTTTTGCTATTGGCGGGTAGTGGCCATTGCCAGACCGAATGAAACACTGCCTTCCCCGGATTATGACCAATTAGGAGCATGGCAGCCGGTACCGCAAGCGTGCTCCGCTCAGGACCCGGAAAAGCATTTCCATGAACTGGAGGAGGATATTAATATTAACCCGATAGAGGTGGAGGGCTGGGTGGTCAGGACCAACGACAATATTTCCAGAAAATACAATGAACGTCTCTTTTTTGATGACACAGGTAAGCATGTCCGGCTGCCTATCCCCGAAGCGGTAAAGAGTGCGTGGAAAACGTTGATTGAAGATTACCGGGGGACCAATGGCAAGATCATCGGGCAACTGCGGGCGGGCGACCTGGAGTCATTGCGGCAGACTGGTCGCCTGCGCCAGGGGCGCCGGCTGGTGGGGACGAGGGCAAATCCCTCGCGGCACCTCTATGATCCCCCCTCTTCAGATTTGCAGGAAGGCGAGTTGGTGTATGCCGAACTGGACGCGGACGCTACTACGGTCGTCGCCCTTTATCCGGTCCAGCTGTCCCGCCGGTTGTTCCCGCTGTCGCCGGCGGACCTGCTGGAGGAGGAGTTTCGCCCGGCGCCCTCGTTGGAGGCCTGTTCGCCGGCGGATCGGGTTTTCGGATGGGTCGCCTCACGCCGGGTAGGGGCCGAGGCGGACCAACAAAAAGATCAGGAGGGAAAGCAGCACGCGCCGGACACCCCCAACGCCTGGCGGGGACACCTGCGGGTGGGTCCGGTTACCTTGACGGACCAGCCGGGACATGTTCCCCTGCAGACCCTGGGTAAAGGTAAAGATAGCCTCCCCCTCGCCATCCTTTCGTCGCCCAAGCCCTCCCAGGTCCGCTTTTATCTGGTCGGACCCGATGGGCAGCCGTTGACAGCTCCGAAAGGCCGGGGCTACCAGGATGGTCATAGATTGCGGGGGCGCAAGGTTTACCCTCATCAGATGCTACCCGAAGGCTATTTCGCAGCTCGCCAAGGACCGGCTACAGGCGGTCGCTATCGGGAATTTCTGCGGACAGGCGGCAAGCGGGATGATCAGAACTTTTCCATCGAAGCGTGGATCACGCCGGGGACGGTTTTTACCTTCCCGCTGTGGGTAACCAATCTCAGCGCTCAGGAAGCAGGGGCGCTCTTGTGGCTTTTGACGCTGCCGCGGGACCATTATTTCCGTCTCGGGGCGGGCAAGCCGTTGGGATTCGGCAGCGTGCGGCTCGAGGTGGTCTGGCAGCAGTCGGACGTGCGCACCGGCGAGAAGTGGGCGGATGCCTACCGGGCATGGGATCCGGCGGAGTCTGAGGAGAATCCCGAGCATCGCCTTCGGTCGTTAATCCAATCGTTCCGGGAGGCAACCGAAAAGGATTACGGGCGCCCGTTCGAAAACGTTCCTTTCATCCAGGCATTTTTGCGGGCCGCCATCGGTTTCCGGGACGGTCTTCCTGTGCATTATCCGCGCTTAACCACTGCTCCGGATCCGGACGGGAAAAACTACAAATGGTTTATGGAGAACGAAAAGGGCCCGAAATATCCGTTGGCGCTCCTGATTGAAGATGAAGGGCTGCCCTACAAGCCCGAAGGGGCGGATAAGGGACAGCGCCGCCCGCGATCCGGAGGTCCACGGCGACGGCCGGTGCCTTAGCTGGCGGGATTGGGGAGGGTTCTGAAACGAGGGGAATATGCCATGGGAACCGCTACGAATGCGGTACTGATTACCGCCCTGGGAACGGGCAAATATGTCCCGATTAGTTACCATTTTACCGGACGGGATGCCGTGGGGGACGTAAAGACTTGTTTTCCCAGCCTGGCGATGTGGAAGCTACTCGATCCGCATCCCAAAGAGTTGTGGGTGCTCTTGACAGATGAAGCCCGCCATAAGTGGTGGGGTACATTCCGCCTGGTTGCCTCCCGCTTGGGCGTTGTGAATCCCCGCGAGATCCCCATTAAAATCGGACCTCAGTCCGACGGGCGGGAAGTGTTTGCACCCCTGGCGAAAGCCTTGAGGGAGAGGAATCTTCCGCCGGTGGTCCTGGACATTACGTTCGGGTTCCGGATGCTTCCGCTGGCATATCTCCTGACTATGACCTACATTTATGGACTTAAGCAACCATTGGTGGATAAGAAGGACGTGTTCGACCAGCGACCGGTCTCTGTTTATTACGGAGCCCGTGAAATGCCGAAGAATGGTGCAGCGCCGATTGTAGACCTTACCCCTGCATTTTACCTGGTGGACTGGTTTTATGCCGCCCGCACGTTCAGTCATGCAGGGGCTTTAGGGCCTTTTGTGGAGGCGTGGGAAGCCAACAAATCCCACTCTCCCTCATCCAGAGCGGTGGGCGAATTCGGGACAACCATCCGGAAGCTAGGGCACGCGCTCGACAACGGACTGGCCATTGAGGTCGGAAAACTGGCCAAAGACGCCCTCCAACACATTAGAGAACTGCAGGAGGAAGATTTCATCGGCAATCTGGAGCCGGTCGCGCACATGCTGGGCCGCCTCCAGGAGGGGCTGGAGGGCCTAGCATTCTCGAGTGACAAAAAAATCCTCGATCAAGAGGAATTACAACGGGAACTCCATGGCATTCGATGGTACCAGCTTCATAATCGCCCTTCTCTAGCCTTGGCGTGGTCCCGGGAGTGGTTGATTAACTGGGTACTTTGGCGTGAGGGCAAGACCGATGCCGGAAGGTGGTTGAATTACCGGGAGGTTCGCCGGCCTATCGAACAGCTCCTGGGTTGTTTAAGTAACTTCATGGATGATAAAAAACAGAAACATGGACTCAATGAGTTACAGCGGGAGGTCGGGTCCTTGTGGAAATCTATTAGTGGCGCCCGCAACTATTATCAGCATGCGGGATTTGCTGACTCTCCTTCCAGGAGTACTATTCAGGTGGAACGGATGGAACAAATCCTGGCAGATACCCGTCCTATCGGGTTGCTGCGGGAGGGCACTGAAAAATGCCGGGCCACTACGCAGGACCCGGACGAGGGATGAGCCGCTCCAGGTATGCGCATGCCGCTCAAAGAAAGAAGGGAAGCAGTCTCAGGTCTGCCAGATGACCCCGATCCCGTACCCCCCCTGGCCCCAGTTCTCCACCAGCTCCAGGTGGGGACGGCCCCGCTTGAGGGCCTGCCAGTCCTGGGGCACGGTGCCTACGTCGGAGGGCGGGCCAGGCACGATGTCGTGAAAGGCGATGATCCCGCCGGGGTGGACCAGCGGGCCGTACTCGGCGAAATCCTGCAGGGCGGCCCGGTGGTCGCCATCGATGAAGAGAAAGTCCAGCTGGTGGCCGTCGAGGATGTCCACTACCTGGGCCCGTACGAAGGCGTCGCGGGCATTGCCAGCGATGAGCTGCAGGCGCTGGAGGGGGCCATGGGGCACAGTGGGGGGAGGCGCCAGGTCGATGCCCAGGATCAGCGCCCGCGGCGCCGCAGCGGTAGCGAAGCGGGCCAGGCTACCGCCCTGAAACACCCCGATCTCCAGCAGGCTCTGGGGCCGGAGGTCACGGAGGATGTCCAGCAGACGCTGAAACTCGGACGGCTTTTGCACCATAACGGGCAGTTGCGTGGACACCCCGGCATCTCCTCTCCCTTGGAGCGTGGGCACCTGCGTTGGTCAAGGCAGGCGGGATTCATTGTCATCCTATGCCGCCATGCACATGTTCAGGCACATCGGCCTGGAAGCCTTGGTACGGTGCTGGCATAAAGGTGGAATTTTAGATGGGTCACAGGCAAAAAGCTACAGGCCTAATAGGTTTGGCTGGCGTTGGTATCCGACCATGGGCCCTAACGTCCAGTATCCCGGCTGTGGGGAGCCCTTAGGGGTCACGCCTTGCAACTATAGGGGAACCGGTGTCTATTGCGGACTGTGTCCGGTCCCTCCCGCAATCCGGGACGGTTTGGCGGGGAAATGGCCGGTATAACTCGAGCAGCCGGCCAGAGGGCTTAGTGTGGGCATTCGAATGCAAAATCCGGACAAGACGGCGTCCTCTGGGGTGGCGCATTCGCGATCCTGGCCGCCTTGGAAGACATGGCGAGTGCTGCAGTGGCCACGCTGCTAATGCCCTTGTGCGTTTCTCGGCTGTACTCGCCGTGGCCTGGATGCGCTCGGCGAGCAGCAGGTGACGGGGACCGTGGGGCACGGCCGGGGGCGCCAGGTCGATGCCCAGAGCAGGGCCCACGTGGCGGCGGCCAGGGCGAACCGGGCCGGGCCGCCCTGGAACACCCCGGTCTCCCAAAAGGCCCGCGGATTTAGGTCATGCACAATCTCCAGCAGCCGCCGGAACCCCGGCTCCTTGTGGATCATCCCGGGCAAATGGGCTGCCATCCTGCCCACCTCCGGCTCCACTGTGCGGTACCCTCCGCCTCTTCTGCCTCCCTTTCCATGCTATGCGTCCGCGTTTGCAGGCAGGCCCGCCCGCCCAGGCACGTCCTCGCCCCCGCCCGGCATAGGCTCAGGAGGAACGGGAGGTGGGCTCATGAGCGGGGAACGGCCGGACCCGGAGGCGGAGCGGCAGCGCCTGCAAGCGCTGCTGGAGCAGGGCCGGGCGGAGGAGATTGTGCGGGAGGCGCGGCGGCGGCTGAGCGTGGAGCCGGCGGACGCCGGCTGGTGGTGGTGGCTGGGCCGGGCGCTGGAAGCCGGGGGGCGGCCTGCGGCCGCCCGCGCCGCCTTCGGGCGGGCCGCCTTCCTGGACCCGCGCCTGCCGGAGGGGGAGGCGGCGGCCGGCCCGACGCCGGCCTGGCTGGAGCAGTTGCTGGCGGTGCCGCCGCACACGGTCAGCGCCTGCCTCATCGTGCGCGACGAGGCGGAGCACATCGGGCGGGTCCTAGCCTCCCTGGCGGGGGCGGTGGACGAGGTGGTGGTAGCCGACACCGGCAGTCGGGACGACACGCCCCGGCTGGCGGCCCGGGCCGGGGCGCGTGTCTTTCACGTGCCCTGGCAGGACGACTTCAGCGCCGCCCGCAACGCCGCCCTGGAACGGGCGGGGTCGGAATGGGTGCTGTGGCTGGACGCGGACGAGACCCTAGACCCCCGCGACCGGGCGGGGCCGCGCCTGGCGGCTGGCCTCTTCCATGAACGCCGCCCGCCGGCGGTGGTGCAGGTGACGGTGGTGAATGACCTCGGCAGCGGGCCGCCCGAGGTGCACCACGACGTGGCCCGCCTCTTCCCCCTGGGCCGGGGCTTGCGCTTCTTCGGCCGCGCTCATGAGCAGGTGGGCCCCGACCCCGGCGGTCCCCTGGTCGGCCCCGTGCTGCGGCCGGCGGTCCGCATCCGCCTGCATCACGATGGCTACCGGCCCGACGTCCTGCAACACCGCCGCAAGCTGGAGCGCAACATCCGCCTACTGGAGCTGGCCGTGGCCGAGGACCCCGACGACCTGCTAGCCTGGGCGTTCTTAGGCCGGGAACGCCTGCTGCACGGGCAGCCGCAGGCCGCGGTGGAGGCGCTGACGCGCGCGGAGGCCCTGGCCGAACGTACCCCCGCTTACGGCCGCCTGCCCGAGCTCCGCACCTACCTGCTCTCGGCGCTGCTGGCGCTGGGGAGGCGGGAGGAGGCGGTGGAGGTAGGCCGGCGCGCGGTGGCCGCCCACCCTGAATACCCGCCCCTATGGTTCGGGTATGGGCAGGCCCTCTTCCTCCAGGCGCTCGCCCTGGCCGGGGCGGCGGGGGCCGCCTACCGGGAAGCGGTGGAGCGCTCCCGCCGCTACCAGGGCCTGCTGCCGGCCGACCCGGCCTTGGGCGGGTGGAAGGGGCTGCTGGCCCTGGGCGATGTGGCCAAGCTGCAAGGCGACTGGACCACCGCCTACACCTATTACCGGCAGGCGGCCGCCGAACAGCCCGATGCCCCCGGCATCGCCGCCTCCCTGACTCACCAGCGGCAGCAGGTGGAGCAGCTGGCCCGGCTGCTGGCGGCAGAGGCGGCCGGGGACACCCCGCCCGCCGACGGCGCATAGGCTGGAAACGGCGCCGGGCCGCCTGGCCCCGCCTCCGGCCTGCGTGAAAGGAGGGCTCCCGTGCAGATTGACCGCGAAACCCTGCTGCGTCAGATCGGCCACTCCACCCTCGATCAGCTGACCTTGAACGAGCTCCGTCTCCTCCTGTGCGAATGGCTGGGCTGCGCCGCCGCCAGCCCGGAGCCGGCGGCCCTGGCCGTCCTCCACGGGACGGTGGCCGGGGATGCCTTCCATTTCGGCCTCACCCTCACCGGCCCGGCCGGCAGCCAGCCGGTGGAGTTCGTGCTCGACACCGGCGCCTTCGAGATGCTGCTACCGGCCTCGGTGGCCTCGGCGTTGGGCCTGCCCGACCTCGGCAATCTCAACATCTCCGGCATCGGCGGCTCCAGCCCTGCCTACACCAGCCAGGTGGGCTTCACCCTGGGGGCGCATGCCTTCAACGAGGTGCACTGTGTGGTCGACCCCACCTTCCCCGGTCCCGCCCTCTTCGGCCTGCGCTTCTTTATTGACCACGGCTTGAGCCTGTCCCTGGATCCGGGGGCGGGGGAGCTCACCATCCGCCAGGGGTAGCAGAAAGGGGTGCCCGTACCGTGCAGTCCGTCCAGCCCGGTCTGGCCCGCGGCATCGACCTCAGCCAGTTCAACGGACCCCAGGATTGGCCGGCCCTGAAGGCGGGCGGGCAGACCGCCTTCGCCCTCATCCGGGCCACCGACGGCCTGAGCCTGGTGGATACCCAGCTGGCGGCCAATGCCGCCGGGGCCCGGGCCGCCGGGATCCCCCATGGCTTCTACCACACCCTGGCCTTGCCGGCGGTTCCTCCGGCCGACCTGCCGGGCTTCGGCAACGCCCAGGCCGCCGCCTTCCTGGCCGCCCTCGACCGCCTGGGCGGTTACCAGGGCTGGATGCTGCCCCCCTTCATGGCGCTGGAAGGGGTACCGCCGGCCTGGACCCCGGAGCAGGCGGTGACCCTGCTGGCCCAGTTCGGGGACTCGGTGGATGTGGCCATCGGCAATCCGGCGCAGCGCACGGGCATCTACGCCAACGTGAACACCCTGGGGGTGCTGGCGGCTGCTCCCTCGGTAAGGCGGGTGGCCGTCCGCCCCTTGTGGGTGGCCTGGTGGAGCCCCACTCCCCCGCCCGATGTGGGGCCCTGGACGGCGTGGACGGTCTGGCAGCTGACCGATGCCGCCCGCGTGGCTGGGGAGCCGCGGCCGGTGGACGCCGATATCTGGGATGTCCCCGCGGCAGCCCTGCCCTATCCCCCGGGGGCAGCGGGGCCGGCGGCCGAGATTGCCGACGCCGCGGCGGCGGTGACCGCAGCCCAGACTGCGCTGGCTCAGGCCCAGGCCGCCCTGGCCCGCGCCTTGCGGGCGCTTTAGGGGTCCGCAGTCAGGTTCGCCAGCAGCAGGCGGGCGATGCGGGGGGCAGCGCGGCCGTCCCCGTAGGGGCTGCCCCGCCGGAAGGGCAGGCGGCCCTTGAGGGCGGCCTCGGCCAGGGCCCGGATGCGGGCGGGGTCGGTGCCGGCCAAGTAGCCGTGCCCGCCGGCCGGTACCTCCGGCCGTTCCGTCTCCTCGCGCAGGATGAGCAGCGGGACCCCTAATACGGGGGCCTCCTCCTGCACCCCGCCCGAGTCGCTCAGCACCAGGTCGGCGGTGCGCAGCGCCGCCAGCCACTCCAGGTAGTCGAGGGGCGGCAGCAGCCGCACCCGGGATCCGGCTAGCCGCTGGGCGGCGGCCTGCACCGCCGGGTGGGGGTGGAGCGGTAGCCAGACCTCGCGGTCGCGGGCGGTGGCCAGCCCGGCCAGGGCGGCGAAGAGCGCGGGCAGACGGGGATGGTTTTCCCGCCGGTGCAGGGTAGCCAGGATCCGGCGCCGGCGGCCCTTGGGGGGCAGAGGCGGGGGCGGCAGCCAGGGGCGGGCGGCCAGAAGGGCGTCCACCACCGGGTTGCCGGTGACCCAAATCCGGCCGGGGGTGCGCTCGGCGGCTAGGTTGGCGGCGGCGCCGGGAGAAGGGGCGAAATTCCAGCGGGCGAAGGCGGCCAGGGTGCGGCGGGCGGTCTCCTCCGGGAAGGGGCGGTCGGGGATGCCGGTGCGCAGCCCCGCCTCCACATGGGCCACCGGAATCCCCAGCAGGAAGGCGGCCAGACCGCCCAGGCAGGCGCTCAGGGTGTCTCCCTGCACCACCACCGCCTCCGGGCGGCGGGCGGCCAGCCAGGCACCCACCTCCTCCAGCACCCGGGCCCCCAGCCGCGGCAGGCTCTGCCCCGGCTCCAGCACCGCCAGGTGCTCCTCGGGCGGCAGCCGCCAGGCGGGAGGTAGATGGGGGATGAGGCGGTCGTGCTGGCCGGTATGGAGCCGGCGCACGCGGCCGGGGGCCAGGGCCTCCAGCGCTGCCGCCACCGGCGCCAGCTTGATGGCCTCGGGCCGGGTGCCGTAGAGGATCACGATCACGGGCCGGCCTCCGTCCGCTGCAGCAGGGCCCGGAAGCAGGACAGGCGCCCCCAGGGGCTGGCGAACACCGCCTCCGGCGGACGCAGGAAATCCACCGGCCCCGCGAACTCGAGTCCCGCCTCCGCTACTAGGAAGTGTAGGTCCCCGGTCGTCAAGGGGGGCACGTCCACCGTGAGCACCAGCAGTCCCTGCGGCCGCAGCACCCGGGCCAGCTCGCGCAGGGCGGGCAGCTGATCCGCCTCCGGCAGGTGCTCCAGGGTGGAGAGGCAGAAGACGCGGTCGAAGCTGGCATCCGGCCAGGGCAGGGCGGTCAGGTTACCAACCTGGCGCTCAAGGCGCTCGGGCCAGGACGGGGGCAGGCGGCGGAGGGCTGCGGCGCCGGCCTCCGCCACCACCGCCGCTCGGATGGCGGCCGGATCGGCTAGGCGGGGGTCGAGGTCGAGGGCGGCCGCCCGGTGGCAGAAGGCGGCCAGCCAGAACTTGAAGGGATGGGGGATGCCCGCCCCTGCGTCCAGCACCGCCGCCTTCGGTGTGGCGAAACGGGCTGCCCAGGCATACTCGTAGGGACGGCTCCACCAGGCGGCGGGCAGGGGATACACAAAATGGGCCGAGCGGGGGTCATCCAGGCGCACAAACCGGGAGCAGCGGGGATCGGGGTCCCTCACGGTTGCGCCTCCTCCCGCACCGGCGGGCCGTAGACCCGCAGCAGGGTCTCGGCCCACATCCGCCGCCAGCGCTCATGGCCGAGGGCCTCTGCGGTGGCGCGGGCAGCCGCGCCCAGCCGCCGGCGCAGGGCGGCATCGGTCAGGAGCTGGGCCAGCGCCCGGGTGAAGTCGGGCGCACGGGGTGGGACCAGGATGCCGTTGAAGCCGGGGATGACCAGGTTGGTGAGGCCGCCCACCTCGCTCGCCACCACCGCGCACCCGGCCGCCATCGCCTCCAGGCAGCTGAAGGCGGTGCCCTCGCTGAAGGTGGAGGGGATGACCACGATGTCGGCAGCGGCGTAAAGGGCCGGCATGGCCTCGAAGGGGGCTGGCGCCAGCTCCACCCGCCCCGTCAGCGGTGGCGCCGCCAGGCGCTCTGCCACCCGGGCGGCCAGCTCGGGGTAGCCGCGGTTGTCGTCCACCGCCATCCGGAAACGCGCCTGCGGGAACTCCGCCAGCAGGGGGGTGACGGCGTCCAGGAAGAGTTCCGCCCCCCGCGCCGGGTCGAGGCGGCGGGGGAAGAGCACCAGCGGCGGGCCGTTACGGGCGGGCGGGGGCCGGAAGCGGGCGGTATCGGCGAAGTTGGGGATGACGCGGATGCGCCCCGCCAGGGCGGGGTACACCGCCCGCACCACGTTGGGGAAGTTGTAGTCCACCGCCACCACCTCCACCGGCTGTTCGAGGGCACTGCGCACCGCCTCCAGCTGGGCGGGCACGTCTGCCCCCGGGGTGTCCCACCACACCCCGTGCGCCACGACCAAGGACCCCGGCCGGTAAACGGTGGTCTCCTGCATCAGCGAGAGGTACACCACCCGGCCGGTGGCGTGATGGATGGACTCCCAGGCGGCCAGCCGGTGGAGGCGGGCCAGGCCGTGGCCGCGGATGGGGATGCCGTCCACCACCCGCTGCCAGTCGGCGCTGCCGTACTGGTGCACCTCCACCTGGTAGCCGGTATCGCGGGCCACCTCCAGTAGGGCCCAGGCCAGGCGCTCCAGCCCGCCCACCACCTTTCGCTCCCCGTCCCAGGTCAACAGGTTGGGCAGCACGAATGCCAGGCGCATGCCTCACCGCCTTTCCGGCTGCCGGCGGCTCCGGAAGAAGGGCGCCGGTTCCAGGGGAATCCAGGGCTCTAGGGTGACCCGCGGGGCCAGCACGCTTTCGGTATGGGCACTCACGCGGCCGTACTGGGCCAGGTCCCGCTCCCGGTAGAAGAGGTACTTCGCCAGGTGTTCCCCGCCCCGCGCCCAGCCGTAATGGCGCACGCGCAGGTGGCTCTGGAAGGTGACCAGCTCCCGGTAGGCCAGGGGCAGGCGGCCGCAATGGATGACCTGATCCGGCCAGGTATCGGGCAGCTCCGGCCGGTAGCGGACCAGCAAGGGGGAGAAGCGGTTCCAGGGGTTCCAGGCCCCGTCCACCCGCACCTGCTCCTCCCCCTTCCAGAAGTCGAACAGGCGGAAGGCGACGGCGTCGTAATCCCGGCCGGCCAACAGGGGCGGTAGCTCGGCCAGGGCCCGCTCCTCGAACAGCTCATCCGCGTCTAGGGCCAGGATCCAGCGCGGCCGGAAGCGCACCGTCAGGCGCCAGAGGTGGTGCCGTAGCTGGGCCTCGTGGCGGGGGAACCAGGGCTGACGGCCCCGGAAGGCCCGCACCCAGGGGTAGCGGGCGAGCAAGGCAGGGGTAGCGTCGGTGGAGGCATCATCGTAGACCACGATCAGGTCGGCCAGCTGCGAGAGCTGGTCCAGCACCCGGGGCAGGTAGCGTCCAGCCTCGTTGTGCACCGGCAGCATGGCCACCAGTTCCACCCTTCCGGGCCCCCTTCCTGGCAGCGGCGGTTGCTTCCACGCCCGCAGGGTATGCGGCCCGGAGGCGGTAGCTGGCCTGTCCCCAGGCAGCCGGGATCTGGAACCTTCTGGAGGGGTGGGGGCATAGGCATGGGATAGCGGGCCCCGGCCCGCCGCCCGTCCGGTGACCGTCTGCTGAATAGGAGGAGGCTCCCGCCATGGCCTTTCTGTTTCAGGTGGTTGACCCCAGCGGCAACGTCATCGATACCGCCACCGCCTCCCTGGCCGTCTCCCCCACCACCGCCATCATCACCGCTACCAACCTGGTGCCGGGGTCCACCGTGATCGGCACCGTCAATGTCTCCAACACCGCCGGCGTCGACGAGTTCTACCAGATCACCGCCAACTGGTCCCCCTCCGGCAGTACCGTCAACAGCGCCGCCGCCCGCCTGGTCAATGAGCTGGTGGTGAGCGTCACCGCCGGCTCCCCCTCCGCCACCGCCACCCCCCTCTTTACCGGCAGCCTGTACGGCCTGGTGGACCAGCCCGCCAGCCCCGGCCAGGCGCTGCCCCTCTCGGTGGGCAACGAGAACGTGCAGTTCCAGATCACCCTGCCGGCCAACGCCACCTCGGTCTTTCAGGGCATCGACGTCGGCTTTGACATCGTGTTTGTGGCTTCGGCATAAGCTGAACCGGCTGTCCCGGGATGCGGCGGGCAGAAGCGGCGGGGAAGGAGGCGGGCCGGTGAAAGGGCAGGTGGCGGTGCTGACCTCCAACCACCTGGAGCCTTCGGGGGCGCGCCAGGTGTACGGGG
The DNA here is from genome assembly GCA_902809825.1 of Candidatus Hydrogenisulfobacillus filiaventi. Classification (NCBI taxonomy): domain Bacteria; kingdom Bacillati; phylum Bacillota; class Clostridia; order Eubacteriales; family Clostridiales Family XVII. Incertae Sedis; genus Candidatus Hydrogenisulfobacillus; species Candidatus Hydrogenisulfobacillus filiaventi. The sequence goes on from LR778114.1 coordinate 314,361, forward strand.
GCGCGGAACGCTATGGGGTGGAGCTCACCCGGCTCCTGCTCGACCTCGACTACCGGGTGGAATGGTGGCAGGTGGGCGACAACTGGAAGAAGGAGATCCTGCCGGGGGTGCCCATCCGCGGGGTACCGGAGCAGGCCGTCCCCTACCAGACCATGCCCACCCTGAACCAGATCTTCGCCGAGCAGGCGGTGGATGCCGATTACGCTATCTACTTCGTGACCTTTCTGGCTTATCCCACCGCCTTTCCCCGCAGCTTGTCCATCTCCCACGGCATCTACTGGGACCATCCCGCCGGGGACAAGTTCCATCCCACCGGACCCGAGCGGGCCGAGTGGCTGCGGCGCCTGGAACTCGCCATCGGGGCGGTGACGCGGGTGGTCTCGGTGGATACCGCCACCATCAACTGGGTGCGCGCCACCTGGCCCACCCTGGCAGGGAAGTTCACCTACATCCCCAATTTTGTGGACCTGAAGGCCTTCTCGCCGCCGGTGGAGGAGCGCCCGGGGCGGCCGCTGCGGGTGGCCTTCCCCCGGCGCGCCACCAGCGTGCGCGGCATCAACGAGGCGGGCAAGGCTGCCCTCTGGCTGACCGCGGCGCTGCCTGACTTGGAGGTGCACTTTGTGGGGCGGGCCCACGACGACGCCATGGAGCGCACCCTCATGGCCTGGGCCGCCTCCCACGACCGGATTTTTTACTACTGGCTGCCCCCGGAGCTGATGCCGGAGCTGTACCGGATGGCGGATGTAGTGTGGATCCCCTCCAAGTCCAGTGAGGGCACCTCCCTGGCCTGCCTGGAGGCCATGGCCAGCGGCTGCGCCGTCATCACCACCCCGGTCGGCGGCCTCTCCGACCTGGTGCAGGACGGCTACAGCGGCCTGTTGATCGAGCCTACCGCTGCCGCCCTGGCCGACGCTACCCGCCGCCTCCAGGCCGACCCCGCCCTGCGGCGGCGCCTGGGCCGGCATGCGCGGGAGGTGGCCGAAACCTTCAACCTCGACCGCTGGCGGGTGGCCTGGAGCCGGGTACTGGAGGAGACCTTCGGGGGGCGGGTCCGCGAACGGGCGTGAGGACCGATGGCGTTTCTAGGCCTCAACCGGGTGGCGGGTAACCGGCTCAGCACGGTGCCGGTGGTCTACACTTGTGCCCTGCGGCAGGAGCTCCGCCTCCTGCAATTGGAGCGGGTGGACCTGGTGGTCCCGGCCGCCCCGCCCGGGGGGGACCGCTTCCGGCCCACCCCCCTGGCGGTGGACCGGGTCCTCCGCCAGCTAGTGCTGGAGCGGCCGGCCCTGGTGGCCTTCACCCCCTCGCGCCGCTGCCCTTTCCCGCCCCCGCCCGCCTGGCCTGTGTTGCGCCCGTCACGGTCGAGCTGGTCGTGCGCACCGCCCCCGGCTGGGTGCTGGCGGTCTGGACCCTGGGCACCGTGCTGGCCGGCGGGGTGCCGGCCCGCGCCGCCCCGCAGGTGGTGGGGGTGCCGGTGGCGGCGGCGGAGCGGGGGCGGTGGCAGGGGCTGGTCACCGTCCGCTGTGCCGGCTGCCTGACCGCAGGGCCGGCGGCGGTCGCCCCGGCCGTACCCCCGGGCGGGGCCTTTACCGCCCTGACCGTGGTCCCGGGCAACCGGATAGGGGTGGGGGACCCTCGCGCTTAAGCCTCCGGGGGGTCCGGCGCCTGCGCCGGCTGTTCCGTCCCGAAGCCCGGACAGAAACAGTCATCCGCGGAAAGGGTCACCCGGCGCAGGCGGGTCCAGGTTTCCCGCACCGCCGCCTCCTGCAGGCGGGTAACCGTCTCCTGGGTGCGGGCCGCCTCTTCCCGCCGCAGCTGGGCCAGGGCGTAGGCCTGCAGATGGTCCAGCATGCGGTCCAGGTTGGCATAAATGAGGTCGAGGGCGTGCCGGCGGGAGGCCTCCTCCTCGGCCGGCACCGGCGGGGGCGCCTGCCCGCCGGCCAGCGCCAGCAGGGCGAGCAGGGTGCGGGAGACCAGGCGGGCCGTCTCCTGGATGAGGACCGACTCGTGCACCACCAGCTGCTCGGTGTAGATCACCAGCTGAGACTCGTAGACGATGCGGTCCCCGAAGCCCGCGATGCGGTCGGCCATGAACAGGATGCGGTCGGCCATCTCCCCGATCCGGTCCGCCATTTCCCCGATGCGGTCGGCCATGACCCCGATCTGGACCGCCATGAACAGCACCCGGTCGGCCATGGGCCCGACCGCCTCGCCCTTGGCGGCAAAGCGGAAGCCGAGGTCCATGCCGTGGCGGGCGAAGGCGTAGCCGAGGTCCATTCCATGGCGGGCGAAGGCGTAGCTCAGATCCAGCCCGTGGCGGGCGAAGCGCTCGGCCAGCTCCATCCCCTCGCGGGCCAGGGCCCGCCAGCCTTCCGTCCGTTCCAGGACCTCCTCCAGGAAGTCCTGGCCCTTGCGGCCGGCGCGCGGGGTGAGCAGGAGGGCGTGGGCGCGGCGGAGGTCCTCCTGGAGGGCGTCCGCCAGCGCCAGCAGCCGGCGTTGGACGGGATCGGGGGCGGGGTCGGGGGTGCGGGGCATGCGTCGCCTCCTCACGCCCGGGCCGGGGCCCGGGCCTCAATGTCGGGAAAACGGCACCTCGTGGGGTTATATTCCCCGCAGCCGGCGCTTTTCCTGCCCGGCACCCGTGCAGCGGCGGGGGGCAGGCCATGGCATAATGGGGGACGAAGGACAGGGGGCCGGGTATGCGGGTAGCGCTGGTGCACGACTGGCTGGTGACCATGGGCGGGGCGGAACGGGTGCTGGAGGAGTTTGCCCGCCTGTTTCCGGAGGCGCCCATCTACACGGGCGTGGTCATTCCCGAGCGCCTCTCGCCCCTCCTGCGATCCCATCCCATCATCCCCTCGTTCGTGCAGCACTGGCCGGGGGCCCGGCGGCGCTACAACCGCTATCTGCCGTTTTTGGCCTATGCTTTTGAACAGTTCGACCTCTCAGGGTACGACCTGGTGCTCTCCAGTTCGGCCTCGGTAGCCAAAGGGGTGCTGACCCGGGCGGAGACGGCGCATGTGAGCTACATCCATACCCCTATGCGCTACGCCTGGGACCTCTATCCCCGCTACCGCGACCAGGAGGCCAAGGGCCTCACCCGCCGTCTGATGGGACCGGTCTTCCACTGGCTGCGCCTCTGGGACCGGATGAGCGCCGACCGGCCCGATGTCCTCATCGCCAACTCGCGCACGGTGGAGGCCCGCATTGCTAAGCACTGGCACCGGCGTTCCTATCTTATCTGGCCGCCGGTGGACGTCGACCGCATCGGCCTCTCCCGGGAGCCGGGCGAGTATTACCTGGTCCTCTCCCGGCTGGTGGGCTACAAGCGGGTGGACCTGGCGGTGGCGGCCGCCACCCGCGCCCGCCTGCCCCTGATTGTGGCCGGGGACGGCCCCGACCTGCCCCGGCTGCGCCGGATGGCGGGTCCGGGGGTGCGCTTCCTGGGGCGGGTGGACGAGGCCACGCGGGTGGCCCTACTGCAGGGGGCCAAGGCCCTGCTCTTCCCGGGCGAGGAGGATTTCGGCATCACCCCGGTGGAAGCCATGGCCGCCGGCCGCCCCGTCATCGCCTACGGACGTGGGGGGGTGCTGGACAGTGTGGAGCCGGGGGTGAGCGGGGTGTTCTTCCGCGAGCAGACGGTAGAGGACCTGCTGACCGCGGTGGAGGCGGCCGAAGCTCTGGAGTGGGACCGCGACCGCATCCGGGCGCAGGCGGAGCGCTTCCGGCCCCAGCGCTTCCGGGAAGAGCTGACCCGGGTGATCGAGGGGGCGCTGGTGGCCAAGGGCTTGCGGCCGGGTTAGCCGACGTCCGCGGGCCAGGCGGCGGCCAGGGTGTCGGCCGCGGCTTCGAGGTCGTGGTAGAGGGCGGGGCTATGGGGGCCGGGCTGGCTCCAGAGCACGGCCAGCACGCCCAGGGGATCCCCGCTGCGGGCCCGCAGGGCGCGTAGCCAGGCTGAACGCGCCCCCAGCCCGGCCAACGCCGCCAGTTCGGGCCGGTCGGCCGGCACCTGGTCCAGGCGGTCGTAACGCACCGCCCGGGGGGCGCGCAGGGCGGAGTGGGCCGGGCAATGGCCGCCGGCGTCCTGCTCCCGCCGGGCCACCGCCGCCACGGCGGCCGCCGGTTCCCCCGCCGCCCCCGCCGGCTCCAGGAGGCCGCGCGCGCCCAGCCGCCAAATCAGGACCGCCGCCGCCCGGCTCTGCTCCTGCAGGCGCCGGGCCCAGGTCTCAAAGGCCGTCCGCGGGCGGGGCTGGGGGGCGGGACGGGCGGGATGGAGGGCGGTGAGGCGGGCCAGCACCTGGGCCAGGTCCCGGCCCAGGCGGGGGCTGTAGACCTCAGCTTCCGGGTGGAAGAGGGCCAGCAGGCCGCGCGGCCGCTCCTCCCCCACCGGTACCACCAGCGCGGCCCGGCTGCCGCTCTCCAAGGGCGGGATGCTGGTCTCCGACCCGGGGGGCAGCTGGTCCAGCACCTGGGTCAGCACGCGCGGGCTCCCCTCCGCCAGGGCCCGGGCCCAGGGGCTGGCCGCGTGCCGGCCCCCACTCTCCAGCTCGGCGCGCGGGCAGAAGAAGCGCTCCCCGTTGACGGTGGCCCCGCTGAGCCCTTCCGGGGTCCAGTGCCCGTACCAGGCCCAGCGGGAGCCGGTCAGCACCGCCGCCAGCTGGGCCAGCAGGTGTGCCTGGCGGGGGGCGTCCGCCGGCTCCGCTTCGGGGCCGGGCAGCAGGCGGGCCAGCAGGCCGGCCGCCCCGCTGCCGAAGAACCGGGGTTGGGCGGCCTGGAAGGCGAGGGCGGCCAGGGCGGTGATCCCCTCCGCCACCTCCACGTGGTCGGGCCCGATGGAATGGGGTTGGCGCCAGCCGGCCACCAGCAGCCCCCGGGTCACCGTCCAGAGGGCGATGGGCATGACCAATAAGGCGCGCAGCCCCTGGGTGTAGCCGTAGCCGCCGCCCTCGACGGCCAGGTCCTGGGCGGCGAAGGGGCGGCCGGTGCGCAGGGGCCGGGCCAGGCAGGGGCGCTCCTGCGCCCCCTCCGCCAGGGGCGGCACCGCCAGGCCGCGCCGGGCCAGGCAGCGGGCGCCGCCTTCGCTGAGCTCGTACACCGCCACGTGGTCCGGCTGCAGCAGCAGATCGGCCAGCCCCGCCGTCTCCTCGGCCAGGCTTTCCACCTGGGGGGCGCCGTAGCGCCAGCCCGCCAGGCGGTCCAGCAGCACCGGTCCCAGGGCCTGGGAGGCTACCGGCCGGTTGATGAGCACGGGCTGGGTCGCCACCGCCGGTGCCGGTTCCGGCGCGGGACGGGCCCACAGGAAGCCCTGGGCGTACCGGATGCCCAGCTCGGCCAGGGTGCGGGCCTCCGCCAGCCGCTCCACCCCCTCGGCGATGACGGCCGAATGCTGCCCCAGGCGGCGGGCGAACTCCAGGATGCCGGCGGCCATGGCCGCCTTGGCCGGCTCCTGGTCGACGTTGCGGATGAGCTCCATGTCCAGTTTCAGCCATTCCGGGGCCACGGTCACGGTGCGGGCCAGGCCGGCGTACCCGCGGCCCAGGTCGTCGATGCCGATGCGGACGCCGAGGTTGCGGAAGGGGGCCAGCAGCCGTTGCCACTGGTGGGGGTTGCGCTCGGTGTCCCGCTCCGCGATCTCCAGTACCACGTGCCGGAGGGGGACGTAGGGGGCCAGCCGTTCCAGCTGGCCCCAAATCCAGGTACGGTCCTCCAGGTTGGCCGGCAAGATGTTGATGAAGAGCAGGGCGTCGGAGCGGAAGCGGGCGGCGGCGGCCGTCACCACATTGGCGAAGGCCAGGCGGTCGAGCCATTCCAGGCGGCCCTGCTCCGCCGCCGCCCGGAAGAGGGTTTCCACGTCCAGCGGACGCCCGCCCGGCCCGCGGGGGCGGGACAAGGCCTCGTAGCCCACCACGGTCTGGGTGGAGAGGTCCACGATGGGCTGGAAGACCACCCCCAGGTCGGCCTGGGGCAGCCAGTCGTCCCAAAGGGCGGTACCCGATGCGCCTGCCACCGTTGGTGTCTCCTTTTGTCGGGCGGCGGGGAAAGGCCGCGACCGCCGTCGCGTGGGGTGCCGGTGGAAATTTTCGTACGGACAGGAATCGACAGGTCGATGATAGAATGGTGCGCCGGGCCCTGACAAGCGGACAGGTCCTGTCAGGCCTTTTCCCGTCCGGCGCCCGGATCAATTTGGGGCGGGCGCGGGGGACGGGGTTTGTTATCATGGCCCCAGAAACGGTCGCGGGCCGGGGGAAGGCGGGGAACCGCGCTGGCGGGCAACAGGTTCACGGTGGCGATGGATGTTTCCATGCTGGCGGAATGCCGGACCGGAACCGAGGAGTACATGGAAGGCCTGGTCTGGGGGCTTTCCCGCAACGGGGTCACGGTGGCGGGGGCCGGGCGCCCGCAACGGGCGTTGCTGGCCGACCAGCCCTGCCTGGGCTTGCCTCCGCGTGCCCGTCCGCGCCCGCTGTCGAAATTGTACTGGGAATGTTGGGGGGTGCACCGGGTCCCGGGCGAAGCCCGCGTGCTGCACATCCCCTACCTGTCGCATCCCCCCTTCCGCTTGCGGGTCCCGACCCTGGTCACCGTGCACGACCTCATCCCCTTCCGGCTGCCCGACTACCAGCGCCGCTGGCAGGAACGGGCCTATTTCGGGCTCCTGGCCCGCCGCCTGCCCTTCGCCACCGCCTTCGTGGCCATCTCGCGCGCGACCTACGAGGACCTGCAGGAGCTCTGGCCCCGGCTGGCGGAGCGCACCACCATCATCCCCAACGGGGTGCACCCCGCCTACTTTACGCCCGTGGATACCGCCCGCCTGGAGGAGGTGCAGCGGCGCTGGGGCCTGGAGCGGCATCCCCGCCTGTTGTACGTGGGCGGGTACGACCCCCGCAAGAACGTCATCACCCTGATCCGGGCCGCGGCGGTGCTGCTGGAGCGTTGGCAGGACGGGGAACTGGTGCTGGTGGGGGCGGAGGGTGACCGCAGCGTGCTGGAGGCCGTCGGCCGGGCCGGGATCGGCGACCGCACCATCCTGACCCCGCCGCTGCCCCGCGAGGATTTGGTGGCACTCTACCAGGCCGCGGACCTCTTTGCCTTCCCCTCCACCTACGAGGGCTTCGGCCTGCCCCCCGCCCAGGCGCTGGCGGTGGGGGTGCCGGCGGTGGTGGGGCGCACCCCGGCGGTGCTGGAGGTGGTGGGCGAAGCGGCCCTGGCGGTGGACCCGCTGGCGGTGGAGGCGTGGGTGGAGGCGCTGGACCGTCTGGCTGCCAGCCCGGCCCTGGCCTCGGAGCTGGCAGCCAAGGGCCGGGAGCGGGCGGCCGCCTTCGACTGGCGCATCCTGGCCCGCCGCTACCGGACCCTCTATGAAAAGGTGGCACAGGGCTGATGCGGGTGCTGATGATCTCCAAGGCGTGCGTCAACGCCCTTTACCGCCGTAAGCTGGAGGACCTCAACCGGCTGGGGGCGGCGGACGGCATCGAGGTGGGCCTGGTGGTCCCCCCCGCCTGGGGCTCCTTACCCTTTGAACCGGGGCCCGGGGATCATTATCCTCTGTTTGTGGAACCGATTTGGTTCTCCGGCCGCAACCATTTTCATCGTTATCCGGGCCTGGGTCGGGTCCTGGACCGCTTCCGGCCCCAGCTCCTACACATCGATGAGGAGCATTACAGCTGGGTCACGCGGGAGGCGCTGGGCCTGGCTGCCCGGCGGGGGGTGCCGGCCCTCTTCTTCACCTGGCAGAACCTGTACAAGCGCTATCCCTGGCCGGTCCGCCGCTGGGAGGCCCAGGTGCTGCAGGGGGCGGCAGGGGCGCTGGCGGGCAACCAGGAGGCGGCGGAGGTCCTGCGCCGCAAGGGCTACCGGGGTCCGCTGGCGGTGGTGCCCCAGTTCGGCACCGATCCGGCCGTATTCCGGCCCGACCCGGCCCGCCGGCAGGCAGTGCGGGCGGCTCGGGGCTGGACGGACCGGGTGGTGGTGGGCTACGTGGGGCGCCTGGTGGCGGAGAAGGGCCTCGACGACCTGTGGGCGGCTCTCACCCCGCTGCTGGCCCGTGACCCGGCCCTGCATCTGGTGTTCATCGGCTCGGGGCCCTGGCAGCCGTCGGTCCCGCCCGGCCTGGCCGGGCAGGTGGAGCAGGTGCCCTGGGCCCCGTCGGAGGAGATGCCGGGCCTGCTGGGGGCGCTCGACCTGCTGGTGCTGCCCTCGCGGACCACCCCCCGCTGGAAGGAGCAGTTCGGGCGGGTGCTGACCGAGGCCATGGCGTCGGGCACCCCGGTGGTGGGCTCCTCCAGCGGGGAGATCCCGCATGTGATCGGGCCGGCGGGGGTGGTGTTCCCGGAAGGGGATGTAGCCGCCTTGCAGGCGGCGGTGGCGGAACTGGCCGGGGACCCCGCCCGCCGGCGGGCGTTGGGGGAGGCGGGCCGGGCCCGCGTGCGGGAGCGTTTCACCACCGAGGCGGTGGCCCGCGCCACCCTCGACTTTTACCGGCGCCTGCTGACGGAGGGCGGGGCGCGGTCCCGAACGGAGGTTTAGGGCATGAACGTGGCGGTGTTCGGCGCCGGGTATGTGGGCCTGGTGACAGGAGCGGTGCTGGCCGACCTGGGGCACCAGGTGATGCTGGTGGAGGTGGATCAGGACAAGATCGCCCAGATCCGGGACGGCATCCCCCCCATCTATGAGGCGGGGCTGGCGCCCCTGCTGCGGCGGGTGCGGGACCGGGCGGCGCTGGAGATCACCGACCAGCCCCTGGTGGCGGTGGCGGAGGCGGAGGTGGTCTTCATCGCGGTGGGTACCCCGCCCCTGCCCAACGGCGACGCCGACCTGCGCTATGTGAAGGCGGCGGCCCTGGCCATCGGGCGGGGGCTGGACGGCCACCATCGGCGGGTGATCGTGAACAAGGCCACCGTCCCCATCGGCTCCGCCAACCTGGTGGAGGTCTGGATTGCGGACGGCTACCGGGAGGTGCACGGCGAGGAACCCCCGGCCGCCTGGTACACGGTGGCCTCCAACCCGGAGTTCCTGCGCGAGGGGTCGGCGGTGGCCGACACCCTCTACCCGGACCGCATCGTGCTAGGGGCGGACGTGCCCTGGGCCTTTACCGTCCTGCGCGAGCTTTACCGGCCCATCATCGAGCAGAGCTTCGAGGCCCCCCTGGAGACCCCCCGCCCACGGGGGCTGACCCAGGTGCCGGTGATGGAGACGGGACGGGTCTCGGCCGAGATGATCAAGTACGCCGCCAACGCCTTCCTGGCCACCAAGATCTCCTTCGCCAACGAGATCGCCAACATCTGCGAGCGGGTAGGGGCGGACGTGGGGGAGGTCATGTACGGCATCGGGCTGGATTCCCGCATCGGCACCCGCTTCCTGCAGGCCGGGGTGGGCTGGGGCGGCAGCTGCTTCGGCAAGGACCTCTCCGCCCTGGTCTTCACCAGCCGGGAGTACGGCTATGTCCCCGAGATCCTGGAGGCCACGGCGGCGGTCAACGCCCGCCAGCGGCAGCGGGTGGTCAGCCTGCTGCAGGAGGAGCTCAAGCCCATTCATGGCCGGCGGGTCACGATCTGGGGGCTGGCCTTCAAGCCCGGGACCGACGACCTGCGCGACGCCCCCGCCCTGACCGTGATCGAGGCCCTCCTGCGCCTGGGGGTGCGGGTGACCGCCTACGATCCGGTGGCGGCCGAGAACTGCCGGCGCCAGCATCCTGACTGGCCCCTCACTTACGCCCCCGATCCGCTGGCGGCGGCGGAGGGGGCGGAGGCGGTGGTGCTGATGACGGAATGGCCCCAGGTGCGGGAGGTGGACCTGGAGCGGCTGGCGGCGGTGATGCGGCGGCCGGTCCTCATCGACGGCCGCAATGTGTTCGACCCGGCGGCGGCCCGGCGGGCGGGCTTTGCCTACCACAGCATCGGCCGCTAGCCGGGCGGGATTGGAAAGGGGGGGCGGTGTGAAGACGGCATTGGTGACCGGCGCGGCCGGGTTTATGGGCAGTCATCTGACCGACCGCCTGGTGGCGGAAGGCTGGCAGGTCTGGGCGGTGGACAACCTCGCCACCGGCAGCTGGGACAACCTCGACCCGGCCTACCGGGAGCGGGGGGTGGTCACCGCCCTCGAATGGGACGTCACCCGCGACCTCTCGCCGGAGGCGCTGCGGGCGGCGGGGCTGGAGCACCTGGACCTGGTGGTGCACCTGGCCTCCGCTGCCTCGCCGGTGCACTACCGGCGGCTGGCGCTGGAGACGCTGTGGGTCAATTCCAAGGGCACCGGCAACGCCCTGGAGGTGGCGCGGGCTTACGGGGCGCGCTTCCTGCTGGGGTCGACCTCGGAGGCTTACGGCGACCCCGAGGTCTCCCCCCAGCCCGAGACCTACTGGGGGCACGTGAACCCGGTGGGGCCCCGGGCCTGCTATGACGAATCCAAGCGCTTCGGCGAGGCCCTGACCATGGAGTATGTGCGCCAGTACGGGCTGGATGCCCGCATCCTGCGCTTCTTCAACTGCTACGGCCCGCGCATGCAGGTGGGCGACGGGCGGGTGGTGCCCAACTTCGTGAGCCAGGCCTTGCAGGGGGAGCCCCTCACCGTGTATGGGGACGGCAGCCAGACCCGCAGCTTCTGCTACGTCTCCGACGAGGTGGAGGCCATCTGGCGCATCGCCAACGCGCCCGGCCTGGCCGGGGAGATCTTCAACGTCGGCAACCCCGAGGAGCGCACCATCCTCGATTTCGCGCGCGCGGTGGCGGCGGTGGCGGGGGTGGAGCTCAAGGTGACCTACCGGCCCCTGCCCCCCGACGACCCCACCAACCGCTGCCCGGACATCTCCAAGGCCCGGCGCCTGTTGGGCTGGGAGCCGGTGGTGAGCCTGGAGGAGGGGCTGGCGGCCACCTTTGCCTACTTCCGGGCGCTGCCGGCGGTGGGGGGACGCCAGGGATGACCGCCCCGGCCGGGGAGGGCCTCACGGTCTCGGTGGTGATCCCGGCCTACAATCAGGGGCCCTACCTGGCCCGCACCCTGGAGGCCCTCTGGGCCCAGACCCGGCTGCCGGACGAGGTGATTGTGGTGGACGATGGCTCCACCGACGACACCCCGGCCGTGCTGGAGGCGGTGCAGGCCGCCGGGACGCCGGTGCCGCTGCTGGTCATCCGGCAACCCAACCGGGGTCCGGGCGCGGCCCGCAACCGGGGGGTGGCGGCTGCCCGCGGCGCCATCCTCGCCTTCACCGACGCGGATGCTGTCCCCCGCCCGGAGTGGATTCAGGAAGGTCTCCAGCCCTTTTTGCACCACCCGGACGTGGCCGGGGTAGAGGGACGGGTGTACGATGACGCCCAACCGGAGGCGCGCCCGCGTCCCTTCACCCATCAGGTGCGCAACCTCTACGGGGGACAGTACCTGACCTGCAACATGTTCTACCGCCGGGAGGCCCTGGAGCGGGCGGGGGGCTTCGATGACCGCTTCCCGGTCCCCTTCCGGGAGGACACCGACCTGGCGCTGACCGTGCTGGAACAGGGCGGGCGCATCGTCTTCCAGCCGCGGGCGGTGGTGGACCATCCGCCTCGGCCCAGCAGCATCCGGGGGGTGCTGGGGGAGGCCCGCCGCCACATGGCGGACGCCCGCCTCTGGGCCAAGCACGGGGCCCGGCTGCGGGCGGGGCTGGGCGGCTTCCTGCCCCCCAGCGAGTTGCTGGTGACCGCCGGCGACCTGCTGGTGCCGGCCGGGGCGGTTCTGGGGTCCTGGGTGCTGGTGCTGGCCGGCAGCCTGGCCTGGCTGTTCGGGGTGCCGCGGGTGGTGCTGGGCTGGCTGGAGGGCAAGGCGTACGACGTGCGCGAGTACGCGCTGGTAGTGGGGCTTTCTCTGGTGCTGCCGGTGTTGTGCCTGGGCTACCGCTTGGCGGGCTGGGTGCAGCTCAAGGCCGGGGGGGCGCTGGCCGCCCCCCGGCCGCCGGTGCTGTAAAGGAGGCGGTGGCGTGCGGGTGGTGGTGACGGGGGGGGCCGGCTTCATTGGCTCCCACCTGGTGCCGCGCCTGGTGGCCCGCGGCCATCAGGTGACGGTGGTGGACAACCTGTCTGCGGGGCGCCGGGAGCGGGTGCCGGAGGGGGCCCGCCTGCTGGTGGCCGACGTGCGGCTGACCGCCGCCTGGGTGCCGCGGCTGCCGGAAGGGGCGGACGTGCTCATCCACTTGGCCGCCCAGGCCAGCGTCCCCTTGGGCGAGGCCCATCCGCGCGAGGATTTCGCCGCCAACGCCGAGGGTACGCTGGCCGCCCTGGAGGCGGCCCTGACGCTGGGCGTACGTGAGGTCCGCTTCGCCTCCAGTGCCGCCGTCTACGGGGATCCGGCCCGCTTGCCGGTGCCGGAGGAGGCCCCGACCGTGCCCCGCTCCTTCTACGGGGTGCATAAGCTCCTGGGCGAGGGGCTGGTGGCGCACTGGGGGGAGCGTTACGGCATGCGCACCGTCATCCTACGCCTGGCCAATGTCTACGGCCCCGGCCAGGGCGTGACGGGGGAAGGCGGGGTGGTGGCGGTCTTCTTGGACGCCCTGCGACGGGGACGGCTGCCGGTGCTGCACGGCGACGGCCGCCAGACGCGGGACTTCGTGGCGGTGGAGGACGTGGCTGCCGCCTTCCTGCATCGGCTGGGGGAGAGCCCCAGCGTGCGGGTCAACGTGGCGACCGGCATCGGCACCTCCATTGGGGAGCTGTGGCAACAGATGGCGGCGCTGGCGGGGGTGGACCCGGCGCGGGTGCGGCGGGGGCCGGCCCGGGTGGGGGACATCCGCCACAGCCGGCTGGACCCGGAACGGGCGCGGGCCTGGGGCTTTGCGCCCCGCATCCGGCTGGAGGACGGCCTCCGGCGCTTGTGGGAGACGGCGGCGCCGGCGGTGGCGGCGGGAGAGGAGCAGCAGCTATGAGTGTAGCGGCAGCGGCGGCGTCGGTGTCCACGGTCTGGGTCCTGCCCCACGCGGGCTTCGACCAGGCGGCCTGGCTGGCCTCCTGGGCCGCGCCTGCCCTGGCGGCGGAAGGGATGGCCCTTACGGTGGTGCCCATGCGCCCGCGGCCGGCGGGGCGGGCCCCCCTGCCCCCCCTGCCGGGGGTGACGGTGCTGGACCCGCCCCTGGGCTCGGGTCCCTTGTCGGGTCTGGCTATGACCGGCCTCCTGCGGCGCATCCTGGGGCAGTACGACCAGGTGCTGGTGAGCCAGGACCTGGCCCTGGAGGTGGCGGCCCTCACCGCCGCCCGGGGGCTGCGCCGGCGGGGGCACCTGGTGCTGGTGGCCCACCTGGCCCTGAATCACCTGCTGTCGGCCCAGGGCGAGCACCGGGTCGGACGCCTGCGGGCGCAGCTGAAGAAGCTCTACCCCACCTTCGACCGGGTGTTCACGGTCAGCCGGGCGGTGACGGACGACCTGCATGACGAGTTTGATGTCTGCAAGGGGCGCCAGCAGGTGCTCACCCCGCCCGTGCCCGAGGACCTGAAGACGGCCCGCGAGCGGCCGCTGCCGGCCGGCTGGCCTGGCGATAAGGGCCGGCCGGTCACGGTCACCCTGGGCGACCTCGATGTCGGCCGGGGTGTGCCGGTGCTGCTGGAGGCGGCGGCGCGGCTCGCGCAGCAGGGCCGGCCCCTCATCGTGGCCGTGCTGGGTGAGGGGCCGGAGCGGGGGGCCCTGGAGGCGCGGGCCCGCGAGCTGGGGCTGGATGCCGTCTTCCCCAGTTGGCCGGCGGATTGGGCGGCCTGGCTGGGCCATGCCGACCTCTATGTGGGCCCCCAGTACTGGGACGGGGCCGGCCTCGATTACTGGGCGGCCATGGCGGCCGGGGTCCCGGCGGTGGGGACCGATGCGCCGGTGGCCATCCGGGAGGTGACGGGCGGCGCCGCCGAACTGGTGGAGATCGGGGAGCCGGAGGCGCTGGCCGCGGCCATGGCCCATGTCCTGGACCATCCTGACCTGGCCCGGCGGCAGGTGGAATTTGGTCGCGTGCGCGCGGCCAAGGCCTTCGCATCCGCCCGTCAGGGATGGCTGGAAGCGGCTGTGAAGCCGTTTGTGCAACAACCGGTCTAGGCGGTTGGGGTCGTATTCTTCAGCCAGCCTTCAGGACGGTTAGGGTAAAAATTACCGCAAACAAATTCGTCTCCCGTTCATGGAAAATTCGTGAACGGGAGTTATAATTTTCGCGGCTGGAATCCCTGCCAATCCGCCAAAAATCATGATCCCGAGGCAGGAGATTCCTCCCGGACGTCGTATAACTCATGGCGAACGAGGGGCGAGTTGCTGTTAAGTCTGCCTGGTGCGTCCCCTCGACGGCAACGGTGTGGGGAGCCGGAGCCGGTCCCTCCCAGGCAGGGGAAACAGGGGCTACATAGACGCACATTGGTCCGAAGGACGTTGTGACGACGTTCCGAAGGATTGGGGTCGCAGCTGCGTTCCGGATTTTCGGAAGTCGGTTCGTATGGAATCCGGGAACCGGCGCCGGGAACGGCGGCGATGGGAGCGCCCCGTCCGCCCCGCGGACGCAAGAGCCTCTGCGGGCCTGGTTCCCATAAAAGTAAGGACTATTCCCCACAAGGAGGTCCAAAACTCGCCTATGGCTAAGAAACTGCGCGGACGTCGGACCGCACTGAGCCTCCTTTCCGCCTTGAGCATGGGCGCCATGATGGCGGCTCCTGCAGCCTCGGCGATGGCGGCTTCGCCGGCGGATGTTTCGGCCACCCAGTTGGCCGGCAACACCCGCTACGGGACGGCGGTCAAGATCGCCGAACAGATGTACCCGGGCGGGCCGTCCAGCCACACCGTCGTCATTACTTCCGGAGCCGATGCCAACCTGGTGGACGCGCTCACGGCGGCGCCGCTGGCGCGGGCTCTGCACGCACCCATCCTACTGGCCCAAAGCCCGACGGAACTTGGCTCTGATGTATTGAGCTACATCTCGTCGAACGGCATCACCAAGGTGGTCCTGATTGGGGCGGTGGGTGCCAACGCGTCCACCATCGAAAGCCAGCTTCCCAGCGGAGTAAGCGTGGTCGGCAACTATTCGGGCGCGACCCGCTTCCAGACGGCGGCGGCAATCGCTGAGGCTCTCCTCAGCCTCGAAGGGAAGACGTCCTTCTCGACGGTGTTTGTGGCCTCCGGTGAACAGAACAACCTCATCGATGCCCTGGCCGGGGATCCGGTGGCAGCGCGCCTTGGCGACCCCATCCTGCTGGCGGCGAGCTCTGGTAGCACGCTGCCGTCCGCCCGGGAGCAGAGCCTGCTGAGCGGAAGCTCCCAGCAGTTTGTCTTGGGTGCGGCGGCGAGCTACCCGGTGACCACGACCATGAATGGTGCGGTAAAGCTGTTCGGCAACAGCCGTTTCAGCACCGCCACGGCCATCGACACCTACAGCGCGTTCGTGCCCAGTGGTGGCTACTCAACCATCGTGGTAGCCAACGGGGCCCAGAGTCACCTGGTGGATGCCATTGCGGGCGGGCCCTTGGCAGCCAAGGATAACGCGGCCCTGGTGCTGGTGAACGACAGCGCCGTGCCAGATAGCACCAGCTTGTTCCTTCAGAACTCCACCTACGACCAGGCGAGCACCCTCCTGGTACTGGGTGGCCCGGCCTCTATCCCCAGCAGCACCGTACAGGCGGTTTCCGGCCTGGTCGGCTTGACTACCAACCAGCAGCAGGTCCCGGCTGAAGTGA
This sequence comes from Candidatus Hydrogenisulfobacillus filiaventi, assembly GCA_902809825.1. Taxonomy (NCBI): domain Bacteria; kingdom Bacillati; phylum Bacillota; class Clostridia; order Eubacteriales; family Clostridiales Family XVII. Incertae Sedis; genus Candidatus Hydrogenisulfobacillus; species Candidatus Hydrogenisulfobacillus filiaventi. The sequence continues at coordinate 330,017 of LR778114.1, forward strand.
AGCTGACGGCGGCCAGCGCCAATCTGCTTGCCGACGGCTCGGCGAAGGACACGATCACGGTATCGGTGCTTGACGCTAACGGCAACGTCGTCCGGAACTTCAACGGCAGCGTCACGGTGGCTAGCACTACGAATGACATTTATAAGGCCACGGGCAACGTGTCCTCGACGACCGTCAACATCACTAACGGTGTCGGGACCTTCCAGGTCGAGGCCGGCACTTCTGTGGGAGAAAGCATCAGCCTGACGCCGTCGGCCTTGTCGCCAGTGACGACGACCAACAACATCGTCTACAGCGCGGTGACTGTGACCGAGACGGCTCCGTCGGCGACCCAGCTGGCCCTGACGGTGGAAACCGGCTCGCCCACGGCGCTGAGCGCGAACACCCAGACCCCGACGACGCTGGTTCTGTCGGTGGAAGACGCGGCCGGCAACACCTTCAGCGGGGCGCCGGGCGAGTACGTAACGGTGTCGGTTGCGGGGCAGGGGACCCTCGTAGGCGGGGCGACCTCGGAGACGGTCTTTGTGAGCCAGACTTCCACCGTGGTAGTGGAAAGTGTCACCGGCACAGCGGGGACCATTACGGTCGCGGCGGGCGCCTCCGGCCTAACCTCCGCTTCGCTGAGCATTCCCACCTACGTGAACACCGCGCCGGCGTCGCTGGCCATCTCGGCCACGACGGGCACGGATTCCAACGGCAACCCGTACACCGAGTACACGGTGAGCGTGCTTGATACCAACGGCCACCTCATCAGCTACGACTCAGGTACTATTAACGTCTCGGCTAATGTACCGGTGAACCTTGCTAGCCCGTCTAGCATCACGACGTCGTCTCCCAGCATTTTCCTCGGTAGCGTGTCATCCACCGGAACGTTTACCTCTGCGACGGTTGTGAGTGGCACGTTGCAGGCGACATTCCAGAATGGCGTGTACACGTTTGCGGTGGAGACTGACAAGGTGGGTAGCTCGCCGGTCACAATCACCGTAAAGGACACTACCGACAACCTGACCGCCTCGGCCAGCTATACCCTCGTGCCTGGCGCGGCGACGGGGGTCACGGTGACGCCGTCGAGCACGGCAGTCTACGACGTGGAGCCCGGACAGTCGTTTACCTTCATGGCCCAGCTCGTCGACGCATATCAAAACGCCGTATCGGAAGCCGGCCAGAGCGTAGTGTTCGGCTTCACCGGCACTAACAGCGCTGGTGCCACCCTTCCGAACGGCCTCAGCTCGGGCACGTACACAGTAACCACGGGCAGCAGCGGCACGGCTGCGGTAACAGTGACTGTTCCGTCCGGCGCCAGTGCAGGCACTTCCTTCCAGCTCGAAGCGACCTACAACAGTGGCAGTGTGAGCGGGCCTACTATCACGGTAGTCTCGCCCGTAGCCTACGTGAACCTGCTTGCGGTGACAGGAACCCCGACGCAGCCGGTAACCGCCGGGTACGCCGTGCCTACGTTCTACGTCTCCAGCGAGTACGCAGCCGGGGTATTCACCTCGGGTGCGTCTACCGGTGACACGCTCCAGATCACGACGTCGAACTCGGGTGTGGTAACACTGGAGTCTGGCGGAGTTGCAGTAACGGCGTTGACCGTTACCGCGACCGCGAGCTCCAATGGCGTGGCCGTTACCTCAACAACGGGGCCGTCCGCATGGGGCCTTAGTGCCGAGCAGGCCGGCACGGCGACCATCACGGTTACGGACATCTCCAACCCGAGCAAGCCGAGCGTGTCCTTCACCGTGTCGGTTGAGCCTGGACAGGCCACCACCAGCCCGTTGATCGAGTACAATGGCAAACCAATCAGCAGCACCAACGAGCTTACGGTGGCTGCCAACACGCCGGTGGCACTGCAGCTGGTGAATGTCGACGCCGGTGGCAACCCGGTACCTGTAGCCGGCAGCGAGCCGCTGTGGGTGGCGCTGTCTGCCGCGGTTGGCAACTTCGAGGCCACCGATGGCGGGGCTACGGTCAACGCGGTCTACATCCCGGCCGGACAGGACAGCACCACGATTTACTTCGTAGCGCCGACGGCTACCACCATAAGTGGCGGTCTCAACGCTGGTGACATCACGGTAACGGTGGCCCCGGCCGCGGCGACGCTCAATACCACCACACCGAGCGGGACGTTCACGATAACGGTGGCGGCGCCTTCCTGGAGCACGGTATCCGTGAGTGGGCTGACGCTGGTGCTTAGCGAAGTGTACTCGAGCGGAGCCACCTTGGCGATTAGCCCCAGCAGCACGCTTACTACCAACAGCAGCGGGCAGGCAACCTTCACTGCTACAGCTGGCTCCAGCCCGGCCGGTTCCGTGACCGTGTACGCAACTATCAGTGGAACCTCCAACGCAGGGATGACTGACATCACTGAGTAAGGGCGCAGGTCGGGCGATTCGTAGGTCAGCAACGGGGGAGGATGGATGCCTCCCCCGTTGTTGATGGTGGGGACCGTTGTGCTATTCGAAGTGATTAACGGGGTCAGAGGAGGGAACCTATGGCCAGCACTGATTCCATGAAAGACTTGCTGTTAGCCCGGGATTACCGGCGCGCGGTAGATGAGGGCCGGGCCCTTCTTGCGGAGGATCCCCGCAACGCGCAAGCGTGGGTCTTTCTTGGGGAGGGGCTTGAGCAACTTGGGCAGAAACGAGCGGCCTGGGCGTGTTACAACCGGGGCTGGATGCTTGACCCGGCTGCCGGATGGGTCGAGGCAGCCAAGGCGCGGCTTTTCCCCTTGGCAATGGGCCCGTTGCCGGGCTGGCTCGAAGAGCTCCTGGCCGTGCCCCGGGTAACCGTTGCAGCCGCTCTTATCGTCCACAATGAGGAGAAGACCCTTTCCAAGGTGCTTGAGGCGGTGAAACCTGCGGTCGATGACATCGTAGTCGTAGACACGGGCAGTCAGGACGCGACGGTGGAGATCGCTAAAGCAGCGGGCGCCCGGGTGTTCTCGGTAGAGTGGCAGGATGACTTCAGTGCCGCCCGTAACGCAGCACTGGCTCAGGTGACCTCGGATTGGGTCCTGTGGGTGGATGGCGATGAGGTGCTGGATTCCGAAGACGTGGAGGTTCCGCGGACGGTAGCGGGGCTGTTCGACGGGTTACCGGAGCCGGTGATCATGCGGATTGTCCAGGTAAACCGGTTGGGGAACCGCTGGGAACCCAACTACGATATGTCCCGCCTTCATCCCGCTCGGTTCGGTATTCGCTGGTGGGGCCGCATTCATGAGCAACTCGGCCCGCCCGAGGGCGGGGTGTACGCCAAAAGCTATCCGCGTCCAGTGGTGCGCATCCGGCTGATCCACGAGGGCTATCAACCCGAGGTGATGAAGGCCAAAGGGAAGCTGGAGCGAAACGTCCGGCTATTGGAGAAGAGCGTTCAGGACGATCCCAACGATGTGGCGTCTTGGGGTTTCCTCGGCCGGGAACGTTACTTTTTGGGCCAACTAGATGAGGCCATCGACGCGCTGTATCGCGCCGAGCAATTGGCGGCGCAAAATCCCAGCTACGGTCGGGTGGCAGAGGTGCGGCAGTTCCTGACCGAGGCACTGCTGGCACGGGATCGGGTGGATGAGGCCCTGGCCGTGGCCGAGCGGGCCGTCGCCGAGTCGGCGAATTTCCCGGCGGCATGGTACCTTTTGGGGAAGGCCAGGTTAACCAAGGCGCTTGCGCTGTTACGGGGCGCGAAAGAAGCGTTTGGGAAGTCGCTTGAGACGGCGCCGACGTATCGGGGGATTGTGTCCTTTGATTCGGACATCGCGCGCTGGAAGGCCCCTGCCGCCATCGCGGACGTGCTGAAGCTTTCAGGGGACTGGGTCGGCGCTAGGGCGGGTTACGAGCGGGTGCTGTCGACTGCGCCGGAACTGGAGATTGTCAGGAAACAACTGGAACAGATGGATCGCCAAATCGCTGCCCTGGCCCACAACGTGGCTATAACCAAGGCAAAGGGGTGATGGCGGCGGATGCGGGTCGCCTTCGTTGCTGGTCATATGACGGGCCGGGGGGGTTCAGAAAGCCTTCTTAAAGCAGTGGTGCCGCGTTTGGAGGCGCGAGGCCACTTGGTGTCCTGCTGGATTTCCGATCGGTCCGATGATCCGAACTGGGAGGAGATGGTTCACCCCCGTTATTATGTTTCTCCCGAAGAGCCCGTCTGCCGATCCCTGTTGGGCGCCGATTGGCATTGGGCTCACGCTGCATGCCTCCAAGAGCGCTTGGCCCGCGCCGGGACGGCACCGGACGTAGCCGTGGTCATGTCGCCGGTGCTTGCACCGGTCGCTCGGCTGGCAGTTGGCAGGCGGACACCCGTTCTCACGTGGATGCAGGCGACGGTACGGGCATTCGGTGACATGGTGCGCTTCTTGCGATTTGCGGACGGGCACCTAGCGATCGCTCGGGGACTTGAGGAGGAGCTGAAGCAGGTAACCCCAGAAATACCAGTGCACTATGTGCCACTAGGCGTGAGTCAGGATGCGGCCCCGGTCACTCGGGCAGCGCGTACGACCTTTCTCTACATCGGACGCCTGGACAACCGGCAAAAGCGCTTGGACAAGTTGCTTCGCGCCTTGCAACCGTTCCGGGGCCAATCCTGGGAGCTTCGCGTGATCGGAGATGGGGCCGACCGAGCGGCCCTTCAGCAACTGGCCACGCAACTTGGGATTGATACTCACGTGCACTGGGAGGGCTTTCACCCAGACCCCTGGACCCTGGTTCAAGCGGCTACAGCCCTAGTTCTCCCGTCCGACTGGGAAGGGTTCGGACTGGTTTTGGTTGAATCCTTGGTGCGCGGTGTGCCCGTCGTGGCTAGCGATTGCCCGGTAGGACCGGGGGACATTGTCAGGCACGGGGAAAACGGCTGGCTGTTTCCTCCCCAGGATGTCGGCGCGTTGCAACGCCTCCTAGGCGGCATTATCGGGGGGCACGTGCGTCTTCCCCAGCCTGAGGTATGCCGGGCATCAGCGGCGCGATTCTCGGTAGAGGACATGGTAAGTAAATTAGAAAACGTGTTCAACAACGTCGTGGCTTTGCGCTAGAACCTGTGGGATCGGGCTCGGCAAGCCGGAAAACGAAGGAAGCACGTCCAATGGTGGTAGTGACCAACTTCCGCCCAAAGGAGTGCTTTCATGTCCGAGTCTATCACAGCCATCCTGGGTCTGGCACAGGAGACCATCGAGCACGTCACGCAGCAGGCCGATCGGTGGATCGTCACGGTGCAGCCGCCGGCGCCCGGGCCCGCTCTACAGCCGCTGGCGGGGTAGGGGACGTCCGAACGGCGGATCAGCGCCGGGAAGCGACTGCTTGAGCCACGCGCTCCAATACCTCATCAAAACTCCGAATCCGTTCCTCCCAGGTATGGCCTTGAGCTTCTTCCACCCGCGCCTGCACCGCTTCCGGATTGTCCGTCGCGCGGGCAGCGCGCACAGCGGCGGCGAAGGCTGCGGGCGTGTCGGCGAAGCGCACCAGGCTGATGTCGCGGATGGCGGGCAGAGGGGTGGCCACGACGGGCCGGCCGGCCGCCAGGTATTCGTAGAGCTTCATAGGGAAGCTGGCGGTGGTGTAGTCGGAAAGGCGGTGAGGGATGAGGGCGACGTCCATGCCCTTGAGGTAGGCGGGCACCTCCCGGTAGGGCACCGCCCCCAGCAGGTGGACGTTGGGCAGGCCGGCCAGGTCGCCGAGGTCGGTGGAGGGCTGCCCCTGGCCCACCGGGCCGACCAGGGCAAAGGACCAGTCGGGCAGCAGGCGTGCCACCTCGGCCAGGAAGGGGAAGTCCACCTTGTAGGCGTCGAGGGCCCCCACGTAGCCGGCCACCGGCCGGGGTAGGGCGGCCACCGCCGGAGCCACGGGCGTCTCTGGTTTGAGGGCCTTGCCGAAGTGCTCGGCGTCGGCCACGTTGGAGAAATAGAAGGTATGGGGGTTCTTGCCCTTGCGGGCCTCATAGAGGGCCTTGGAGGTGGTGAGCACCGCGTCCGCCATCCCTAGGAAGTGCTCCTCCATCTCCGCCACCGCCCGGCTGGGGACGCCGGTGATGCTGGCCAGGTCGTCCACGCAGTGATAGACCACCAGTTGTTCGTCGAGGTGACCCACCAGGGCGTAGGCGTTGGGTACGTAGCTCCAGAGAATGGGACGCCGCATGCCCAGACGCCGGGCTGCCCGCTGCACCTCCCGCCGCAGCAGGCGGTTGTTAATCTCCCGCACTCGCCGCTCGGCGTAATACGGCACCAGCAGGGGGGAGAACACGTAGAGGTTGGGAATGACGCGGCGGGGGCCGGCGAAATAGTGCTTCAGCCGGCGGGCCAGGCGGGCGCGGTCGTGCGGGGCCAGGGTAGGCGTGCGCAGGCCTACCGATTCCACATACAGCACCCGGTTGTTCTCGGCCAGGCGCGACATAAGGTGCTGCTTGTTGGTCCAAAGCGGTGCGTCCCAGTCCGCGGACGAGATACAAATGATGTCCTGCCCTTTTAGCAACCGCTGCTCCTTCCGCCGCCGGCCTGCCGCCCCGCCGGCGCCGACAGCTCCCGATACAGGCGTTCCAGGCCCGAAAGATGTTGATCAAAAGTATAATACGTCGCCACATGCCTTCGCACCCCGTCGGGGTCGGCCGGAGGGACCCGGAGCGCTGTGCGGATGGCCTCCGCCCAGGCCGCGACCCCTGCCGCTGGTGGCAGCGGCACCAGCCGGGCCCACCGTCCGCCGGCCGTGATCTCTCGGAAGGCAGGGATGTCGGCCGCTACCAGCGGCCGGCCCCAGGCCATCGCCTCCAGGGCGGCCAGCCCGAAGCCCTCCCGGCGGGAGGGCAGCACCACCAGGTCAAGCCCGCCCCACAACCGGGCGGGGTCCTCCACCCAGCCCGCCCACTCCACCCGCCCGGCGATGCCGAGTCGGCGGGCGGCCGCCCGCAGGGCGGGCCCGGCGGGTCCGTCCCCCGCCACTACCGCCGTCACGGCGGGGTCCTCCGCCATCACCCGGGCCATCGCGGCCAGGAACAGGTCCCCGCCCTTGTCGGGATGCAGCCGCCCCACCAGGCCCACCCGGCCGCGCCCGGGCCGGGGCGGGACCCGGGGCGGGAGGTCCACGCCGTGCGGTAGCACGTGGAAGCGATCCCGGGGGATGCCCTCCTGGCGGGCGGTGAAATCCGCCACCCACTGCGAAACCGCCACCACCCCCGTGGTCCGCAGGGCCAGGGTCCGGTCCAGACGGCGGGCGGCCCAGCGCTTGCCGAAGTAGCTGGAATGCTCGGTGGCCAGCACGACCGGCACGCCCGCCCGTAACGCCGCCAGGCGTCCGACCGTATTGCCGAGGAAGAGGTGGGTGTGGACCACATCGGGGTGGAGCGCCCGCAGCCGGTGGGCCAGGGCCGCCACGGCCGCCGGCCGCGGCCACTTGAGGCTCCCCATCCGGCCGACGGCGGGCAGGTAGGTCCAGGGGATCCCCTGCGCCGTCAGCTTCGCCAGCAGCCGTCCGCGCCCGCTCACCAGCACCAGGTGCACCTGGTGCCCCCGGCTCTGCAGCGCCGGCAGCAGGCGCAGCAGGTAGGTCTGCACTCCGCCCCCGTCCAGGTCGTTGGTAATGTGCACGATACGCACGCCCGTCCCCCGCCTTGCCCGTCCTGCCTTGCAGTGTAAGCGCCGGGGCCCGTTTCCACAACGCCATGGGTAACCGGCCGCAGCCTGCCGGCGTCTTCATCACCGGGACAGGTTCTACCGGGTCCGGGTCCGGATCCGGTTGCTACCGGTTCCGGGATGGAGCGGAAGGATTGCTATAATGAATCGGGTCCGGCCCGCCCGGCCGGGGCCAGACTGGCGCATGGCATGGAGGCGTATCGCGACTGATGTGGAGAAAGGCCTGGACCACCAAGTGGGACGAACTGGCGGTGCTGGTGGATTCGGGCGCGGCCTACCTGGCCTATGTGCTCGCGGTTCACTTCTACCTCACGGTCCTGAATCCCCGCGTCGCCACCGTACAGCTGGTTACATACTATTTCAACTTTGCCTTCGTGATCCTGGTCTCCTCCTGGCTGGCGCTCAAGCTCAACTTTAAAGGTTACAGCCGGCGCTGGAACCAGTTGCCGGCGGAAATGTCCATGCTGTTTGTGGCCAACCTGGAGGCCGGGGTGGCGCTGGCACTCCTCATCTTCGCCATGAAGGCCACCTGGTTCTCGCGCGTGATCTTCCTCCTCTACCCCGCCACTGCCTTCGGCCTGCAGACCCTGCTGCATGCCGCCATCAAGGTCAGCCTCAGCCGGTTCCGGGTGGCGGGCAAGGACCAGCGGCGGCTGGTGGTGCTGGGCCATCCCAACCGGGTGGCGGTGTTCGCGCATACCGTGCGGGTAGTGCCCGAAGCAGGTATGCAGGTGGTGGAGGAGATGCCGCTGCCGCTGGGGGACGACCGCGCTGGGGAGGAGGCCCTGCGCCGGCTCCGCCAAGTGCTGGCGGAGCAGGTAGTGGACACGGTGGTGGTGGCGCTGCCGGTCAGCGACGAGGTGATGGTGGGGGCCCTCAACCTGGCCCGCCGCCAGGGCAAGGAAGTGCGCATGGTGCTGGACGAGATCGGGGCCCTGGCCCGCGACTCCCGCCTCTACGACTTCTACGGCAACTCGGTGCTGGCCGTGCCGGCCTCCGTCTCCCACCAGGGGCCGGGGGCGGTGGTCAAGCGGGTCATGGACGTGGTCCTGGCCAGCCTGGGCATCGTGGTCACCCTGCCGGTGATGATCCTGGTGGCCCTGGCCATCAAGCTGACCGACCCCGCCGGGCCGGTGCTGTTCGTGCAGGAGCGCGTGGGCCTGAACGGCCGGCGCTTCCCCTGCCTCAAGTTCCGCACCATGGTGCCGGGGGCGGAGCGGCTGAAGGCCCAGCTGGCCCACCTCAACATCATGTCGGGGCCGGTGTTTAAGATCCCGGACGACCCCCGCGTCACCCCCATCGGCCGTTTCCTGCGCAAGACCAGCCTGGACGAGCTGCCCCAGCTGTTCAATGTGCTGGCCGGCCACATGAGCCTGGTGGGCCCGCGCCCGGCCCTGCCCGAGGAAGTCGCCCAATATGGGGACGACTACCGGAAACGGTTGTCGGTGCGGCCGGGGCTGACCTGCCTCTGGCAGGTCTCGGGGCGCAACCAGGTTGACTTTCAGGAGTGGATGCGCCTGGACATGGAGTATATCGACAGCTGGTCGCTGGGGCTGGACCTGAAGATCCTGGCCAAGACCATCCCCGCCGTGTTGGCCCAGCGCGGGGCTCATTAGACGGCGGGTCTGGGCGGGAGGCGGGTGAGGCGGATGGACGGGGTGGAACTGGTGGCCTCCCCCGGGGAGACCCCGGAGGGGCTGTGGGGCTGGTTTTCCCACCCCCGCCGCGGGCTGTTGTCGGTGCTGGTGCCGCGGACCCTCTGGCGGCTGGCCGGCCGCCGGGACCCGTTCACCAGCCCGCCGCGCCTGCTGGAGGAGTTGGGGCGGCGGGCGCTGGCCCGGGCTGCGGTCGCGGGCGACGTGTCCGACCCGGTGGTGGTGACGGCCGCCGACCTGCCCGGGGGTTCCCCCTTTGACCCGGCCTGGGCGGCACAGCTGCACTGCTGCCCGCATTGCGGGGCCGCCCTGCCCCCCGGGGAGGTGGCCGAAGGGCTGCAGAACGCCCTGGCACCGGACGAGGCGGGGGAGACCGAAGTGCGGGTCTTCTGTCCCGCCTGCCGCCAGACGGGGCGGTTCCGGTTGAGTCCCTGGGGACTGGTCGACGGGGGCTAGGGAGGCGGACGCCATGATACGGGGGCGTTGGCCGCGGCGCCTGGTCCGGCGGCTGACCCTGGTGGGGGCGACCGGCGGGCTCTCGGCCTATGCCGGGGAGCCCATCCCCCGTTCCCACCTCCTGCTCCTGGCCTCGGGGGTCCTCCTCTTCCTCTGGATGACGTGGGCCAGCGGCGGCCCCCGGCGCTTGCGGGCCAACGCCGCCTTTGCCTTTTATGTAGGCCTCTCCCTGAGCTCCATCCTCATCATCCTCCTCTCCCCCGGCCGCTGGTGGCGGCGGCCGCGGGGTTGAATCTTCCCCGGCCTGGGGAAGGAGATCGGGCGGGCGGGTGGAATCTGCCCGGCAGCGGGGCATAGGCGCCGGACAGGGAGGGATGGCCATGGCGACGACACAGGTGGCGGTGGCGGGCCTGGGCCGCGTGGGCGGGCGGTTCCTGGAGGCCCTGCTGGAGGCGGGTGTGACCGTGGCAGCAGTGGCGCAGCCGGGGGACACACCCGGCAAGGCCTTCGCCCGCGCGCACGGCATTCCGGTGATGGAGGACGCCCTCGACCTCCTGGAGCTGCCGGAGGTGGAGGTGCTGTTCGACCTCACCGGCTCGGAGGCGGTGCGCCGGCGTCTGCGCGAGCGGCTGGCCGCGCGGGGGGACACGCGGGTGGTGGTGGCCCCGGAAAGCGTGGCCCGGCTGGTATGGCAACTGGTGGCGGGCGATCGCCGCTGGCCGGAGCTCCATTCCGACCGCTACTGAGGCGGGCGTAAGCGGCGCCGCCCCCGGGCATCTCGGGGGCGGCGTGCCTTGCGCCTAGAGCCGTTCCGGCCAGGGGGTCTTCATCCACTCTGCAAAGCGCGCCTTCTGCTCCTCGCTGGGCTCGGGCAGCGGGCTCAGCTTGACCTTGGTGGGCGGGGCCGCGCCCAGCACCACCGGCACGGTCAAAAGCTCCCCCCGCCGGAAGAGCGCCACCAGGGCGGTGTCGCCGGGGGCGAAGTCGCGCTTCAGGCGGTCGGCCAGTTCGGTAGCTCCCTGAATCCGGAAGCCGTTCAAGGCCACGATCTCATCCTCCGGGTAGAGGAGGTCGGCCGAAGGGCCGGGGTCGTAGGCCGTCCGCACCATCAACCGGGTCTGGTCCTCCAACCGGGTCTCAATGCCTAGCCAGGCCGGCGGGGACCCGCTCAGCTGGTCGCCCTCGCCGCCCCCGTTCTCCTTCTCCTCCGGCTCGTAGCCGCGCTGCACCTGGATGCCCACCGTCTCCAGGTAGCGGTCGACCGGCAGAGGGTCTGTGCCGTCGATATAGCTGCGGAAGAAGTCGGCAAAGGAGCTTTCCCCCACCTCCTCCACCGTTTCCTGGTATACCTGCTCCGGGAAGCCGATCCCCTTGGCGGCGTAGCGCTCATACAGGCGGCGGAGGACGTCGTCCAGGGAGGCCCGGCCCTGGGTGCGCCGCCGGATCTCCAGGTCCAGGCACAAGCCGACCAGTTCCCCTTTGAGGTAGTAGGAGATGGTGCGGTTAGGGCTGTCAGGGTCGGGCTTGTAGAACTTCTGCCAGGTCTCGAAACTGGCGTCGGACAGGCTCTGCACGAACCGGCCCGGCAGCTTCTCATAGGCCTTGATGCGGTCGCCCAGGGTGTTGAGGTATTCCTTCACCGTCCACAGCCCGCTGCGGGCCAGCGCCAGGGAGCCGTAGTAGTCGGTGAAGCCTTCCATGGCCCAAAGCAGGTGGGTGTAGACCTCCTGGTTGTAGTCGAAGGGCCCCAGCATCTCCGGCCGGATGCGCTTCACATTCCAGAGATGGAAGAATTCGTGGGAGATGAGGTCGAGCACCCGGCGGTAGTTCTTGCGGGGCTTGAACAGGAAGCGGTTGACCCCGCAGGTGGTGGAGTTGAGGTGCTCCAGCCCGCCCAGGTTTTTGTCGGTCAGGTGCAGGATGAGGGTGTAGTGCTCATAGGGCAGCGACCCGAACAGCTCCTTGTGGGCGCGCACGATGCGCTCGATGTCCCCCACCAGCCGGGTCTGGTCCTCATTGCCATGGCCCCAGACCGCCACCGTGTGGGTCTTGCCGTCCACCTCGAAGCTCCAGGCAGGGTGGGTGCCGACCTCGACCGGGCAGTCGAGCAGCACATCGTAGTTGGGGGCGGTATAGGTGAAGGCCTCCTGCCCGCCGGGTTCGAGCCCGGTGGACACCCGCCAGCCGGGCGGGGCCTCGATGTGCACCGTCACCGGCAGCTCCTTGTAGTCGTCCAGCAGCAGGAAGAGCTGCGCCCCGTTCCAGTAGGCATGGGTGGCGTCCAGGTGGCTGGCGCTCACCCCCAGCTTGAAGGCCCAGACCCGCCAGCGCACCTCCAGGCGTTCGACCGCTTCCTGGAGGGTAAAGCTCCACACGTTCTTGCGCACCTGGGTGAGGGGAACCGGTCCCTCCGGGGAGGCGGCCGACAGGTCGAAGAGGTTGCGGGCAAAGTCCCGCACCTCATAGGAACCCGGCGTCCAGACCGGCAGGCTCAGCTGATGGAGCCCGGCCGGCAGGTGCTCCACGGTCAGGGTCAGGTCATAGACATGTCGGCCGGGGTCAAGGAAGCGGACCGTATACCGGATTGTCGGCTGTTCCACGGATGAGAGGACCTCCTTGCGGGAATGCCATGCCGCCCCGGCCCGCGCGGGGCGGGGTGTTACCCGGCGGTATTCGCCTTCCGGGCCGGGGGTTCCTGCCCGGCATTGTACCGCACCCGCAAAGCCCCCATGCGGGCCGCGGGCGGCTGCGGTGCAGACGGCGGCAGAGCTATAATCGGGACGTAGGAGTGCAGCGGGCGGCACCGGGCGGAAGGAAGGCGCGGCCATGGCGGACCCCCCCGGAAGGACGCGCTGGGAGACCCTGCTGGACTGGTCGGATGCCGAACAGTCCGGGCTGGCCGCGGCGCTCGACGGCCGCTGGCCGCAGCTGGCCGATCGGTTTGCGGAGCTGGTCACGACCTTCATTGCCGCCCATCCCCCTGCCCGGGCGTTAGTGGAACGCCATCTCACCCTGGAGGAGCACGCGGCCCGGGTGCGGGCGCATGTGGCCGCCCTGGCTGAAGACCCCCGCTCGCCGGCAGCGGCCTGCCGCAGCCGGAACCTGGGTCTGGCCCTGGTGCGGGCCGGGGTGCGGCCTTCCTGGTTCCTGGCCGCCTATCAGCGCTTCTTTGCGGCCGTCCATGAGTGCGCACTGCCGGTACCCCTGGACCTCCTGCGCCGGCGTTGGCAGTGGGACTCCCTGACGGCGGTCGACGCCTATTTCACCGAGCTGCAGACGGTATGGGCGGAAGAGCGCGGACGCTGGCAGGACACCCTCCGCACCTGGCAGGAGGAGGCGCTGACCGACCCCCTCACCGGCCTCGCCAACCGGCGGGCGGCGGAGCGATGGCCCGCCTTCGGGAGGGAACATCCCGGGCTGCGGGCGGCATTGGTATTGTTGGACCTGGACGGCTTCAAGGCGGTCAACGACCGCTATGGCCACCTTACCGGGGACCAGGTGCTGCGGCGGGTGGCGGCCGGCCTGGCGGCCGGGGTGCGGCGCGGGGACGCGGTGGCACGCCTGGGCGGGGATGAGTTCTGCCTGTGGCTGCCCGGGATCCGCAGCCCCGTGCAGGCCTGGGCGCGGCTGCGGGCCCTGCGGGCCCGGTTGCCGCTAAGCCTGTGGGGACTCGATGTCTCCGCCGGCCTGGCCTGGTTCCCGGAGCAGGGCACCCGCTTCGAAACCCTGTATCATGCGGCCGACGAAGCCTTGTACCGCATCAAGCAGCACGGCAAGCGGGGGCTGGCGGTGGCAGGGGTGGAGCGCTTCTACCGCTGGGAGGCCGGAGCCGGCCCGCCGCCCGCGCCCGGTCCCTAACCGCATGCCTGCACCGGAGAGAGCACACCCGTCAGGTCTTATTCCCCACCCGGCACGCCCGGGATCGGACCCGGCCGGCTGCGGCCGTCGGTGATGGCCGGCCTGGCCTACCTGCTCGGAGTTGTCAGCGGGCTGGTCGTCCTGCTGCTCGAGCCCCGGGACCGTTTTGTGCGCTTTGCCGCCCTGGAGTCCATCCTGCTTTCGGTGGCTGTCGCTCACCACCCTCCTGGGTCTGCGGTGGTGGCGGTCTGGCTGGTGTGCATGGTGCGGGCCTTCCAGGGGCGGACCGTGCGCCGGCCGTTCCCGGCTGAGTGGGCGGACCGCTGGGCGGGGCCGGCGTTCTGACCCGGCCCCTACCGGGCCGGGGACCCGGCCGGACGGGCCAGGCCTAACCCGGGCAGGAGGGGGGCCGGGGTGAGGCCGCGGGCCTTGAGCACGGGCAGCAGCGTTGCGACCGCCCGCCCCACCCCCGGCACCCAGTGCAGGAGGATGATGTCCCCGGCCTGGATCGGGCCATGGTTCCAGGTGGCGAAGCCCCGGCCCGGTGTCCACTCCACGCTCCACATCACGAGGGCGCGCAGTCCGGCCAGGCGGGCGGCGGTGCGTATCGTCCCGTTCACCGCCCCGTAGGGGGGACGCCCTACCAGTGGGGTCTGGCCGAACCACTGCCGGTAGGCGGCAATGGGGGCGGCCCATTGGGAGAGGGCCGCGGCCGGGCTCACCCGGGTGAGGGCGGGATGGCTGCGGGTGTGGTCCTCGATGACACCGCCGGCGGCCACGAAGGCCCGCCAGTAGGCGGGGTCGCGGACCGCCGCCTCCTGGATCAGGAAGGCGGTCACCGGCAGATGGTCCCGTTGCATTAGGGCCAGCAGGCGGGCGCTAGGCACCCAGCCGTCGTCCACGGTCAGGTAGACCCGCCCCCCGGCCGGCGACCCGAACCAGAGCAGGGGCACTGGCCGTGCTGGCGGTACCGACACCCGCCAGACGCTCCAGGTCCCGTCCCGGCCCTCCACCCGCACCTCCAGGGTGCGGGGGGTGAGGCCCCGGGGCACCACCAGCCGGCGGCTGCCAACGCGGGTGACGGTTCCTCCCGACACAGCGGCCGCAGTCAGGGGCTGATCGGCGGTCAGAGCCAGGGTGGTGGCGGTGCGGGTTTCGGCTACCAGCCGCGGCCCGGCGGGGACGGTGAGGGTGATGAATCCCGCCAGGGGGGCGGGCCCTTGCGCCCGCACCCGCCAGCGCACCCGCGCGTTCGGCGGCAGGGTTCGCACAAAGGGGCGCGTGGCGGAGCCCGCAGTATAGGGGCCCACCTGCCAGCGGTCCAGCTGCCACAGCTGCCGGCCCAGCCAGCCGGGCCTGGGTTCCAGCCGGACGGTGAGGCGGTCGTCCGCCGGGGTGAAGTGCCACTGCAGGCGGGGAGGCAGGAGACCGCCCGCCGCCCGGAGACCGCCCGCGATCCCCAGTACCATCACCGCGGCTGCTGCCGCTATCCCCCACGCTTTCCGCCGGCGCTGGCGGCGCCGTTCCGCAATGCGCTGACGCCGGCTGAGCACTTGTGCCACGCTTCCCGCCTGCTTTCTTTGGTACCTCTTTTTCTTTACCCTGCCGGGGAACGTCGCATGGGGGTCAAAGGGCACACATTGTCGAAAACTTGTTAACGGACCCTAAAGGCTTTGACAGCTTGCCAGGACTTCCTCAGGTCTTCCGTAGCCCCGCAAGGGGAGGATAGGCAGCATGGCCCGGTGTCAAGTGCAACCCGCGGGGAGTGGCGATGGATCCTGATGGAGCTAATTGAGGGGGAAACGCTGCGGGCATGGATGGGTCGGATGCGGGGCCGGGAGGCGTCGCGGATAGCGGAGAATCTGCGGAAGTGTCAGGAGCTTTGCCGGTTGGTGGAGGCTCTCCATAGTGTGGGGATTCTGCATCGCGATCTTAACCGGAAAACATTCTGCTGGACAGGGGGCGGTTCCGGCTAATTGCTCTGGGCCTTTCACTGCTTCCGCAACGCTCAGGCGAGGGAACCGCGGGGTACCGCGCCCCTGAGCAGGAGGTGGCGGCGGTAGCGGACCAGTTTGAACCGGTCGGCGAGACGACGGACGTCTTTGCCTTGGGCCTCATCTGTACCGAGTTGCTGACAGGAAGGCGACCAGAAATGAGCCGGGATTATCACGGCGGATGGGATCTGGCTGCCATCGAGGCGCTTGAGCACAGATAGGCCCGTTCTGGTTGGTTGGAGCCGGCCATGGGGGAAGCGCGTTTCCGACCCCTGGGGAACCAGGGCGCAGATGCGCCCGGTCATTACAATCCAGCTCAGGCTGACGCTATCCGGCGTGGTACTCGGGGGCAGGATGTGTTTCTGGTCTGGGGTCCTCCAGGGACCGGGAAGACGACGGTTATTGGCGAATGGGTCCGCTATTTCACTCAGCAAGGCCGTCGCATGTTAGTTTCCAGCGGCGGTGCGGCACTATCGCTGTTCCACCATCCATTGACGCCGGCTGAGCACTTGTGCCACGCTTCCCGCCTGCTCTCCCTGTACCCCTATTTTCATTCCCTGCCAGGTAACACCCTCCCCCGGCCGGGGGCTACCGGTTGTCGAAAACTGGTGGCCCGCGACCCCCGGGGGGTGCCGGGGGCGTGACCGTGAGCGGCCGCGCGCCGTGCATGCTAAGGGGAGCCTTCGCCGGGAAGGGGGTTGCGGACGTGGACGGGAGCAGCCTGCTCCGGAGAGGGGGACGCCTGCTGTTCTGGCTGCTGCCGGGGTTGGAGCTGGTCGTGCTCTGGCATCTCGACCAGGTGCACCGCCTGGTCAGCGGCAGTGCCACCCCCGTCCTGGAGGCGGCGTCCATCCTGCAGCATGGTAACGGGCTCCTGCGGGGCTGGTTCGTGAGCAGCGACGCTTATCTCTTCACCGACCTGCCGTTCTATGTGGCCGGGGTCGCCCTCGGCGGGGTCTCGGCCCCGGTGGCCCACGCCGTCACCTGGGTGGTGACGGTGGTCAACCTGGCCGGTTTCTGGGTGCTGATGCGCCGGGCGGCGGGGGCGCGGGCCGCCTGGGCGGCCGTGACCGCCTGGTTGGGCCTCTCGCCTGTGGTGCTGTGGCTGGCCGGATTCGGCAACATCCACGTGGGGACCATCGGCCTGGGGTGGTGGCTGTGGACGGCCGCGACCGCCTTTCTGTACCCGCAGGGCCCCCGGGCGGGCGGGGCCTGGGGCAGCCTGACGGCAGCCGGGGTGCTGGCGTGGCTGGTGGCGGTCTCCGATCCCTACGCCTGGGTGGTGGTGCTGCTGCCGGCGGTGGCCGCGACCTGGCTGGACGGCCGCGCACGGCCCGCCTGGTGGCGTCAGGTCCTGATGGCCGTCCTGCTGCTGGCGGGAGCGGCCGCCTCGGAGGCCCGGACCTGGCTCGACCACCACGGGGTGGTAATGGCCACCCTGCCGGCGGCCTTCGTCCCCTGGGCCCAGGTGGGCCCCCACCTGGGCCGCACCCTCGCCGGTCTGTGGCAGTTGACGGGCGGGTGGGTGCTGGGCCGGCCGCTGACGGAGGCGGGCACCATGCTGCGCCTGATCCGCCTGCTGCTGGCGGGGGTGGCGGGATGGGGCTGGGCCGGCTTTTTCCGCAGCCGGCCCCGCGGGCCGGCCCGCTGGTGGGCCTCCGCCCTGCTGGCGGCCGCCGGCTTTACCGCCCTGGCCGGCACCTTCAGCACCCTGGGCGGCCCGGTGCGCTACCTGTGGCCCTGGTCCTGGTGGGAGGCAGCGGGCTTAGGCCTATGGGTCGCCCGTCTCACCCGCCGTGATTGGGGCCGGGAGGGCTGGGTGGTCCTGGTAGGGGCGGCGGTGGTGGCCGCAGGCCTGGTGCAAGGCTGGCAGAAGCCGGCCTCGGCCTACACCCGGGCCCGGGAGCAGCTGCTGCAGGTCCTGACGGCGGCCCGCATCCCGGCGGTGCTGTCCACCGCTTATGAATGGGGCAACGACCTCACCGTCCAGAGCCGCGGGCGGCTGCGGGCCCTGTCGGTGGCCTTCCGGGGCGGGCGCCTGGTACCCTTCAATTGGGAGGCGGATGTGCGCTGGTACCGCCCGCAGGCGGGACCGGTGCCGGCCCTGCTGCTCAGCCGGGGCCAGGGCCGGCGCGAAGGGGCGGCGATCCGCCGCCAGTTCGGGCCGCCGCTGCGGGTGCTGCGGGTGGCGGACAAGACGGTCTGGGTATGGTCCTCCAGCCTGACTCCGCGCCTGGGTCCGCCCTGGTTCCGGGTGCCGGGGGATTAGGGCGGAGGAGAAGGAGGGATGGCTGTGGTGGCGGCGGTGCCACGGCAGGGATGGCCCTGGAGGCCCTGGGCTGCGCATCTGGTCCTGCTCCTGGCCGCCAGCCTCTGGCCCTACCCCGAGGTGCCGGCGGCCGTGGCCCGGGCCAGCGAGAACTTTGCCGGCCAGGCCTGGGGCTGGCTGCGCTGGGACGCCCTCTGGTACTGGCACCTCGCCCGCCACGGGTATAGCCCCCACGACCCCTCCACCGCCTTCTTCCCCCTGCTGCCCTGGCTGCTGCGCCCGTTCCCCGACGCCCTGACCGCGCTGGTGGCGGTGCAGGGGCTCTTCCTGCTGACCCTGCGCCAGTGGCAGCGGTTCCTGGCCGACCTGGCCGTACCGCCGGCGGTGGCTTCCGCGGCGGTCTGGAGCCTGGCCTTGGGGCCGGATGCCATCTTCTTCTCCTCCCTGTACACGGAGGGCTTGACCCTCTTCCTGGTGCTGACCGCCCTCCGTTACGGTCTGGCCGGCCGCAGCGGGTATGCCGCTATCGCCGGGGGTCTGGCGGCCCTCAGCTATCCGGCCGGCTTGCTGGCCGGAGCCTGGCCCCTGACCCTGGCCGTGGCCGCGCTGGCGGACCGGGACGGCCGGCGGCTGGGACGGGCCCTGGGCTGGGGTCTGGGGGTGCTGGGCGGCTTTCTGGTATACCCCCTCTGGCTCTGGACCCGCTTCGGGCAACCGCTGCTCTTCCTACACGCCCAGGCGGCCTGGGCCCTGGAGCGGGTATGGCCCTGGGCGCAATGGCCGGCGCTCCTGCAGCTGGCGGAGCGGTATCCCCCGGGGCGGATTGCGCCCCTGCTCCTCAGCGGGACGGGCAGCCTCCTGTTTCTGGCCGCGCTGGTGCCCCTGGCGCGGGCCATGCGTCCCTGGCCCGGCTGGTTGCGGGCGGGGACCTGGCTGTACGCCGGCCTCGCCACCCTCTCCGCCTTGAGCCTGGAAGCCCAGCATGTGCCTTTTTTCAGCACCCTGCGCTGGTTGGGGGACCTGTTCCCCTTCTACCTGGGTATGGGGCAGTGGGCGGGCGGCAGCCGGTGCCGGACGGGCCTGGTCCTGGGGGTGATGGCGGTCATGGGCGGGGCGGGGGCGGTATGGTTCAGCCACGGCTGGTGGTACCAGTAGCCGGGCCGGCCGCCGCTCCGGGGCCGGTTCCTGTCGAATACTTGTGGGCCCGGAAGCCGCTAAAAAAGTGGTAAAACGAGCCCGGATTTGTATAATGCCTCCAAAGCCCTACCGGAAAGGTTGTCGGACTGGGGGATCCTCAGTCGGGACCGCGCGCAGGGGGGCATCGACATCCCGGGCCGGCACCACGCCCTGCCACGACACGCTTCACGCCTTCCAATTCCCTGCTGATGGCCGTCCTCGTCCGTGCAGGCCGCATCCCGGCCTTCCTGGTCCCGGCCGGCGTGGCCAAGGGGACCTCCTCCTGTCCGGTAGCGTGCTCCGTGCTTCCCGCTGCGGATGGTCGCCAGAGGAAGGGGCGGATCCAGATGGGCAGGGTTCTGGTGAGCTTTTTAGGCCGGCCGGCGCAGGGACGGTATCAGTCCACGGTGTACGAACTGGACGGCCAGGCGTTACCGGGCGCCACCTTTGCCTTGGCGGTCCTGCCGGCGATCCGGCCGGACCGTCTCGTTTTTTTAGGGACGGAGGGTAGCGGTTGGGACATCCTGCCCCTGGCAGGCAGCGGTCTGGACCTTCCGGAGCGGGTTGCGGCTGCGGTCCAGCAAGAGGCCATGACCGCCGCCCTCCTGAAGGAACTGGAGCCGGCCGTGGCGGCGGCGCTGAATATTCCGGTAAGCCTGGGGCTCATCCGCCCGGGGCGGGATGTGGAGGAACAGATCGGGATCCTGGAGTTCATCGACGGCGCCCTGCGCAAGGCCGGGTTCCTGGACGCCAGTCATGAGGTGATCCTGGATGTCACCCATGGGTTCCGCCATCTGCCCCTGCTGGGCGTATTAAGCGCATGGTATTTGCAGCAGGTGCGCCATCTGCAGATCGGGGCCGTGTATTACGGGGCCTTTGAAATGCGGAGGGACGGTCGGACCCCGGTGCTCAACCTGCTGGGCCTCCTCAACCTTCTGCAATGGGTCAACGCCCTGGCCCGTTTCGAGGAGAGTGCCAATCCCGGCGTATTTGTGCCCCTGCTCCAGGACCTGCCGGAAGCTGACGCCCTGGCGGAAGGTGCCTTCCGGGAGCGGATCCACGACATCCCCGGGGCGGTGGAGCAGCTTAAACGCTTCGGGGAGGCCAATGCCGAGCTCTCGTTACCCCATGCCGGAAGCCTGTTCACAGATGCATTCCGTGAGCGCCTGCAGTGGGCAGAGGCCCGCTCCTACGCCCACCGGCACCGGCTGCTGGCGGAGCACTTCCGGAAAAGCGGTGACTACCTGCGCGCTACGCTCTACCTGCGCGAGGCCTTCGTGTCTTGGCTCACGCTGCAGGATGGAGGCGACCCCGCCCGGCGCGAGGACCGGGAAAAAAGCCGGAAGGCGTTCGAAAAGCGTTATCCGGCTCCCCCCAAAGATGTGGTAGACACGCCGGACACCGCGATGTGGGAGTACTGGCTGCTTACCAACCTCCGCAATACCCTCGCCCACAGTGCGGAATCCGATTGGCCCTGGGTCCGGGAACGGTTGACCTCCCGGGAACGCTTCCAGGAGACCTTGGACGCGCTGTTTGCCTGGGAGGCGGAGCAGACCGGCGGCCCCGGGCCGGAGCAGGAGGCCCGGGCATGAGCCTGGCACGGGAAGCCGAGCTGCAGCTGGTGACCCCCCTCTTCCTGGGGGAGACCGACCCCCGGGGCGCCCTGCCGGACCTGGTGCGCCCGCCGGCGGTGAAGGGGGCCCTCCGGTTCTGGTGGCGGGCCCTGGCCTGGGCGCGGTGGGGGGCCCAGGCGCAGGATCCCGCCAGCCGGCAGGAAGTCCTGAACGCGTTGCGGGCGCGGGAAGGGGAGCTGTTCGGGGCGGTGGCGCCCCGGGCGCGCCAGAGCCGGGTGCTGCTCCAGGTGACGTGGCTCAAGCAGCCGGGGGAGTTCGACGACTGGCCCCGCAATCCGGTACCGGGGCAGCTGGACGGGAGCACCTATCTGGGCTGGGGGATTGTGGCCTCCGGGAGAGGCGCAAATGCCCAGCCCCATCGCACCGGCTGGAGGGAGGGCGGGAGCTTCCGGTTGGTGCTGCAGTTTGCCCCCCGTACGGACGAGGCGGTGGTGGATGAGGTGTGCCGGGCCCTGGAGGCGTGGAGCCTGTTCGGCGGCCTGGGGGCGCGCTCCCGGCGGGGGTTCGGATCTGTTGCGCTGACCACTCTGGACGGGCAGTCCCGCCTGCTGGAAACCTTGGCCGATTATAAGGCGCGGGTCCGGTCCTTGCTGGAGGCAGCGGCCGGGGCGCCGGAGCCGCCGTATACCGCCTTCAGCCGGGGGGCGCGGTGGGCGGTGGTAGTGGAAGAGGGGAAGGACCCGCGCGAGACGCACCGGCGG
The DNA here is from genome assembly GCA_902809825.1 of Candidatus Hydrogenisulfobacillus filiaventi. Classification (NCBI taxonomy): domain Bacteria; kingdom Bacillati; phylum Bacillota; class Clostridia; order Eubacteriales; family Clostridiales Family XVII. Incertae Sedis; genus Candidatus Hydrogenisulfobacillus; species Candidatus Hydrogenisulfobacillus filiaventi. The sequence continues at coordinate 351,366 of LR778114.1, forward strand.
TTGGGTGAAGCCTACCGCACCGCCGTGGGACAGGTGGGGGCGGCCCTGCGTCCCGCACTGGGCCTGCCCATTCCCGCCCGGCAGCTATCCCAGCGGCGCGCCAGTCCCCTGCTGCTGCACATCCATCCGCTGGCGACGGGGGACTACGTGGGCGCAGCGCTGTGGCTGCCCTCGGATCCCTTCCTGCCGGATGGGATGGCGGTCGACTTGCAGCAGGTGCGGGAGGGCCTGGGCTGGTTCCAGGCGGAAGGGGGGCAGGCCTGATGCAACTGTTCCAGTTTGCCCTGGGGCCGGTGCAGAGTTTTGTGGCCCAGGCCCGCCGCACCCGCGACTTCTGGGCGGGCTCTTTCCTGCTCTCCTGGCTGGCCGGGGTGGCCATCCTGGCCACCCGCCGGCAGGACGGCCGCCTCCGGTTTCCGGTGGTGCCGGAGAGTGTCCTGGAGTGTCTGGAGGGCCGGGGAGGGGATTGCCCCGGGTACGGTGGCATTCCCAACCGCTTCGAAGCCCTGGTGCCGGACGGCTTTGACCCGGAGCGGGTGGTGCAGGTGATCCGCCAGGCCTGGGCCGGGTTGGGGGAGGAGGTCTGGCAGGCCGACCTCGCCCCCCTGCGGGAGCTGTCCGGCGGGGACACCCGCGTTATCTGGGAACGCCAGATGGGGGCCTTCTGGGACGTGCAATGGGTGTTGACCCCTGACCTCGATGACCATGCCGCCCTCGACCGCCGCAAGAACTGGCGCGGGCGGCCACTGCTGCCCGAAGGGGGCGTGTCCTGCCACCTCATGGAGGGCTGGCAGGAGCTGTCCGGTGCTACGGGCCCCCGGGATCCCCGCCTGCCCGCGTTCTGGGCCGCAGTGCGCAAGCGGGTGGGCCCGGCCATCCGGGAGGGGGAATACCTGTCCGCCCCGGCTCTGGTCAAGCGCCGCTTTGCCGGGGTATTTCCGCGCTTCCGGCTACCGGTGGACGACGGCTGGATCCTGCGCGGTTGGGAGGTGGGGCAGCACGGCCCCTCGGTGGACCTGGTGGCGGCCTACCCCTGGCTGCAGCAGCTGTTTACGCTGGCGCAGGCCGACCGGGCCGTGGCGAGAGCGGTTGACCGTCTGGTGCAGGCGGGCCGGGCCTTGACCGGCGGGCACGGGGAGGAGGACTGGCCGGGGGAGCTGCGGGGGTCGGTGGAGGAGCCGGTGCGGCGCTGGCGGGCGGCCCCGGCCAGTGTGTGGTTCCCTACCCAGCTGGCCAATCCCCGGGTATGGGACGAGCCGGATCCGGAGCGCCTGGAAGAGGCGCAGCAGGCGTTGCAGCAGGTGGGGCGGCTGGTGGCTGATCGCCTGCCGCGGGCGCCGGCCCCTTTTTATGCGGTGCTGGTCATGGACGGGGACGAGATGGGGGCCCTCCTGCGGCAGGAGAAGCCGGAAGAAGTCAGCGCGGCGTTGGCGGCGTTCACGGGGGCGGTGCCCGGCCTGGTGGAAGAGGCGGGCGGCTGGACGGTCTACGCCGGGGGCGACGATGTGGTGGCCTTTCTGCCCCTGCCTTCAGCGCTGGATGCCGCGGCGCGCCTGCGGGAGCAGTACCGGGCGGCCTTCCGGGAGCGGGGCATGACCGCCACCATCTCGGCAGCGGTGGTGTATCCCCACATCACCCTCCCCCTGATGACGGTCCTGGCTGCGGGCCACAGCCTGCTGGACACGGTGGCCAAGGCGGATCGCGGTCGGGACGCGGTGGCCTGTGAGGTTCTGCTCCCGGGCGGGGCCGGTCCCCGGTGGGCCATGCCCTGGGAACGGGCTTTGCGTGCGGGGCGGGTGCTGCTGGCCGAACTGGCCGATGCCTTCGCCGGCGGGGATGCCGTGATGGCCGGGATGACCAGTCGCTTCTTTTACCGCCTGCGGGAGCGCTGGCAGGAGCTGGTCCGGGAGCCCCGCCCGGCAATGGCCGGGGCGGGGCCGGACCCCGGCAGCGGGGAACCGGTCCTAGACCCCGAGGTGTTCGGGGAGGTGCTGGCGATGGAGTATCTGCAGGCGGGGGAAAACCGCAGCGGCCTGAGCCGGGAGGAGGCCCGGCAACGGGTGGGATGGTTGCTGGATCAATGCCGGGTGGTGCGCCGGCGGCGGGGGCCGGCCGGGGTGCAGTGGCAGGAGGAGCGGCGCTGGGAGCTGGACGGGGCCCTGCTCCTGCGCTTCCTGGCCTTGCGGGGGAGGGAGGGCGTATGAGCGTCGCCACCCTCCGCTTTCAGGCGGTGGACAGCTGGTTCTTCCGCAACGCCCGGCCCTATGACGTGCTGGGCGGGATGGACCTGGAGGGCCGCTTTCCGCCCCCGGCGCGCACCCTGGCCGGCGCCGTCCGCACCCTGCTCGGCGACGCCTGGGGCGTCGACTGGGAGGCCTTTGCCCGTCATCCGGACACGTACCGGATCGCGGGGCAGCGGTTGCGGGACCGCATCGGCTGGGGTCCGGACCCTGGCCCCCTGCGCTTTAGCGGTCCCTGGCTGATCCGGGAGGGCCAGCGCCTGTATCCGGCTCCCCGCTTCCTCTTTTGGAGCGGTGGCCTCCCGGAGGCGGCCGGGGATGCCCCGGCGGGCGGGCGCTGGTGGCGGGCCCGTATCGGGCCGCCGGTGCGCTCCGACCGCGGCCTGGTCCGGCTGCCGGTGCTGCCGCCGGATGCGGCAGGGGCCGCTCCCGTGGAGGGGGTCTGGCTGACCGCGGCCGGTATGGCGCGGGTCCTGGCGGGCGGCCTGCCGCAGCGGGGGGAGTGGTACCCGGAATCGCAATTGTGGGCCTATGAGCGGCATTTCGGCATCGCCCGCTTCCGGGACCGGCGCACGGTGCAGCCCGGGCTGCTCTATCATGCCACGCATGTGCGCCCGGACTCCCGGGTGGCGCTGGAGCTGGAGGTGAGGGGAGGGCCGGAGCGGTGGCCGCTGCCGGCCTGGGTGCGCCTGGGCGGGGACGGGCGGGCGGCGATGGTGGAGGCGGTCGACCGCGCCGCCTGGCCCCGGCTGCCGGCTTGCCGGCAGGGCGGCCTGGTGCTGATGCTGGCCACCCCGGGCACCTGGGACGGCGACTTGGGGGTGCTGCCGGGCTTTGTGCCCGCGGAGCGGGCCGGGGTCCGCAGCTGGGTGGGCAGCCTGCTGGGCATCCGCCTGCGGCTCCACGCGGCGGTGATGGATCCCCCCGTCCGCGAGGGCGGCTGGGACCTGGCCCGGGGCCGTCCGGTAGCCCGCCGTGCCTACGTGCCGGCCGGCAGCAGCTGGTATGTCACCGTCGAGGGCGGTTCCGGCCTTGAGGAGGCGGTCAGCCGCTTGCACGGGGGGATGATCGGGGAGGAAACGGAATACGGCCGGGGTCATCTCTTGGCCGGGTGCTGGCCGCTGGAGGAAGGCTGCCCGCAGGGATGAAGGAAGAAGGGAAGGGGAATCCGCATGCACGCGGCCCACGCCATCATGGGATTGTATTGTGAATCCCCCTTGCATGCCGGCACTGGCCAGGCGATGGGGGTGGTAGACCTCCCTATTCAGCGGGAGGCCCACACCGGCTGGCCCTGCGTCTACGGGTCCGGGGTGAAAGGGGCCCTGCGCGACCACGCGGTGGAGGCGGGGCTGGATGCGGCCGTCGTGGCTGCCATATTCGGACCGGATGTGCAGCATGCCTCAGATCACGCCGGCGCCCTCACCGTGAGCGATGCCCGCCTGCTCCTGCTGCCGGTGCGATCCCTCACCGGCATCTTCCGCTGGGTCACGGCGCCCGAGCCCCTGCACCGCCTGCAGCGCGATGCCCGGCGGCTGGGGATTGCCCTGGTACCCGAGACAGCCGTCCTGCTGCCCGACCCCGCCCAGGACCAGGCCTGGGTGGCAGGCGGCGGGGAAGGACCGGTGGATGTCTTCCTGGAGGAGTATTACCTGCAGGCGGAGCCCCGGCAGGAGCTGGGCCCCTGGCTGGATGCCCTGGCGGCGCTGATGGGCCGGGAGGATGCCCGCCCGCAGCTGGAGCGGCGGCTGGTGGTGGTGAGCAATGACCTCTTCAGCTTCCTGGCCCAGCATGCCACCCCGGTGGCGGCACACGTGCGCCTGGACCCCGGGACCAAAACGGTGGCGCGGGGGGCACTCTGGTACGAGGAGACCCTGCCCCCCGACACCGTGCTCTATACCCTGCTGTCGGCCGGTCCCGACCGCCGCCCGGAATCCGCCGGGGACCGTGTGAGCCCGGAAGCCCTGCGGGAGCAGGCCCTGACCGGGTTGGACGCCATGCCCTACCTGCAATTGGGGGGCAACGAGACGGTGGGTATGGGCTGGTGCCGGGTGACGCTGGTGCGGCCGGAAGGGGGGCAGGGCTGATGGACCGGACCCTGGCGCAACGGCGGGCGCGTTGGGCCCTGGAACAGGTGCAGGCGGTCCAGGACCTGGCGTACGCGGGGGAGTTTAAGGCCCATGCGGCGGAGCTGCCGGCCCTGATTCATATGGCCGGCCTGGGGCAGACGGCAGCCTTCTATGCGACTAAGGCGGGGCCGGCACGGTCCCTAGGCGGCGGCAACCCGGATGCCAAGGCCGGCGGCCGGGAGCAGGCCTACGGGCGGCTCTATCAGGCCCTTTCCGGCTGGCTGACGGGGCCGGGGATGCCGCTGGGCGGCCGGAAGGACCTCCTGGAAGGCATCACGGCGGTGGACCAGGAGCGTTACCGCTGGGCCCAGGCGGAGGCCCAGGCGCTGGCGGTGTGGATCGCCCGCCTGGCCAAGGCCCTGATTGCAAAGGAGGCCGAGGCATGAACGCCCCCTTGCCCGCCCCTGCCCGGCAATGGCTGCAGGACCACGCCTTTGAGCCGGCGCGCATGCATGCCGGCTTGCGCTTCACCCTCTTCGACCGCTACCAGCCCGGGCGATGGACGCTGGAGGAGGGGAAGAAGGAGAAAAAGGGCCGGAACCCGAAGCAGGAGTGGCTGCAGCAGTTCGACAGCAAGCGGGTTGGCGAGGCCGCCGAGCTGGAGCGCCGGCGGCGGTGGCTGGTGGAGCTGGTGGAACGGCAGGGCGGACGCTGGGGGGTCTTCCGCAACACCTGGCGGTTCGCCACCGGGCTTGGGCTACCCCACCCGGTGGAAAACGGCTTCCACTGGCATCCCACCCTGGGGGTGCCCTACCTGCCGGGGGCGGCGGTCAAGGGGATGGCCCGCGCCTGGCTCACCGCCGGCTGGGACGGGGCCCCGCAGCCCGATCGGGAGCAGCTGGCGCGCTGGTTCGGGCGCCCCTTTCCCGGTGAGGAGGAGCCGGACCGGGTTCCCGCCGAACGCGGCCGTTGGGTCTTTTTCGATGCCCTGCCGGTGGAGCCGGTGATGCTGCGGGTGGACATCATGACCCCGCATCAGCAGGAGTGGTACACCCGTGCACAGCCGGCCCAGCCCCTCGACAGCCGGTGGGTGCCGGGGGACTGGCAGGACACGCAGCCCCTGCCGTTCCTGGTCAGCGAGCATGCAGCCCTGCTGGTGGCGGTGGCGCCCCGGCAGCCGGGTGCCGGGGGGGACGAGGTGGAGCAGGTCTGGGCGGTCCTGACCCGGGCCCTGGAGATGCCGGGGGCGGGCGCCAAGACGGCGGTCGGGTACGGCCGCTTTGAACCCGACCGCGACCAGGAGACGCGGTTGCGGCGGGACTGGCAGGAGCAGGAGCAGGCCCGGGCGGCGGCGGCGCGTCTGGCCGCCATTGCCGATCCCCTGGAACGGGAGCTGGAAGAGCTGGTAGCCGCTGTTCAGGCCAGGGAGCCCGGCAAAGAACCGTGGCTGATCTGGTGGGAGGCGCTGAAACAGGGCCGGTGGCAGGGTTGCGACCGGGTGCGGGTGGCCCGCCGGCTGCGGGATGAACTGATGCGCCTCAAGAAATGGCCACAACAGTCGCCGAAAAAGGCCAAGCAGAACAAGGACTGGACGCGGGCGGAGACCATCCGGCAATGGCTGGAGGAGGCGGACTGCCCATGACCGTGTGGCTGGTCAGCCGGCATCCGGGGGCGGGGGAGTGGGTCCGCCGGCAGGGGATCAGGGTGGACCGCCAGGTGGAGGAGCTGGATCCTGCCCAGGTGGCGGCGGGGGATGTGGTGTTGGGTACCCTGCCCTTGCACCTGGCGGCAGCGGTGTGCGAGCGGGGGGCCCGGTTCTGGGCCCTGTCCCTGGATGTGCCCCGGGAGTGGCGGGGCCGGGAGCTGTCGGCCGGGGACATGGACCGCCTGGGGGCCCGGCTGGAGGAGTTCCGGGTGGAGCGGCGGCCTGGTACCCGGCCGGAGCCAGCGGCTGCCGGAGAGGAGGAGGGTCGATGAATCCGCCCCGCTTTGTGCTCTCGTCCTGCGGCACCAGCGTGTTCAGTAATGGGGCGCCGGACGCGATGCGGGAACTGGTCAACCGCCACGCCAACGACGCCAGCCTGAGCGGGGAGGAGGGCGCCAAGCTGGAGAGCTGGCTGGCGGAGGTGGAGCGCACCTTCCCGGCCATTGCGCCGGAGGAGGCCCGGCGCCGGAGTGCGGAACTGAACGGGCTTCTGGGCATCTACGGCGCCCAGTGGCCGGAGGGCGCGCGCCAGGATTACTTGGTGCTGGTGCACACGGACACCGCCCTTGGCCGCAGGGCGGCCCGGGTGGTGGCCGGCTGGCTGGAGGCGCGGGGGTTTGCCCCCGACCTGGTGGGCCCGGATGGGCTCAACACCCGCTCGGAGGAGGAGTTCCGGTACGGCATCGCCGCCCTCATTTCCTGGCTGGAGGAACAGTACCTGCCGGAATGGGCGGCGAAAGGGAGCCGCCCCATTTTCAATCTCCTCGGTGGATTTAAGGCGGTGCATGCCTATCTCACGGTGTTGGGGATGGTCTATGGGGCGGAGGTGGTCTATCAGTTCGAAGGCAGCCAGGAACTGCTGCACATCCCACCGTTGCCCGGGGTGGCGGGCAGCCTGGCGGCAACCGCCCGCCGCTACCTGGAGCAGGATTTTCCCCGGTTCCGGCGGCTGGCCCTGCACCTGCCGGTGACCGACTGGACCGACCCGCCGGAGACGCTGGTGCTAACCGACGCCCACGGTCTCCTGTTGTCGCCCTGGGGGGAATTAGTCTGGCTCCGTTTGTCCCCTGATTTCTATCAGCGACAGCTGTGGGACCCGCCCGATCCGCGTGTCCGCTTCAGCCGCCGGTTTGTGGGCCAAGCCCGCGCCTATGCCGGCACGGCGCAGATGGCGGCGCTCAATCGCCACATCGATGACCTGGTGCGCTACCTCGTCGACCGGGAGCGCACAGGGACCGCAGCCATCCCCGAGCGGCTGAATCTCAAGCCCATCCGCTCCCCGCGCCCGCCTTCGACCCACGAGTTCTATGCCTGGTCCGACAAGGACGCGCGGCGGGTGTATCTGCACTTTGAGGACGGCAACCGGGCGGTGCTGGACGAGCTGGGCAAGCACCTGTAAGCGGTTCCGCTGCCGGCCCGGGAGTTTAACCGCATCCTAACCGCATCCTAACCGGCGCATTATCCACCCTTAACCTTTACCCGCTACCGTGACGGCAGGCCATGCGGCCCTGGCGACGGCCACGACCGGGCGGGGCCGGATTTCAGGGACCGGAGGGGATGGGCGGATGCAGTGGTGGCTGGCCTTAGGTCTCGGAGTCCTGCAGGGGTTTGCGGAATTGTTCCCGTTTTCCAGCCTGGGGCTGCTGATTGTCCTCCCCCGCCTGCTGGCCCTGCCGGTGCCGGTCACGGGCGCCCGCTACCTGCCGTTCCTGGTGGCCTTGCATGTGGGCACCGCACTGGCCCTGGCCTGGCTGTTCCGGCGGGAGTGGGCCGCCCTTATCACCGGTTGGGTGCACTGGCTCCGCGGCCGGCGGACGCCGGAGGGGCACCTGGCCTGGCTGCTGATCTGGGGCACGGTGCCGGTGGGGCTGCTGGGATGGCTGTTGCAGCACCGCCTGGCGGCGCTGTTCGGGAATGCCCCCCTGGCGGCGGCCTTCCTGGTCCTTAACGGGGGGATCATGTTCCTGGCTGACCGCTTCGCCCGCCGGCGGGCGGGCCGCCGGAGCCGGCAGGCCCTGGGGGTGCAGGACGCGCTCGGCATCGGCCTCTGGCAGGTGTTTGCCCTGATACCCGGCCTCTCCCGCTCCGGCCTCACCATTGCCGGCGGGGTGGGGCGCGGACTGGGCTTTGCCGAGGCGGCCCATTTCAGTTTCCTGCTCGCGACCCCGGTTATCCTGGCCGCGGGGCTGGTGGAACTGCCGAAGCTGGCGCACGGGGGGGCGCACGGCCTGGGACCGGCGGCATTAACGGGCGGGCTGGCGGCCGCCATCACGGCCTGGCTGTCGGCCCGTTACCTGCTGCGCTACTTCCGCACCCATAACCTCTTCTGGTTCGCGGTGGCCTCCACGGCCGCCGGCGGCCTGGCGCTGCTGCTGCTAGTTTAGGAGCCGGCCGGGTCTGCCGGGGGCACCCCTTCCGCCAGGCGCCGGTCCCAGGCTTCGTAGTCGTGGTAGCCGAGGAGGGCGTACAGCTCCGCACGGGTCTGCATGGCCTCCAGCATGCCGGCCTGGCTGCCGGTCTCGCGCAGGAGGCGGAAGAGCCGCTCCACCGCCTTGGCCGCCACCCGCAGGCTGGAGACGGGGTAGAGGACCATCCGGTAGCCCCAGCGTTCAAAATCGGCGGCGTTGAAGTAGGGGGTCTTGCCGAATTCGGTCATGTTGGCCAGCAGGGGGGCCGGTACCGCCCGGGCGAAGGCCTGGAACTCCTCCGCGCTGGTGAGGGCTTCAGGAAAGATCGCGTCGGCCCCCGCGGCCAGGTAGCGGCGGGCGCGCGCTACCGCCCCTTCCAGGCCCTCCACTGCCCGGGCATCGGTCCGCGCCACCACCAGCAGGCCGGGCGCCGTGGCCTTGATGGCCCGGACCTTGGCGGCCATCTCCTCCGGCGGCACCAGCCGCGTGCCGTCCAGGTGCCCGCACCGCTTGGGCAGTTCCTGGTCCTCGATCTGCACCGCCGCCACCCCGGCCGCCACCATGCGGCGGGCGGCGCGGGCGGCGTTGAACACGCCCCCGTAGCCGGTGTCCAGGTCCACCAGCAGGGGCAGGCCGGTGGCGGCCACGATGGTGGCGGCCCAGTCCGCCATTTCGCTGCCCTCAATCAGGCCCAGGTCCGGCAGGCCCCGGGCGGCGGTGAAGGCCGCCCCGGACAGATACAGGGCCTCAAAGCCAGCCTGCCGGGCCAGCAGGCCGGTGAGGGCGTCGTGGGCGCCCGGGATTTGCAGGATCGGGCCCCGGCTCCAGCGGGCGGCCAAACGGGCCGCCAGCTCCTGCTGGGCGGGGGCGGGATGTTCCATCCAGGCCATGCCGGTCCTCCTTTCCTCCGGTGGCGGCGGTCAGGGCACCCACAGATCCAGGAAGGCGTCCGCCGCCATCGCCTCCAGCCGTTCCTGGTCCAGGGTGGCCTCCAGGATGGCCTCTAGGCGCCCGCCCTGGAAGCGGGTGGCCAGGTTGGCGCGGTATTTGGCCTCCAGCAGCGGCCAGGCCTCCTCCCGTCGCCGGCGGTGGCCGAGGGGGAAATCCACCCGCACCGTCTCCGTGCGGGTGCCGTCGCGGAAGTGCACGGTGAGGGCGTTGGGGATGGCACGCAGCTCGGGATCGTAGTAGGCACGGGTGAACTCGGGGTTCTCCTCCACCTGCATCCGGCTGCGCAGGAGGTCGATGCGGGGATCCATGGCCGCCTGGTCCTGGTAGTCGTCCGCGGTCAGGTTGCCCTTGAGCAGGGCCACCGCCACCATGTACTGCAGGCAGTGGTCGCGATCGGCGGGGTTGGCCAAAGGCCCCGTCTTGTCGATGATGCGGATGGCCGGTTCCTGGGTGGCGATTTCGATGCGCTCCACCGCCTCCCAGCGGGGCGCCACCCGGGGGGAGAGGCGTACCGCCGCCTCGACCGCGGTCTGGCCGTGGAACTCGGCCGGGTAGCTGATCTTGAACAGCACGTTCTCCATCACATAGCTGCCCAGGGTGCGGGTGAGGGTCAGGGGCTGGCCTCCCAGCACCGCGTCCTCGAAGCCCCATTCGGGGGCGGTGAGGGCGGTGGGGTAGCCCGGCTCTCCGGCGACCGACATCAGGGCCAGGCGCACCGCCCGGCCGGCCGCGTCCCCGGCGGCCCAGGACTTGCGGGGGCCGGTGTTGGGCGCATGCCGGTAGGTACGCAGGGGGGCATTGTCGATGAAGGCCTGGGACAGGGCATTGATGACCTGGGCCTCGGTGCCGCCCAACAGGGCCGTGGCCACGGCGGCGGAGGCCACCTTCACAAACAGCACGTGGTCCAGTCCTACCCGGTTGAGGCTGTTGCTGAGGGCCAGCACCCCCTGGATCTCATGGGCCTGAATCATGGCCCGCAGCACGTCGCGCATGGTGATGGCGCGGCCGTGGCGCGCTAGCCAGTCGGCCACCGCCAGGATGGCGCCCAGGTTGTCGGAGGGATGGCCCCATTCCGCCGCCAGCCAGGTGTCGTTGTAGTCCAGCCAGCGGTTCATGGTGGAGATGTTGCAGGCGGCCTGGACCGGATCCAGCACGTAGGCGGTGCCGGGGACCCGGGCGCCGGTGTGCACGGAGGCTCCCGGGACCACCGGTCCCAGGTGGCGGCGGCATTCGGGATAGCGCAGGGCCAGCATCCCCACCCCCAGGGTGTCGTTCAGCACCCAGCGGGCGGTATGATAGGCCGCCGGGGGGAACTCGGGGGGATGGACGGCGTATTCCGCCAGGCTGGCCAGGACGGCGTCGGGTTCCGGTCTCACGCGCGGTCGTCCCTTCCGGAGCGGGATGGGGGGTGCTTCCCCCGGGGGCCGGTGTAGCGCACCCGGGGCCGGAACAGCCGGTTGGCGGCGTGCTGTTCCAGCACATGGGCGGCCAGGCCCACCGAGCGGGCGGCGAAGAACAGGGGGGTGAACAGGGGGGTCGGCACCCCCAGCAGGTGGTAGACGGGGGCGGCGTAGTAGTCGAGGTTGGGGTAGAGTCCCTTCTCCCGCGCCATCACCCGCTCCCCCTCCTCGCACAGGGCCACCAAGTCCATGCGCCCCAACGGCCCCGCCAGCTCCTTCAGGGTCTCCTTCATCAGCAGGGCGCGGGGATCGGGGCGGTTGCGGTAGACCCGGTGCCCGAACCCCATCACCCGCTCCTTGCGGGCCAGCTTGTCCAAAAGGTAGGCCTCGAACCGCCCCGGTTCCCCCACCGCCTCCAGCATGTACATCACCGCCTCATTGGCACCGCCGTGCAGGGTACCCTTGAGGGAGGCGGCGGCGCCGGTAAAGGCCCCGTAGATGTCCGCCCGCGTAGAGGCGATGACGCGGGCGGTGAAGGTGGAGTTGGGCATCTCATGTTCGGCGTAGGCGATGAGCAGCCGGTCGAAGGCGCGCACGGCCGGCTCGGGGGGGTGGGGATCCCCGGTGATGAGGGACAGGAAGGCGGCGCTGTAGGCCTGGTCCGGGTCGGGCGCTACCGGCTCGTGGCCCTGCCGGATGCGCCAGCCGTTTGCCACCAGCTGCGGGATGCGGGCCAGCAGCCGGATGGCCATGCGCCGCTCCGCCTCCGGACCCGCCTGGTCCAGGTCGGGGTCGAAGGGGGCCAGGGCGGAGAGGGCAGTGCGCAGGGTGTTCATGGGATGGGTGCCGGCGGGCAGTTCGCCCATGATCCGCCAGATGGCCGGCGGCACCGCCGCCGCCTGCCGGAGCTCCCCGGCGAAGTGGTGCAGTTCCTCGGGGCCGGGCAGCTCCCCGTCCAGGATGAGGCGCGCCACCTCCAGGTAGGAGCAGCTCCGGGCCAGCTCGATGAGGTCGTAGCCCCGGATCACGATGGCCTCCTGCTCCGGATCCAGCAGGGAGATGGCGGTCTCGAGCGCAATAACCCCTTCCAGGCCCGGGCGATAGTCGCCGTCGGTCATCCATCTGCCTCCTTGCCAAGTCTGCGGGACCGTACCTACTTCGCCTCCACCCGGCCAAGTTCCTGCCGCAGGGGCCGGAGGGCCATCCGCCAGGTTTTTCCCATCCCGCTCTCATTAAACCGGCGTAGGGTGGCAGCGGGATTCCAATACAGGCTGTAGTTATATCAGATTGTGAAAGGGGGAGGGTATGGGGGTTCTCCGGGCGTTGTGGGTGGGGTTGCTGGGGGCCTGGGTCCGCGTGGGCACCCGCCTCTTTCCGCCGACCATCCATCCCATGGTGGTGCACTTCCCGATTGCCCTCCTGTGGGTGACCCTGCTCATCGACCTGCTGGCCTGGGTCGGCGGGAGCCGGGACCGCTTCCTGGACCGGGCCGGCTTCTGGATGCTGAGCCTGTCGCTGCTGGCCATTGTGGGGGCGGGGGCGGCGGGGGTGCTGTCCGAGCAGTATGTGCGCTGGACCCCCGCCACCCGCGCCATCCTCTCGGCTCACCAGCGCGATGCCGCCCTGACCGGGGTGTTCGCCCTGGGCGCCTGGCTGGTGCGCTGGGCGGCGCGCTATCCGGCCCCGGCCCGGGGCGAGCGCGCCGGCTGGTCCCTGGCCGGCAGCGGCCGCGGGCGGCGCACCTGGCTCTCCACCCTGCTGGTGCTGGGGGCCACCATCATGGTCAGCATCACCGGTACCCTGGGGGGCAGCATGGTCTACGGCCACGGTGTGGGCATTCCTACCCGCGTGCTGGCGCACGCCCCCGGGACGCGGACGCCCCGGAGCTGATCCGGGCAAAGGGTGGGGGAAGCGGGACAAGCTGGAGGCGGCCGTTGGGAATCGAACCCAACCGGCCGGCAGCGCCGGCCGCCGATCGGTTTGCAGCCGATGGAGGGCACCAGCCCCAAGACCGCCGGCCGCAATATACGCATTTTGCAGAGATTCAGCCAGGACTTATGCGGATTTAGTATGTCTCCGGCCGGTGCCGGAGAAAGGGGGTAGCCTGTGAACCGGAAACACGCGATCCGTCTGGCCGGGGCGGCAGCCCTGGCCGTGAGTGCCGCCGGCTGCGGCCCGGTTGCCGCAGGCAGTCATACGCAACCGGCGGCAGCCGCCTCCCGCGCGCCCGCGCCGGTCACCCTCCTCACCGCGGCGCCAACCGGGATGGTGGTCCCGGCCGGGCAGGCGGCGACCTTCACCGTGACCGCCTATACCGCCGGGATGCACCCGGCCGCCGGGCGTTCGGTGACTTTCTTCATCGGACCCATGACCCCCTTGAGCGGGGTGCCTCCCAAGGCCTGGTACCCTACCGGCAGCGCCGGGGCTCAGCGCTACGTGAGCGGGTTCAGCACCCGGACCGACGCCCGCGGCCAGGCCACCATCACTTTGAAGCCACAGGGGGCCGGGGTGATGGAAATGGTGGGGATCGATGTCGGCAATCTCAAGACCTACGACTCCGCCAGCGGGCGCCCCCTGGCTAGCCTTGATGCCTGGTGGACCACGGCCGCCGCCACGCCGCATACCCCGCCTGGCTCCAGCCTGACCGTCAGCCCCTGGGTGGCGGTGGCGGCTCCCCACAGCCGGGTGCCGCTTGAGGTCACGGCGGCGGGGCCGGCCGGGCCCGTGGCAGAAGCCGCGGTCACCATTACCTCCCCCCTGCTGGGACAAAGCGCGGGCATGACCGCTAACGGCACTATGCTGACCACCAGCCGGACCGGGCAGGCCCGGATGAGCCTGGCTATGGGCCCGGCGGCCGGCTATCCCGTCCGGATTGTGGCCACCTGGCCCGACGGGGCCCGGGTGGCCGGCGGGATCAACGCTGCCTTGCTGGCAGGCGCCCATCCCCGCTTCACCGGAGCCGCCACCGGCAGTCGGGGCGGCATGTAGCCGGCTGTCGGGGATCTTCCGCGAGTTGCCCCATCCGGGGAGGTTACGGGGCCGGAGGCGGTTGCCGCCCTCCGGCCCCTGATCCACAATGGGCCTGATTACGCGCTGGGGAGGGCCCGTGCTCCCGGGCGCCGAGGAGGGGACGGCATGGACACGTCACGGCCGCGCGGAACCAGGATCCTATACCTGCTGGAGGCGGTCTGGGCCCTGGTGGCCTTTGCCCTGGTGCGGGCGCTGGGGGCGGTGACCCGGGTTGCCTCCCTGACCCAGAACCTGGCCCTGGTGGCCGGGCTGGTGATAGCCGGCTGGGCAGGGCGGCGGGCCCGGCGCCTGGGGGGACGGTCCTGGGCAGCGGGGCTGGGGGTGGGGAGCGTCTACGGGCTCCTGAACGGCCTCGCCTCCGCCCTGCTGCCCGTGCCGGCGCCCGTGCTGCGGCGGGCGTATCTGCACCTGCTCCACCAGCCGCCGGCTCTGGTCAACCAGGCGGTTCGCGCGGTGGAGTCGCCTGCCGGCCGCGTCCTGGGGGTGGTGGCGGCGCTGGTGACCGCCGCTGTCCTGGGTCTGGTGGCGGGGATTCTGGGCGGGCTGACCGCCCCGCCGAAGGAGGATCGCCGTGCCGTCTGAAGTCACGGGTCTGCCGGTCGAATTGGAGGATGTTTCCCGGACCTACCGCCGGGGGCAGGAGGTGGTGCGGGCGCTCGACCAGGTGAGCCTGACCCTCTGGCCCGGCCAGCTCACCCTTATCCTCGGCCCCTCGGGGGGCGGCAAGTCCACCTTGCTGCATCTTCTGGGCGGCATGGACCGCCCGGATGGCGGCCACATCCGGGTAGGGGGGACCGACCTCACCGCCCTGGGCCCGGCGGCGCTGTCGGCCTGGCGCCGGCGCACGGTGGGCTTCGTCTTTCAGGCTTTCCATCTCCTGCCCGGGACCACCGCCGCCGATAACGTGGCCCTGCCCCTGTGGCTGGACGGCTGGAGCCGGCGGCGGGCGCGCGAAACGGCGGAGGCGGAGCTGACCCGGATGGGGCTCGGGGACCGGGCCCGGCATACCCCGGAGGAGCTCTCGGGAGGGCAGGCGCAGCGGGTGGCCATCGCCCGTGCCCTGGTGCACGGCCCTGCTCTCATCCTGGCCGATGAGCCTACCGGGGACCTGGACACCGCCAATGGGCAGCAGGTGATGGAGGAGCTGGCGGCCCTGGCTCACCGCGACGGGCGCACGGTGGTGGTGGTGACCCACAACGAGGCCTATATCCCGCTGGCGGACCGGGTGATCCGGCTGCAGGACGGCCACATCCTCGCGGACAGCGGGGCGGCTGTTCCGGCGGCGGCGTCCGACCCGGCGCCGGCTCCCGCCCCCCGCGGGGCCCGCGGCCCGCGGGCGGGGGCACTGCTGGCGGCCGCCGGCGGCAACGTCCGCCGCCGGCCCTGGCGGGCGGCCCTGACCGGGCTGGGGGTGGCGATCGGGGTGGCGGCGCTGGTGCTGCTGGTGTCCATCGGGGCGGGACTCAAGGCCAAGGTAGTGCGGGCGGTGCTGGCACAGGTGGCGCTGGATACCATTCAGGTCACCCCCCATCCCTTTCAGACCGGCGGGCTGTTCTCCCCGCCGGTGACGGCGGCCACGGCCCAGGGCCTGAGCGCGGACGCGGTGCGGCGGCTGGGCCGCCTGCCAGGGGCACGGGGGGCCTACGGGACCACCAGCTGGCTGGCCCAGGCCAGCCGGGACGGCAAGAGCGTCAGCCTGCTGCTGGAAGGGCTCCCGCCGCGCAGCCTGGAGGCGGGGGCCAGCCTGCCCCATCTGGTGGCGGGGCATCTGCCCCACGGATCGGGGGCGGCGGTGGTGCTGCCGCAGCCGGTGGTGGATACCCTCTTCGGGCTGCGGCGGGGTCAAGAGGCCCGGGCGCTGGGCCGGACCGTCACCCTGGAGGTGACCCTCACCTATGCGGAAGGGCAGACGCCGGCGGCGGTGCAGGGGGCCCTGGCCAAGCCCCGGCCCATGCGGGTGGTGGGGGTGGCGAACCCTCTGTTCGGGGCCTCCTTCGGCTACCTGAGCCACGCCGAGACCGACCACCTGGTGGCACTGGGTACCCCCCAGGGGCAGGTGCCGACCTATGCGGGGGCGGTGGTGGTGGCGCGGAGCACGACCGGGGTGTCCGCTCTGGCGGCCCGCATCCGCCGCATGGGCTACGGGGCGGTGACGGCGGGCAGCGTCTTGAAGCAGGTGGGCACCGCCTTTGCCGCCATCGAGGCCGGGCTGGGGGCCGTGGGCGGCATCGCCCTGGTGGTGGCGGCGCTCATGATCGGGGTGGTCACCAGCATGACCGTGCTGGAGCGGCGGCGGGAGATCGGGATCTGGCGGGCGCTGGGCGCCCGCCAGCGGGACATCTTCACCCTGTTTGTGAGCGAGGCGGCGGTGATCGGCCTGGCCGGCGGCCTGGTGGGGGATGCCCTGGGCTGGGGCATCGGGGTGCTGGCGCAAAAGATCCTACATGTGGGCGCTATCTTCCTGGTCCCTGCCTGGCTGATCCTGGGGGGCCTGGTGCTGGGGGTGGGGGTGGCGGCGGTGGCGGCCCTGCTGCCGGCCTCCCATGCCGCCCGCCTCAACCCGGTGGACGCCCTGCGGACGGAATAAGCCGGGAGCTGGCCGTCACCCGCTGGCCGGAGGGACGGATAACGCCCGGGCCGACCCCCCCGGGGGCTGGGATCGGCCGGGGCGCGGGCCGGCGCCTGCCGGGGAGGGGGGGTCCGGCCGGCGAGTTGGGGATGGGCTCGGGAAGGGATCCGGAAACCCCCGGAATACTGCTGGCGGGTGGACCCCCCGGAATGGTGCCGGGCAACACGGTTGTAACGTAACTCAGGGGCGCCGACGGCGCCGGCCGGGGTCACCGTGCCGGGGCTGCCGGTCAGCGCCCCGTCCCGGGCCGGACCGATTGCACCAGCGTGAATGGCCGCGCTCAACGTGGCGGCGCACAGGGCAACGGCCGGCTTCCGGGTCCGGGGTCAGGCCCCATCCCCGGCCGCGCCGGCGAACGGGGCGCCGGGGGCGCGGGTCGGGGGCGGCTCGTCCAGCAGCCGGAAGGCGGCCACCGCCCGGGTCAGCCGGGCGGTGGCGGTCGTGGTGGCGTGGGCGGCTTCTGCCACCGCCTGCCAGGCGGTATTCGACGGCGCCGGCCTGTTCGCGCAGGGTGGCCACGGTGGCGGCCAGTTCCTTCGCCTGGGCGGTGTGATCGGTGGTGACGGCGAGGATGGCGTCCACCGCCGTGGCCGCCTCCGCGGCGGTGCGGCAGGTGGTGCCACCCGTGCGGATGCGGGCTAAGGCCCGGCCGAGGGCGGCCGTCACCCGGGCCATATGGGCATTGGGCAGCAGGGCCAGGAAAAAGGCGTGGGCCTGGGTGTCGTCCAGCAGCGCGTTGACTCCGCCAGCGCGTCCGCCCGTTGGGGCGGTGACGGCGATGTGGGAGACCCGCGAGACGACCCCTAGGCCGCCGGTGCCGCCGCCGGCCACCCGGATCATCACAATGCCAGCACGGAATAGGGCAACAGCAATGTGGTCTGGACCGACCAGCGGCCCACCGGCTCAAGGGGGGAGCGGCTGCGGCCATGCGGGCACCCTCCGGGCCGGCTCCTAGCGGGGACCACCGTCGGGCAGGACTGCGGGCCGGGGCCGGGCTGCGCGGTGACTGCGGCGGCCGGGCCGGGGGCCGGGAGCCCGGGTGGCCACCAGGCGGCGGGCCCAACTCTGGATGGCCCGGGCCAGGGGGGAGGCCGGCGCCTCCCATAGCAGGGGTACACCGTGGTTCATGGCTCGGGTGGGCCAGGGCCCTCCACTGGGGAGGGCGGCAGACACCGGGGCACCCAGGGCTTGCTCCACCACCGGCAGGGCCAGCCCGCCCGCTGCATCGGCCCGGTTCAGGACCAGCACCACCTTGCCCGCAGGGTAGTTGAGGCCCTCCCGGAACAGGGTCAGGGCCCGCTTGGCGCTGCGCAGGGAGGCCATGTCCGGCTGGGTGACCAGGAAGACCCGCTCCGCAAGGTCCAGGGCCGCCAGGGTGACATCGCCGTAGTTCTGGGGGGCGTCCAGCAGGACCACCGGGTAATGGGCACGCAAGGTCTCCACCGTCTGCCGCAGGTGGTCGGGGGAGAGGCTGCCGCCCCCGGCGAGGGGATAGGCGCGCAGGATCCCGGCCGTGGAATGGGGGACGGGGATCACCGCCGGCAGCAACCCGGGAAAGCTGAGGGGGCCGGCCGCCGCCAAGTCGGCCAGGGTGAGCCGGGGGCGCTGCCCGATGAGGTCGGCGGCCCCGCCGTCATCCGGGTCGAGGTCCACCAGGATGGCGGTATGCCCCTTGAGCAGGGAGAGGGCCACCGCCAGGTTCACGGCCAGGGTGGTGCGGCCGCTGCCCCCGCGGGGGGAAAAGAAGGCCCACACCGTGCCCCGGTCGGGGTTATCCTGCCCCAGGGGACGGGCGTGCTCCAGCACCGCCGCCCGCCAGGTTTCGGGATCCGTCTCCAGGGGCAGGATGTCCCGCGCTCCCAAGGCCGCCGCGCGGCGCACCACCCCCCAGTCGGGGGCGGCCGCCAGCAGCAGGATGGGCAGCCCCAGTTCCGCCACGGCCGGGATGAGGCCGCTCTCCCGCTCCACGGCCGGGTCCGCCAGCAGCAGCAGGCCGGGCAGGGGCCGCTGCAGGAAGGCCAGCGCCTCCCGCACATGGTCCACCTGGCCCACCACCGTGATCTCCGGGGAGGCTTCCAGCGCCGCTCGCAGGCGGTCCCGGAGGGGGGGATCCGCTACCAGGAAGACTGTCCGCATGCCCGCCTCCGCCCTCTTGTGGAACCCCGCCGGGAAATGCCCTACCGATGTCGGAACCTGTCGGGACCCATGATACACTGGCGCCGGAAAATCCTCACGTTCTAGGGCGGCTCCGGGCGGGCACGGGCGGTCCTCCGTGGATACGGTGCCGGCGGCAGGCGGGGTGGACGCCGCTGCCCGTCGGGAGCGGGCGGCAACGGAGGTGGGGCTCATGCGGCGCGGGCAATCCCTGGTCTGGTTCGTGCTGATGCTCCCGGTCCTGATCGGGATGGCGGGCGCGGCCATCACCATGGGGGTGGTCTACGCCGCCCAGGCCCGCCTGCAGAATGCGGTGGACGCCGCTGCCCTGGCCGGGGCCCAGGTGGCGGCCCAAGGCGGAGACCCCGCCAGCCAGGCCGGCCTTATCCCGCAGGATGACCCCGGGGCTACGGGCTCGGTGACCGCCGGGCCCCGGACGGGCCAGGTCACCGCTTCCGGCGTCGCCGCCGCCCCCGGCGGGCTCCTGCGCCTGTTCGGGTTTGATCGCTTCGGGATCCGGGCGCGGGCGGTGGCCGCCTATGGTCCCGGCTATCCCTTTGACTTCGCCCTCCTCCAGGGTGGCACCACCACCCCGCTGGACCTCAACGGCGATGTCTCCGTAGACGGCAACGCCCACAGCAACAGCACGGTGGTGGCCAACGGCAATGTCTGCGTCACCGGCGCCTTCACCGCCGCCCAGGGTGGCTCCATTACCAACGGGCCCCACCGCAGCGGCTGTACCGCCACCGTGGGCATCGGGCCGGTGGTGCCGCTGCCGGCCTGGACGGCCTCCCAGCTGACCCGCCACGGGTCGTGGACCATCATCGGCTCGCCCGAGGATCCCGCCGGCTGGACCGTCAACGGGAGCACCACCCTCTCCGGCAATGTGCTGGTGTACGGGAATGTGACCCTGAACGGCGACGTGCACGGCACCGGGGCCATTGTGGCCATGGACGGCAACCTCACCCTCAACGGCAATGTGGACGACACCGGGGGGACCGGCGTCACCCTGGCCGCCCTGGCCGCCCGCGGGCAGGGGGCCGACGGCACCGGCCAGCAAGGCAACGTGATTGAGAACGGCAATGTCCGCATCACCGGCATCCTGTATGCCCCGGAGGGGGAGGTGGTGCTGAACGGCAACCCTCAGGCCCAGGGCTCCGTCATCGGCCGCCGTATTGTGCTGAACGGCAACGTCGGCATCACCTACGACCCCAGCGTGCTCACCTCGGTGCCGGTGCAGACGGCGGTGCTGATCCAATGAAGCGGCGGGGACAGGCGCTGGTGGAGTTTGCGCTGGTGCTGCCGGTGCTGGTCCTGCTGCTGGTGGCCATCATCAGTCTGGGGCTCACCTTCAATGCCGAGCTCACCCTCACCCAGGCGGCGCGGGCGGCGGCGCGGGCGGCGGCCCTCGGCTACCCCTTAGGACAGCCGGGCGACGTCAATCCGCCCGCTTCCGGCTGCGCCACCATTTACGGCGCAGCGGACGTGGTCATCGTGGAGGGGCTGGGGCTCACCATGGCCGATCTATCCATTCCCGCCGCTTATGTGGAGGGCAGCACCGCCGGCGGCAGTCCCGTGCCTCCCGACGCCCAGGTGACCGTGGTCCTGCAGTACGCCTACCGCCCGCTGCTGCCCATTCCGGGGGTGCTGCCCGCCAGCCTGCTGCTCAGCCAGACCTATACCATGATGGCCCAGGACCCGGTGCCGGTGAGCCAAAATCCGCCGCCGGAGCCTCTGCCTCCCGGGGCCCAGCCCATTGCCGTCCACTGTCCCGATAACTGACCGGGTTAAGGGCCCAAAAATTTCGACCCGGCTCGCTGGCGGTGCTAAGGTGGGGCCAGCAGACCGACGTCCGCCGTCCGCGGGGGATGACAGGAAGGGAGGCAGACGATGGCCACGGCTTGGTTGCGCCTGCGGGCCTTTGTGCTGGTGAACCGGTGGATCCTGCTGGCGGCGCTGCTGGCGGCGGCAGCGGCGGAGGCCACCCTGCTCGCCCTGCATCCGCGCACCGCGGCCGTGCCGGCCGCGCCCGCGCCGGGGGTCCGGCTGGCGGTGCTGACGCGCCCCGTGGGGCCGGACCAGCCCATTCCCGCCTCGGCGGTGGCCTGGCAGACCTATCCGCTCCGCCTGGTGCCCCCCGGTGCCATCCGCAGCCCCGCGGCCCTGGCCGGGGCCTGGAGCGCGGAAGCCCTGACCCCGGGCGTCCCCCTTACGGCCGCTGAAGTGTTCCGGCCGCGGGAGGCCAATGTCCTGGCAGCCCGGGTGGCGCCCGGCACCGAGGCGCTGGCGGTGCCGGTCAGTGCGGACAATGCCGTGGACGGGATGGTCAGCCCGGGGGACCGCATCAGCCTCTACACCACCGTGACCGGGCCGGGCGGCCACCCCCGCACGGTGCAGGTCTTCCGGGAGCTGCCGGTGCTGGCTGTGGACGGCAGCCTGAGCCCGGCCGCCCCCACCCCGGGGCGCGGCTTCACCCTGCTGCTGGCCCTGCCCCCCTCCGCGGTTACCGAGCTCCTCTACATCATGCAGCATGGCCCTCTGACCGTGACCCTGGACGGGCCATCGCCGGCCCCGAAGCCCGCCCCCTTCGGGCAGGCCCAGTGGGAGAACCTGCACTAGCCGGGGAAAGGGGTAGACGGCGTGAGCTGGCGCATCCTGGTCCCCCTGCTGTGGGCGGCGGCCCTGCCGGCGGCGTGGGTGGCAGCCGCCGACTGGCGGTTGCGCCGGCGGCTATGGCGGGTGCTGGGGGAGGAACGGGAACCGGGGCCGGTGGCGCCCTGGCGCTTGCACTGGCAGGCCTTCGAGACCCGCTGGCGGCAGAGCCCCCGGGCGGCCGCCCTGCAGTTGAAGCCGCAGGAGTATTACGGCCTGCTGGCGGCGGCCGTGGGGGTGCCGGGGCTGGCCGGCGCCCTCTGGCGGGGGCCGTTGGGGGCCCTGGTGCTGGGCCTGGTCGGGGGCTTGGCCACCTTAAGCTGGTTCCGCTACCGGCAGGCGCAGTGGCTGGCGGCGGCCACCGCCGCCCTGCCCGCCCTCTTCCGTTCCCTGAGCGCTGCCCTGCGGGCCGGGTCCAACATCACCCAGGGGCTGGCCCTGGTGGCGGCCCAGACGCCGGAGCCCTTGCGGACGGAGGTCCAGCGCGCCCTGAAACGCCTGGCGGTGGGGTACGACTTCGACGCCGTGCTGGAGGAACTCTCCCGGCGCATCCCCTCCCGCGACCTGGAGCTGGCGGTGCTGGCCATCACCGTGCAGCGGGAGGTCGGCGGATCCCTGGCTGATATCCTGGATCATCTGGTCACCACCATTGAGGAGCGGCAGCAGCTGCAGCGGGAGGTTCGCGCCCTCACCGCCCAGGGCCGTTTCTCCGGCTGGGTGCTAGCGGCCCTGCCCCCGTTGGTGGCAGGCGCCATCATCCTGCTCAACCCCGGCTATCTCACCCCCATGCTGCACCGCCTGTCCGGCTGGGCGGCCCTGGCCTACGCGGCGGTGTCGCTGGTGGTGGGGATGGTGGTCATCCGCATGCTGGTGGACGGGGCGGCGCGGGGGGTCTAGGAGGGGGCGGGGCATGGCGGCGTGGGCGGTGGTGCTGTGGGCGCTGGCGGCGGCCGCAGCCGTGCTGGGCCTGCGGGCCCGGCGGAGGGCCTGGCTCATCCGGCAGGTGACGGCCGCGGCGCCGGTGCGCCCGCGGGAGGATCCTGACTTCGCAGGGTCTTTCCTGGACCGTCTGGGCGCCCTGACTTGGCGGCGGTGGACCCGGGGCCTGAGCCGGCGGCTACTCCCCTCCGCGGCCCGCCGCCAGCTGGAGCACCGCCTGCGTCTGGCGGGATCGGCCCGTACCCCGGAGGCCTTTTTTGCTGGCCGCTTAGTCCTGGCCCTGGTCGGGGCGGTAGCCGGGGCCGGTCTGGGCCTGCTCGAGGCCCATGGGGAGGGGCGCTGCTGGGGGCGGGGGCGGGGACCGCCTTCGGGTACCTGTGGCCGGGGGTGCACCTCAACACCCAGGTGCAGCAGCGCCGCCGGGCCCTGCTGGCGGAGCTGCCGGAGGTGTTCGACCTCCTGGCCACGGCTATGCGGGCCGGCCTGTCCTTTGATGCCGCCCTGCGCCGCATCGTCTCCCATCTCCGGGGACCGGCGGCGGAGGTTTTCGGGCGGCTGGTGCAGCAGCTCCAGGTAGGGGTGGGCCGCCAGGAGGCACTGGAGGAAGCGGCCCGCCGGACCGACCTGCCGTTGCTCACCCAGTTCGCGGCCATGGTGGCCCAGGCCAGTGCCACCGGCGGCAGCCTGTCCGACATCCTGGAGGCGTTGGCCCGGACCGGCAAGGCGGAGCGCCTGGGGCGGGTCCGGGAGGCCGCCGCCCGCTTGCCGGTGGTGCTCCTCTTCCCCATGGTGGCCTTTATCCTGCCCGCCCTCTTCATCGTCCTGCTGGGTCCGGCGGTGATGGCCATCCTGCCCCGCCTGGGCAGCCTCTAAGCCCGGGGGCAGCCCCTCCGGCAACCGGAAGAGGAAATTTGTCGGGAAGCGCGAATCGATCCTGACGGGAAATGCCGAAATCCCGCGAAAGGTGGTGGGGCCGGTGACCGGTTGGAATCGTTTCCTGGGCTTTCTGGAGTGGAGCGACGCCGATGCCGGTGTGCTGGCCGTCCTGGACTGGGCGGCCCTGGCGGGGCCCTACACCGACGCCTTCTATGCGCGCATCCGGGCCGTGCCGGAGCTGGACCACCTGGTGCGGGAGCACAGCAGCTATGAGCGGCTGGCCGCGGCTATGCAGGAATATGTGCGCCGCCTGGCCGACCCGCCGGTAGGGGAGGCCTACCTCGAGCGCATGCGGGCGGTGGCGCGGGTGCATGGGCGGGTGGGGTTGAGCCCCGACTGGTACCTGGGGGCGTATCGCCTGCTCTGGGAATACGCCCTGCAGGCAGCCTGGGGCCGCCGGGAGGCTGGCCTGCCGGCCGCCCTCGCCAAACGGCTTACCGCCGACCTGGTCCTCACCATCAGCGCCTACCAGGAGCTGATGGAGGAGCGCAACCGGGAGCTGGAGACCGCCCGTTCCCTGCTGTCCGGGGCCGAACAGCAGCTTACCGCCGAAGCGGCGGAGCTGGCGGCGGCGGCGACGCAGGCCCGGGCCGCGGGGGGCCGTATGGCGCAGCTGCTGGCCGCCGTGGCGGAGGAAGGCCGGACGGTCCGGGAGCAGGCGCAGGGGGCCGTCACCCAGGCTGATGCCGGCTCCCGGGCCATGACGGTCCTGGGCGGGCAGGTAGCCGAAACCCGCAAGACGCTGGAGGAAGTGGCGGCGGCGGAGGCGGCTGCCGCGCTGGAGGCGGTGCGGGCGGCGCTGGACCAGGCGGTGGCCGCCTTTACCGCCGTCGCCGGGCGGCTGGAGGAGAGCGGGCGCAGCATCCACGAGCTGGATGCGGCCACCGGCCGTCTGGAGTCCCAGGCCGGGCGGGTGGCCGCTCTGGCGCGTCAGCTGACGGCCCCGGCCGGTGCTGGGAAGGAGGCCATGCCATGAATGCAGGTCAGCCCTTACTGTTGTGCCAGATCGGGCCGTACCGGTTCGGGGCGCCGGTGGATCAGGTGACGGAGCTGCTGGCGGCGCCGGTGGCCACGCCGCTGCCGCGGGTACCGGCGGTGCTGCGGGGCATCGTGGTGGTGCGGGGCCAGCCGCTGCCGCTGCTGGCCCTGCATCCGCTGGTGGGGCTGGACCCGCCGGAGCGGCCGGCCCTGGCGGTGCGGTGGTCGGACGTGGAGGGGCACGCCGCGCTGGTGGCGGTGGATCAGGTGGAGCGGTTGTGGACCCCCGAGGGGCCGGGGCTGGGCCCGGAGGCCTGGCTGGAGGCGGTGCCTCCGGCCCTGGCCAGCTGGGGCACCAGCGGCCATCTGGTGGAGGACCATTGGGTGCTGGTGTGGCCGCCCGACCTGCCGGCCCGCATCCTGGGCGCGGCGGCGCCGGCGGCGGAGGCGGTGGAGGCGGGGCACACCGAGGCGGTGGCCCGCCGCTGACGCGGGGGAAGGAGGCCGGCATGCGGTTTCAGGATGTGGTCTGGGACAGCCCGGAGGAACGGCGCCTGTTCGTGGAGGAGGCGACCGAACTGTGCGACACCCTGGAGGCCGGGGCCTTAAGTGCGGCCCCGGACCTGGGGGAGCTGTTCCGGGCGGCGCATACCTTGAAGGGGTCGGGCGGGCTGGTGGGGCTGGACGAGTGGGTGGCGGCGGTGCATGCGCTCGAGGATGCGCTGGACGCCGCCCGGCAGGGCCGGCGGCCCTGGGACGGGGCGCTGCAGCAGGCGGTGCTGGACACGGTGGACCGGCTGCGGGCGGAACTGGCGGGGGCGCCGGCCCCGGCGCCCGCCGGGCCGCCCCCGGCCCCGGCGGCGCCGGCGACCGGGCCGGGCCCGGGGCTCGAACCCTGGCGCTTGACCTGGGACCCGGCCACGCCCCTGCCGGGGGCGCGGGCGTTTCAAGCCTGGCAGGCGGTGGCGGCGCAGGTGCCGGAGGTGGTGAGCGACCCGCCGCCGGAGGCGTTGGGGGAATGGGCCGGCGGGGTCCAGACCCTGTGGCTGCCGGCGGGCCTGGAGGCCGCCACCGTGGCGGGCTGGCTGGGGGACCTGGAGGGGCTGCGCGACCTGCAGCCGCCGGGTGTCCCCCAGGCGGCCGGGCAGGAGACGGTCCCGGCGGCGGACCCGCCGGCGGCGGCCGCGCCGCCCGCCCGCGGCGCCCGCCCCGGCGGGCGCCCGGGCGGGACGGGGACGGGGACGGAGGGGACCATCCGGGTGCCCGCCCGGGTGCTGGAGCGCATCCTGGAGGGGCTGGGCGAGCTGATGCTGGATGAGGCCCAGCTGGCGCACCGCCTGGCGGGGGCGGATAGCGAGACCAAAAGCCTGCTGGGACACCTGCACCAGGTGGCCCTGGGGCTGCAGGACACCACCCTGCGGGCGCGCATGCTGCCCCTGGACACCCTTTTCCGGCAGTACCCGCGGGCGGTGCATGACATGGCCCGCCAGCTGGGCAAGGCCATCCGCCTGGAGGTGAAAGGCGGGGAAACCGAGCTCGACCGGCTGGTGATGGACCGCCTGCAGGAGCCCCTGCTGCATCTGTTGCGCAACGCTTGCGACCACGGGCTGGAGGATCCCGACCGGCGGCGGCGGGCGGGCAAGCCGGCGGAAGGGACGGTGCGGCTGGAGGCCTATGCGGCCGAGGGGCATGTGCACATCCTGGTGGCGGATGACGGGGCCGGGATTGCCTGGGAGCGGGTGCGGGAGAAGGCGGTGGCGCGGGGCTGGCTGGCCCCGGACGCGCCCGTGGACCCGGAGTTGCTGACCCCCTTCCTGTTCCGGGCCGGGTTTTCCACCGCCGCAGGGGTGAGCGCCCTCTCGGGGCGGGGGGTGGGGCTGGACGCGGTGCAGGCGGTGCTGGACAGCCTGCACGGGACGGTGACGGTGGAGTCGGAGCCGGGCCGCGGCACCACCTTCCACCTGGAGCTGCCCATGACCATGGCCATCCTGTCCGCGCTGCTGGTGGAGACCGGCCCCTGGGTGCTGGGCATCCCGGTGCTGGCGGTGGACCGCATCCTGGAGACGGCGGAGGCGCCGCTGGACACCGTGCTGGGGCGGCCGGTGCTGACCGAGGGCCGGCTGCCGGTGCCGGTGTACCGGTTGGACGCGCTGCTGGGCCGCCCCCCGGCACCGGAGGCGCCGGTGCCGCCGCTTTTAGTGCGCATCCGGGACGGGCGCACCCAGGCGGCGGTGTGGGTGGACGCGGTGGACGGGCAGCAGGAGGTGGTGGTCAAACCCGTGCCGGACATCGCTGACCTGGCGCCGTGGATGACGGGGGTGGCGTTGCTGGGGGACGGGCGGCTGGCGCTGATGCTGGACCTGCGCCGGCTGATTCCCGCCACCCGGCTGGAAGAGGGGCCGGCGGCCGAGGACCGGGTGCTGAAGGCGGGGACCAACCAGATGGAGCTGCTGGTGTTCCGGCTCTCGGACGGGCAGCGGTACGGCATCAACGTCTATAAGACGCGGGAGATTGTGCCGGGGGTGCCGCTGACGGCGGTACCGGGGCAGCATCCCTGGACGTTGGGGTTATGGCGGCTGCGGGGGGAGAGCATCCCGGTGGTGAGCCTGCACAAGGCGCTGGACCTGCCGGCCCCGGCGGTGGCGCCGCTGTTTGTGGTGACCGAATTTAACCAGACCCTGCAGGCGTTTGCGGTGGACGCGGTGGACCAGATTGTGCGGGTCAGCTGGGAACAGGTGCAGCCGTTGCCGGGGTTGTTTGCCCACAGCCGGGCGGAGCAGCGGCGGTTTACGGGGCTGATTGACCATCCCCAGCTGGGGGTGGTGCAGTTGATTGATTTCGAGCAGATCCTGGCCCAGATGGCGCCGCCGGAGTACCCGGAGCCGGCGCCGGCGCTGGGGGCGGGGACCGGGGGCCGGCAGGTGTGGCTGGCGGACGATTCGGCGGTGGCGCGGCAGCAGGTGGCCAAGGCCCTGGCGCCCCTGGGGGTGCAGGTGCACCCCTTCCCGGACGGGCAGGCCTGCCGGGAGGCCCTGGAGGCAGCGGGGGAGGGCGGCCTGCCGGACCTGCTGGTGCTGGACGTGGAGATGCCGCGGCTGGACGGCTACACCTTAAGCCGGCTGGTGAAGGCGGACCCGCGCTTGAAGGCCATTCCGGTGCTGCTCCACACCTCGCTCTCCGGGCATTGGCATGCCGAGCGGGCGGGCCAGGTGGCGGCGGACGCCATCGTGACCAAGTTCGACCCCGCCCTCTTGGCGCGGACCGCCCAGGCGCTGCTGCTGCACACCGGGGTGCCGCAGGCGGCGCAGGTAGGGGCCTGAGAGCCGCCGGCGGGCGGCCGGAGGATCCGGCCGCCCCGTGTGCTATTTATCTCCAAGATTTCCGGCTAGGCACCGATCCGGGGGTATCAGCCGGAACCCCGGGAGGCGGTACCATGACCAGCCTGTTGAGTGCAGGCCTGCTGGCTGCGGCCCTGGTGGGCCTGTTCGAGCTGGCGGCCTTCCTGCGCACCCAGCCCGGCCTGCCGGCGTGGGCGGGGTGTCTCACGGGGGTGGCGGCCGCTCCGCTGGCGTGGGCGGCGTTTGCCCGCTGGGGGCCCCTGATCCCGGCCGCCTCCACTTGGCCGGTGCTGGTGGTGGCGGAGAGCTTCTGGTTGCCGCCGCCCTGTTATGCGGGTTCGGTGGCTCTGAGTCTGGCGGGGGCGGCGGTCACCGGGGGCGCGGCCCGGCCGGCCACCCTGGGGGCCCTGGCGCTGGTGGCCGCCGGCGCCGGGCTGCCGGCCTGGCGCCACCGGGTCGCCGCCGGAGCTGCCCTGACGGCGGCGGCGCTGACAGCGGACGGCCTCCTGTTGGGGCTGCCGGCCGGGCTGGAAGGGGCCCTGGTGGCGCTGCCGGTGGCAGCCTATGTGCTGGCCCACCGGCGGCGGGCGGAGGCCCTGCGCCGCGCCCGACGGGCGGCCGAGCATGATCCGGTGACCGATGCCCTCACCCGCGCCGGCCTGGCGGAATGGCGGGGGCAGTGGCGCCGTCCCCCCTCCGGGTCAGTGGTGGTGTTGGACCCCGATGACCTGCGGGCGGTGCAGGAGACCTACGGCCGCGCCACCGCGGAGGCGGTGCTGGCGGGGGCCGCCTTCCTCCTTCGGCACCTGCTGGGGCCGCGCGAGGTGCTGGCGCGGCCGGCGGGCGACCTACTAGAGGTATGGAGTCCGGCTGCGCAGGACAGCGAATCCGCTCGCCATCTCGCCTTGCGGTTGCATGCCGCCGTCTCCGCCCGGCCCCTGCCTACTCCGGCCGGGCTGGTCCGCTGTCGGTGGTCAGCCGGCTGGGCGGCCGGGGCCCTCAGTGAGGACCTGGCCCTGGAGGCGGAACGGGCCGCGCAGGCGGCGCGGCTGGCGGGCGGAGGACGGGTCGCCGGCCCGCCGGATGCGGTACCGGGCCCCGCAGCGGCGGGCGGGCCCAGCTGGCTGGTGGAGGCAGCCCGGGCCCTCTGGCAGGAGTGGCCGGTGGGGGCTGCCCTGACCGACCCGGACGGGCGGGTGCTGACCGCCAACCCCGCCTTTCAGGCCCGCAGCGGCCGCAGCTGGCCCCGGCTGCTGGGCCGCGCCCTGCCCGAGGACCTGCCCTTGACCCCGCCGCAGGCGGTGCGGGTGGGGGACCGCCTGGCGGCCTACTGGGTCACCCTGGCAGGAGCGGAGGCGGCACCGCTCCTGCCGGCCCCCGCCGCCGCCCTCGACTGGCTGGCCCGTCCGGGCTTCGCCGCCGACCCCCGCTGGACGGTCACCCCCGTGTTCCAGGCCATCGTCACCCTGCCCGCGGGCCAGCTGCTGGCCTTTGAAGCCTTGAGCCTCCCCGTTGGGACGGCCGTCCCCTGGATCCCGAAACCCT
Source organism: Candidatus Hydrogenisulfobacillus filiaventi (assembly GCA_902809825.1). Lineage (NCBI taxonomy): Bacteria > Bacillati > Bacillota > Clostridia > Eubacteriales > Clostridiales Family XVII. Incertae Sedis > Candidatus Hydrogenisulfobacillus > Candidatus Hydrogenisulfobacillus filiaventi. Next base: position 380,337 of record LR778114.1, read on the forward strand.
GTTCCATCAGGCCGCCGGCCTGGGGCTGACCACGGAACTCGACCTGGCCTGCCTGCGGGCCCTCCGCGATGCCCTGGCCTCACGCTCCTGGCCGGCGGATGCCCTGCTGTTCGTGAATGTCAACCCCACCACCCTGAACCGCCCGGCTGAGGCAGGCCCCTTGCTGGAGGCGCTCGCCGCCTTGGTCGGGCCCGGCCGGCTGGTGGTGGAGATTTCGGAGCATGTGCCGGCCGACCTCCCGGACGGCTTCTGGGGCCGGCTGCGGGGGCTCTATCCCGGGGTGATATGGGCGCAGGACGACTACGGGCGCGGGGAGGCCGACGTGCTGCGGCTGGTGAGCCTCGACCCCGACTGGGTGAAGCTGGACCGCGCCCTGGTGCTGGCCGCCCTGGCGGCGCCCGCCGGCCGCGAGTGGCTGGCCTGGTTCGCGGACTGGCTCCAGAACCGTCATGGCCGGCACCTGATTGCGGAAGGGGTGGAGGAGGCGTCGCAGGCGGAGGCCCTGGCCGCCCTGGGGGTAGGGGCAGCCCAGGGGTACCTGTGGGGCCGGCCTTGTGCCTGCCTGCGCCAGGCCCGGGCGGCGGCGGACACCGGTGCCGCCGGTTAGGCCGGCCGGCCGGATCCGCCGGGAAGGGCGGGGCGGCCGGAGCCACCTGCATCCAGATCCAGCGGCCGGGATGGTCGTGCAGGCGGATGAGGACGTAGCGCCCGCGCAGCCGGGTGCCGAACAGGTCGACCTTGATTTCATCCCCGGTCGCCTTCACCAGGCGGTAGGTCCTGCGGTCCCAGATGCGGACGGTTCCTGCCCCGTACTGCCCGGGCGGGATGACGCCCTCAAAATTCAGGTAGGCCGGGGGATGATCGGCGGTCGCCACCGCCAGGCGGCGGATGCCGGGCGCGGCGGGCGGGCCTTTCGGCACCGCCCAACTGCGCAGGACGCCGTTCATCTCCAACCGGAAGTCCCAATGGCGGGTGTGGGCGCGATGCTCCTGTACCACGAAGTGCAACGCGGGTTCCCGGCCGGAAGCTGCCGCCATGGCCGTCGCCGCCCTTCCCCGGCTCAGGGCCGCACCACTAGTACCGGATGGCTGGCCTGCACCACCACGTGCTGGGTCACCGACCCCAGCCACAGTTCCGAGACCCCCCGCCCGTGGGTGCCCATGACCAGCAGGTCATAGTCCCCGGACCGTTGCAGGATGACGTCAGCCGGCTGGCCGTCCTCCTGCCGGGTATGGGCGGGCACACCGGCCGCGGTGGCGGCGGCCATGGCGGCCTCCAGTGCCTTGCGTCCGGTTTCGCGTACCGCCTCCTGCCAGCGGGTGCGGGCCCGGGTGTGGGCCGGCGGCAGCACGTGCAGGAAGGTAACCTCCGCGCCCAGAGCCTTGGCCAGTTCCAGCCCGCGGTCCACCGCCCGCACGCTGGGCGGGCTGCCGTCCACCGGCAGCAGGAAGGAGCGGGGCGCGCCCGTCCATTGATGATCGGGCCGCACCAGCAGCAGCGGAACCTTGCCCTGGCGGACCACGCCCCAGGCCACCGACCCCAGGATGAGGCCGACCAGGCCGCCGCGGCCATGGGACCCCAGCACGATGAGGTCATGCCCGGCCGCCTCCCGGCAGATGGACCCCACCGCCCGGTCCTGCACCAGCTTGGCCTCGGCCTCCACGCCGGCCTGCGCGGCCAGGGCCTTGGCCCGCTCCAGGGTATCGCGCGCCTCCGCGGTCAGTTCCTCCAGCAGTTCCGGCAGGTACCCCTCGCCCCCATCCAGGACGTAGGGGCTGAGGTCGACGGCGGTGAGCAGGGTCACCCGCCCGCCCAGAGCCTTGGCCAGGTCGAGCCCGTAGCGGACCGCGACCTCGGCAGCGGGACTGCCGTCGGTGGGCAGCAGCAAGGACTTGAACATGGACATCACCCTTTCCCCGGCCGGGACGGCCGGGGGCCGCCCCCGGCCCGGCCCGGCGGGGACGGTGCAGCCGGGCCGGGCGGAGACGGGGAGATGCGGAAAGCCGGGGGGACATCGGCCCGGTTCTTTCCTGCTGCCAGTATAGGCATTGCCGGCGGCGCGTCCATAGCTGCCGGCCAGGCTGCCGGTGCGGGCGGAACGGTCCCCGCCCGATGGATTCCGGCGGGGTGGCGGGGAAGGCCGGGGGACTAGTCCGGGAGGAGCAGGCGGCCGGGGGCGCCTTGCAGGGCCGGGAGGTAACTGCTAGGGTGGAGGTGCGGCAGCGGTACGGTCCCGCTGGGGGAAAGGAGGCGCGTCATGACCATCGGACGGGCCTTGACGGGGACCGTCGTGAATCTCCTGGTGCCCGGCCTCGGCACCCTCATCCTGGGCAAGTGGCTGCAAGGCCTAGCCCAGCTGGGGCTGCTGGCTGCGGCCTGGGTGGTAGGCTTCATCGGAAACATCTGGCCGATCCGGGTTCTGTCCTTCGGCCTACTGGGCCTCCTGGCCCGGGGGGTGCGGGATGTGGACTGGGTGTGGGCCCTGGTCCTGGGCGTGCTGGCCATCGTGGGTGCTGGGCGCACGCGCCGGCACCAGCTGCCCTAGACGCCGGTCAGGGGAGGCGGAAGACGGGCTGGATAGGTTCGGCGCCCCCCTCCGCTTCCCCCTCCGGCTCCAGGCCGGGAGCGGCGGTGCCGCGGTAGGGCCGGATCTCCATCGCCACCTCGTCACAGACGGGGAACTTGTGGCAGTTCAGGCAATCCTTCCACACCTTCTGGGGCAGGGCCGCCTTGGAAATGATGCGGAAACCGCACTTGTCAAAGAACCCGGTCTGGTAGGTGAGGGCGATGACCCGGCCGATTTCCAGGCGGCGGGCAAGGGCCACCACATACTCCACCAGCGCCCGGCCCACCCCCTGGCCGCGGTGACCGGGATCCACCGCCAGCGAGCGCACCTCCGCCAGTCCCTGACCCAGGATGTGCAGGGCCGCAGCCCCCAGTACCTGGTCGTGCTCATCCACCGCCACCGAGAAGCACTGCAGGCTCTGGTAGAGGGAGAGGTGACTGCGGGGCAGGAGGAGCCCTTCCTTCGCGTAATGCTCCAGCAACCGGTAAATGGCGTCCACGTCGTGCATGACCGCCGGGCGAATCTCCATGCTCCGCTCCTTGTTCCGCCAAAGGTGCCATCGTCGCAAGAATAGGTTCACTATACAACCGGATGTATGAACTTGCAAGGTATATACAAGGGGCGGCGTCCTCCGGGGGCCGGCGCCCTGCCGGTACCGCGGGGTTGCCGGCGGGGCTGTGGTGCCGGCGCCGGAGGGGCGATCCCGCACCGCGGGGAAGGAGGCAGGGGGTTGGCGCAGGGACCGGAGGAGGAGCGCCGCACCCGGGAGGAGATCCGGGCCATCATCCGGGCGCACCGCGAGTTGGGTCCGGCCTACGAGGACCAGCTGGTGGACCAGTTGCTGGGGGTGCTGCAGTCCCGGCGGCCAGCCGGGGAGCCGGGTCCGCGCCGCCGCTCCCGGGGGCTGGCGGTGCTGACCCTGGTGCTATCCGTTCCCCTGATGGGGGTCGCCGGCCGGGATGCCGGGGCCCTGGGTGTGCTGGGTGTGCTACTCCTCGACGCCTGGGCGTTGTACTGGCCGGGGCGCTCCCCCGGCTAGGGGCGGGTCGGGCCGTGGACCGGTGGCCCCAGGCGGTGTTCCCCTCCTAGCCCCGCTGCAACACCGCGCCCAGCCGGCGGGCGGCTTCCGCCAGGTCGGCCTCGGGGGCGGTGAGGGAGATGCGCACAAACCCCTCCCCGCCGGCCCCGAAGCCGGTGCCGGGGGCCACCACCACGTCCGCCTCCTCCAGGAAGCGGTCCGCCCAGGCGGCTGCGCTCTGGTCCGGGGGTACCGGTGCCCACAGGAAGAAGGTGCCCTCGGAGGGGGGAACCGTCCATCCGGTCGCGGCCGCAGCCTCCACGAACGTTTGCATCCGCCGGCGGTAGGTCGCGCGCAGGGCCGCCACATCCTGCCCGTCACCGTTGAGGGCGGCAGCGGCCGCCATCTGTACCGCCCCGAACTGGGAGGTATGGAGGTGGTCCTGGAGGCCCTCCAGCAGGGCGATGAGATCGGGATTGCCGGCTGCGATCCCGATCCGCCAGCCGGCCATGTTGTACGATTTGGACAAGGTGAAGAACTCCACCCCCACCTCCCGGCCGCCGGGCATCGCCAGCAGGGAGACCGCCTCCCCGTGGAAGACCAGGTCGGCGTAGGCGATGTCATGGGCGACCGCAAACCCCTCCCGGCGGGCGCGGTCGATGAGGCCGTGGTAGAAGGCGGGGGGCAGCAGGCGGCCGGTGGGGTTCTGGGGGGAATTGACGAACACCAGCCGGGCCCCCGCCGGCAGGGCGGCAAGGTCCGGGACGAAGCCGCGGGCGGCCTCCAGGCGCCAGGGGGTGAGCTCGCCGCCGGCCAGGGCGATGCCTGACCAGTAATCCGGATAGCCGGGGTCCGGCACCACCGCCCGGTCACCGGGATTGAGCAGGGTGAGGGCGATTTCCTGCAGGCCCACCTTGGTGCCGATGAGGATGGCGACCTCCCGTACGGGGTCGAGCTCCACCCCGAAGCGGCGCCGGTACCAGCCGGCGGCCGCCTGTTTGAGGGTGTCCAGGCCCCGGAAGCCGATGTAGCGGTGAAAGCGCGGATCGGGCCCTGCGGCCAGCAGGGCCTCCACGATATAGCGCGGCGTGGGTAGGTCGGGATTGCCCTGGCCAAGGTTGATCACCGGCCGGCCGGCGGCGGCGCGGGCATTGGCCCGCGCCACCAGTCCGGCAAAGAACTGAGGGGGCAGGCGGCGCATGCGCCGGGCAGGCTCAAACCCCATGGTGACGGGTCCTCCTTGCAGGGGGATGGGGCCGGGGGCCGCCCGGGTATGGGGCGGGACCGTCCTGCCGACCATTGTAGCGTACGCGCTGGGGCAGGGGCAGAAGGGAGGCGGGCGATGGCGGCACCGGCGGCCGGACGCACGACGGCGGCCACGCTACCCTGGGGGCGGGCGCTCCTCCTCACCGGGGTGCTGCTGGTGGTGGGCAGCGACCTCTACCTGGTGGCGCCCCTCCTGCCCCTCATCCGGCGGGCCCTGGGGGTGGGGTTGCCGGCCGCCGGGCTGCTGGTCAGCGGTTTTGCCGCCGCTTACACCCTGGCGTCGCCGGCCCTGGGGCGCGTCAGCGACCGCTTCGGGCGCCGCCGCACCCTGCTGGGCGGGCTGGGCCTGTTTGTGCTGGCGGAATGGGCCTCCGCCCTGGCACCCGACTACCCGGCTCTGCTGGCGGCGCGGGTGGCAGCCGGGGTGGCGGCAGCGGCCGTGACCCCGGCGGTCTATGCCCAGCTGGGGGACGAGTTCCCCTACGGCCGTCGCGGGCTGGCCATGGGCCTGGCTTCGGCTGGGTTCGCGCTGGCCACGGTGGCGGGCGTTCCCCTGGGCCTGCTCCTGGCCGGGGTGGCCGGGTGGCGGGGGACGCTGGCGGTGCTGGCGGCAGCCGCCATGGCGGCCGCGGTGGGGCTGGCCCTGCGCCTGCCGCCGGCGGGCCCGGGCCCGGACCCCGCCGGTGCCCTGCCGCCCTTGCCCTGGGCGCGGGTGTGGCGGGTGCAGGCAGCCAGCCTGGCGGCCTTTGCCGCCCTGGGGCTGGTGTACACCTACCTGCCGGCGGCCCTGGGGCGGGCCGGGATGGGGCGGGGCGCGATCGCCGGGGTCCTGGCGGTCTACGGGCTCCTGGGGCTGGGCGGCAACCTGGGCTGGGGCGTGGCCGGGGACCGGCTGGGCAAGCGCCGGGCCACCCTGGTGGCGATGGGGGCACAGGGCGCCACCCTGCCGCTGCTGGCCTGGGCCGCGGCCGGGAACCGGACCGCCTGGTGGCTGGCGGCCGCCTGGGGCTTCGGGGCGGCCGGCGCCTACATCGCCCAGCTGAAGGCCCTGGCCTCGGCGGTGCCGGCAGCGGCCCGCGGGCGCAGCCTGGCCTGGAACAATGCCGCCCTGTACGCCGGCCTCTCCCTGGGCTCGGCGGCGGGGGGCGTGCTGGTGGCCCGTTGGGGATATCCGGCCGCCGCCTGGGCGGCGCTGCCGCTGCTGGCGGCGGGGTGGGGACTGCTGGCGGCAGGCCCGCAAACGGCCGGGGGCGGGCCCCCAGCCCGCCCCCGCTGAACCGCCCGCCAGGGTCATTCGGTGGCTTCGGTCTGGTCGGTCTGCGCCAGGCCGGGCACCACCTTCCAGAAATGCCGCCGCGCGTCGGCTACCAGCGCCTCCAGGGCCGGCACCCGGTGATCCTGGCCGGTGTTACGGTAGGCCTCGGCCAGCTTGCCGGCCAGCTCCTGGATGGCGGTCAGGTCCTCGCTGTCGATGGGCCGTAGGGACACCTTGGCGTTGGCGGCCAGGCGCGAACGCAGATGATCCACCGTCAGCCCGCGTGCGGGGTCGACCATGAGGTAGAGCACCCCGCCCGTCATCCCCGCTGCCAGCCAGGGCCCGGGATCGCCCAACACCAGGGCCCGTCCGCGGGTCATGTACTCGAAACCGAAGCCGCGGATGAGGGTCCCCCGCCAGTCGTCGGGCGCCGCCGGCACGCGGTCGATGTCATCACCGGCGATGATGACGTCCGCGCCCGCCAGACGGATGCCGGCGCGGGCGTCGGCGGTCCCCTGCACAATCAGGGTGCCGCCCTGGGCACCGTAGCCCAGGCTCTTGCCGACATGCCCGCCCAGCCAGCGGCCGTGGGCCCCGCGGCTCTTCATCACCGCGATGGTGCCCCCCGAGGCGCTCTTGCCGACCCCGTCCTGAGCCCCGCCCTCGGCGATGAGGGTGACCCCCTCACTGAGGAAGGCACCGAAGCCCTGACCGGCCACGTGCTGCACCCGCGGCAGGGTGAGGAGGCCGGGGTCGTTCTGGCGCACCTTCTGGCCCGAGGGCCCGGTGCCGATGAGGCGGGTGCGGCTGGAGAAGCGGGTGGCGGGCTTCAGGGGCGCCCCCAGGGGGGCCCCTTCCGCCAGGCCCACCACCGCCTCGCTGGACTGGGCCTCGTTAACCGCCAACGCACTTTGGGCGATGAAGTCCTCGTAGGCCACCTGCTCCCGGAAGCGCTCCTGCACGAGGTACTGGGACTGGCCCACCGCATCGGCCAGGCGGGTGATGCCCAGCTCGCGCAGGTTCTCGGCCAGGGCGTCGCCCAGGCCGGAGAAGAAGCGCACCAAGTGGGTGACGGCGCGGTCGAGCTCCTGGGGCTGGAACTTGCGTAGCCCCCGTTCCCGCGCCTCCTCCAGGCTCTCAATCTGGGTGGCGATGCCTACGTGGCAGGTGTCGGTCTGGCAGCGCCGGCAGACGGTGCAGCCCAGCGCCACCATAGCCAGGGTGCCGAAGCCTACCCGGTTGGCCCCCAGCAGGATCATGCGCAGGACGTCGTCGGCGCTGCGCATGCCGCCGTCGGCCCAGATCTCGGCCCGGTTGCGCAGGCCGGCCAGGGTCAGGGCAGCGTGCACCACCGGCACCCCGATGTCGGCCGGCAGCCCGACATGGCGCAGGGCATGCATGCGGGCCGCCCCCGTGCCGCCGTCGAATCCGGACAGGTTGACCACGTCCGCCCCCGCCTTGACGATGCCAACGGCGATGGTGCCGATGTTGGGCACCACCGGCACCTTCACCACCACCTTCAACCCCGGGTGGGCCTCCTTAAGCTCGTCGATAAGCTCCTGCAGGTCCTCGATGGAGTAGAGGTCGTGGTTGTTGCTGGGCGAGATGAGGTCGATCCCGGGCACAGCCTTGCGCGCCTGGGCCACCTTGACCGACACCTTGGTCCCGGGCAGGTGACCGCCCTCGCCGGGCTTGGCCCCCTGCCCGATCTTGATCTCGGCATAGGCGGCGCCGTTAATCATGGCGGTGTTGATGCCGAAGCGCCCAGACGCGATCTGATGCCCCCGCCAGCGGTAGTAGCGGCCGACCATGTCCGGGATTTCGCCGCCCTCCCCGTTCATGGCCAGCATGTTGAGGATGCGGGCCGCCTCGGCGTAGGCCCGGAAGGCGGTTTCCCCCTGGGACCCGAACGACATGGAGGAGATGACGAACGGCAGGTCGTGCTCCCCCATGGAGAGGTCCACCGTGCCCCCGCTGTGCCGGCCCCCGCGCAGGTTGCGGAACCCCAGCGTGTGGCGCAGCGCGATGGGGTGGCGGGCCTCCCATTCCCGGGTCCGCTGCCGGTACTCGAGGCCGCTGATGGTGCCCTCCGCCAGCTCCTGGGCGGCCCGGTGCACGTGCCCGGTTGCCCGCGGGATGGCGGTGGGCTTCAGCTGCTCCTGCCCGAAGCAGGCCAGGCGGGTGCGCGCCTCGTCCGCCCGCCGCACCAGGAAGGCGTCCATGGCGGCCGGGGCGGCAAAGCTGACCACGCCCAGGGCGCGCGCCATCGCTTCCGGCAGGCCGATGGCGGAGAAGACGTGCCCGTAGCCCTCCAGCTCATGTATGCCCATGGTGGAAAGCACCTTTTCCGCGCCCGAGGCCAGCACGTCACTGACCACCGTCCGCCGCTCCGGCGGCACCAGGGCCCAGAGCAGGCTGGGCACCACCGCTTCCGCCCCCAGCCCCAGCAGGACCATGATGTCATGCAGGTTGCGGATCATACCGCTTTCCACCACCACGCCCACGTCCCGGCGCCGGCGGGTGTTGCGCAGCCGGCGGTCGAGGGTGGCCACAGCCAGGGCGGGATCCAGGGCGGCCGGACCCTGGGGGCTCCGGTAGGCCCCCTCGTCACTGAGGACCACCAGCCGAACCTCGCTGTTCTCCAGTGCTTCCAGTACCGCCTCCGCCAGCCGTTCCGCGGTGGTGATCTCATCCACCGCCGGATCCCACAGCAGGGGGAAGCGGGCGACCCGGGGTGCGAAGCGCGCGATGAGGGCCTCCAGCCCCGCGTGGTCCAGCCAGGGCCGCTTGAGCCACAGCCCGTCCCCCGGCACCCAGGGCCGGTCCCAGGAGGGACGGCGGCCGACGTACTGCTCCAGGCGGAAGTGCTCGCTCTCCCGCTCCCGGTCGAGGGCCGGGTTGGTCACCACCGCCACCGTTTCCTGCAGGTAGTCGCTCAGGTTGGCCAGGCCCTCGGAGAGGGCTGCCAGGGGGCCGTCAAAACCCAGGGAACCGATGGGCTCCTTGCCCTCCCGTGCCCAGGTCTGCACCAGGGTCTGGTCGTCCTTGTGCCAACCGTCGGCCACGTACCGCCAGGCCGGCACCTCCGGCCCCGGCTCCGTTGCCGGGGGCAGGGAAACCTCGGGGATGACGGTGTCCGGGATACGGGCGGCCAGCCGGCGGAAGACCTCCTCGCCTTCCACCACCCGGACCGGGCCCCCGTCCTCCCATTCCAGGGCCAGCAGCTCGCCGGGCCCGATGGAGCGCGGCTCCGCCACCCAGCGCCCGGAGGGCACCACCCCCGGCTCCGAGGCCAGGATGAAGGCTTCGGCCGTCTCCAGCAGCCAGAGGGGCCGCAGGCCCATGGCGTCCACCGCCGCCACCAGGCTGTTGCCCTCCAGCACCAGTACCCCGGCCGGACCCTGGGCCCAGGGGCCCCAGAGGGCCTCCAGGTAGCGCCAGGCCGCGCGCCCGGCCGCCGGCAGGCGGTCGATGAGGGCGGGGGAGGGCGCCACTGCCAGCCGCACGGCCTCGGCCGGGCTCAGGCCTTCCTGCCAGGCCAGGGCACTGACCACCCGGTCCAGGTTCTGGGAGTCACTACCCGACGGGATGGCCTCGATGCCGAAGGCCACCATCTCCCGCTCCAGCTGGTCGATGGTGTCGATCTCGCCGTTGTGGGCCAGGTTGACGAAGGGCTGCACCCGCGATAGCTCGGTGGTGGTGTTGGTGGAAAAGCGGTTGTGCCCGATGACCGCCCGCGGCAGGTAGCTTTCCCCCCAGTTGGCGCGCAGGATTTCCGCCAGGCGCTGGGGCCCGTTGGTGACCTTGAGCACCGTGTAGCGCCGGCTCAGGGAGGCGATCCGGCCGGGGAAGGCCCGCTCCAGCTCCTCGAGCAGGGCGAAGCGCGTCCGCTCGGGCAGGCTGCCCGTCCCTTCGTAGAGCAGGGCGTGGGCCTCCAGCAGGTCGCGCCCGTCGCCCAGCTCGGTGTGGGAGAGGAGCAGCCGGAAACCGAAGGCCGCCAGAACCCCGGTGAGGGCCTCATTCATGGCCCGCCGCTCCCCAATGGGGGTGACGGTGGTCAGGAGCCAGAACCGCTCACTGCCGGCCACCGGCTCCAGGCCGGCCGTCTGCAGGCGGGCGTTCCAGGCCGCCACCGGGATATCGGCCAGGATGCCGGTGCCGTCGCTCTTGCCGTCCACCCAGCCGGCCCGGTGATCCATGGCCGTCAGGGCCTCCACCGCCAGCTGCCACGGGGACTCCTGGTCCGCCGCCGTGGCCTCCTTGCGCACGATGCCGAACAGGGCACAGGCGTCCCGCTCCTGCCCGATGTACCGGTGAACCCAGCTCGCCAAGCGAGGGGAAAGCGCAGGATCCATCACAGTCCCTCCCAAATCGTGCGGCCTCCACCGCGAAGTCCTTCCACAGCCACCCCGGAGGGGAACCGGATCCTTCCTCCCGGGCTACCGGTTAGGCCGGTACCGCGGGATCCCCCGCGTCGATGACGCGACCCCCGGCCGGGCACCAGGCGGGAGCCCGCCGGGGAAGGTGCTGTCGACCGGGGTCGCTGAGGCCCGCCGCCGCGGGCGGCGGGCCGGGACGGCAAGCGGCCGGCGCACACGCGGCGGCCGGACCATACCGGACACAAACATAACCGGGGGATGGGTAAACGACCGTACAACTACCGTAACTATACGGGCTTGTGAATGAAAATGCAACCGTTGTTGGGTCCTTGAATAAAGTCAAAATAATATGAATAAGGATAGGCAGCCGGGGCCGGCGCCAACAACCTTACATGTGGTTTACAAATCGGGGCGGGCTTTGGCCCGCCCCTACGGGATCAGGCGTTGACCGGAGCCCGCTGGCGCAGGATCCGGATGAATTCCCGCATCCATTCCGGGTGATCGGGCCAGGCGCGGGCGGAGACCATGGTGCCGTCCACCACCGCCGCCCCGTCCACAAAGGTGGCCCCGGCCGCGGTGATGTCGGGGGCCAGGGCCGGGTAGCCCGCACTCTGGCGGCCCTTTAACAGGCCCAGTGGGCCCAGGGCCAGGGGGGCATGGCACAATTGCGCCACCGGTGCCTCGCGCTCGAAGAAGGCCTTGACGATGCGCTGGAAGTCAGGGTCGTTGCGGATGTATTCCGGCGCGCGGCCGCCGGGGATGACCAGGGCCACGTAGTTGTCAGGATTTACATGCTTGAAGTCCAGGTCGGCCCGCACCCGGTACCCGGGCTTTTCGGTGTAGGTGTCGAATCCCGCCTCGAAGTCATGGACCACCGTCTGGATGACCTTGCGCTCAGGGGCCGCGATATGGACTTCGTACCCTTCCTCCCGCAGCCGCTGATAGGGGTACAGCACCTCCAGGGATTCCCCGGCATCACCGGTTAGGATGAGGACTTTTGCCATTCGGGTTCACCTCCGCTATCCATTATACCTAGCCGGTTGTTTGACTTGGGGATGGCGGGCACTTTTTGCCCGCGGGCCCGGCTATGCTAGATTAAGCCCAGGAGCCCCCGGGCCGGGCGCAAGGGCGCACCCGGCCGCCCCGGGCTCCAGACTCGAGAGCACCCGCCTGGGGGCGGGCGAAGGGACGAGGCGACGTGGCAATACGGATCTGTGTCCCCGTAAACCCCGATGGGACCATCGACCCCCGCTGGGGCCGTGCGGCGCGGGTGGCGCTAGTGGATGTCGAACCGGCCGCCGAGGCGGAGGGGGAGCCCCGCATTACCGGCTGGAACGAGGTGGCGGTGGGCTGGGATGTGCTGCACGACCAGAGCGTCGAAGGGGAGCATCATGCCCGGGTGGCGCGCTTCCTGATGGAGAATCAGGTCACGCATGTCCTGGCCTACACCATGGGAGGCGGCATGGCCCACATGCTGCAGCGCATGCACCTGGGGCTGGGCATGGGCGCCATGGGGGACGCCCGGGCCGCGGTGCGGGAGTTCGCCGGCCGGATTCAGGCCCAAGAGCAGCAGTAGAACCGGGAGAAACGGGGGCGGGGCCGTGCGCAGCGTCGTCATCGGGGCCTCGGGTCAGGTCGGCACCGCGGTGGCCGCGGTGGCGGCGGAGCGGGGCGAGGTGCGGGGCACCGCCTTCCGCCATCCGGCCCCGGGTCTGACCCCGCTCGACATGACGGACGGGGAGGCGGTCGCCCGCTTCCTGGACGAGGCGGAACCGGATGTGGTCTGGATCCCGGCCGCCGCCACCGACGTCGACCGCTGCGAGCGGGATCCGGAATGGGGCTACACGGTCAATGTGCTGGGTCCGCGCCGGGTCGCGGAGGCGGCCGAACTGCGGGGCCTCAAGGTGGTCTTCTTTTCTACCGATTACGTGTTCGACGGCCGCCATGGCCCCTACAGCGAGGACGACCCGCCCCGGCCCCTGATGGCCTACGGGCGGCAGAAGCTGGATGCGGAGCGCTGGCTGCTCGACCACTGCACCCGCCTGCTCATTGTGCGCACGGCCTGGATCTATAGCGAGGAAGCCCGGCCCCGCAATTTCGTCTACCGCGTGCTGGAGCAGCTGGCGTCCGGACAGCCGGTGCCGGCCGCTATCGACCAGTTGAATACCCCCACCTACGCTTCCGACCTGGTGCGCCGGGCGTTGGATCTCCTGGAGCGCGGGACCCAGGGGGTGGTGCACCTGGCGGGGCGGGACCGCATGAGCCGCTACGCCCTGACCCGCACCATTGCCGGCCTGGCCGGCTACGACCCGGGGCCGGTGCGGCCGGTGCGCCTGGCCGCGCTGCAGCTGCCGGCGCCGCGGCCCCTGGACGGGGGCCTGGTCAGCGTGCGGGCGGAGCCCAGCCCGCATACCGCTCAGCAGGACCTGGCGACGGCGGTGGGCCGTCTGCTGCGCCGGCCGGAGGCCGGCGCCTAACGGTCCAGCACCAGCATCCAGCCCTCGGGCAGGCGCCGAAGGTGGACCACCGCCCCATTGGGCACCAGCAGCCGCCGGGCGGCGGGGCCGGCTGCGTCCAGCACCTCCAGCACCACCCCCTTGAGGCAGTCGGCATGGGTGGCAGCGATGACGGTGCCGGTGGTGTCCCCCGCCCAGGCATCCAGGGCGGCCAGCACCCGGGCCCCCACCGCCCGGATGGGTTCCCCTCCGGGGGGCGGATAGCGTTCGGGGTCCTGACGCCAGCGGCGGTAGTGCTCGGGGTCGCGGCCGGCGATATCGGCCAGGCGTTCCCCGTCCCAGCGGCCGAGGTCCACTTCCCGGAGATCGGGGAGGATAGTCACCGGCAGGCCCAACGCCTCGGCCAGGGGGGCGATGGTTTCGCGTGCCCGGGCGAGGGGGCTCGACAGCAGGGCTACCACCGGCAGCGGCCGTAGCCGCTCCAGCAGGGCCGCCGCCTCCTGCCGGCCTTTTTCGGTCAGGTGGGGGTCCCACAGGCGGGAGGCCAGCCGGCCGGCGGCATTGGCCTCGCTCTCCCCGTGGCGGATCAGGTACACGTCGAGCGTGCGGTTCACCCCCGCCCTCCTTCGGACGGCCCCGTCGCGCGGGGCGGAATCGGCCGCCCCCGCGGGGCGGCATTCGGCTACGGCTGATTGTACCGTCATCTTGCGGCGGTCGCCATGGCCGCGGGCGCCGGATGGGGCCGGCCGGGGTGCCGGTGGCCGCAATCGGGATGGAAAACGGAGGAAGCGGGATTGAAGTGGATGCGCTGGCGCTGGTGGCTGGTCACGCTGTGGGTGCTGGTGGCGGCGGTCGCGCTGCCCGAAGCCCTGCAGGTCACCCACGGTCTGGTGGGGGGCGGATTTGACAACCCGCGCGGGCGGGCGGCCTGGGCGGATCACCAGCTCTACCGCTTCCGGGCCGGCGCGGCCCCCACCCTCAGCTGGCTGGTGGAGGGTGCCGGCGCCGGGACCGTGCAGACAGCCTGGACCCGGGCGCTGGTGCAGGTGGGCGGGCGGCCGCTGCTGCTCCCGGCCGGGCTGGTGCACATCGGGGCCCTGCCCGGCCACCCCCGTTCGGTGATGCTGGACGTGGCCCTGCCGCCGGGGCCGGCGGCGGCCCGGCTGCGGCAGGCAGGGGGCGGCGGCGGTGGCCGCCCTGGCCCGGCGGCCGGGGGTGCGGGTGGAGGCGGTTACCCCCACCGCTGTCAGCAACGCCGTGCTGCGGGAGGCGAAGCGCACCCTGCATGTCTCCGGCCTGATCGCCCTGCCCCTGTTGCTGGTGCTGTTGTTCCTGGTCTACGACTCCCTGGTGGCGGCCCTCCTGCCCCTGCTGGTGGCGGGAGTGGGGGCGACGGGGGCGCTGGCGGTCATCGACGTTCTGGAAGCGCACCTCCGGTTGTCGGTGTACCTGACCGACATTGTGAGCTTCTTTGCCCTGGGGGTCGGGATTGATTACTCCCTTTTCCTCAGCACCCGCTTCCGCACCGCCCTGCGGCGCGGAAGCCCGGTGGAGGCGGCGGTGGACGAGGCCATGGCCACCGCCGGGCGCTCGGTGTTCTTTTCCGGGTTGGCGGTGGGGCTGTCCCTCTTGAGCCTGTTGATCCCCCGCACCCCCTACTGGAACGGGCTGGCCATCGGGGGGGCGGTGGCGGTATTCGCGGTGCTGGCGGTGACCCTTACCTTTCTGCCCGCGCTGCTGGCCATCCTGGGGCATGCCACCGAACGGGGCCGCCTGCCGCGGCCTGCCGCGCTGACCCGGTTCTGGGCGGGCCTCGCCCGACGCCTGCTGGCCCGGCCGCTGCCGGTGCTGCTGGCGGGGCTGGTGCTGCTGGCGGTGCCGGCCTGGTGGGCACGCCAGTTCGTCATGTCCACGCCCGCCAACCTGGGGGCCCTGCTGGCCCCCGATACCCGGCTGCACCTGGCGGTGGTGCGCCAGCAGCAGGATTTCGGGGCCGGCTCCATCGCGCCCCTGCCGGTGGTGCTGGAAAGCCCCCGGCCCCTGACCCGTGCGGCGGTGTGGGCCACCGCGGAACGGGTGGCCCGGCGGCTGGGCCGGCTGGGGGATGTGGCGCGGGTGGCGGCGCCCGCGGGGCCGCCCTCGACGTTGGCCCGGCTGGCAGCCGGGCCCCTGCCGGCCGTCTTGCGCCCGTTTGCCGCCCCGCCCGGCTGGATCCAGCTGACGGTGGTGGCCCGTTCCGGCCCGGATAGTACCGCCACCGCCCGCTTGCTGTCCCGCATGCAGGGGGTGCTGGCCGCCACCCTGCCCCGGGGCTGGCGGTGGGGCATCGGGGGGGTGCTGGGGCTGGTGCACTCCTTCAACCGGCTGGTCGCCCGCTCCCTGCCGTGGGTGCTGGCCGCCACCGCCGCCGTGGCGCTGGGGGTGCTCTTTGCCGCTACCGGGTCCCTGGCGGCGGCGGGGCTGGGCCTGGTTTTTGACGGGCTGGTGGCCCTGGCCACCGCCGGGGTGCTGGTGCTGGTGGTGCAGGACGGACGCTGGGGCTTTGCCCCCCAACATCTGGACAGCAGCATCACTCCCATCATCTTCGTCATGCTGTTCGGGCTTTCGATGGATTATGAAGTCATCCTGGTCCACCGCATCCGCGAATACGCCCGCCGGGGCCTGGAGGCGCGGGCGGCGGCGGAGGCGGGCCTGGCCGACACGGGGGGCATGATCACCGGGGCGGGCCTTACCATGGTGACGGTGTTCCTGGCCGAGCTGGTGAGCCGTCTGCCGGTCATCCGCACCCTGGCGGTGGGCATGAGCGTGGCCCTGCTCCTGGACATCCTGGTGGCGCGGATGCTGCTGGTGCCCGGTTCCCTCGCCCTCCTGGGCCGCTGGGCCTGGTGGCCGGGCTACCGCTGGCCGCTGCCGGACCCGCCGGCGGCGGACGGGGCTTGATGCGATCGGACCCCTCCGGGTGTGCTATGGTGGTACGTGTCGTAGTCGTAGCCTAATGCCATCGGCAAGGGAGACAGGCAGCGATGGGGCCGGAAAGCATGGCCACATTGGACGATGTGCGGGATACAGGGCGGCTGTTTGACCTGACCTTCGCCCTCTTCCGCGCCCTGGGACGGGGTTTCCGCCGCGAGCGGGAGGACCTGTTCCACATCACGCCCACCCAGTACCACGTGCTGGCATTGGTCCGCGACCACGGTCCCGCGACCCTCATGGAGGTGGCGGCGCTGTTGCGGGTGGCCGGTCCCACCGCCACCCGGGCGGTGGAAGCCCTGGCCCAGAAGGGGCTGGTGGTCAAGGACCGGGACCCTCAGGACCGGCGGATGGTCTGGCTGCGCCTGTCCCCGCGGGGTGAGGACCTCCTGGGCCGGGAACGGCTGCAGCAGATCCGGCACCTGGAGGTGCTGCTGGGCCGCCTGGAAGGCGCCGAACAGCGGCAGCTCTGCCGCCTGCTGGCCAAGATGCTGGAGGGGGAGCCGGGCGGGCCCGGGGTGACGCCATGAGCCGCAGCATTGCGGTCGGGGTTATCCTCAACCCCATGGCTGGCCGTGACATCCGGCGGGTCGTCTCGGCCGCCTCCCTGGCTTCCGCCGCCGACAAGGTGCTGACCGTGCGGCGCATCCTGGCCGGCGTGCAGGCCCTGCCCGGGACCCGGGTCCTGATGGTGGATGACGACGCGGGGTACGGGCAGCTGGTGGCGCGGGCCTTCCCGGAGGGGTTTGTCACCCTGCTGAAGGACGAGGACCCCGATCAGTGGCTGTCTGCGCAGCGCACCACCGCCTGGGCGCGGCTGTTGACCGCGGCCGGGGCCCGGGTGCTGGTGGTGGTGGGCGGGGACGGCACCCAGCGCAATGCGGCGCAGGCGGGCGTGCCGGTACCCCTGGTGCCGGTGGCGGGCGGCACCAACAATGTGGCCTGCTGGACCGGCGACCAGACAGTGGCGGGGCTGGCGGCCGCGCGGGTGGCGGAAGGGCGGCTGGACCCGGCGGAGGTCGGCTGGCGCGCCAAGCTCTTGCATGTGCGCACCCCGTCCGGGGTCGAGGAGGTGGCCCTCATTGATGTGGCCCTGGTGCGGCAGCCGTTCACGGGCGCGTTGGCGGTCTGGCATGCCGGCGATGTGGAGACCCTGGTGCTGGCGGTGGCCGACCCCACCCGTCCGGGCCTGTCCAACATCGGTGGGCTGGTGGCCCCAGTCGGCCCCGAGGATGAGCACGGGGTCTGGCTGGACCTGGACGGCCCCGGCCAAGGGCGCCTGCGGCGGGACGCGGTGCTGGCCCCCGGCCTGTTGGATACCTTTTGGGTCCGCAGCCACGGGACCCTGCCCCTGGACGGGGAACGGGTGCTGGCCCGGCGGGACGGCCAGGGCGCCAGCGTGGCCCTCGATGGGGAGCGCACGGTGGTGCTGCGCCCCGGGGAAGAGGCACGGGTACGCATCCGGCGCGACGGCCCCTGGATCGTCGACCCCGCGCGGGTGATGGCGGTGCTGCGCACGGAACGGGGGGTAGCGGACGCCCGTTAGCCGCAGGGCGGGGTGAGGGTCCAGGAACTGCCGTTGGTGCTGAAGGCCGCCCCATGGGTGAGCACGTCCGGCCCCACCACTGCCAGCGCCAGGTCTGGCACGCCCATGACGGTCAGGGTGCCGCGGGCCAGGGGTACCGGCTGCCCTTGGTCGAGGACCTCCAGGTCCCGTCCGGGGATCCGGTAGCGGTAGGCGGTGCTGGTCGCCCCCGGGACCACCCCGCCCAGGCTGGTTACCCCCACCGGCTGGAAGCCGGCTGCCTGCAGCACGCTCTGGGGCAGGATGGAGTTCACCCCGCCCGTGTCCAGGAACACCGGCAGGGTTTCGGTGGCAGCCGGCCCGTCCAGGATCAGGGTGAGCGGGATGCGGTTGCCCTCCGCGGGGGAGGTGAAGCGGCCGCTCACCGGCGGCGGGCAGGCGCCGCTCCCCCGGGTGGCGGGTTCCGGGGTGCCCGGCAGGGTGAGGGCGACGCTGCGGGCCACCCAGCGCCCGGAGAGCAGGTACCAGATCACCTGGCGGTGCCAGTAGTGGATCACCAGACGGTCCCCGGGCCGGGTCCGGGCCATGGCGGCCGTAAACGCGGCACAGTCGGGGGTGGCCCAGGTGCGGTTGCCGTCGCTGCGGTCGGTGATGGCGGCGATGAGGTCTCCCACCGGGTCGGTGCGCTGGGCGGCGCCGACCAGGCCGGCAGCGGCCGCCGGCCCCCCACTCTGGGCACGGATGATCTCGCAGCCGCTTGCCGTCCAGTCGGCGGGGGGGTCGGCCACCGTGACCCCCAGGGAGCCCGGAGCCTGGTGGTGGATGGACGACCAGGTCCGCACCGCGGCGGCCGCTCGGGTAAGGTCGCCGCGGGCGGTAGCGAGCAGGTGCAGGGCGGTGTCCCCCAGCTGCTGCAACGCCTGGCGGTTGGCGTCCGCCTGGGCGGTCAGCCGGGAACCCGCCCGGCGGTCGTCGGCCAGCCCGGCCGATACCGCTGCCTCCAGGTCGGCGCCGGTGGCGTCCAGGCGCAGGACCGCCTGGGCCAGGGAGGCCTCCAGGGGTGAAGGGTCGGTCGCGCCCGGATCGCGGGCGGCGGCAGGGGAGGCCAGTTGCAGGACCTGCCCGGTGAGGGTGGAGACCGCCTGCGCCTCGCGGGTGAGGGCCGTGGCATCCGCCTGGGCCCGGGTCAGGTCCTGCCCGGCCGCGGTGAGGGCCGTGCTCGCCGACGCCGGTACTGCGGCCGCCCCGCCGGCCCGGCCCAGGGACCGGTAGGCTTCCCCGAGATGCTGCACCGAGGCCAGGTAGCGGTCCACGCCTACCGCCGCCCCCGCCATCAGTGCCCCCGCTGCCACCATTCCCCACAGAATGCCTGCCTTCACCCGTCTCCGCCTCCTGTCTACGCCAAACGCCGGCGGGCCCGGAAAGGTTTCCCGGTTCCCGGGTCCGGCCGGTGCGCAGGTCCCGCGGACAGGGAGAAAGGCCGTGGCCGGAGCCGCCCGACCTGCGGCCGGGGCCTGGCGTTTCCCTTGCCGCGGTTCCTTCCCGTCTGACGGCAGGCGGCCCCATGGCCCGCCGCCCTCCGGCTGCCCCCTCCGCCCGGAAGGCGCCTACGCCGGCAGGTACCGGGGGAGGGCCCACCCCAGCGGTAGCGCTGCTGCGCCATCGGCCGGTCATCCGGCTGGACGCACCGCCTGCCGCCCGCCACCGCGGGGGCTGCGGCGGCGCCCGCCGGGCCCCTGGAGCCGGGAGAGCCCGAAGCGGGGGCGCCGCTGGCGATCCGGCAGGCGGGAACCATGGGGCGGGTAGAGACCCCGGCCGGGCCCTCCCCTCCGCCACCTGCCGCGGCACCGCCAGCGGCCCCCGGCATCCCGGCCGCCTGTGCCCCATATCGTGGAAACGGCCGGGACGGCAACCCCGGCCGCGAAGGGGGGACGGGCGTCTTGGGCGCCGGAAAAGCGCTGCAGCCGGGGCCGGAGCTGGTAGAGGCGGTCACCCGTCTGGCCCGCCTGCGCCGGCAGCTGAAGGAACTGGAACACGAGGAGGCGGTGGTGCGGGAGCGGGTCCTGGCCCTACTGGATCCCTGGCCGCCGGAGGCCTTCCCGCTGGCAGTGGGGCCGCTGACGGTCACCCGCTACAGCCGGCCGGGGCGGTTGGACCCGGAGGCCGCTCGGCGCGTGCTGACCGCCGCCGGCCAGTGGCAGGCGCTTCCCGCCGAATGGACGGTGGCGGACCCCGCCCTGGCCGAGCACCTGGCCGCCCAGCTGGCCATCCTGCCTATGCCCGAGAGCAGTCGGGCGGTGCTGTCCGCCCTCTGGCGGGGGGCGCTGGCCCGGCAGCCGCGGCTGGACGCCGCCGTGCTGGACCGCCTGGTGGCGGAGGGCCGGCTGGATGCCCGGGACCGGGCTGCCTGTTTTAAAGGCGGTCGCCCGTCGGTGACGGTGGTGGCGGTGCGCTAGGCGGTCCCGCCCGGGCCCAGGCGCCCAGGACCGCCGCCGACGGCCGCACCCGGCGGGCCTGGGTGGCGTAGTCCACCGCGATGAGGCCGAAGCGGGGGCCGAAGCCGAGGGCCCATTCGAAGTTGTCCAGCGCGGCCCAGTAGAAGTAGCCCCGGATCGGGACCCCGGCCGCTCCGGCGCGGGCCAGGGCGGCCAGATGCGCCTCCAGGAAGGCGGTCCGGAAGCCGTCATCGGTGGTGGCGATACCGTTCTCGGTCACCACGATGGGGAGCCGGAAGCGGGCCAGCCGGTGCAGCAGGACCTCCAGGCCTTCAGGATCCACCTCCCAGTCCATGTCCGTGACCGGTCCCCCCGGTCCGCCGGGGGGATGGAAACCGGGGGTGAGGGTGGCGGGCCGTGACCCAGTTGCGGGTGTAGTAGTTCAGTCCGATGAAGTCTAGGCGGTCCGCCACCGCTTCCAGGAAGGCATCGTTGAACAGGCGGCCGGCCAGGGCCGCCGCCGCCCGGTCCCGCCAGCGGGGGGTGGCAGGCAGGAAGTGCACCTGGTGCTTGGCCACCCCCACCAGCGCCCCGGGAGCCTCGGCCTTGATGACGGCATAGGCTTCCCGTTGCAGGCGGGCCAGACGGCGGGAAAGGGTGAGCAGGCGGTGCGGCTGGCGCAGGCCTGGCGGCCATTCCCCGCGGACATAGCCCATCAGCACATAAATGAGCGGCTCGTTGAAGACCACGAAGCAGGGGACCCAGGGGGCCAGGGCCCGTACCGTGCGCGCTACCTGGGCCAGAAAGGGGCGTCCGGCCCCGGCGGCGGCGAAGCCGCCCCGGCGCGCGAACCAGCGGGGGAGGGTGAAATGGTGCAAGGTCACGCAGGGGATGAGGCCGCGCGTCCGGGCGGCCCGGGCTACCTCACGGTAATGGTCGAGGGCGGCGGGGTCGACCCGGCCGGGCTCAGGTTCCACCCGGCTCCATTCCACCGAGAACCGGTAGGCGTTGAGGCCGATGGCCTGCAGAAGGTCGAGGTCCTCCCGGTAGCGGTGCCAATGGTCGCAAGCAGCGCCGGAACGGGCCTGCCCCCGCACCCGGCCCGCCGCCTCCCAATCGGTCCAGTCGTTGTCGGTGCCGCCTTCCACTTGGTGGGCGGAGGTGGCTGCGCCCCACAGAAACGGGGGCAGGTCCGCAGGCCAGGTGGGCGCCGGCATGGTCAGGCGCCGGCTCCCGCCCGCACCGCCAGCGCCTTGGGGACCACGCCCAGGGTTACTGGCAGGTGGCCGATGAGTTCGCCGTCGGCGTCCACCCAGAGCTCGGGCGGACCGTTCACCTCCAGGCGGGCGGCGTTAAAGGTCTCAACCGCCGGGTGGCCGGTGTGGTTGCCGCGATAGGCCTTGACCAGCAGCGGCAGCACCTCCAGGCGGGGCAGGCGGCCGACCCACAGCACCGTGAGGAGGCCGTCGGTGGGGTCGGCCCCCGGGCAGATGTGGATGCCCCCGGCATAGAACGGGGTGTTGCCGGCGGTGAGCATGAAGGTCTCCCGCCGGCGGGCGGCCTCGCCCACGTGCACCTCCAGGGGGCGGAAGCGGTAGGTGAACAGATTAGCCAGGATGCCGCGCACGAAGGTCCAGGTGCCGGACCCCTTGCGGGATTGGCGGGCGTTGACCCAGCCGGCCACCTCCGCGTCGAAGCCGATGCCGGCCACGGTCAGGAAATAGGTGCGGTTGACCTGGCCCAGGTCCAGCTGCCGGATGCGGGGACCCTGGGGGCCCGGCTCATCCAGCGCCACGGCCAGGCAGCCTAGGGGATCGGGGGGCAGGTCGAGCACGCGGGCAAAGTCGTTGCCGGTACCGGCCGGGATCACGGCCAGCACCGCCCGAGCGTGGGGGCCCAGCCCGTTCACCACCTCGTGATGGGTGCCGTCCCCGCCTAAGGACACCACGGTGACGGCTTCGCCGGCCAGGCCGCGGGCGATGTCGGTGGCGTGGCCGGGGCCTTCGGTGGCGCGGACCTCCACCCCCCGGCGTTCCAGTTCCGGGCGCAGGGATTCATACACCCGCCGCGCATGCCCGTTGCCGGCAGCGGGATTGTAGATCAGGATGGCAGGGCCCACAGAATCATGCTCCTGTCTATTCGGGGATGCGCGCGCCCCCTTCAGCGGGGGCGTCACGGTTGGTGAGGGCCAGGGCGTCGGGGTCGCCGGCCAGCAGGGCGTGGCAGGTCCGGATCTCGTCCGCGTACTGGGCCTCTTTGGCCACCGGCGTCTCCAGGTAGAAGGGCACCGTCTGTAACCGGGGATCGGCCAGCACGGCCCGGATGCGGCGGGGCCCGATGAACCCCTGGCCGATGAGCTCGTGGCGGTCGCGGCGGGCGCCGAAGGGGACCATGGAGTCATTCAGGTGGATGGCACCCAGCCGGTCCAGGTAACGCGGTTCGGCAAAGCCGGGGAAGGCGGTGACCTCCCCGTCCGGCACTACCCCGGCCGCGAAGGCGTGCTGGGTATCGAAGCAGAACCCCAGCCGTTCGGGGGCGAAGGGTTCAGCCAACAGCAGGAGCTCCTCCAGGGTGGTCCCGATCTCGGACCCCTGCCCGGCCGTGTTCTCGAGCAGCAGGCGCACCGGCCCGCTGTAGCGCCCCAGCACGGTGGCCAGGGCCTCCTGCATGCGGGCCAGGGCCCAGGCCCGGTCGCGGTCCTTGCCCTTGCCGCAGTGGACCACCACCCCGTAGCTGCCCCGGGCCTCGGCCACCACCAGGTCCCCCACCAGGGCCTCGATGGACAGGTGGTAAAGTTCGTCGTCGGGGCTGGCCAGGTTGATCAAATAAGGGGCGTGGCCGATGGTGACCACGTCCTCCTGCGCCAGAAGCTCCCGCCCGCGGGCGGCGTCGGCCTGGTCGACCGGCTTGGCGTTGCGGAAGCCGCGGGGATTCTTGGTGAAGTACTGGAAACAATTGGCCCCCAGCCCGGGAGCCCGGGCCACGGCGGCTGCGTAGCCTTTGGCGACGCTGAGATGACAGCCGATGCGCATAGTCCGCCCCTTTCGTCCCCCAGCATGATGAAAAAAGTTGCGGGGACCGTCAAGCAACGGCGGGGTAGACCGCTCAGCTGTCCCCGCCCCGGACCAGGACCGCGCTGCCCTGCACCGCCGCCGCCTTCACCCGCACCAGGGCCTCCCGCGCCTGGCTCATGGGCCAGCGTTCCACCTCGGGCTCCACCCCGGCCTGGTCCGCCCAGTACATCCATTCCCAGGCGTCCCGGCGGGTGGCGTTGGCCACCGACCGCAACACCCGCTCACCGTAGAGCAGGCGGTAATCGAAGGCGGGGATGCCGTCCTGCAGGTGGACCGCGTTGATGGCGAGCACCCCGCCCGGGGCCAGGGCGGCCAGCGCCTGCGGGATGAGGCGGCCTACGGGTGCGAAGGTGATCCCGGCCTCCAGCGGCTCCGGCGGCGGGTCCCCGGCCGCGCCTGCCCACGCCGCCCCCAGCCGCAGGGCCAGGGCACGGTGGGCGGCACTGCGGGTGAAGACGTACACCCGGCAGCCCCAGTGACGCGCCAGCTGCAGGGCCAGGTGGGCTGAGGCGCCGAACCCCCACAGGCCCAGGGTCCGGGGCCGGTCCGGCCCCACCCCGGCCAGCCGCAGGGAGCGGTAGCCGATGATGCCGGCACAGAGCAGGGGCGCCGCCCGCACGTCGTCAAAACGGGCCGGCAGCGGTACCAGGTAGCGGGCGGGCGCGGTCAGTGCCTCCGCGTACCCCCCCGGTACCGACAGCCCGGTGAAGCGGGCTTGCGGGCAGAGATTCTCCTCCCCGCGCAGGCAGGCCGGACAGCGGCCGCAGGCGTCGTACAACCACGCCACCCCGACCCGCGTGCCGGGCCGGAGCTGCCAGGTATCGGTCCCCGGCTGGCCGGCGGCCGCCAGCAGGGCCCCGGCGAGACCGGGATCGATGCCCGGGGGCGGGCAGACCTCCGTGGCATCGGGGGCCGTCTCCACCACCCGGCCCACCACCTGATGGCCGGGGATGCCCCCCGGCGCCGGCAGGGGCAGCTCGCCTTCCACGGTATGGAGGTCGGTGTGACAGACGCCGCAGGTGGCCACCTCCACCAGCACCTCGCCCGGCCCCGGCCGGGGGCGGGGCCGGTCCGTCCGCCAGCGGAAGGTCAGCCGCGCGTCCTCCAGCGGGGCCGCCTGTTCCAGCACCCAGGCGCCCATGGTCCCGGACCCGGTTTCCATGTCCGTCGGTCTCCTTTCCGGCGGGATTCTAGGCGCATTGTACCGCGCGGGGGGCCGCCGGGTAGGCGGGTATCGGGTATGATGAGGACGATCAGCCCGCCCGCCGGGCGGGTGCGGGAGGAGGATGCGGATGCCGGCCGACGAATCCCGGGAGGCGGCCTACCCCATCATCGGGCCGGTGGAGGAGGGCACCGACCTGCTCGACCGCAAGCTCCTGGCGTACTTCAAGGCCCTGGGCCCCGACTACGCCAAGCTCATCGGCTTCCGGTTCGCGCGCCCGGTGGATGAGGTGCGCGCCCGGCTCGAGCACCTGGAGGCCCTGGGGCTGGTGGAACGCGTGGAAGGCCGGATTGTAAAGTACTATCATCGGCGGGTGAAGGCGGTGAAGCACCGCAACCATACCTATTATCAGCTGACGCGGGAAGGCGACCACTTCCTCCGCCGCCATCCCACCGAGCCGCCCCCCATCACCCATCCCAAGCGCTGAGGGCGGGAGGAAGCCGGCGGCCCGTCCCTTCGGGGGCGGGCCGCCGTGGCGCGTCAGGCCAGCGCCTGCCGCAGGTCCCAGATCAGGTCGTCGGGGTCCTCCACCCCGGCCGAGAGGCGCAGCAGCCCGGGCACAATGCCCAGGCGGCGCCGCAGCGGTTCGGGCAGCTCGCGATGGGTTTCCGAGTAGGGATGGGTGATGAGGGATTCCGTGCCCCCCAAGCTCACCGCGGGCAGGACCAGCTGCAGGCGGTCCATGACCGCCGCCACGCGCCCGGGGTCCCGGAGCACGAAGGAGACCATGCCGCCGGGGCCGCCGGCCTGGCGGCGGTGGCGGGCGTTGGCCTCCGGTTCCAGTTCGGGGTAATAGACGCGGGCCACCGCCGGGTGGTCCGCCAGCGCCCGCGCCACGCGGCGGGCGTTCTCCTCCTGACGGGTCAGGCGTAGGCCCAGGGTCTTGAGCCCGCGCAGGGTGAGGTAGGCGTCCAGGGGACCCAGGACGCCGCCGGTGCCGTTGGCCACTTCCCCCAGCCGCTCGGCATCCTCCGGCCCGCGGGCGACGAGGGCGCCGGCCAGGACGTCGTTGTGGCCGGCCAGGTACTTGGTGGCGGAGTAGACCACGATGTCCGCGCCCAGTTCCAGCGGCCGCTGCCGGTAGAAGGTCATGAAGGTGTTGTCCACCACCAGCCGGGCGTCGTGGCGGTGGGCGAGGGCAGCCAGGGCCCGGATATCGGAGATGCGCAGGACGGGATTGGAGGGCGTCTCCACGAACAGCATGCGGGTGGTTCCCCGCCAGTGCCGTTCCACCTCCTGCGGGTCGCGGGTGTCCACGAAATCGAAGTCCAGCCCCAGATGGCCCAGGTAGTCGGTCAGCACCCGGTAGGTGCCGCCGTAAAGGTCGTCGGTGAGCAGGATGTGGTCCCCCTGGTGCAGCAGCAGGAAGAGGGCGGTGATGGCTGCCATGCCGGAGGCGAAGACCCGCGCTCCCGCCCCGCCCTCCAGCCGGGTCAGGGCCTCCTCCAACGCGCTCCGGGTGGGGTTGCGGGTGCGGGAGTAGTCGTAGGTGCCGAGGGCATCGCCGCGGTGCTGAAAGGTCACCGTCTGATAGATGGGCGTGGTAACGGAGCCGTAGACGGGGTCCTGGCCCGTGCCGGCGTGCGCCAAGAGGCTGTCGATGCCGAACCGGTGCGTTGCAATCACAGGCAGCCCTCCTCGCCTTGTCCTGGTCCATAAACCGGGTAACGCCCCGCCGGCGGTAGCGGTTACCCCGGCCGCCGGCGTCCGGAGGCCGGCTTGTCCCTGCTTATGCCGGCCGGGGGCCGGCTATGCGGCCCGGGCAGCCCTCCAGGAGCCAAGCAAGGTACTTATGGACCATTGCGTGCGACATTCGGACTCATTATTGCGGGAAAATGGCTAGTACGTTAGGATCGGTCTGGCCTCAACAAATTCAGGAGGAGGCGGAGTGTTGCCGATGGGACGTACGCGCCTGACCTGGCTTGGCCTGACGGCTGCAATCGGGACCCTCATCGCGGGGTGCGGGGTGACCCCTACCGTCGCCCATGCCCCCTGGTTGACCCTCAACCCTGCCACCCGCACCGCCCGCATGCTGGTGGTGATGGATTCCCACCCCAACAATCCCGGGAACCTGGGCCTGAATTTCGATGATTACTCCCGGGGTGGCCTGGTCTTCCGGATTCCCCAGGGCTACCACGTGACCATGGTGGTGCGCAACGACGGCGGCCAGGCATATTCGGCCGGCATCTACAACGCCCGCCTGCACCTCGCCTTCCCCGGTGCCGGCATCCCCCTCTCCGCCATGCGCGCCAACCCGGACAACTCCTGGATCATGCCCGGGCAGACGGTCACCTACCACTTCACCGCCACCACCCCCGGGACCTATAAACTGGCCTCCCTGCTGTTCAGTGCCCCGTCCTCCGGCAAGCGGGCCAATCACCTGTTTACCGGCATGTGGGACACCGTCAAGGTCACCCCGGCCACCTGAGCGCCGCCCGGCCCCGGCAGGACCGGGGCCGCTGCCGTTGGCGCCCGTCTGACGACCAGTGACCCCCGCTTTTCCGCGCTTCACCGCCGGGCGGTTGAGCCCGCCCGCCGCGCCGCCGCACAATACCCTCAACAACGGGTTGCGGCGGCGGCCGCCAGTTCCGAAGGAGGCGCGGATCATGGCCAAGGATCGGGACCAGGACCTCATCACCCTGGTGGACGATGAGGAGCGGGATGTGGACTGGTTTGACGTCATGCGTTCCTGGTTCGCCCAGGACGAGGAGGAGCAGGAGGAGGAACCCCGCGAGCGGTAAGCGGGGCAGCGGGTCAGGGACCGGTAAGGGCCGGGAGGGGCGGCGCTTACCGGTCCCTCTTTTTTGTCGGAGGCCGCGGGGGCCCCGCCGGCAGCAGGCCGGTGTCGCCCCTGACGGTGTGTTATGATAATGAAAGAAAACGCCCTTAGTTGCGGCGGTAAAGGCAGGGATTCGGGCAGTCCTCCGGATAGGGGGCCGGAAATCCGGGCGCGCGGAGCGGACAGCATCCGGCAGCAGCCGGTACCGGCCGTCCAAATCCGCTGAAATCCCGCATATTGAGCAGAACAGCCACGGATGGCCTTTCCATGTCATGATGACAAAAAATCGGTTGACTAGCTGATATATTACATGTTAGACTGCCCGCGACGGCAGTGGCTTGTGGCAGGCGGAAGCGGGGGATGGCCATGGCAGGGATGGCGGAACCGGCGGCGGTGCAGGAGCCGCCCATGATTGCCGCGCGGGGGTTGACCGTCCGGCTGGGTGGCGGCGGTCAGCCCCTGCGCACGGTGCTGGAGGACATTACCCTCAACGTCCCCGTCGGCGCCTTTGTGTCGGTGGTGGGCCCTTCCGGCTGCGGCAAGTCCACCCTGCTGAAGGTGGTGGCCGGGCTGGTTCCCCCGGCGGCGGGGGAGCTGGAGGTGGCAGGGGGCAGTCCGCAGGCGGCGGTACGGGCCCGCAAGCTGGGGATGGTGTTCCAGAACCCGGCGCTGCTGGCGTGGCGGACGGTGCTGGCCAACGTGGCCCTGCCCCTGGAGTTGAAGGGCGTCCCCCGGCGCGAGCGCGAGGCCCGGGCCCGGGCCGAACTGGCCCGCATGGGGCTGGCCGAGGTGGCCCGTTGTTATCCCCGCATGCTGTCCGGCGGCATGCAGAGCCGGGTCTCCATCGCCCGTGCCCTGGCGGGCGACCCCGCCCTGCTACTGCTGGATGAGCCCTTCGGGGCCCTGGACGAGATCACCCGTACCCGCCTGAACGAGGAGCTGCTGGGGCTGTGGGAGCAGAGCGGGATGACGGTGCTGATGGTCACCCATAGCCTCATGGAGGCGGTCTGGCTCAGCGACCGGGTGGTGGTGATGGGCCCGGGCCGGATCCTGACCGAGGAGACGGTGGACCTGCCCCGGCCCCGCACGGCCGCCATGCGCCTGGCCCCGGAGGCGACCGAACAGGCGCGACGGCTGGAACGCTGGCTGGCGGAGGCCGGGCGCCGCAACTAGAAGGAGGGGCCAGGGTGGCGGATTTGGCAATCGAGATCGCGGGGCTGTCCTTCCGGAATCCGGTGCTGCCGGCGGCCGGTCCCAACTGCCGGGACGCGGCGCGGGTGGCGGAATGCGCCGCCGGGGGTGCCGGGGGCCTGCTGACCAAGACCATCTCCGTGCGGGCGGCGGAGGTGCCCACCCCCAACATGGCGGAGCTGGCGGGGCGGTCGCTGATCAACGCCGAACTGTGGTCGGAGCTCAGTCCGGAGGAATGGTTGCGCGACCACTACCCCCGGGCGCGGGCCACAGCCGACGCGGCCGGGTTGCCCCTGGGGGTGAGCCTGGGCTATACAGCGGAGGAAATCCGCTATCTGGCCCCCCGGGTGGCGCCGTTTGCCGACTACCTGGAGCTGTCCACCCATTACCTGGAGGGGGAGACGGGGCCGGTGCAGGACGCCATCGCTGCCGCCCGGGAGGGGGGGCAGCGGCCGGTGTTCCTCAAGCTGAGCCCGCTGGCAGGCCGGGACCTGGTGGCCCTGGCGCGGGCGGCCGAGGAGGCGGGGGCCGCCGCCCTGGTGGCGGTCAACTCCTTCGGGCCTGCCCTGGCCATCGACATCGAACGCGGCCGTCCCCGCCTGGGCGGGCCGCACGGCTACGGCTGGATCTCGGGGGCCGCCTTAAAGCCCATCGCGCTGCGGGTGGTGTATGAACTGGCCCAGGTGACCCGCCTGCCGGTCATCGGGGTGGGGGGTGTGCAGAACGGCCGGGACGCCGTAGAGATGCTGATGGCCGGGGCCAGCGCGGTGGGGGTCTCCACCGCCGCCATCCTGCAGGGCAACGGCATCTACGGCCGCATCGCGGCCCAGCTGGGCCGCTGGCTGGATGAGCATGGCGCCGCCCACGTGTGGGCCATCCGGGGACGGGCCCTGCCGCCCCCCGGCGGCCGCGTCCGCACCACCACCGCCGCCCTCCAGGCGCTGTCGGCGCCCCGGGTGCGGGCGGACGCCTGCACCGGCTGTGACCTTTGCCGGCGCTCCTGCTTCTATGATGCCATCGTCCCCGCCGGGCCCCGGCTGGTGGCGGTGGAGGAGGCGGCCTGCTACCGCTGCGGGCTCTGTTACAGCCGCTGTCCGGTGGCCGCTATCGAACCCCTGGAGGAGGTGGCCCCATGAACCGGGAGGCCCGCTGGCGGTCGGCGGTGCCGGCTGCGTTGGCGCTGGGGGTGCTGTTCGGAATCTGGCAGCTGGCGGTGACCGCCTTCCGGGTCCCCGCTTACGTGCTGCCGACCCCTACCGCTATCCTGGCGGCGGGGGTGGCCCACGCCGGCCAGATTGCCCAGGCGGCGGCCATGACCACCGAAGCGGCCGTGCTGGGCTTCCTGCTGGCAACCGCTCTCGGTCTGGTCCTGGCCACCGTGTTTGCCCATTCCCGCTGGATGCGCCTCAGTTTCTACCCCTTGACCATTGCCGTCCAGACCACGCCGGTGGTGGCGGTGGCCCCCCTGATTGTGCTCTGGGCCGGTAACGGCCTGCCCAGCCGCATCCTGATTGCGGCCATGATTACCCTCTTCCCCCTGGTGGTGAACACCACCCACGGGCTGACTGCGGTCCCGGCGGAGGAACTGGCCCTGTTCCAGGTCTACGGGGCGGGCCGCCGGCGCATCTACTGGCATCTGCGGCTGCCCAACAGCCTACCCTACCTGTTTGCCGCCATGCGCATCGGTGCCACCCTGGCCGTCATCGGCACCATCGTGGCGGAATTCATCACCGGCAACGGCGGCCTGGGCTATGTGATCCTGGAATCCTCCTACCAGCTGGAGACGGCGCTGCTGTTTGCGGCCCTGTTCGCCGCCGCCCTGTTGGGCATCGCCTTCTTCCTCCTGGTGGATGCCGGGTCGCGGTTGGCCCTGCGGGGCGGCACGGCCGGACCGGCCGGAGCCTGACGGGGAGGGAAGCGCGTGGCGCGGATCACGCTGCACCTGAACGGGCGCCCGGCGGAGC
This sequence comes from Candidatus Hydrogenisulfobacillus filiaventi, assembly GCA_902809825.1. Taxonomy (NCBI): domain Bacteria; kingdom Bacillati; phylum Bacillota; class Clostridia; order Eubacteriales; family Clostridiales Family XVII. Incertae Sedis; genus Candidatus Hydrogenisulfobacillus; species Candidatus Hydrogenisulfobacillus filiaventi. The sequence continues at coordinate 410,437 of LR778114.1, forward strand.
TGGAGGGCCGGGAACGCGCCAGCCTGCTGGAGGCGCTGCGGGCGGCCGGGTTGAGCGGGGCCAAGGAAGGGTGCGGGGAAGGGGAGTGCGGCGCCTGTACCGTGGTGGTCCGGGATGCCCGCGGGTACCGGGCGGTGAACAGCTGCCTGGTGCCCCTGGCGGCGGTGGCCGGCGGCGAGGTCTGGACGGTGGAGGGCCTGGGAGAACCCGGGTCCGGCGCCCATCCCGTGCAGCAGGCGGTGGTGGCGGAAGGGGCCGTCCAGTGCGGATACTGCACCCCGGGCGTGGTGATGAGCCTGTTCGCCGGCTACTACGCCGGTGATCCGCTGGGAACGGTGGAGGGCAACCTCTGCCGTTGCACCGGTTACCGCCCCATCCGGGATGCCGCCCGGCACCTGGGGGATCCCGCCCCCGGGGATCCCTTCCTCCGCCGCCTGAGCCTCCCGCCCCCGCAGCCGGGGCCCTGGTACGGGCAGCAGTTCATGCGGCCCACCGGACTGGCGGAAGCGCTTGCCCTGCTGGCCGAACCCGGCAGCCGCCCGGTGGCCGGTGCCACCGATCTGGCCCTGGCCGCGGACCCGGGCCCGCGCTGGGTGTCCCTGGAGGCGGTGCCTGAGTTGCGGGGGCTGGCGCGGGAGCCGCAGGCGGTGGTGATCGGCGCGGCCCTGCCCCTGGCCGACCTGGGGGCCATGCTGGGGGAGGGCTGGCCCTTTCTGCGCCCCTGGCTGGCCGTGTTTGCCTCCCCCGCCATCCGCAACCGCGCCACCCTGGGCGGCAACCTGGCCACGGCTTCGCCCATCGGCGACAGCGCCCCCTTGCTGCTGGTCCTGGATGCCGTGCTGCGGCTGCGGCGGGCGGGCGGGGAGCGGACCGTTCCCCTGCCGGCGTTCTTCCGCGACTACCGCCGCACTGTGCTGGAGCCGGGGGAAATCATCGCCGCGGTGGCGGTCCCGCTGCCCCTGCCTCAAGAGGTGCGTTTCTACAAGGTCGCGAAGCGCCCCCGTGATGACATCAGCACGGTGGCGGCGGCTTTTGCCCTCAGCCGTGACGCCGGCGGCCGGGTGCAGACCGTGCGCATGGCGTTCGGGGGGGTGGCGGCCACCCCGGTGCGGGCTACCGCGGCGGAGGCCGTCCTCCAGGGCCGGGCCTGGACCCCGGCGGCGGTGGCGGAGGCGCGCGCGGTTCTGGGCCGCAGCTTCCGCCCCCTGAGCGACCTGCGCGGCAGCAGCGCCTACCGGCAGGCCCTGGTGGTCAATCTCTGGGACCGGTTCGTGGAGGAGGTGCAGGGGCCGTGAAGGCGAGCGGTGCCGGAGCCGAACCGGAGGCTGTCTGGCTCAAGGTGACCGGCCGTCAGCTCTACGTGGAGGACCGGGCCCGGGCGTATGCCAGGGTCCTGCAGGCCTGGCCGGTCACGGCGCCCTGGGCCCGCGCGGTGGTGGAGGGCCTGGACCCGGCCCCGGCCCTGGCCCTGCCGGGGGTGTTGGCGGTGCTGACCGCCGCGGACGTGCCGGGCGACAACCACATCGGCCCGGTCCGCCACGACGAGCCGGTTTTCCCGCAGGAGGTCACCTACCATTCCCAGGCGGTGGCCTGGGTGCTGGGGGAGAGCCGGGAGGCGGCGCGGGCGGGAGCGGCCGCGGTGGCGGTGCGCTACCGTCCCCTGGAGGCGGTGGTGGACCTGGAGGAAGCCATCCGCCGGCAACGCTTCCTGGCCCCGCCCCTGACCGTGCAGCGGGGGGAGGTGGAGGCGGCCCTGGCTGCGGCCCCGCGCCGCCTGAGCGGCAGCCTGCGCCTGGGGGCGCAGGAGCACTTCTACCTGGAGACCCAGGCCAGTCTGGCCGTCCCGGCGGCGGACGGACGCTGCCTGGTCATTGCCTCCACCCAGCACCCGGCCGAGGTGCAGGCCATGGTGGCCCGGGTGCTGGGCCGCCCCCGGGCGGAGGTGGTGGTGGAGGCCCCGCCGCTGGGCGGCGGGTTCGGCGGCAAGGAGAGCCAGGCCAACCTGTTCGCAGCGGTGGCGGCGGTCGGGGCGGCCCGTACCGGGCGGCCGGTGCTGGTGCGGCTGGATCGGCGCCTGGACAGCCGGCTCACCGGCAAACGGCATCCGATGCTGGCGCGCTTCACCTGCGGGTTCGACCCCGACGGCCGCCTGCTGGCGCTGGATGTCACCCTCTACGCGGATGCCGGCTTCAGCCTGGATCTGTCGGAGGCGGTCCTGCTGCGGGCGCTGGTCCACATCGACAATGCCTACTGGATCCCCCATTTCCGGGCCACGGGCTACCTGGTCCGGACCGACAAGCCCTCTCAGACCGCCTTCCGCGGCTTCGGCGGGCCGCAGGGGATGGTGGTGGGGGAGGAGGTGCTGGACCGGGTGGCGCGGGCGGTCGGCCAACCGGCGGAGGCCGTCCGCGCCCGCAACTTCTACCGCCCGGACCAGGAGACGCCTTACGGGCAGCCGGTGGGGGAGGCGGGCCGGCTGCGGGAGCTGTGGGACACCCTGGCGGCCGACGCCGGCCTGGCGGAACGGCGGCGGGCGGCGGCGGCCTTTAACGCCGCCCATCCTCACCGGAAACGGGGGGTGGCGATGACGCCGGTGAAGTTCGGGATCTCCTTCAACGCCGGCTTTTTGAATCAGGCCGGGGCCCTGGTCGCCATCTACCGGGACGGCAGCGTCCGCCTGGTGCATGGCGGGGTGGAGATGGGGCAGGGGGTTTACACCAAGGTGCGCCAGCTGGTGGCCGACACCCTGGGGCTGGACCCGGCAACCGTCGTCACGGGGCCCACCCGTACCGACCACATCCCCAATACCTCGGCCACCGCCGCCTCCACCGGGACCGACCTCAACGGCCAGGCGGCCCTGCGCGCGGCCCGGCGCCTGCGCGCCCGCCTGGCCCGGGTGGCGGCCGGGCTGCTGGGGTGCGACCCGGGTGCGGTCCGGTTCGCCGGCGGCCGGGTAGGCCCGGCGGGAGGCCGTGACCTGCCGTGGGCGGCGGTGGTGGAGGCGGCCTACCTGGCCCGCATCCCCCTCTGGGCCGCCGGCTTTTACCGCACGCCCGGGTTGTCCTGGGATCCCGGGCAGGCGCGGGGGCGGCCGTTCGCCTATTTTGCCCTGGGAGCCGCGCTGGCCGAGGTGGAGGTGGACGGCCGCACCGGCGAGTACACCCTGCGGGCGGTGGACATCCTGCACGATGCCGGCCGCCCCCTGCACCCGGCGGTGGACCGCGGGCAGGTGGAGGGCGGCTTCCTGCAGGGCGTGGGCTGGCTGACCCGCGAGGAGGTGGTGTGGGACGGTGAGGGCCGGCTCCTGACCCCCGGGGCTTCCACCTACAAGCTGCCCACCCTGGCTGACCTGCCCGCCGAGTTCCGTGTCCGCTTTCTGCCGCCGGGTCCCGGGCCGGCGGCCGTGGCGGGCAGCAAGGCGGTGGGTGAACCGCCGTTCATGCTGGCGATTGCCGTGCGCGAGGCCTTGAAGGAGGCGGTGGCCGCCTTCGGCCCCGGACCGGAGGCGGTGGAGCTGCCGGTCCCGGCCACCCCGGAGGCGGTCTATCAGGCCCTGGAAACGCGGCGCCGGCGGCTGCCGGCCGAGGAGGCGGCAACGGATGGACACCACCTGGATTGAGACCCTGGCCCGGCTCAAAGCCGCCGGCGAACCGCTGGTGGTCGTTACCCTGACCGCGGCCAAAGGGCATGCCCCCCAGGAGGCCGGGGCCAAGATGCTGGTCACCCGGGAGGCGGTGTACGGCACGGTGGGGGGCGGCAACCTGGAGCAGGCGGCGGTGGTGGAGGCGCGGGCCCTGTTGGACGCCGGCGGCAGTGAACCCCGCACCCTGCCGCTGAACCTGGGGCCGGAGGCCGGCGAGTGGGGCCTGCAATGCTGCGGAGGCCGGGTGGAGCTGCTGCTGGAGCCGGTGCGGTTCGAGCAGCCGCAAGTGGCCATCTTCGGCCTGGGGCACGTGGGCTGGGCCCTGGCCCGCATCCTGCGTCTGTTCCCCCTCGACCTGGTCCTGGTGGACCACCGGGCCCCCCTGCTGGCCCCGGCACGGCTGGCCGGCCTGGGGGAGGGGCCGGCGCGGGTCCGGCCCCGGCTGGCGGAGGACCTGGCGCAGGCGGTCGGCGGCCTGCCCGCGGGGGCGGCGGTGGTGATCATGACCCACGACCATGCCTGGGACCGTGCCATCCTGGAGGCGGCCCTCGACCACGGGCGGCTCGGGTTCATCGGGCTCATCGGCAGCGCGGCGAAATGGGCTCGGTTCCGGCGCGGCCTGCTGGAGGCGGGCCGCCCGCCGGAGGCCGTGGACCGCATCCATTGTCCTGTGGGCCTCCCCGGCATCCGCGGCCGCGAGCCGGCCCGCATCGCCCTTAGTGCCGCGGCCGAACTGATACCCGCGCTCCTCCCCGGGCCGCAAGATGTAAGGCATGCGGAACTTTATCAGGAAAAGTCCCCGGATTTGGCGGGAGATATCGCCGAAATTCCACGGAATCAGGCCGATTGTTGACAGAATTCGAGTGATATATTACTCTATTACCGTAAGACAAATGAAAGGTTGAGGGCCGCAGCCTGGTTCTGGCTTCCGTTCCTCCCCGCCGGCGGGCCCCAGAAGGAGAGGTCATGCATCCATGCGCACGGCAGCACGGCGACGGTGGTCCGTAAGAATGGCAGGTGCGGGTGCCGTGGCGGCCGCGGGGCTGGCGGCCGCCGGCTGCGGCAGCCGTCCGGCCCCCTCCGCCTCGGCAGGGCAATCCCTCACCCCGGTGAGCGTGCAGCTGACCTGGCTGCCGCAGTATCAGTTTGCCGGCTACTATGTGGCCTTGAAGAAGGGGTATTACCGTCAGGAAGGCCTCAACGTGACCATTCACCCCGGCGGTCCCGGTATTTCCAGCATCAGTGCGGTGGCCTCCGGGGCGGATACCTTCGGGCTGGCCTCGCCCGACCAGATTCTGGTGGCACGCAGCCACGGGGCACCCTTTGAGGCCATCCTGACCGATTTCCAGCATTCCCCCACCGCCTTCATGGTGCACGCGGGGTCCGGCATCCGGTCGCCGCGGGACTTTGTGGGCAAGACGGTGGCGGTCAACCTGGGCGGCAACACCCAGATCGAATACGAGGCCATGCTGGCCGCCACCGGGGTCAACCCGGCCTCCATCCACCAGGTCCCGGTGCAGGTCAGCCTCACCCCCTTCCTCACCCATCGGGTCAACGTGTGGACGGTGTTTGTCACCGACGAGCCCTACCTGGCGGAGAAGGCGGGACAGAAGATTCGCCTCATCTACCCGCGCACCTACGGGATTGACTTTTATCAGGACGTGCTGTTCGCCCGCCGCTCCACCCTGCGGCAGGAGCCGCAGGTGGCCCGGCGGTTCGTGGCCGCCACAGTCAAGGGCTGGATGTACGCCATCCACCATCCCCGGGCCACCGACCACCTGCTGATGCAGGTCAACCCCAAGCTCACCCCCGGCCATCTGGCCTACGAGACCCGGACCACCATTCCCCTCATCTGGGATGCCACCACCCGGGAGCACGGCTTCGGGTATATGGACCAGGCCCGTTGGAACGCCATCGCCCAGTCCCTGACCCGGCTGAAGCTGCTGCCGGGCACGGCCCCGGCGCAAGGGGTCTACACCGACCGTTTCCTGCCCGGTCCCTCCTGATGGGGGCCGCCGGGCGGCAGCACCGGGACGGAAAGGAGGCAGCCATGGCCGGTAGGGGGCTGGTGGCGGATCTGGAGGCGGCCCTGGGCCCGCAGGCGGTCCTGACCGACCCGGCCGCCCAGCGGCGGCACCTCTTCAGCCGGGAGATGGTGCTCTACTCCCCCCTGTTGAAGGCGGCCTTCCGCGACCGGGCGGTGGAGGCGGTGGTTCTGCCCCGCACCCCGGAGGCGCTGGAAAACGCCCTGCGGGTGGCGGTGCGGCACCGGGTTCCGGTGACCCTGCGCGGGGCAGGCCTGACCACCTACGGGCAATCCCTCCCGCTCGCGGGCGGCATTCTGATCGATGTGCGCGGGCTTGACACCATCGGCGAGGTCGAGGGGGACACCCTGAGCGCCGGTCCGGGAGCGGTGTTCGACCGGCTGGAGGCCCGGGCCCGGCAGGCGGGCCGGGAGCTGCGCGTGCTGCCCTCCAACCACCCGGTGGCCACCCTGGGCGGGTTTGTGGCCGGGGGTTCAGCGGGGATCGGGTCGGCGCTGCACGGGTTTCTCTGGGACGGGAATGTGGTGGAGGCGGAGGTCCTCACCGCGGAGGATCCGCCCCGCCGGCTCCGCTGGTCCGGGGAGGCGGTGCTGCCCCTGCTGCATACCTACGGCAGCGTAGCGGTGATGACCCGTATCACCCTGGCTCTGGCGCCGGCGCGGACGTGGCAGGAGGCGTACGCGGCCTTCCCGGATTACGGGTCCGCCGTGCGTTTCGCCTGGGAGATGGTGCCCGCGGCGGGGGTGCCCGTGCGCACCCTGGCGGCGGAACAGGCCCCCATTCCGGACTTCTTCACCCCCTTGCGCGGCCTGTTCGCCCCCGGGGAATCGGTGGTGCTGCTGATGGCGGAAGCGGCGGACCTGCCGCGGCTGGAGGTCCTGGCCCGCACCGCCGGCGGCCGCTTCGGCCGCTGGCCGCCGCAGCCGCCCCTAAGCCAGTTCTCTTTCAACCACTCCGTGCTGTGGGCGCGCAAGGCCGATCCCCACGCCTCCTGGCTGCAACTGGCCTTCGACCCCGGCCGCCTGCCGGAGCAGGTGGAGGCCCTGACCGCCCGTTGGGCGGGACGGCTGTACCTGCACCTGGACTTCATCCGCCGGCCCGACGGCAGCGTGTTGCCCTACGGGCGGGCGGTGGTCCCCGAGGGGGACCTGCGGGGGGTGGAGCCGGTGCTGGAGGACTGCCGGCGGCAGGGCCTCACCGTGATCAATCCCCATAGCTACGTGGCGGAGGAGATCGGGCTCGCCGCCCTCTTCCTGGACCTGGGGACCGTGCGGCGCCTGAAGGCGGTCACCGATCCCTTCGGTCTCCTGAATCCCGGGAAGCTGGGCGGCCGCTTCTACCGGTCCCCGCCGGTACCGGGTGGAACCCGATAATGGGCCGGATGCAGCCGGCGGGAAAGGGCGGGGATCATGGACGAGCGCATCACGCTGCGGGTCAACGGCCGCACCCTGGAGGCCGCGCCCGGGCGCCTGCTGCTGGACGTGCTGCGGGAGGCGGGGTTCACCGCAGTGAAGAACGGATGCGGCAGCGGTGACTGCGGCGCCTGTACAGTACTGGTGGATGACAAGCCGCGGCTGGCCTGTACCACCCGGGCCGGGCAGGTGGCCGGCCGGGAGGTGGTGACCCCGGAGGGCCTCCCGCCGGCGGAGCGGGAACCGATCGCTGCGGCCCTGGTGGCGGAAGGGGCGGTGCAGTGCGGCTTCTGCACGCCGGGTATCAGCATGCGCCTGGCCGCGCGCCTCCGGGACCCGCGGCCCTACCAGCCGGGGGAGGAAGTCCGCCTGCTCCGCCCGCATCTATGCCGGTGTACGGGCTACCTGCCGCTGCTGGAGGCGGCCCGCAAGCTGCTGACCGGCGCCCCCCTCCCGGCCCTGGAGGAGGCCGGCGGCATCGGTGCCCGCCTCCCCCGCTACCGGGCACGGGAGCGGGTGTTCGGGGAGGTGCCTTATGTGGCCGACCTGACCGCTCCCGGCCTGCTCCACGGAGCGCTCCGGCTGGCGGGCGTCGCCCGCGGCCGGCTGGTGGCCCTGGACCTGGAGCCGGCCCGCGCCCTGCCGGGGGTGCGGGCGGTGGTGGCGGCCCCGGACGTGCCGGGGTCCCGCTACGTGGGGCTCCTGCATGATGACTGGCCGGTGTTCGTGGCGGTGGGGGAGGAAATCCGGGCGGTGGGGGATGTGCTGGCGGCGGTGGCCGCCGAGAGCGAGGAGGCGGCGCGCGCCGCGGCGGAGGCGATCCGGGCCGTCATTGAGCCTCTGCCGCCGCTGACCACCCCGGAGGCGGCCCTGGCGCCCGGTGCGCCGCGCCTGCATCCAGGCGGCAACCTGCTGGCCCGCACCGCCTTTGTGCGCGGCGACCCGGAGGCCGCTCTGGCCCGGGCGGCGGTGGTGCTGGAGGAACACTTCGAGACCCCGGCCCAGGAGCACGCCTTTCTGGAGCCGGAGGCCTGTCTGGCGGTGCCGGGGGCGGACGGGACGCTGGAGGTGTACAGCCCCGGGCAGGGTGCCTTTGAGGAACGCCGGCAGTTGGCACGGGCCCTGGGGATGGAACCGGAGCAGGTGCGGGTGCGCCTGGTGCCGTCGGGGGGCGCCTTCGGGGGGAAGGAGGACCTCTCGGTGCAGGCGCAGACCGCGCTCCTGGCCCTGGTGACCGGGCGGCCGGTGCGCACGGTGCTCACCCGCCGCCAGAGCATCCTCCTGCATCCCAAGCGCCATGCCATGCATCTCCACTACACCGTGGCCGCCGACCGGGAGGGGCACCTGCTGCTGGTGCGGGCCCGGATTGTGGGGGATACCGGCGCCTACGCCTCCGTGGGGGAAAAGGTGCTGGAGCGGGCGGCCACCCATGCCGCCGGGCCCTACCGCACCGAGGCGGTGGACGTGGAGGCGCTGACCGTCTACACCAACAATCCCCCCGCCGGTGCCTTCCGCGGGTTCGGGGTGCCGCAGGCGGCCTTCGCCATCGAGGGCATGCTGGACCGCCTGGCTGAACGGTTAGGGCTGCCGGCGGCGGAAATCCGGGCCCGCAACCTGGTGGCCCCCGGGGACCCCCTGCCTCAGGGGCAACGGGTGGGCCCGGAGGCTGTCCTGTGGCACCAGGTGCTGGAACGGGCGCGGGCGGTGATGGGGGATCATCCGCGGGCCGGGCTGGCCCTGGCGTTCAAGAACGTCGGCCTGGGCATGGGGGCGCCCGATACCGGCCGGGTCGACCTCGAGGTCACCCCGGACGGGAGCGGCGTGGTGATTTTAGGTGGTGCCTCCGAGATGGGGCAGGGCGTCTCCACCGTGCTGCAGCAGATGGTGGCGGAGGAGACCGGGCTTGCCCCCCGGCTGCTGACGGTGGTGCTGGGGGATACCGCACGGTGTCCCGACGGCGGCATGACCACCGCCTCCCGTCAGACCTATTTCGGGGGCAAGGCGGCGCGGGCCGCCGCCCGCCGGCTGGCGGCCGACCTGGCCGCCCGGGGAGGGGACCTCAAGGCCCTGGCCGGGCGCCGCTACCCGGGGGAATTCCGCGGGGAGACGGTGCCGCTGGGGAGCGACGGTCCCCAGCACGTGGCCTACGGCTTCGCCGCCCATGTGGTGTTTCTGGATGCCGCGGGGCAGGTGGAACGGGTGCATGCCGTGCATGCCGTAGGCCGTGCGGTTAACCCGCTGCAGCTCGAGGGGCAGATCACGGGGGCGGTGGCGCAGGGGCTGGGCTTCGCCCTCTGGGAGGACCTGGGGCTGGAGGAGGGGGTGCCCCGCCACGACCGCCTGGCCCGGCTGGGCCTGGTGCGGGCGGACCGCATGCCGGCGGTGGAGGTGGAGGTGCTGGAGTCGGGGGATCCCGGGGCCGACCCCATCGGGGTGGGGGAGATCGCGCTCATCCCGTTGGCACCCGCCCTGGCCCAGGCCCGCCGGCGCCGGGGGGAGGCCTGGGCCCGGCGGTTGCCCCTGCCGGACCCGGACGGGCGATGAGACTGCTGTTCCGGCACCTGGACGCCCTGGTGGTGGAGGCAGGCCGTCCGCCCCTGCGGGACGCCTGGCTGGCGGAGGACGGGCAGGGCCGGGTGGCAGCAGCCGGCACGGGCACGCCCCCGCCCGGGCTGGACGGCGGCCGCGACGGGCGCGGCCTGCTGGCCGTGCCGGGCCTGGTCAATGCCCACCATCACCTCTACCAGACCGCGGCCCGGGGCCGGGCCACCGGGCAGGGGCTGTTCGCCTGGCTCACCGCCCTCTATCCGCGCTGGGGCCGGTTGAGACCGGCCACTATCCACGCGGCGGCGGTGGTCGCGCTGGCCGAGCTGGTCCGGTCGGGCGCCACCGCCACCGTCGACCACCACTACCTCTACCCGCCGGGGGCGGGCGCGGCGGCGGTGGCGGAGGCCCTGTTCGGGGCGGCCGACCAGGTCGGCATCCGCCTCATGCTGGCGCGGGGGGCCATCACCTGCGGCCGGTCCGGGGGCTGCCTGCCCCCGGATGAGCTGGTGGAACCGCCGGACGCGGTGTGGACCGACATCCGGGACCTGGCCGCCCGCTACCATCAGCGGGGGGCCGCGGCGCAGACCCGGGTGGCGGTAGCACCGGTCTCGATCATGTCCACCGATGCGGCCGTGATGCGGGATGCCGCGGAGCTGGCCCGGGTGCTCAACCTGCCCCTGCACACCCATGCCGGCGAGACCCGCGACGAGGAGCGCTACGCCCGTCAACGGTACGGGGCGCACCCGTTTGACCTGCTGGAGGAGTGGGGCTGGCTGCGGCCCGGCACCTGGCTGGCGCACGGGGTGTGGATCCCGGTCCGCTTCCGGCCCCGCCTGGCCCGGGCCGGGGTAGGAGTGGCCCACTGCCCCTCCTCCAACCTGCGCCTGGGATCGGGGGTCGCACCGGTGCGGGCCTACCTGCAGGCCGGGATCCCCGTGGGGTTGGGGGTGGACGGTTCTGCCTCCAACGACGGCGGGCACCTGTGGGGGGAGGCGCGCCTGGCCTTGCTGCTCTCGGGGGTGCGCGGGCGCCCGCCCCTGGCGCCGGCGGAGGCCCTGGCCCTGGCTACCCGCGGCAGTGCCCGCTGCCTGGGCTGGGAGGGGCTGGGCCGGCTGGAGCCGGGGGACGCCGCCGACGTGGCGGTCTACCGGCTGGACGACCTGGAGCATGCCGGGATGGCCGCCGGGGACCCGCTGGCAGCCTGGGCGCTGGGCTGGCCCACCCGCGCCTGGACGGTGCTGGTGGGCGGCCGGGCGGTGGTGGAGGAGGGCCGCCTGGTGACGGTGGAAGTGGAAGCAGCCGCGGCGGAGTTACGGCGGCGGATGCAGGCGGAGGAGGCGGGAGGATGAGCAGCCGGCGGGTGTGCGGTCTGGTCCCCGGAGCCCGGGGGCCGCGGCTGGTGACCCTCGAACTGGAGGACGGCCGCATCCGTGCGGTTCACGAGGGCGAACAGCCCCCGCCGGACCGGCGGCCGTACGACCGCCTGGCCCGGTACCTGCTGCTGCCCGGCCTGGTCGATGCGCATGCCCACTCCTACAGCCTGCCCCTGCGCTTCCGGGCCCGGCTACGGCCGGCGCCGCCTCCCCCCGCGCCCGGGCTGGAGGCGGCCCTGACGCAGGTCTGGTGGCCGCTGGACCGGGTGCTGACGGCCGAGGCCCTGGAGCTGGCCGCGCTGCTCACCGCCCGGGAGGCGCTGGCCGGGGGGGTGACCACGCTCTTCGACCATGTGGCGGCCCCTTACGCCGGCCCCCGGGGGCCGGCAGCGGTGGCGGCTGCCTACCGGCGGCTGGGCCTGCGCGCCACCCTGGCCTGGGAGGTGTCCGACCGTGAGGGGGAGGCGCGGGGCGCGGAGCTGGTCGACCTGCATACCGGCATTCCCATGACCCCCCTGCTGCGGCCCATGCTGGGCCTGCACGCCGCCTTCACCGTCGGTCCGGCCACCCTGGAGCGCGCGGCGCGCACCGCGCAGGCGCTGGGCATCGGGGTGCACGTCCACCTGGGCGAAGGCCCCGAGGACCGCCGGGGATCGCGGTTGCGCTACGGCGCCGATCCCTGGGCTCGTCTGGCGGCCTCCGGCCTGCTCGACCGGCCCTCCGTCCTGGCCCATGCCGTGGACCTCACCTCCGGCGAGTGGGCGGCGGTGGCGGCTGAGCCCCGGGTATGGGTCATCACCAACCCCCACAGCAACCTGACCAACCGGGTCGGGACCCTGCCCTGGGAAAGGGTGCCGGCAGCGGCCCGGGTGGGCGTGGGCACAGACGGGTTTGCGGCCGGTCCCGCCGAGGCGGCGCTGCTGGCCGGGCTGCTGCATGCCGGCGCCCGGCCGCCCGGGGCGCTGTGGGAGGCCAACCACGCTCTGGCGGCGGCCGTCTTCGACCAGCCGTTCGGTGGCCTGGAACCGGGCGCGGCGGCCGACCTGGTGGCGGTGGAGCCGCCGTTCCCGTTTCCGCGCAGCATCGCTGAAGCCTGGACGCGGTGGGCGGCGGGGGCGGGCCGCCGGCCCCCGGTCCGGGTGTATGTGGCCGGGGAACCGGTGGCCGCGGACGGGCGGCCCCTCCACTGGCCTTCGGGGACGCGCCGGGAAGCGGCGCGGGTGCTGGCCCGCATGGCGCGGGCGGCCTGGGGCGCGGCACCGGCACACAACGAGGAGGCGGAGCCATGATTGTACGGGCTGGACTGTTGCAGTTGAGCCATGACCTGGACGGCCGGGAAAGCGTGGAGCGTCACAAGGAGGCGGCGCTGGCCAAACACGAGGCCTGGATTGAGCGGGCGGCGGGGGAGGGGGTCAACCTGCTGTGCCTGCAGGAGCTCTTCTTTGCCCCCTACTTTGCGGCCGAGCAGGACCGCCGCTGGTACCGGGCGGCGGAACCGGTGCCGGAGGGGCCCACGGTGCGGCGCATGCAGGAACTCGCCCGCCGCTACGGCATGGGGCTGGTGGTGCCGTTGTACGAGGAGGCGATGCCCGGGGTCTACTACAATACCGCGGCGGTGATCGACGCCGATGGCACGTTCCTGGGCAAGACGCGCAAGGTGCACATTCCCCAGGTCCATTCCAGCGGGGCCGGGGCCTACGGCTTCTGGGAAAAGTTCTACTTCCGTCCCGGCAACCTGGGCTATCCGGTCTTCCCCACCCGTTTCGGCAAGGTGGGCGTGTACATCTGCTATGACCGCCATTTTCCGGAGGGGGCGCGCATCCTGGGCCTGCACGGGGCGGAGATTGTCTTCAATCCCTCCGCTACCACCGCCGGCCACTCCGATCACCTGTGGCACATTGAGCAGCCGGCTCACGCCATCGCCAACGGCTACTTCGTGGGGGCGCTCAACCGGGTGGGGATCGAGCAGCCCTGGGCCATCGGTGAGTTTTACGGCCTTAGCTACTTCTGCGACCCCGAAGGCCGCATCCTCACGCAAGGCCCCCGTAATGCCGATGCCCTGATCACCGCCGACCTGGATCTGGACCAGATCGTCGAGGCCCGGGAGCACTGGCAGCTCTTCCGCGACCGGCGGCCGGATACCTACGGGGACATCTGCCGGGACCTGCCTTAAGGAAAGGGGGGAGACAGTGGACCTCCTGTTTGTGCGCGGGCTGGTGGCGGCTGAAGATGGCGAACCGGCCCCGCTGGAGGTGGGGGTCGCCGGCGGCCGGATTGTGGCGTTGGGCCACGAGCTGCCCCGGGACGGGGCGGCGGTGGTGGATTGCGGCGGGTTGTGGCTGCTGCCCGGCCTCATCGACGTGCATACCCACCTGGACCTCAGCGCCAACGGGGCGCGCACGCGGGACGGCTTTACGGCCGGTTCCGTGGCAGCGCTGGCAGGGGGTGTGACCACGGTGCTGGACTTTGCTGCCCCCGAGCCGGGCCAGGGACTGGTGGAGGCCACCCGCCACCGGCGCGAGGCCATGGCGGCGGCCATGGCGGTGGATTTCGGCCTGCACACGGTGGTGCCGGGCCAGGGGCCGGATGACCTGTCCGGTGCCTTTGCCGACCTCCTTCGCCTCGGGGTCGGCAGCGTCAAGGTGTTTACCACCTATCCCGGCCTGGCCAGCGACGACCGCCGCCTGCTGGCGATCCTGCGGGCGGCGGCGGCCACCGGCATGCTGGTGGAGGTTCACGCCGAGACCGATGCCCTGGTCCAGGATGCCACCGGGGCCCTGGCGGCCGCCGGCCGCACCAGCCTGGCCTGGCACGCCCACGCCCGGCCGCCGGCGGCGGAGGTGGAGGCGGTGGGCCGGTTGCTGGCCTTCGCCGCCGTCACCGGCGCCGAATTGTATTTCGTGCACCTCTCGACCGGGGCTGCCGCCCGCCTGGTCGGGGATGCCCGCCGGCGGGGCCGGGCGGTCACGGGTGAGACCTGTCCCCACTACCTGTTCCTGGACGCCGGCCGCTATCAGGGGCCGGAGCCGGAACGCTACCTGATGACCCCGCCCCTGCGCCCGCCCGCGGTGCAGCAGGCCCTGCGCCGGGAGCTGGAACGGGGGTCGCTGTCCGTGGCGGCCAGCGACCACTGCGGTTACAGCCTGGACCAGCGCCGGGGGTTGCCGTTGGGCCAGGCCCCGCCCGGCATTCCCGGGGTGGGGATGCTGTTCCCCCTCCTTTACACCGAGCTGGTGGCCCGGGGAGGCTGGCCGCTGGGGCGCCTGCTGGCCCTTCTGGCGGGCAACCCGGCCCGGGTGTTCGGCCTGCCCGGCAAGGGGCGCGTTGCGGTGGGGGCGGATGCCGATCTGGTCCTGTTCGACCCCGGCGCCCGTTGGACGGCCGGTGATGCCGGGTCGGGCGGCGTGCCCGGCTACACCCCCTACGCCGGCTGGGAGATGCGGGGACGGGTGGCGGCGGTCTGGTTGCGCGGGCGTCCGGTCTACGGGCCGGGGGCGGAGGCGGTGCCGGGCCAGGGGCGCTGGGTACCCCAACGACGACGCAAGGGGGTGGGCGGATGTGGGACCTGGTAATCACCGGCGGCACGGTGGTGGACGGCAGCGGCCGCCCGGGGGTGCAAGCGGACGTGGCGGTGACGGGGGACCGCATCACCGCGGTGGGCGACTGCAGCCGCGGGCAGGCGGTCCGCCGGCTGGACGCGCGCGGGCTGGTGGTGGCGCCGGGCTTCATCGACATGCACAGCCACTCCGACCTGGCCGTCTTCGGGGAGCCGGCCCTGGAACCCAAGCTGCAGCAGGGCATCACCCTGGAGCTGTTGGGTCAGGACGGACTGGGGGTAGCGCTGGTGCCGCCGGAGGGGCAGGCGGCCTGGGCCGACCTGCTGGAGGGGCTGGACGGGCGGGCCCCGGAGCCCTGGCCCTGGAGCCGCTTCGGGGAGTACCGCGCGGCCCTGGCCGCGGTCCGCCCCGGCCCCAACCTGGCCGCCCTCGTCACCTACGGTGCGGTCCGGTACAGCGTGATGGGCATGCAGCCCGGCCGGCCGGGGGCGGAGGAACAGGCGGCCATGCAGCGGCTGGTGGCGGAGGCGATGGCGGAGGGGGCCAAGGGGCTCTCCCTGGGGCTCATCTACCAGCCGTGTGTCTACGCCGAACCCGACGAGCTGGTGGCGTTGTACCGGGTGGTGGCGGCTTCCGGCGGCATCCTGGTGGTGCACCTGCGCAACGAGGCCGATTTCCTGCCCGACGCCATCGATGAGGTGGCTGCCATCGGCCTCGAGACCGGGGTCCCGGTACACCTCTCCCACCTGAAGATCGCAGGGCGCCGCAACTGGGGGCGGGCGGAGGAGGTGCTGGAGCGGCTGCAACGCTGGCGGGAGCGGGGCGTGGACCTTACCTTCGACCAGTACCCCTACACCGCCGGCAGCACCTACCTGCACGCCATCCTGCCCCCCTGGGCCAGTCAGGGCACCGCCGATGCCATCGCCGCCCGCCTGGGGGATCCTGCGGTGCGGGAGGCGGTGAAGGAGGCCATCCGGACGGGAGCGGGATCGGGGGCGGTCGGGGCGGGGTGGGACAACCTGGCCGGCCTGGCCGGCTGGGAGAACATCCGCATCACCTATGTCGGTCACCCCGAGCGGCGCTGGATGGAGGGCCTGAGCGTGGCGGAAATCGGGGAGCGCCTGGGGCGGGCGCCCGACGATGCCGCTCTCGACCTGATCCGTGACGAACGGGGCGCAGTGGGGATGGTGGACTTCGTGATGGATGAGGCGACCATCCGCACCTTTCTGACCGCGGAGGGAGGCATGCTCTCCACCGACGGGCTGATGGGGGGACGGCCGCATCCGCGGGCCTACGGCACCTTCCCCCGCGTGCTGGGCCGCTACGTGCGGGAACAACGGGTGCTGACCCTGGAGGCGGCGGTCGCCCGGATGGCGGCGGCGCCCGCCCGCCGCCTGGGGCTCCGGGACCGGGGACGCATCGCGCCCGGCCTGGCGGCCGACCTGGTGGTCTTCGACCCGGCCACTATCCGCGACCGGGCCACGTATGCGGAGCCGCGGCAGTTCCCGGAGGGGATCCGGGCGGTGGTGGTCAACGGCCGGGTGGCGGTGGAGGAGGGCCGGCCGGGGGAGAGCAGGCACGGGCGGGCGTTGTAACGCCTTGCCCGGGGACCCGGACCGGCCTAGGGTGAAGGTGTCCGCCGGCGGACGGGCCGGATGCGCAGGAGCATCCGGAAGCAGCCGGGCGGGTCCCGCCCCGGCGGTCGTGCAGGCAAGGCAGGAACAAAGGAGGGTCTGACATGGCGTCTGCATCCGGCAATCAGCAGGTGGACCGGGTGTTCCAGGTGGAGACCGAGGGCATCGGGATTATCGCCCCTGCCCATCGGCATGGCCACCCGCGGGAGTTGTTCTTTGTCTGGTTCGCGGCGGTGCTGACCTTTACCGGGGTGGTGATCGGCCAGCTGCTCACCGCTCTGGGACTGGACGTCGCCCAGGCCCTGGGTGTGGCCCTGCTCTGCTCCCTTTCCTTCGCCATCCTGGGGTGGGTGGCGGCTTCGGGCCCCCGGGCGGGCACCGTGACCCTCACCATCTCGCGGGCCGCCTTCGGGGTGCGGGGCAATGCGGTGCCGGCCCTCCTGTCCTGGCTGTCGGCCGTAGGCTGGGAGGCGGTGACCATGGTCCTCACTGTGTTTGCCCTGCTCAGCCTCTCCCAGCTGGCCGGCGGCCCCTCCGGCGGCGTGGCGGCGACCGCCGCGGCGCTGGTCGTGACCATCGCCCTCACCTATATCGTGCCGCTCTTCGGTCATGCCACGGTGGTGGCCATGCAGCGCGTCCTGGCTTACGCCCTGGCCGTGAGCGGCATCCTGGTGCTGGTCGCCGTGCTGCCTCATGTCAACTGGCATTATGCGCCCCCGCCCAAGGACCTGGCGGCCAAAGGGGTGGTGCCCACCGTCCTGCTGGCTCTCTCCATTGGTCTGGCCAGCACGGTCTGGGGCTGGACCAATTTCGCCGCCGATTACTCGCGCTACCTGCCTGCGTCCACGCGGCCGGGGCCGGTGGTGGTCTACACCCTGCTGGGGGGCGGCATCGCCTCCTTTGTGGTGATGGGCCTGGGGATTCTCCTGGGCACCTTTATCAATCCGCAGGCCTACGCCAAGGATCCGGTGCTGGCCATTGCCCATGCGGTGCCGGCCTGGGCGGTGGTCCCCTTCCTGGTAGTGGTTATCCTGGGTGATATTACCGCCAACTACCTGAACTCCTACAGCTCGGGCATGAGCTTCCTGTCGCTCAACATCCCTTTGCGCCGGTACCAGGCGGTGCTGGTGGACGCCACCATCGCCACCCTGGTCAGCCTCTACGCCCTCTTCGTCTCGCCCGGCTTCCAGAACTTCATGGAGAACTTCCTGAGCCTCAACGTGATTGTGATCGGGCCCTGGACGGCGGTGTACCTGGTGCAGCACTGGGCGAGCCGCGGGCGTTACGACGCCCCCGCCCTGGTGGACCGGACCCCGGCCAGCCGCTACTGGTATGCGGGCGGGGTGCACTGGGGGGCGTTGGCGGCACTGTTTGCCGGGGCCTTTGCCGCCTTCTGGACGGTGAACTCCGCCCTCTGGGTGAGCCCGCTTTCCCCGCGCTGGTTTGCGGGCGCGGACCTGAGCGCCTATGTGGGTCCCCTGGTTGGCGGCCTGCTGTACTTTGCCGCCCTGCGCCTGGGCCGGCGGGCCGCGGCGCTGGCCCCGGCCCTGGAGGAAGCGCCCGGCCAGGGTTAGGATGAGGAGGCGGAGAGAAGGGAGGGGCGCCATGCTACCGCGCTATGCGGTCTATCCGGTGTTGCGGGCGGTGGCGCTGGGAGAGCGGCCGGCCGAGGTGGTGGTCACCGGCGGGACGCTGCTGAACGTCTACACCCGGGAACTGCAGCCGGGGGCGGGGGTGGCCATCGCGGCCGGCCGCATCGCCGCCACCGGGGACGTGGAGTACACCATCGGCCCCGGAACCCGGGTGATTGACGCCCGGGGGCGCTTTATCACCCCGGGCCTGGTGGATGCGCACATGCATGTGGAGAGCACCCTCCTGACCGTGACCGGGTTTGCCCGCGCGGCCTTGGTCCAAGGGACCACGGCCGTGTTCATGGACCCGCATGAGATGGCCAATGTCTTCGGCCTGGAGGGGGTCCGCCTCCTGCACGCGGAGGGGCGGGGGCTACCCCTTAAGGTCTTTACCACGGTGCCCTCCTGTGTGCCGGCGGCGCCGGGCCTGGAGGACGCCGGGGCGGCCATCGGCATCGGCGACGTGCAGGCGGCCCTGGACTGGGAAGGGGTGGCGGGTCTCAGCGAGGTCATGGACGTGCCGGGGGTGCTGGGCGCTAATCCGCTGATGGAGGCCGAGGTGGCGGCGGCGCTGGCCCGGGGGCGGCCCGCTACCGGGCACCTGCCGGAGCCGGATGCCCGCACCCTGCAGGCCTATGCCGCCGCCGGCATCGACTCCGACCATGAGTCCACCCGGGTGGAGGAGGCGCTGGCCAAGGCCCGGGCCGGCATGACGGTGATGATCCGGGAGGGCTCCGCCTGGCAGGATGTGGCCGCCCTGGTGCCCCTGATTACCCGCCATCGCATCGACCCGGCCATGTGCGTGCTGGTGACCGATGACGTTGATGCGGCCACCCTCGTGCACCGGGGCCACCTGAACCACGTCCTGCGGCGGGCGGTGGAGGAAGGGCTGGATCCGCTGCTGGCCTGGCAGATGGCCACCATCCAGCCGGCGCGCTATTTCCGGGTGCAACAGGACATCGGCGCCCTGGGGCCGGGAATGGCGGCGGACCTCCTGCTGGTGGACGACCTGGCCGACCCCCGCCCTGCGCTGGTAATGACCGACGGCCGGGTGGTGGCGGAGGACGGCCGGCTCACGGTGGACCTGCCGGGCCCGGCGTTTCCGGAAGCGGTCCGGCGGTCGGTGCACCTGGCGGCCATTCCCCGGGCCGAGGAACTGCTGCCGCGGGTGGATGCCGTCCGCGACGGGCCGGCGCTGGTGCGGGTGATCGGGGCGGTGGAGAACAGCGCCCTGACCCGGGCCCTGGTGGAACGGGTGGCGGTGCGGGAGCACATCCCCGAGGCGGGGCCGGGAAACGGTCTGGCCTATCTGGCGGTCCTGGAGCGGCACCGGGCCAGCGGCCGCATCGGCCGCGGCCTGGTGGCCGGCTTCGGCCTGCGGCGGGGGGCGGTGGCCTCCACGGTGGCGCACGACAGCCACAACCTCATCGTCATGGGGGTGGACCCCGCGGATATGGTGCAGGCGGTGGAGGCGCTGGCCGCCTGCCAGGGCGGCCTGGTGGCTGTCGCCGGGGGCCGCGTGCTGGCGCAAGTGGAGTTGCCGGTTGCGGGCCTGATGTCGACGCGCGAGGCAGGCGAGGTGGCAGCGGCGGTGGAAGCGCTGGAGGCGGCCTGGCGGGAACTGGGGTCGGACTGGCATGCCCCCTTTATGACCCTCTCCCTGCTGGCGTTGCCGGTGATCCCCGCCTTGCGCCTGACCGACCGTGGCCTGGTGGAGGTGGCCCGGGCGGCGATGGTGCCCTTAACGGTGGAAGCCTGAGGACCGGAGGAGGGGATACCATGGGCGATGTGACCGTATTCCGGGGGCCCATGGTGGTGACCATGGATGCGCAGGGCACCGTGCTGCCGTCAGCGGACGTGGTGGTGGCGGGCGGGCGTATCGCCGCCATCGCCCCGCCCGGCACGGCCCGGACGGAAGGGGCGACGGTGATGGATGCCGCCGGCCGGGTCCTGATTCCGGGCCTGGTACAGACCCACGTGCATTTGTGTCAGACCCTCTTCCGGGGGGCCGCCGACGACCGCGAGCTCCTGAGCTGGCTGCAGGAGGTCATCTGGCCGCTGGAGGGTGCTCACGACCCGGACTCGGTCTACGCCTCCGCCCGCCTCGGCATTGCCGAGCTGTTGCGGGGCGGGACCACCACCATCCTGGACATGGAGACGGTGCACCATACCGAGGCAGCCTTTCAGGCCATCGCGGAAGGCGGGATCCGGGCCCTGTCCGGCAAGTGCCTGATGGACGCGGGAGAGGAGGTTCCCCCCTCGCTGCGGGAGCCCACCGACGCCGCCCTCCAGGAGAGTGTGGACCTGCTGGAACGCTGGCAGGGGAGGGACGGCGGCCGCCTCGGCTACGCCTTCGCCCCCCGGTTCACCCTTTCCTGTTCGGACGCCTGTCTTAAGGCGGTGGGGGAGCTGGCGGAGCGCTACCGGGTTCCGGTACACACCCACGCGGCCGAGAGCCGGGCGGAGGTGGACCTGGTCCGTACCCGCCGGGGACTCGGCCCCATCGCCCATTTCGCGGCCCTGGGCCTTCTCAAGCCCGGCCTCATCATGGCCCACGGGGTGTGGGCCGACGCCGACGACCTGCAGGCGGTGGCGGCGGCGGGGGCGGCCTTTACCCACTGCCCCTCCTCCAACCTGAAGCTCGCATCGGGACTCGCCGACCCCGTGGCCTGGAGCCGGGCGGGGGTGCGGTTCGGGTTGGGCGCCGACGGGGCACCCTGCAACAACACCCTGGACGCCTTTCAGGAGCTGCGCCTGGCCGCCCTGCTCCCCAAGCCGCGTTACGGCCCTACCGCCATGCCGGCCCGGGCGGCCTTCGCGGCGGCCACTATCGGCGGCGCGCGGGTGCTGGGCCTGGAGGACCGCATCGGTAGCATCGAGCCCGGCAAGGAGGCGGACCTGGTGCTGCTGGACTGGAGCGGGCCCCACCACGCCCCGCGGGCGGCGGGGGACGTCTACGGACAGCTGGTCTATCAGACCCGGAGCGACGATGTGGTCCTGACCATGGTGGCGGGCCGCGTGGTGTACCGGGACGGCCGGCTGTTGACCCTGGACGAAGCCGAAGTCTATCGCCAGGCGGAGACAGCGGTACGGCGGGTAGCAGCCCGGGCCGGGGTCACGTTGCCGGGCCCGGCCTGAACGCCCCGGGACGGGGCCCGGGGCGCCGCCTTACGGGCGGCGCCCCGGAGCCAGCACAGTGACGGTGGCGCTGGCCTGGTTTTCCACATAGGCGCGGCCGGTGCGGGGGTCCACCGCTACCCCTTGCGGCTGGCGGCCGACCGCCACCGTCTCCACCACCCGGTTGGTGCGGGTATTGATGACGGAGGTGGTGTTGCTGCCGGAGTTGTTCACCAGCAGCCACGGCGCATGGGGCGCCAGCGCCAGCCCGTGGGGGGTGCGCCCAACAGGGATCCGGGCCACCACTCGGCGGCCCTGAATCACCGCCACCTCCGCAGCGCCGCTCACGCCGGCGTAGACCCGGTGGTTGCGGGGGTCGGCCACCACGTTCCAGGGATGCGGGCCGACCGGAATGGTGGCCAGCACGCGACCGGTGCGGCCGTCGATTTCGGTGATGCTATCCCCACGGGGATTGATCCGGAAGCCGCCGGGCACCGGCAGGATGCCGGTGTCGGCCACGTAGACCCGATCCGTCCGGGAATTGAGGGTGACGCCCCAGGGGTTGGGACCAGTGGGCACCCGGCGCAGCACCCGGTCGGTCCGGAGGTCGACCTCCACTGCCTGGCTTTGTCCGACCAGGGAGACCCAGGCCACGTGGCGGCGTTGGGACACCACCAGCCCGTGCGGCAGGCGTCCGACGGGGATTTCCGCCAGGACGGCATCGGTGCGGGCATCGACCACGTCGAGCAGCCCGCGCTGGATATCGGTTACATAGACCCGGCCGGTCTCCTGATCGACCATGACCGTGTGTAGGGTGCCGCCGAGGTGCACGGTAGCCAGACGGCGGCCGGTGCGGGTGCTGACCACCGTCAACGTGCCTGCGGCCAGGTTGCTGACGAACAGCTTGTGCAGGCGGGCATCCACCCCGGCGAAATGCGGGGTCGGCCCGACGTCCATGTAGGTCGCTACCGTCCAGTAGGGTGCCGCGGCCCAGGGGGCTGTGCTCAGGATGAGACCCGCCGTCAAAGCGGAGACCCGCAGGGTGTTCGTGCTCTATCCCTCCTCCTGGGAATCCGGGATCCGGGGTCCGCCCCGCCGGAGGCGGCGCCAGAGGACTTTCCCCGTTGGCGGGGACCGCCAGTCCCGGCCCAGCCTGCTCCGGCGGAATCCGGCCCGCTGGCCGCCGCCCGCACGCGTCCCCCGCCGGGCGCGGCTTGGCAGCGGCACGATAATACAAATACTGGAAAAATCGCGTGACTACAAGCTGTGGGACAGGCGCGCCGGGGGAAGGTAGGGAAATGCATAAGCCTGTATTTATAGTTGTGGCAATGAATCCATATTGTACTTGAGGATTGGGCTGCGGTACCGTGAAGGCAGAGAGAGGTTGCGGACCGCTGAGGACAACGACGGTCGCGCTGGCAAAGGAGGCCCAGGACAGATGGCGGAAGAAGCGGCTCTGGAAACCCCCGGCACCGGGGAACAGCCTGTGCTTGACTTTTCGGAGGTGCTGGCCGAATCGGGGGTGACGGGCGTCCTCGACCAGCTGGATCGTGACCTGGTGGGCCTCACGCCGGTGAAGACCCGCATCCGGGAGATTGCGGCCCTCCTGCTGGTGGACCGCATGCGGCGGACGCTGGGTCTGACGGCGCAGGCGCCGTCGCTTCACATGTCCTTCACCGGCAATCCCGGCACCGGCAAGACCACGGTGGCGCTGCGGATGGCCGAGATCCTGCACCGGCTGGGCTACGTGCGCAAGGGGCACTTGGTTGCGGTTACCCGGGACGACCTGGTAGGACAGTACATCGGCCACACTGCCCCCAAGACCAAGGAAGTGCTGAAGCGGGCCATGGGGGGTGTGCTCTTCATCGATGAGGCCTACTACCTTTACCGTCAGGAGAACGAACGGGACTACGGCCAGGAGGCCATCGAAATCCTGCTGCAGGTAATGGAGAACCAGCGCGAGGACCTGGTGGTGATCCTGGCGGGGTACAAGGACCGCATGGCCACCTTCTTCCGCTCCAACCCCGGGATGCGTTCGCGGATTGCTCACCATCTCGACTTCCCGGACTACACAGCCGACGAGCTGGTGGCCATCGCCAAGCTGATGCTGGCGGAGCAGCAGTACCGTTTCAGCCCGGAGGCGGAGGCGGCATTCCGCGAATATGTAGAGCGCCGGATGCGGCAGCCGAACTTCGCTAACGCCCGCAGCGTACGGAACGCGCTGGACCGTGCCCGCCTGCGGCAGGCCAACCGGTTGTTTGCCAAAGGTGGTCGGGTCACGGCGGAGCACCTCATGACCATTGAGCCGGAGGACATCCGCGCCAGCCGCGTGTTCCAGGAACCGGTCAGTGAGGCGTAGGCGCTGGTCCCACCCACAACTGTCAGGGCACCGCCGGCCGGTGGTGCCCTGGCCGTTTTCAGGGGGATCCCGCCTTACGCGGCGGGAATCAGCAGCTTGACCAGGATGCCTAGGATGGCGGCCAGCATCAGGCCCAGGGACCAGTTGCGTAAACTGGCCACCGCCTGTTCTAACCTGCCGAAGTTGGTCTGAACCTGCCCCTGCAGGGCCAGAAAGTCTGCTTTTAACGCCTGATGCTGCTGCTCAAAGGCTGATTGCAGGTCCTTCATTTGGGCCCTAAGAACGTCCTGCTGCCGGGCGACGTCAGCGCGCAGGGTGGTCTGGCCGCGCAGCAGTTCCTCCTTGAGGGCATCCTGGCGGGCGGTGAGGTCGGCGCGCAGGGCCTCCTGCTGGTTCTGGAAGGTGGTCTGGCCGCGCAGCAGTTCCTCCTTGAGGGCATCCTGGCGGGCAGTGAGATCGGCGCGCAGGGCCTCCTGCTGGTTCTGGAGGGTGGTCTGGCCGCGCAGCAGTTCCTCCTTGAGGGCATCCTGACGGGCGGTGAGCTCGGCACGCAGGGCCTCCTGCTGGTTCTGGAGGGTGGTCTGGCCGCGCAGCAGTTCCTCCTTGAGGGCATCCTGGCGGGCGGTGAGCTCGGCGCGCAGGGCCTCCTGCTGGTTCTGGAGGGTGGTCTGGCCGCGCAGCAGCTCCTCCTTGAGGGCATCCTGGCGGGCGGTGAGGTCGGCACGCAGGGCCTCCTGCTGGTTCTGGAGGGTGGTCTGGCCGCGCAGCAGCTCCTCCTTGAGGGCATCCTGGCGGGCGGTGAGCTCGGCACGCAGGGCCTCCTGCTGGTTCTGGAAGGCGGTCTCGCCGCGCAGCAGTTCCTCCTTGAGGGCATCCTGACGGGCGGTGAGCTCGGCACGCAGGGCCTCCTGCTGGTTCTGGAAGGCGGTCTCGCCGCGCAGCAGTTCCTCCTTGAGGGCATCCTGACGGGCGGTGAGGTCGGCGCGCAGGGCCTCCTGCTGGTTCTGGAAGGTGGTCTCGCCGCGCAGCAGTTCCTCCTTGAGGGCATCCTGACGGGCGGTGAGGTCGGCGCGCAGGGCCTCCTGCTGGTTCTGGAAGGTGGTCTCGCCGCGCAGCAGTTCCTCCTTGAGGGCATCCTGACGGGCGGTGAGGTCGGCGCGCAGGGCCTCCTGCTGGTTCTGGAGGGTGGTCTGGCCGCGCAGCAGTTCCTCCTTGAGGGCATCCTGACGGGCGGTGAAGTCGGCGCGCAGGGCCTCCTGCTGGTTCTGGAGGGTGGTCTGGCCGCGCAGCAGTTCCTCCTTGAGGGCATCCTGGCGGGCAGTGAGATCGGCGCGCAGGGCCTCCTGCTGGTTCTGGAGGGTGGTCTGGCCGCGCAGCAGTTCCTCCTTGAGGGCATCCTGGCGGGCGAGAAACTCCACCTGCAGGGATTCGTGGCGTTGGGCCAAATCATCCCGCCACGCCTGTTGGTCCTGGCGTAGGAACGCCATATCACTCATAAGCTCAGCTCTCAGGTTGTCCTGCTCACGGCGGATGTCCTCCAACCGCTGCAGAATCAGCCAGCTGACCGAAGCTTGTTCCTCCGGCTTTCCGGGCCGGTCGGGAGTGTCCGGCACGCCCATCTTGTTCGCCTCGCTTAGGGCCAGTGTATCACGGCGCCGGCCCGTTGACGCTGCTCGGGTCCGGCAGCACCTACGGCCGGGCGGTTCCGGCTCCAGGGTCAGCATGCCATGCCGGCGCTACGCAAAACCGGTCAAGTTGGTCTGTATAGGCGAGGGCGTCCGGAGTCAGGGCCTGACCAAGGAGCGGGATGCCGGGACCGCCGGCTGAGGGTTCCGGCCGGGGAGCGGTTCCCCGCCCGACGGGTAATAGCTGGTAATCACGAGTTCCGTAATGGGTCCGCGGCGGTCGGCCCGCGCGTTAATGGTCCGGCGCGCCTGAATGCGGGAAATGACGAATCCGGCGTAAAGGTTCTCAAAAAAGCGGTCGGTGGGGTCGTTGTTGCGGGGGTCGGAATTGGAGATCATGACCCGGGTCCCGCGGGTCGCTGCCGCGCGGGCCCAGCTGGCCAGCGCCCGTTGTTCCTCCTCCCCGAAGGCGTCAGCGGCGTAGGCCGTAAACGCGGCGGTGGCGCCTAACGGCCGGTACGGCGGGTCGCAGTACACCCAGCTTTCGGCGTTCAGGAACGTCAGGGTCTGCCGGAAGTCACCGCTCAAGAGCGTGACGCCTTGGAGGACCCGGTGGACGGCCCGTAGATTGGCGGCATCCAGAATTCGAGGATGACCGTAGCGTCCGGGCGGGACGTTGAATTCCCCCCGGCGGTTAACCCGGAACAAGCCGTTAAAACCGGTCCGGTTGAGAAAAATCAGGCGAGCGGTGGAGAGCACCTCCTGGCCGGGGACGTGGAGCCCGGCGTTGAAAGCGGCCCGTATGGCGTAATAGAGGTCCCGGCGTGCGCTCGTGTCCGCCTCCCAGTAGCGGGCCTGCCAGTCCTCCAGGATGGCGATCACCGGCTCCGGGTCCTGCTGCAGAACCCGGTAGGCCGCGATGAGTACTGGATTCCGGTCGAGCAGGACGATGTCCTCCAGGTTCAGGTCCGTCCGGGCCACGAGGTCGAAGAACACGGCGCCGCTGCCCACGAACGGTTCCACGTACCGTCGCAGCCGGCCTGCATCCGGAGGGTAGTAGCGGCGGAGCTGCGGCAGCAGGCCTCCTTTGCCGCCGGCCCACTTCAGAAAAGGCCGCGCCTGTCCGCTGGCCTTGCCCATGTGCGTCCCCCCGTCCCGCCCATTATGGTCCGTGGGGGGCGGGTGCGCCAAGGGGTCAGGCTCGCAGTGCGCGCTCCTGCACCGAGGCCACTACTTCCTCCGGGGTCATCCCCGCTGCATCGATCACCGGGGCCGCGGTACGCGGGTCCTCCATTCCCAAAAACCGGTCATCCAGGCCGTTCACTACGATGGCCTGGGCCTCGTTCCAGGCATTGCCCGCCAGGCTGACGACCGTAAAACCCGCGCGGGCCAGCGCCATCCGGACCGGGGCCAGGTCCTCCTCCACTGCCACCATCACCTTGCCGCGTTTGGCCAGGGTCATGCCGTACGTCCTCCTTCGCTGCTCCCAGGTTCCAGGGTCTGGTCACACCCCTAGTGTGGCCGGATGCCGGGAATTTCACGCCGGGATGCGGCGATTCCGGACCCCGCCGGGAAGGACTTTGTCGGGAAAAGGCGAATGGAGCGCCTAGGGAGGAGGTGGGCTATGGCCGACGAGCAGGGAGGGGCGCTCTCCCAGAGCGAAATTGACGCCCTCATCGCCGCCCTGCGCCAGGAGGAGGCGGGGCCGGCCGCACCAGCGCCGGCGGAGCCGGAGACGGAGGCCATGGCGCCAGCCCCGCCGGAACCGGCCGCTGCCTCCGGCCCGGTGGCCGGAGAACCGCCGGCCGGGACAGGCGCGCCGCCGGCGCCCGTGCGCGAACTGGACCCCAAACTGGCCCGCATCGCCGACCTGGACGTTACCCTCTCGGTCCTGTTGGGCCATCGGGTGTTCACCCTGCGGGAGCTGCTCGGTTGGGGCATCGGTACGCGGATCACCCTCGAGGAAGGCTGGCGGGAGCCGGTTTATCTGGCCGTTAATGGCCGCCTGGTAGGGAGAGGGCGGGTGGTGCTGGTCGGCAACCGCTTTGGGGTCCGGGTGGAGCGCTGGGGAACGTAGCCGGCTGCCCGCGGGCGGTTAGCAACCGGCGCGTGGCGCCGGGGATGGGGAAGGGGCGGACGTGGAGGATGCGGATGCTGCCGCTGGCGTTGTGCCAGCCGGGGGATGTAGTGGCAGCGGAGGTGCGGACGGCGGACGGGCGGACGCTCCTGCGGCAGGGAATGGAACTCACCGGTGACGTGCTTCGTCTGCTGGACCGCTGGGGGGTGCGCGAGATCCCGGTCCGTTGGCCGGGGTTCGAGGATATTGATCCCGAGCCCTGGCTGCCCGATGACCTGGTCCGTCGGGTGACGGCCTGGTGGACCGGCACCCCCCCCCGCAGTGATGCCGACCTGGTTGAACAGGCCTTTTCCTTTATCGGGGAAGTCGGGGAGGCGGTCACGGACCACCGTCCGCTCAAGGCGGCGTTGGAACTGGTGCCGGTTCACCGCACCGGTAACCCCGCAGCCAGCGCCTGGTTGAGTGCAGCGCTCCTGCTGATGCGGGCGGCCTCTGAGGATGCCAGCCCGGAACGGGTGGAGCAGTGGGCGGCGGCGGCGCTGTTGGCGCCATGGGCCGACCCGGCGGCGATGGTGCGGGGACAGGTGGGGGACGGGGAGGACGGCCTCCCGCGGCCGGAACCGGTCCTGGCCCTGGCAGAGCGGCTGCAGACGGTGGAGCGCATCCCGGCGCCCACGGTGGCCACCCTGGCCCAGCACCGGGCCCGCTGGGACGGCAGGGGGGTGCCGCCGTTGAAGGGGGACGCCATTTACCGGGGGGCGCAGTGGCTGGGGGCCATCCAGGTGCTGACCCACCTAATCTTCCGCACGGACGGGCAGGCCCTGGCCCCGCATGAGGCCCTGGAGTGGGTCGCCGGCGGGGCGGGCAGTGATTTTGCCCTGCCGGTGGTGCAGGGATTGACCCGGACGGTGGCCCCTTACGCGGCGGGGCAAGTGGTGCGCATCAGTCCCGAGGGGGTGGCTGTGGTGTTGGAGGCCACGGTGGGGTTTCCCGGCCGTCCCCGGGTCCGCCTCTTGAGCGGGCCCGAGGCCGGTAGCGAGGTCAATCTGGCCGACCGCGGGCAGGAGACCCGCATCATCCAAGGGCCCTACACGGCGCGGGATTGGCAATGACGGCCGCCGGGCGCGAGAAGGAGGAAGCCGGGGATGGGGGGAATACCCGATGAAGTGGTTAAGGTCTGGGAGAAGCTGACGGGTCCGGCCCTGACCCAGGCCGGAGAGGCGCTGGCCCAGATGACCGGCCTGTTTGTGAGCATCCAGAACGCCGGGGCGCGGCAGGTGCCCTGGCCAGCTCTGAGCGGGATCCTGGCGCTGGAGCATCCCGAGGCGGACGCGCTGTACGGCGTGCAACTGGACGCCAACGGCCTATTTGAGGCCACCATCCTGCTGCTGTTCACGGAGGAGTCAGCCCGGCGCCTGGTGAGCGTGCTGATGGGGGAGGACATTCCGCTGCCCCTGGACGGGATGGGGGAATCGGCGCTGGGGGAGGTGGGCAACGTCACCGGAACCGCGTTCCTCAACGTGTTCGCCAATGCCTTTCATCGCCGCTGGGAGCCGAGTCCACCCAAGGTGCGTCATGGAAGCCTCGATGCACTCGCGGCCGGTCTTTGGCCGGAGGCGGCCCAGCATGCCACCGTTCTCATTTCCGAAGCCATCTTCACCATCCGTGCGCAGGCGATTGACGGCTATGTGGCTGTCATCCCCCGGGTGGGGCCAGGAGGAATTCCAGTATGAAAATTCTGGTGGCCGATGACGCCGCGTTCATGCGTATGCGACTCAAAAAGCTGCTGGTGGAGCACGGCCACACGGTGGTGGAGGCGGAGAATGGGCAGGCGGCCGTGGAGCGGTACCGGGCGGAGCACCCTGACCTAGTGCTGATGGACATCACCATGCCGGAACTGGACGGCATCGGGGCCTTAAAGGCCATCCGCGCGGAGGACCCAGGGGCAGTCGTCATCATGGTCTCCGCCCTAGGCCAGCAGAGCATGGTGATCAGTGCCATTCAGGCCGGCGCCAAGGACTTCATCGTCAAACCATTTGAACCCGACCGGGTGCTGGCCGCCCTGACCAAGTGGGCGCGCTGAACCGGCCGACCCTATGCCCCGCCGCGGCCTGCCGGCTGCGTGCGGGGTTTGCGGTGTCCGGACCTGCTGGCCCGGTCCGGCCGCCCCTCGACGGCAACCCGCGTGCAGGGGTAAAGTGATGAAGATAGGCGACGGCGCCGGCGATTGCGGAAACGGGGCGAGAGCATGGCAAAACCGCTTGCAGCCGCCGGGGGCCTGCGGAGCGCTCTGCGGGCGGAGGAGCAGCCCTGGCCGGCGTTGGTGACGGGCGGTCTGGGCGGGTTCACCAGCGGGCTGTTGGGCATCGGAGGGTCGTTTGTCATGATTCCCCTCCTGATCGGTCTAATGAAGGTGGATCGCCGCCGGGCCCATGGCACCGCGCTGGTGCTCGTCTTCTTTGCCACCTCCAGTTCCGCGGTCATCTACCTAGTCGTAGGTCACGCCCGTCTGGGACTGGCGGCCCTGGTCCTGGCGGGCAGCGTGCTGGGGGCGGTCCCGGGTGCGCGGCTGATGCGGCGGGTGCGTCCCGCCCTGCTCAGTACCGCCTTCGGCCTGTTCCTGCTTCTGGCCGTAGCCCTGCTGATCGGGGATAGCGGGACGGGTTCGGTGGCGGTTTCTGCCGTCCGCCAGCCCTGGCTGCCTGCCGGTCTGGGGCTGGCGGCGGGCTTTTTCAGCGGGTTTTTCGGCGTTGGGGGCGGGGCCATTCTGGTTCCCGGTTTGGTTACCTTTTTCGCTCTGCCTCAGGCCCTGGCCCAGGGGGTCTCCCTGTTTGTGATCGCGCCCACCGCCCTGGTGGGCGGCATGACCCATTGGCGCCAACGGAATGTCTATCCCCGGCATCTGACCTGGCTGGCGGGGTCCGCCCTGGCCGGCGGCATCCTGGGGGCTGCGCTCGCGGCCGCAGCCGCCGGGGTGGTGCTGCGTATCCTGTTCATCCTGGCGCTCCTCTATGTGGCGGGGCAGTCCCTGTGGAGCGGGCGGGCGGTGTGGCATCACACGCCGGGCGGGGAGGACGGCGCATGCTGACCACCCGCCTGACCGCCGTCCTGGGCATCGATCGTCCGGTGCTGCAGGGAGGCCTGGCCTACTTGGCACGCGCCCCTCTGGCGGCGGCGGTGTCGGAAGCGGGGGGCCTGGGTCAGATTACCGCCACCGCCCTGGTGGACGAGCAGGACAGCCCCGCCACCCTGGCAGCGGAAATTGCGGCGGTGCGCCGGCGTACGGCGCGCCCGTTCGGGGTCAATTTCGCTCTCGGTCACCGTCCTATTGACGGGCTGCTGGAGGTGGCCGTGGCTGAACGGGTACCGGTGATCACCCTTACCGGCGGCAACCCCGCCCCCTACGTGGACCGCATCAAAGCGGCCGGCATCCGGCTGCTGACCTTGGCCGCCTCCCTGCACCAGGCCCGCAAGGCGGAATCCCTGGGCGCGGACGCGGTGGTGGTGGTCGGCTTTGAAGGCGGCGGCCACCTGGGCCGGGATGACGTGAGCACCCTGGTGCTGGTGCGGCGGGTGGCGGCCAGCGTCCGCATTCCGGTCGTGGCGTCGGGCGGATTCGCCGACGGGTTCGGGCTGGTGGCGGCCTTGGCCCTGGGGGCGGAGGGGGTGGAGATGGGGACCCGCTTTGTGGCCACGGTGGAAAGTCCGGCGCATCCGGCCTATAAGCAGGCGCTGGTGGAGGCCGCGGAGACAGGGACGGTGATCGTGGAGCGGAGCCTGGGTCGTCCCGGTCGGGCCCTCGACACCCCCTGGGCCCGGCGGGTATTGGCGGCCGAGGCGGAAGCGGCTGGGGCCGAAGCCCTATGGCCCCTGCTGGCCGGGGCCATCAACCGGCGGGCGGCCTTGGAAGGGGATCTGGCCCACGGCCTGGCCTGGGCGGGACAGGCAGCGGGTTTGATCACGGACGTGCCCCCCGTGGCGGTGCTGCTGGAGCGTATGGAGGCGGAGGCCCGCCAAGCGCTGGAGCGGCTGGCGGCGGCGGCCGGGCGGGCCTGGTGAGAGCGGGAGGGACGCGGTGCGGCTGGATATCGTCATTCAGGCGGTGGATCGGACCCCGCCGGACACAGTGGTGGTGAACACCTCCGTCAACCTGCTCTACTGCCCGGTGCGCCTGCCCAAGGCGGCGCTGGCGCAGCTCGGGTACACGCAATACCGTCCGCGCACCCTGCGGCCGCTGGTGGAGGCGGTGGTACGGCGGGCTGTGGAGCGCAACGGCGGGCAGGTTCCGCTGGGGGGCGTGGACCTTGACCCCGCCGAGCTGGAGGGGCTGCCACCGGCGCCGCCCATCGCCCCTTAGACGCGCTGGAGGTGCGGGCATGGCGAAGGACCTTGCCGGGGAGACGTGGCCCTGGGAGCACCTGCTGGCCGCCTGGCGGGCGTTAGGGGAGGAGGCCGCGGACGAAGCCGCCTTTTTGGCCCGCGTGCTGGCGGTCCTGGTGGACGGCCGGCGGGTACGGGCGGCCTGGGTGGAAGCGGCGGGCAGCGGGGGGGTGATGGCGGCGGCCGGGGAGCCGTTGCCGGTGGCCGGGGCGGACGTCCGTTCCTGGCCGGTGGGCGGACCGGAGGGCGCGACCCCCTGGCGGCTGCAGATGGCGTTTGCGGAGGCCGGCGTGCCGGACGCCGGCCTCGCCGGTTTTTACGGGGAATGGGCCCAGGCCCTCGGCCGGGCCTTGGCCCGGCGGGAGCACGAACGGCGGCGTCGACGGCTGGAGGCCCTGTATGCTGCCCTGGCGGCGCTAGGGGAGTGGTTCGCCGACCACTGCGAACGCTGCCGGGCGCCGGTACCCCATCCCCTGCTGGACCAGCTGACCCGGACCCTGGCCGGGGTCGGCTTCCCGTCGGTGAGCTTACGGGTGCCGCAGGGGGCCCGGCTGGTGCCGGTGGCGACGGCCGGGGCGGCCGGCCCCCTGGTGGCGCGTCTCCCCCTGGGTACCGGCCCCGGCGGGTGCTCCGCCCCGGTCCGGGCCTGGAGCACCGGCGCCACCGCCGTCAGCAGCGACTGGACCCAAGAACCCCTGCTGAGGTGTCCGGCCCTGGCCCCTTGGCGGGACCGGCTGGCCGCTGCGGGGGTGGGCGGCCTGATCGCAGTGCCGGTGATCGTGGAAGGGGAGCACTGGGGGCTCTTGTGCGTTTGCACCGGCGAGGGGGCAGGCCTTTCTGCCGAGGAGATCACCCTGGTGGAACGGGCGGCCCGCTTCCTAGGACTGGCGTTGGAGTGGGCCCGCAGCCAGGAGACCCTGGCCCGGGCCCACGAACGCACCCGGAGGGCGGAGCGGCTCTATCGGGCCATGCTGCACGGCAGCGCCCTGCCCCTGCGCCGGCAGGGCGAGCGGGCGCTCCTCCGTCGCATCTGTCGGGACCTGGTCTCGAGCCGCATCTTCACCGCCGCCTGGGTGGGGCGGCCCGGCGAGGACGGCCGTTTCCGGTACCTAGCGGCAGCCGGGGCCGGATCCCAGGCGCTGCAGCAGCTCCGCATCACGGTCCGGGATGAAGCGACCGGCGGGGCGCTGGCCTCCCGGGCCTGGCGCAGCGGTCGCATCGTCTACAACAACCGGCATCGGGCGGACCCCGCTCTGGCCCCCTGGGCGGATTTCCTGGCCCGCTACCGGTGGGAGTCGGCGGCGGCGGTTCCCATCCGCCGCGGGGGGATCATCTGGGGAGTGCTGGCGGTAGCGGCCGCCCGCCCGGATGTCATGGACCGCACCACCCTCAGTTTCCTGAGTCGGGTGGCGGAACTGGCCGGCAATGCCCTGGACCAGGCCGACCTCGAGGCCCGGCTGAACCGGGAGCTGGAACATCAGGCCTGGCTGGCCACCCATGATCCCCTCACCGGTCTCGGCAACCGGGCCCTCCTGTCTCAGGAACTGCCCCGCGCCCTGGCCCGCAGCCTGCGTCAGGGCACCAGCCTGGCCTTGGGCCTGCTGGATCTGGACGGGTTCAAGGCGGTCAACGACCGCCTGGGCCACGCCGGCGGCGACCGGCTGCTGCAGGTGGTGGCCCAACGCCTGCAAGCGGCCGTCCGGGCGTCCGACCTGGTGGTGCGCCTGGGCGGGGACGAGTTCGTGGTGCTGTGGGAGGGGATTACCGGACCGGATGACCTGCCGGAGCTGGTGGCCCGGCTGGAAACCGGGGTAGGGCAGCCCGTGGTCATCGGGGCAGACCGGGTGCAGATCGGCTTCAGCCTGGGGGCCACCTGCTTTCCGGCCGATCCCGAGGACGGGGACGCCCTCCTCCGTCATGCCGATTGGGCCCTGTACCGGGCCAAGGCCGCCAAGGGGCGGCTCGGCCCTCGTTGGCGGCTCTACGGGCGGGACACCGGCACCTGGGAGGGGGAGGCCGGAAAGGCTTGACATGTCCAGGGATTGTGGTTCATTTAACGGGGAACGGTTGCACTATTTACAAAGGTACAGAAGGAGGAAATTGCGTGAATAGGGACACGCCCCGCGCGGGGCGCAACCGCTGGGCCTTATGGTTGTTGCTCATCCCCTTTCTCACCACTGTCTGGCCTTCCCTCTACGCCAAGGCCACCCCGGCCGTGGCCGGGTTTCCGTTCTTCTACTGGTACCTCATCGTGTGGGTAGTGCTGGTCGCGGCCATCACCGGCCTGGTCTACTACCTGACCCGCTAGCCCGCCGATCCGCACCTTGCCTGGAAAGAGGGTGAATGCCATTAAAATCCAGTGGACCGCGTTTCTCGTCTTTCTGCTCCTCTTCGCCCTGGTGACGGTAGTCGGCTTCGCCTCCGCCCGCTGGCGGCGGGGCGATATGGACCTGTTGGATGAATGGGGTCTAGCCGGCCGGCGTCTGGGGACCTTCCTGACCTGGTTCCTGCTGGGCGGGGACCTCTACACCGCCTACACCTTCATCGCGGTGCCGGCGCTGGTGTACGGGGCGGGGGCACTCGGTTTCTTCGCCGTGCCGTACACCATCATCCTGTACCCCATCATGTTCGTGGTGATGCCGCGCTTGTGGTCGGTGGCCCGAACCCACGGGTTTGTCACCACCGCCGACTTCGTGCGCGGACGGTATCAGAGCAGCGGCCTGGCCCTGGCGGTGGCGGTGACCGGCATTCTGGCCACCATGCCCTACATTGCCCTGCAGCTGGACGGCATGCAGGCGGTGTTCGCCACCATGGGCCTGGTGGGCACCGGTCCCTTGAAGGACCTGCCCCTGATTGTGGCTTTCGCCATCCTGGCTGCCTACACCTATGTCTCCGGCTTGCGGGCTCCCGCCCTGACCGCGGTCATCAAGGACCTGCTGATTTATCTCACGATTATCGTGGCCATGATCGTGATCCCGGCCCGCCTGGGCGGGTTCGGGGCCGTGTTCCATGCTGCGGCGCTTGCTCTGCCCAAGACCAAGGGGGCGCTCGTCCTCCCGCCCAAGCTCTTCAGCCCCTTTGCCACCCTGGCCCTGGGCTCGGCCTTCGCGCTTCTGCTCTACCCGCATGTGGTGACCGGGACGTTGGGTGCCAACAGCCGGGCCACCATCCAGCGCAACGCTGCCTTCCTGCCGGCCTACTCGCTGCTGCTGGCCTTCCTGGCCCTGCTGGGCTTCATGGCCCTGGCCGCCCACATTCACACCAAGGTGACCAGTGACGTGGTGCCGCTCCTGTTCCTGCAGATGTTCCCGCACTGGTTCGCCGGCGTGGCCTTCGCCGCGGTCGCGATCGGGGCCCTGGTCCCGGCCGCCATCATGGCCATCGCCGCCGCCAACCTGTTCAGCCGCAATATCTACCGCGAGTACTTCAATCCCTCCGCTACCAGCCGCCAGGAGACAGCGGTGGCCAAATGGGTCTCCCTGCTGGTGAAGGTGGGCGCGGTGGTGTTTGTGGTGGCGGTGCCCGCCCAGTATGCCATTTACCTGCAGACCCTGGGCGGGATCTGGATCCTGCAGACCCTGCCGGCGGTCATCATCGGCCTGTACACCCGCTGGCTGCACCGCTACGCCCTGCTCACCGGCTGGGCGGCCGGCATGCTGACCGGCACCTGGATGGCCTACACCCAGAAGTTCGCCTCTTCAATCTACGCCCTGCATCTCGGACACCTGGTGGTGCCGGGCTATGCGGCGGTGTGGGCCCTCATCGTCAACCTGGCGGTGACGGTGGTGCTGACCGTGGCCCTGAAGGCGGCCCGCGTACCGGAGGGGGCCGACCTCACCCGGGCCCCGGACTATGCGGTGGAAGCCTCCCAGGCCAGCCTCTGACCGGCCTCTGCCGGCGGCCCGCCAGCCTCCTTCCGGGGCGGTGGGCCGCCGCCGTTTTGCGCCGGTGGTGTCGGGAAATTCCTGACAGACTGCAGGGTTGGCGTCCGGGAATTCCTTTACGAACTGGAAACCTTTATGATACCGTCATCCCTGGAAATGGCTAACATCCCGCAAGGGAGGCCCGAGGGTGGCAGGGGCAGCGACGGACCTGGAACGGGTGGCTCCCTTCTTCCAGCCGGTGGTGGCGGTGGATGAACGGGAGGTGGCGGGCTACGAGGTCCTGGCCCGCGAACTCCATCCGACCGGCCCTGCCAGTCTGGGCCCGTTTTTCCGCGACCCCGCGGTGAGCCGGGAGCGGCGGCTGCAGGTGGACGATTGGGTACTGACCCGGGCCCTCGACCGGTTCCGCCGCCAGGCCGGGTCGGCCTGGCTGTTTGTCAACCTGCCGCCGGAGCGCCTGGCGCCGCTTCCCGGCGATCCCCCCGACCCGGCGGAACGGGTGCGGCGGGCCGGCATTCCGCCCGGACGGGTGGTGCTGGAGGTGGGGGAGGTGGTGACCACCGGTAGCCGGGAGGCGGAAGCCCGGCTCGGCCGGCTGCGGCAGGAGGGCTTCCGCCTGGCGGTGGACGACGTGGGCGCGGCCCTGTTAAGCCTGCCCCGTCTGGCGGAACTGGCCCCGGATTTCATCAAGGTGGACCGGAGCCTGGTGGGGCCGGCCCCCGGCAACCTCTCCTACCGGGCGGCGGTGGAATCCTTCGCCCGTCTGGCCGACCGCATCGGGGCCGATCTAGTGCTGGAGGGGGTGGAGACGGAGGCGCAGCTGGTGCTGGCGGTGGAGGTGGGCGCCCGTTACGTGCAGGGCTACCGGTTTGCTCCCGCCCTGGCTGAACTGGTCAACCCCCACCGCTTTTCCGCCGCCATGGCCCGCGGGGTGGAAACGGCCCGCCGGCGCCGCTGGCGCGCCCTGGAACGGCGGCAGACCCTGGGCCACGAGGTGGCCGCCCGCCTGGATGCCTGGTGGGAGCAGGCGCCGGCCCGCCGCCGCTGGCCCCCACCTCCGGATGACCGCCCTGCCTATGATGCGGTGGCCCGAACGGCCCTAACCCTCCTGCCCGGCTGCTGTTTGCACACCTTCGTGTGCGACAGCCGCGGCTGGCAGCTTTCCGCCGACTGGGAGCGCCACCGGCACCGGGTCCTGCCCGGGGGCCGGCCCGGTCGCGTCAACTGGAGCGCCCGCCCCTACTTCCTGGCCAACCTGGCTACGGCCGCAACCGGGGTGCCGCAGCTGTCCGAGCCCTATGCGGATCGGCGCAGCCATCGCGCCGTCGTCACCCTGACCTATCCGCTGGGGGCTGACCGTTACCTGCTGGTCGTTATTGACTGGGCGCTGGCGTATGCGAGTGAGCCGTTAGGGGATTCATAGCGGCCGGCCTGCTGCAGGGAACCGGCCAAAACGGCCGGCGGCGCCGACGGGCCGCTTGTGCGCCGGGGACGGGATGGACGTCTGCCGCCCGGCGGCTTTCAAGCTACGGGCGACCGCCAGGCTCCCGCGGAGGTCAGCCCCGGTCCGGATCCCGGCGGCAGCCCATCGGCCGGCCCGCCGGGGATGCGGACCGCCACTCATCCCCGAAACCGCGCCCGTACCGCGGGCAGCAGTCCACAGCCCCCAAGACCCCTACCAACCCAGACCGCCGGGGGGCATCGCCCGGCCGTCCCTCCCTGGGCCGTCCTGGGCTGCCGGGATCGGCCCGCCCGGGGATCAAGGCAGGGACCCCAGACGCGACGTCCACCCAGGGCATGATCCCGGCTTGCCCTTGTTTATGGGGCGGACCGGCCAGGCGGCCCGCCCCGCCGGCATCTCGGTGAACCGTCCCGGGACCGATCCCACCGAGGGCCGAGCCGTCCGCCGCACGGCATCCGGACGCCCCTGGGCCGATAGGGCGCGATCGCGTGCCCGGATCTCCTGACCTTAGCGGAACGGGGGTTGGGGGGCTACCGGAACGAACGGGACGGTGTTCCGGGCCCCGCTGCTCCTGCCGGGACGGGCAACCGGCGGGATGCCGGGGAAGCCGCCCGCGGCAATGTGCTGGGACAGGGCCGGGCCCGCACGGGAAATGGCACGTGGCCCCGCCACCTGGCTGTCCTGCCGTCCCCGGATGGGGTAAGCTCCTAACAAACCCGTTGCCGCGGGCGGCGGCAGGAGAGGAGGGGTACCATGGGGGAGGCGGCGGCATCGGTGACGCTGGTCATCCTGGGCGCGACCGGGGACCTCACCCGCCGGTTGCTGGTGCCGGCCATCTACCGGCTGTCCGCGTTAGGGCGGCTGCCGGCCGGCATGACGGTGGTGGGGTACGCGATGGAGGCGTGGGACACGGCGCAGTTCCGGCAGCACCTGGAGGACAGCCTGCGGCAGTTCGTGCCCGGGTTTGACCCTGCAGTCTGGCAGCAGCTGGCCCCGCGCGTGCAGTACCGCGCCGGGGACCTCACCCCGCCGCGCCTGGCGGCGCTGGCGCCCCTGCTTCCGGGACCGGCCGCCTTCTACCTGGCCCTGCCGCCGCAGCTGTTCGCGCAGGCGGCGGAGGGCCTGGGAGCCGCCGGCCTGGCGGACGAGGCCCACGGTTGGCGGCGGCTGGTGGTGGAAAAACCCTTCGGGTGGGACCTGGCCTCAGCCGAGGCGCTGCGGGTGGCGCTGCACCGCCGCTGGCAAGAGCGCCAGGTGTTCCGCATCGACCATTTCCTGGGCAAGGAGACCAGCCAGAACCTGCTGCTGTTCCGGCTGGCCAACCGGTTCCTGGAGCCGGCCTGGAACGCCGCCTACATCCGGCAGGTCCAGATCACCGTGGCCGAAACCCTGGGCGTGGAGGGCCGCTGGCGTTATTACGACAGGGCCGGGGCGCTCCGGGACATGCTGCAGAACCATCTCCTGCAGCTGTTTGCCCTGGTGGCCATGGAGCCCCCCGCCCGCTGGGATGCCGACCTGCTGCACGCCCACAAGGCGGAGGTGCTGGAGGCGGTGCGGGCGATCCCGGCCGGGGAGGTGGACCGCTTCGCCGCCCGGGGCCAGTACGGCGCGGGCCGCATCGGGGAAACGGCGGTGCCGGCCTACCGCGCGGAGCCCCATATCCCTCCGGACTCCCGCACCGAGACCTTCGCTGCCGTCAAGCTGTATGTGGATACCGGCCGCTGGCGGGGAGTACCCTTCTACCTCCGCAGCGGCAAGCGGCTGACGGCCGACTACTGGGAGGTGGCCATCGAGTTCCGCACGGTGTCCCCGCCCCTGTTCGGCCAGCCCCTGCGCAACTGGCTGGTCTTCCACATGCGGCCGGGGGAGGACATCGACCTGCTGACCTGGGCCAAGCACCCCGGCCTGGAGCCGGTCCCCCGGCCGGTGGTCCTCTCCGCCCCCTACAAGCGGGCCGGGGAAGTGGAATACTCCGCTTATGAGCAGCTGCTGCTCGACCTGCTGGCCGGGGAGCGCGCCTATTTCCCCCGCTTCGATGAGGTGGAGGCGGCCTGGCGCATCCTGAGCCCGGTGCTGGAGGCTTGGCAGACGGGTGCACCCGAGATCTATCCCGCCGGCTCGGCGGGACCCGCGGCCCAGGACCGCATCCTGGATCCCGGTCACGCCTGGCGGCCCCTGGGAGGCGCATAACGATGGCGGACGGCGAGGCGTTCGGCTGGCCGGGGTTGGACCCCACCTGGACCTCCAGCGCCAAGGACCTGGTCAGCACCCCCCTGGGGGCCAGCCGGGTCTGGATCACGCTGGGGCACGGCATCCTCAACGAGGTCTACTGGCCGGCCACCGATCGGCCCCAAATCCGGGACCTGGGCTTTCTCATCGCCGGGGAGGGCTGGTGGGCGGAGGTGAAGCGCCTCAACCGCTACCGCATCTCCACCCCCGGACCCGAGATCCCCCTGGCGCGGGTGGTGCACCTGGACGAGCGTTATAAGCTGGAACTGGAGTTCCTGCCCCTGCCCCTGCGGGACGCGGTGCTTATCCGCTACCGGCTGGAGGGGCTCAACCTGCGCCTCTATGCCCTGCTGGCCCCGCACCTGGGCCGTTCGGGGCGAGGCAATACCGCCTGGGTGGAGGACCGGGGGCTGTTCGCCGCCAAGGGCACCGAGACCCTGGCCCTGGTGGCCGATGCCGGCTTCAGCCGGGCCAGCGCGGGGTTCGTGGGGCACTCGGACGGCTGGCAGGACTTTCACCGCAACGGGGCGATGACCTGGACCTTTGCCCGGGCCGAGAACGGCAACGTGGCCCTGATGGGGGAACTGGCCGCCGACCAGGGGCTCCTGGCCCTGGCCTTCAGCCTCACCCCGGAGGGCGCCTACACCCTGGCCGCCTCCTCCCTGGCCGAAGGCTGGCAGAGCGCCCGGGAGCACTTCATCCAGGAGTGGCGGACCTGGGGCACCGGGCTCGTGCTCCCGGGCGGGGAGGCGGGCCTGGAGGCGCAGGGCAAGCTCTCGGCGGCGGTGTTGCGGGTGCATGAGGACCGCACCTATCCCGGGGCGGTGGTGGCCAGCCTGTCCATCCCCTGGGGGGACAGCCGCGACGACGCCGGCGGTTACCACTTGGTGTGGCCGCGGGATGCGGCCGAGGTGGGCTTCGCCCTGCTCGCCTCCGGCCTGACGGAGGACGCACGCCGCATGCTGGCCTATCTCATCGCCCGCCAGCAGCGGGACGGGTCCTGGCCCCAGAACTTCTTCCTGGACGGCACTCCTTACTGGACCGGCATTCAGCTGGATGAGACCGCCTTTCCCGTGCTGCTGGCAGCCAAGCTGAAGGCCGAAGGGTCGTTGGGGGCGCTGGAACCGCTGGCCGGGGAGATGGTGCGCAAGGCGGTGCGCTACCTGGCCGTCCATGGCCCCTACAGTCCCGAGGACCGGTGGGAGGAGAATGCGGGCGCCAACCCCTTCACCCTGGCGGTCCTGATCGCGGCCCTCACCGCCGCCGCCAATCTGGGCTTCCTGGCGGGTGCAGAGCATGACTACGCCCTCTCCCTGGCCGACAACTGGAACGCCCGGGTGGAGGAATGGACCTACGTGGAGGGCACGGAGCTGGACGCCCGTTACGGCACCCGCGGCCATTACGTGCGGATCACCCCGCCCTATGAGACCGCCCTCCGGGGCCGGGTGGAAATCCGAAACCGCAGCGGCGAAGTCCTGCCGGTGCGCCAGGTGCTGGGGCTGGAGTTCCTCTATCTGGTGCGCCTGGGCCTGCGCCGGGCCGACGACCCCCGGGTGCGCGACACCTTGCGCCTGGTGGACCAGCAGCTGCGGGTGGAGACCCCGTCCGGTCCTCTTTACCACCGCTACAACGGAGACGGCTACGGGGAGCACGCCGACGGCAGCCCCTTCGACGGCACCGGCATCGGACGCCTGTGGCCGCTGCTGGCCGGGGAGCGGGGGCATTACGCGGTGGCGGCGGGGGAGGATCCCTTACCCTATCTGCGGGCCATGGCCCAGGCTACCGGCCCCGGCGGCCTCATCCCCGAGCAGGTGTGGGACGCGGACCCCATCCCGGAACGCGGGCTCTATCCCGGTAAGCCCAGCGGCAGCGCCATGCCCCTGGTCTGGGCCCATGCCGAGTTCCTGAAGCTGCTGGTGGCCATCCGCATCGGGCACGCGGTGGAGTGGATGGCCCCGGTGGCGGCCCGCTACCGGCAGCCCCGCATCCCCGCCGTCTGGCACTGGCGGTCCGACACTCCCTTCGACCGGCTGCCGGCCCGTTCCGCCCTGCTGGTGGAGGCCCCGGAGCCCTTTACCCTGCACTTCGGCTTCGACGGCTGGCAGGGGGTACGGGAGATGCCGTCCGCCGCCCTGGGCCTGGGCATGCACGGCGTGCGCCTGGACCCGCGCCAGTTGCGGGGCCGCCGCAGCGTGGAATTCACCCGCCGCTTCGCCGCCGGCTGGGAGGGCCACGACTGGCAGGTGCGGCTGGATTAATGCCGGCGGCCCCGGGCTGTCCCGGGGCCGCCGCAGGGAGGCCGGCTCAGCCGGCCGCATCCGTCTCCGGGGCGGGGGCCAGCTCCGGCTCCCGCACCCCCAGGGTGCGGCCGTTGTCCAGCAGGACGGCGTAGACGACGTCGTTCAGAAAGAAGCCCCGCTCCAGTACCACCCCGGTCTCGCCCGGGCGGGCCAGGATCGCCCCCCGTTCCAACCCGGGGTAGGTGCCGTCGTTGCGGATAAGGCGGGTGAGGCGCACCCGCTGGTCGAGGTCGAAGCGGAAAACCCCGGACATGGGGGCATCCCTCCCATCGGGAACCGGCTCAGGCCCGCAGCGCGTCGGGGAAGGCGGCGGCCGCCTCCAGGCACTGGCGCACGATGCGGCGGCCGGTATCATCCAGGTGGTTGCGGTCGCGGAAGCCGAAACGGTAGGCGTCCCGCAGGCTGCCCTCGTACAACAGCAGCCGGCCGGCGTACAGGAGCACCCGGCCGAAGGACTCCTCATTCAGGTCCAGGGCCACCGTGACCAGGGCTCCGATCTCCCGCTCCACCACGGCGGCCACCGCCTGGTAGAACACCCGGATGTAGCCCTTGAGGCGGTCGTCCAGGTCGGCGTCGGTGCGGCGGCGGCGGACCTCCGGTTCCGGCAGGAAAGGCCGCAGCAGCGCCTCCTCGGACAGGGGGCGGCTGCTGGCCAGGGCATAGGTGGCACGCAACTGGCGCACCAGCTCGTCACTCACGGCCGGCAGGGAGCGGCTGTCCAGGCCGGCGTCCACGGGTTCCATCCGGGCCATCCTCCTTTGCGGCGGCGGTCAGCGGCTGCTGCCGGCCAGCTTCTCCCGTTCCAGGATGCGGCGCAGCCAGGGCGGGGGCGCCTTTTGCAGCACCCCTTGCAGTTCGTCCAGCACGCCGGCGATGGGGGGCACCCCGCTCACCTTGACCGGGTGGATGCGGGCGCGGATGACCCGCGCCGCCGCCGGTCCCCCGATCGCGGTCACGTAGAGCAGGTGCACGTCGTTCAGGAGGTCGATGCGGACGGCAATGCGGTCCTCCTCCGCGTCCGGGTCCTCCTCGTCGTCGCCGCGTCCCGGTGGAACCCCCCGCATCTCCAGCAGGCGCCGGTTGTCGGCGTCCACCTCATATACGGCAAACCAGCGGGACCAGGCAAAGTGGTCGTTGACGAAAATGCCGTCGGTGGTGGCGAAGGCCACTTTCATGACGGGCTCCTCCCTTCGGACCGGGTGGGGGCGGGGTGGGACTCCAGGGTCTCCAGCAGCAGATTGGCCGCCCGGAACGTCAGTTCCATGCTGCCCGTATAGAGGACGCTGCGCCGGAAGTGGACGCCCAGGCGGTCATAGACGGGCAGGCCCAGCCGCAGTAGGGGCCGTCCCAGGCGGCGGGCGGCATGCACGCCATGGGAGCTGGCGATGAGGAGGTCGGCTTCGGCGGTCCGCGCCTGGCTCTCCCAGTCGTCGAGGTCGCCGAGGACCGCCTCCGGTAGTCCGCGCAGGGCAGGGGCGGGGGCCGGGGCCACGGCGGCGGCGGCCTCCGCCCCCAGTTCGTCCACCAGGAAGCGGGTGACCGCCAGCAGGAAATCCGCCTCCAGGGCTACCGCCACCCGCGCGCCGCCAACCAGGAAGTGGGCATCGAGCAGGGCATCGGTCAGCCGCG
This sequence comes from Candidatus Hydrogenisulfobacillus filiaventi, assembly GCA_902809825.1. Classification (NCBI taxonomy): domain Bacteria; kingdom Bacillati; phylum Bacillota; class Clostridia; order Eubacteriales; family Clostridiales Family XVII. Incertae Sedis; genus Candidatus Hydrogenisulfobacillus; species Candidatus Hydrogenisulfobacillus filiaventi. The sequence continues at coordinate 453,341 of LR778114.1, forward strand.
CCCGTGCCCGGCGTACCGCCTCCGGGACCGGCCGGCCGGAGAGGGCAGCCAGGCGGGCGTAAAACGCGTCCGTAGCCTCCAGCCCGGTCAGGCGGTCGAAGACGTAGACGGGTGTGCCATAGCGGGCTTCGAGCACCCGTGCCGCCGGCTCCAGGCTGGCCCCCAGCACCAGGACCGCCGCAGAAGCGCCCAGGCGGGCGAAGGTGTCGAGGGGGGTGCCGCCGGCCGCGGCGGGATGGTAACCCGCCCGCCCGCCGTCGAGGGCCCCGCCCAGGTCGGGCAGCAGCAGCGGGGAGAGCCCGAAACCGGCCAACGCTGCCCGCACCAGGTCCAGGTCGCCGGCCGTGAGGTGCGAGCCCGCCAGCACTGTCACCTGGCGGGGATCCACCGCCAGCGGCGGACCGGCCAGGGCCTCCACCAGGGCGGTGACCGCCGCCGCGTAGCCGTCCTCCACGCTGCCGCGGAAGTCGGGGGTGGACACCGCCACCACCGGCGGGCCGTCGGGGTGGCGGGCCCGGAAGCGGTCCACGTCCCCGGCCAGGTCCTCGCCTTTGGTCTCGGTGAGGGCGGTGCTCATTACGGCGATGAGCGCGGGACGGGCATTGGTGATGAGGGTCTCCAGGGCCTGGAAGAGGTTCTCGGTGCCCCCCAGCACCGCCGTCACCTCGGTGAGGGCGGTGGTGTGCAGCGGCACCGCCTCCCGGAAGTGGCGGACCAGCAGGGTTTTGGCGAAGGCGGCGCAGCCCTGGGAACCGTGAAACACGGGCACCGCCCCGTCGAACCCCAGCACCGCCAGCGCGCCGCCCAGGGGCTGGCTCTGCTTGAGGGGGTTGATGGCGACCGCCTTTACCGTGCCTCCCATGGGGCCGGCCTCCTTACCTGCGCGTAGACGGGGCTTGCAAACTCCCGCGCCAGTTCCCGGGCCAGGTGCACCAGCCCTTCGTAGCCGGTGTAGGTGTGGTGGCGCTCCTGGTTGATGTCCAGGAAGCGGTAGCGGTTTTTAATGGCGGTATAGAGGTTGCGGCCTCCGGCCAGCAGGATGTCCGCCTCCAGCTCCTCCATCAGGGCCAGCAGCTTTTTGGGCGCCCCCTCCCGGATGAGGCGGGCGTCCGGGCCCAGCAGCTCCTTGACCCGGGCCTCGTCCTCCTCGGTACTCTTGCCCACCCCGGTGGCTACCACCGTCATGCCCAGGTCCTGCAGGGCGGAGATCACGGACCAGCTCTTTACCCCGCCGGTGTAGAGCAGGGCGCGCTTTCCCCGCAGGATGGGCAGGTAGGGGGCCAGGCGCGGGCCCAACCGGGCCTCTTCTTCGGCGATCAGGGCCTCGGTGCGGGCTTGAAGATCGGGGTCGCCGATGAGGCGGGCCATCTCCCGCAGGGCGCGGGAGGTCTCGCGCCGGCCGTAGAAGGAACCTTCGAAGAAGGGGATGCCCCACCGTTCCTGCATGCCCCGGCCCACATTCAGCAGGGCCTTGGAGCAGACCACCATGTTGGCGCGGGCGCGGTGCGCTCCCGCCACCGCCTCGAAGCGGCCGTCGCCGCTGATGGTGGCCAGCAGGCGGATGCCCAGGCGGTCGAGGAGGGGGGTGATGTTCCAGAGTTCGCCGGCAATGTTGTAGTCGCCGATCAGGTTGACGGCCCGGGAGGTATCGCCCGCGGGTTCACGGGTACCGATGACGTGGTCGAGCAAGGCCTGGCCGGTGGCACGATTGCCCAGGTTCTTGGATCCCAGGAAGCCGGGTGCGTTGACCGGGATGACGGGGATGCCCAGTTCCGCCTGGGCGCTGCGGCAGGCTTCTTCCAGGTCGTCCCCGATAAGGGCGGTGACGCAGGTGGCATACACCATCACCGCCGGGGGGTGGTAGCGGTGCACCACCTCGCGGATGGCGGCCAGGAGGCGCTTCTCGCCCCCGAACACGATGCCGGACTCGTCGAGGTCGGTGGTGAACGCGGTCCGGTAGAGGGTGGGCCCGGAACTCAAGGCTCCGCGTACGTCCCAGCTGTTGCCCAGGCAGGCGATGGGCCCGTGGACCAGGTGGGCCACGTCCGCCAAGGGGACGCCGACAATCTGGGCGCCGTCAAACGCGCAACCGCCGGAAGCCGAACCTGGCTTGGGGAGCGCGCAGCGCTGGCCGGGAGCCTTCTTGCGCTGATGACTGCAGGCGGGCTCGTAGAAGAGTTGCGACGGCAGCATGGCGTTCCCCCCTCTCTCCCTTGAGAAGGCTGCCCGGATCCGGCCGGTGGCCGGATCCCGGGGCGGTCCTCCCGTTGCATGACAGCGTTAGCGCAGGACGTCGAACGAATGGCCCGGCGCCTTGCGGTCCAGTTCATCCAGCACGGTGTTCACGAACCAGTTGACCAGGTTGATCACCCCTCGGTAACCGATCACCGGGTAGCGGTGGAGGTGGTGGCGGTCGAAGATGGGGAACCCCGCCCGCACCAGGGGGATGCCGGTCTCCCGGCTGAGGTACTTCAGGTAGGTGGGCCCGATGAGGAGGTCCACCGGCTCCGTCCACAGCAGGCTGCGCAGGTGCCACATGTCCTTGCCGGGGTAGACGGTGGCGTGCCGGCCGTAGGGGTTGGCGTCCAGGATGGCTTGCGCCTGGCGGGCCCAGGCCTTTTCCCCGTTGGAGCTCACCACATGGATGGGCTCCACCCCCATCTCCAGCAGGAAGGAGAGCAGGCCGTTGACCAGGTCGGGGTCGCCCATGATGGCCACCCGCTTGCCGTGGGTGTAGGCGCTGGAGTCCACCATGGCGTCCAGGGCCAGGCCCCGCTCCCAGGTGAGGGCCTCGGGGATAGGCCGCCCGGACAGGCGTGCCAGCTCCTGCACCAGGGTGTCGGTGTTGCGGATGCCCACCGGCATGGGCAGGGTTACCGCCTCCTGCCCCCATTCCCGCACCAGCTCCAGGGTCTTTTCACTGGCGAAACGGGCCAGGCTGATGGTGGCCCGGGCCTGGGGCGCCTCCCGCACCCGCTCGAGGGGGGTGCCGCCGGGATACATCCGGTAGTGCCCGTCGGCGGGGGAGTTGAAGGAGGCCCCCACGTCGGCCAGGATGGTGCCATCGATGCCCATCAGGTCCAGCAGGCGGTGGTACTCCTCATAGTCCCCCACGTAGGTATCGAAGCCGGGGATGAGGTTAATGCGGGGCCCGGACGGGTCCGGTTCCACATCCCGGGTGTAATACTCGAGGATGGCCCGCAGCATGTTGTCGTAACCGGTGATATGGGAGCCCACGAAGGATGGCGTGTGGGCGAAGGGTACCGGGAAGTCGGCCGGGATGGCGCTCTTCTTGCGGGCATTGCGCACGAAGGCCTCCAGATCGTCCCCGATCACCTCCGCCATGCAGGTGGTGGAGATGGCGATGTGCTCGGGCTCGTAGAGGGCCCGCGCCGTCTCCAGCGCCTCCACCAGGTTCTTGAGGCCCCCGAAGACGGCGGCGTCCTCGGTCATGGAGCTGGAGACGGCCGGGACCGGCTCCCGGAAATGACGGGCCAGGTGGGACCGGAAGTAGGCCACGCAGCCTTGGGAGCCGTGCACCAGGGGCAGGGTCTTCTCGAAGCCCAGGGAGGCGAACAGGGCGCCCAGAGGCTGGCAGGCCATAATGGGGTTGATGGTGACCGCTTCGCGCGCGAAGTTGAGGTCCTTGTACTCCGCGCTGCGGGTCCACTCCCGGACGCGGTCGCGTTCATCGGGGGTGGGGGCGGCCTCGAAGGCCTTCTTCTGCCGCCAGCTCTCCTGATAGGCTTCGCATTGGAACAGGGTGTTGTGGTCCTTGACCTCGAGTTCCTCGGCCACGGTCGCTCCTCCTTTCGTGAGCCGGCCTTAGGCCGGGGCCTGCCAGGGGGCGCGGATGAGGCCCCAGGCGGGGTTGTTGATGGCCATGTCCATGTCGCGGGCGAAGACGGCGAAGCCCTCATACCCGTGGTAGGGGCCCGAGTAGTCCCAGGAGTGCATCTGGCGGAAAGGCAGCCCCATCTTGTGGTAGACGTACTTCTCCTTGATGCCGGAGCCGACCAGGTCGGGCTTGATGCGCTTGACCATCTCTTCAAACTCATAAGCGCCGGCGTCATCGTAGATGACGGTGCCCACCTTGAGCTGGGGGTAGGTTCGCTCATAGTCGTCCTCGTGGGCGAACTCGTAACCGGTGCCCACCACCTCCATGCCCAGGTCCTCGTAGGCACCGATGACGTGGCGGGGGCGCAGGCCGCCCACCAGCAGCATCACCTTCTTGCCCTCCAGGCGGGGGCGGTAGTGCTCGATGACCGCATCCATCATGGGCCGGTACTTGGCGATCACCCGTTCCGCGTTTTCCTGGATGCGCTCGTCGAACATGGCGGCGATCTTGCGCAGGCTCTGCTCGATCTTGGTGGGGCCGAAGAAGTTGTACTCCACCCAGGGGATGCCGTAGCGCTTCTCCATCTCGCGCACGATGTAGTTCATGGACCGGTAGCAGTGGATGAGGTTGACCCGCGCCTTGTGGGTAATCTTGAGCTCGTTCAAGGTGCCGTCGCCCGACCACTGGGCGATGACCCGCAGCCCGATCTCCTCCAGCAGGCGGCGGTTGGTCCACGCATCGCCCCCGATGTTGTAGTCGCCGATGATGGCGACATCATAGGGGCCGGGTTCCTCCAGTTCCCCCTTGCCCAGCAGGTAGTCGCGGATGGCGTCGTTGGCGATGTGGTGGCCCAGGGACTGGCTGATGCCGCGGAAGCCCTCGCAGCGCACGGGGATGACCGGCTTGGCGATCTCCTTGGCCGACTTGCGGGCCACCGCCTCGATGTCGTCCCCGATCAGGCCCACCGGACACTCCGACTGGATGCTCACCCCGCGGGCCAGGGGGAAGAGGGTGTTGAGCTCGTCGATGACCTTAGCCAGCTTCTTGTCGCCGCCGAAGACGACATCGCGCTCCTTGAAGTTGGAGGTGATGTGCATCCCGACGAAGTTGTCAATCCCCCACTCGCCGGTGGAGTAGTTGCGGCGGGAGGACCAGGAATACTGCCCGCAGCCGATGGGCCCGTGGCTGATGTGCAGGGTGTCCTTGATGGGGCCCCACACCACCCCCTTGGATCCGGCATAGGCGCAGCCGCGGGTGGTCATCATGCCCGGCCGGGACTTCACATTGCTTTTGACGGCGCAGGCCCCGTCGCCGGGGTCGTTGGGCCGCACGTGGGTGGCCCGCTCCTTGCGGGGAGCCTCGGGATAGACGGAGAGGATATCCTGGATCATGGCCTCCGTTGAGGCCTTCCGGAGGTCGTCTTCCCCGACCGGTTCCACGTCGATCTTGGCCAAGGCGGTCTCCTCCTTTCCGGTAGTGGACACGGGGCCGGGGAGGGCCCGGATGCCCGGGGGGCCGGCCTTACTGGCCGGCGGTGAGGTCGAGGTCGAAGGCGGACGCCTTACGGGCCAGCTCCTCCGCCCGGGTGAGGCCGACGATGCTTTCATCCTCCTGTTCCATCACCCCGAACTCCAGCAGCAGCCCCTCCAGCTCATCCATGGTCAAGGGGGTGGGGATGGTCAGGTTCTTGTTGTTGTCGATCTTCTCCGCCAGCGTGCGGTACTCGTCCGCCATGGGGTCGTCGGGGGCGTACTCCACTACGGTCATCCGCCGCAGCTCCGCCTGCTGGACCACGTTGTTGCGGGGCAGGAAGTGGATGACCTGGGTGTTGAGGCGCTCGGCCAGGGCCGAGACCAGCTCCCGTTCCTTCTCGGCGTTGCGGCTGTTGCAGATAAGGCCGCCCAGGCGCACGCCGCCGGAGTGGGCGTACTTGAGGATGCCGCGGGAGATGTTGTTGGCCGCGTACATGGCCATCATCTCGCCCGAGGTCACGATGTAGATCTCCTGGGCCTTGTTCTGGCGGATGGGCATGGCGAAGCCGCCGCACACCACGTCCCCGAGGACGTCGTAGGCCACATAGTCGAGGTCCTCATAGGCGCCGTTCTCCTCCAGGTAGTTGATGGAGGTGATGACGCCGCGGCCGGCGCAGCCGACGCCCGGCTCCGGGCCTCCCGATTCCACGCAGCGGATGCCCTGGTAGCCGGTCAGCAGGACCTCGCTCAGCTCCAGGTCGTCCACGGACCCCCGCTCCGCCGCCAGGCTCAGCACGCTGGTCTGGGCCTTGGCGTGCAGGATCAGGCGGGTGGAGTCGGCCTTGGGGTCGCAGCCCACAATCATGATGCGCTTGCCCATCTGGGCCAGGGCCGCCAGGGTGTTCTGGGAGGTGGTGGACTTCCCGATCCCGCCCTTGCCGTAAAAGGCGATCTGCCGCATGGATGCGTCCTCCTTCGTTACGCGTGGTGTCGCGATACCGGATCGGGCGGCGGGGGACCCCGGAAAACGCCGGAGGCCCTCCCGATCCCCACACGGGGACCAGCAGGGCCTCCTCGCCCGGCGGGCCGGCCCGGGGCCGCATCCCGCCACCTCATGGGGCGAGTATAGGGGGCAACGGGATAGGATGTCAAGGGGGTGTCAGAAATCCAGGGTCAATTTTTGGGGGGCCGTCCATCCCGGGAGGGGGCCACCAGGAAGATAACGAGAAAATAGATGAAAAACTGAGAACCAAAGGACGTGCCGGGACGTTTCCGGATGGCTTCCGGGCCGCTGAGCAGCGGGTGCGCAAGCGGAGATGCCTGAAAGCCCCAAATATATTACAAGCAATCTTTACAACCCCAGCTTGTGCGTGTAATGTAATGCCGTCGTCCGTCACTTATGCAGGAACTTCCGGTCGAGTGTGCCCCGCAGGTTGGGGAGGGAGCGGCGATGGCATGGGTCAAACTCCCCGGCCTTTGGGTTCCCGCCGCCTTGGGAACCGAAGTGGAGGTGGCGGGGGAGACGGTAGGGGCGGTGCTGGCGGTGGTAGCCGCCCGCTACCCGGCCCTGGGTGGGCTGGATGGACGCCTCCCCGGTTACGTGAACGTGTACCTAAACGGGCGCGACATCCGCACCCTGGAGGCGGGGCTGGACAGCCCGGTGGGTGAGGGTGACCGCATCCTGCTGGTGCCGGCCCTGGCGGGAGGCTAGGGCCATGGACACCGCCGGATTGCTCCGCTATCAGCGCCAGATCGCCCTGCCCGGCGTGGGGGTGCGGGGTCAGGAACGGCTCCGGGCCGCGGCCGTGCTGGTGGCAGGGGCGGGGGCCTTGGGCGGACCTGCCGCCCTCTACCTGGCTGCGGCCGGGGTCGGCCGTATCGGGCTCTACGACCCCGACCGGGTGGCGGTGTCCAATCTCCAGCGGCAGATCCTCTATGGGACCGCTGACGTGGGCCGCCTCAAGGTGGAGGCCGCCCGCGAGCGCCTTGCGGCCCTCAATCCCGACGTGCGGGTGGAGGCGGAGGCCGTCCGCCTGGAAGCCGCTAACGCGGCTGCGCTGGCGGCAGCCTACGACCTGGTCCTGGATGCCACCGATGACTTCCCCACCCGCTACCTGTTGAACGATGTCTGTTATGCCGCCGGTAAGCCTCTGGTGCAGGGGGCGGTGGGCGGCTACTGGGGCCAGGCGGCGGTCTATGCCTCGCCCGGCCCGTGCTACCGCTGCCTCTATCCCGAGGCGCCCCCGGCGGCGGCCGCCCCTGCTTGTGACGGCGGGGCGGTGTTGGGCCCGGTGCCGGCGGTGGTGAGCGGGCTCATGGCCACCCTGGCCCTCAACCGGCTGCTAGGGTTGGGGGCTCCCGACACCGGCCGCCTGTGGTGGTTTGATGCCCGCAGCCTGGAATGGACCGGGTTGGCCTTCGGCCGGCGGGCAGGCTGCGACCACGGCCGGTCGTCCGCTGTCGCCCCGGTCCGCGCATCCGCGAGGGAGGAGGAACCCCGATGGCCGGGCGCCGCATTCTCGTGATCCATGTGGAGGAGGCAGTCCGGACCCGGTTGCGCCGGCGCCTGGAAGGGTTGGGCCACGAGGTGGAAGAGGAGCCCGGCCGTGGCGACCAGGGGCTCGACCTGGCCCGCCGTTACCGGCCGGATGTGTTGTTCACCGGTTCCTGCCTGGCCGGCTTCTGCGGCCTCGACCTGGCGCAGGCGGTTCTGGCCGAGCACCTGGCACCGGTGGTGGTCATCCCCGCCCGGGTCTGCCGCAAGCTGGAGCGGCAGGCGGGGGCGCTGGCCGGCAGCATTTCCGCCGGCTGTGACGATTCTCCTGCCCTGGCGGGCACGGTGGAGGCGGCGATGGGCCGCTTCGCCCTGGAGGTCCGGGTGGAGGAGCTGGCGGAGCGCCTGGAGACCCGCAAGGCGGTGGAGCGTGCCAAGGGAGCACTGATGGGCCATTTCGGCTGGGACGAGGCCACCGCCCACCGCTGGTTGCAGAAGCGGGCCATGGACAGCCGTCAGCCCCAGCGCACGGTGGCGGAGGCGGTGCTGCGCACCTTGAGCGGGCGGGGCACGCGCCACCAGGCCCGGCCCTGAGGCCCGCCGCCGCGAAAGGAGGTGAGATGATGCTGAGCGCGGAGATGCGGGAGCGCTACCGCCGGCAGCTCAGCCTGCCGGCGATGAGCGAGGCCGCCCAGGAGCGGCTGGCAGCGGCTACGGTGCTGGTGGCGGGGGTGGGTGGCCTGGGGGGCACGGTGGCCATCTACCTAGCAGCGGCAGGGGTGGGCCGTCTCATCCTCTACCACGACGGGTCCCTCACCCGGTCCAACCTCAACCGCCAGATCCTGATGGAGGCCGCCGGGGTGGGCCGTCCCCGGGTGTCCATGGCCGCGGCCGCCATCCGCCGCTTCAATCCCGATTGCCGGGTGGAGGAACGCCCCACCACCGTCTTCGCCCCTACCCTGGCCGGGGACCTGGCGGCAGCGGAGGTGGCGGTGGACGCTCGCCACAACTTCCCCGAACGCCGTCACCTGGCGCGCCTGGCCTGGGAGGCCGGCAAGCCGCTGGTGGAGGCCGCGATGTCGGGGATGGAGGCCACCCTGACGGTGCTGATGCCGGGATTCACCCCCTGTCTGGACTGCCTCTATCCCGAGGATCCGGCCTGGGACCCCATGGGATTCCCGGTGCTGGGGGCGGTGAGCGGCGCGCTGGGGGCGCTGGCGGCGTTGGAGACGGTCAAGCTCCTGGCGGACCTGCCGCATCCGCTCCTCGGCGACCTCCTGTACGCCGACCTGAGCACCCTCGATTTCCGGCGCCTGCCGGTGTACCGGTCCCCATCCTGTCAAGGCTGTCCCCGTCCCTGAACCCGTCCGGCTGCACGCATCGTCCTGTGACCGTCCGGCAACGGCGCCGGAGGCCGCGCCTGTGGCGCGCGCCCCGGCGTTTTTTGCCGTCGACCGCCCGCTCAGGCGGGCCCCGCGAGAGGAGGGCCAAGCATGGAGTTCAAGCTGAGCAACGCCCCGGCCGCTGCCACCACCGGATGCGGGCTGGCCGCGGGCACAAGCGACCTTCCCGAGGCGGTGGCCCGGCGGATCGCCAATCACCCCTGTTACAGCGAGGAGGCGCACCACTTCTATGCGCGCATGCACGTGGCGGTGGCGCCGGCATGCAACATCCAGTGCCATTACTGCAACCGCCGCTACGACTGTGTCAATGAGAGCCGCCCCGGCGTCACCTCCGAGGTGCTGAAACCGGAGGAGGCGCTGAAGAAGATCCTGGTGGTGGCCGGCGAGGTGCCCGAACTGTCGGTCGTGGGCATCGCGGGGCCCGGGGACGCCCTGGCTAACCCCGAAAAGACCTTCCGCACCTTTGAACTGGTAGCGGAGCACGCGCCCGACATCCGGCTGTGCCTCAGCACCAACGGCCTGGCCCTGCCCGACTATGTGGAACGGCTGAAGCGACTCAACGTGGACCACGTGACCGTGACCGTCAACATGGTCGACCCGGAGGTGGGTCAGTACATCTACGATTGGGTGTACTACAACCACAAGCGCTACCGGGGCAAGGAGGCGGCGGCCATCCTCGCCGAGCGCCAATGGGAGGGCATGCGGGCCCTGGCCAAGGCGGACATCCTGTTCAAGGTCAATTCGGTGCTGATTCCGGGGGTGAACGACGACCACCTGGCGGAGGTGGCCCAGGTGGTCAAGGGGCTGGGGGCGTTCCTGCACAATGTGATGCCGCTGGTGCCGGCGCCGGGTTCCCACTATGACCGCATCGGCCAGCGTGGTCCCACCCCCGAGGAGGTGCGGGCGGTGCAGGACGCCCTGGGGGAAAGCATGCGCATGATGCGCCACTGCCGGCAGTGCCGGGCGGATGCCATCGGCAAGCTGGGCGAGGACCGCGGGCAGGAGTTCACCAAGGCCCGCTTCCTGGAGGCGGAGCCGGCCTACGACCCTGCCGCACGTGCGGCGGCCCATGCCCGCATCGACGCCCGCATCGAACGCATGAAGACCGCCCGCCAGGCGCTGGAGGCCCGGCGGACCGCCGCCCCCCTGGTGGCGGTGGTCACGCGGGGCGAAGGCCTGCTCAACCAGGCCCTGGCGGAGGCGACCGAAATCCTGGTCTACCGGATTACGGGCGGCCGCCTCATCCTGGCCTCCGCCCGCCGCATCGGTGCCTACGTGCGGGGGGCGGAGACGGTGGCCGACGCCGGCCGGGCGGGCGCGCTGCCCGCGCTGCTGGGCGACTGCCGGGCGGTGTTCGCGGTGCCGGGTCCCTGGGATCCCGCCTGGGCGCTGCCGGACCTGGAACGGGTGGAGGTGGAGCCCGGTACCTCCATCGAGGCGGCGGTGGCCGGCTGGCTGGCCGCCCGAGAGGAGCGGACGCCGCAGGAGGCGGGCCGATGACGCGGGTCTACATCAACGACACCACCTTGCGTGACGGGGAGCAGGCGGCGGGCATCGCCTTCAGTGCGCAGGAGACCCTGGCCATCGCCCGGGCCCTCGACCGCGCCGGGGTGGACCAGATTGAGGCCGGTATCCCGGCCATGGGAGCGGAGACGGTGCGGGTGCTGCGCCGGGTGTGGGGGCTGGGCCTCAGGGCCCGCCTCTCCACCTGGAACCGCGCCCGGGAGGAGGACCTGGAGGCGTCGGCCGAAGTGGGGGCGGAGCTGGTCCACATCACCCTGCCCGCCTCCGACCTGCAGCTGGAGGTCAAGCTGGGCTGGGACCGCGCCCGGGCGCGCGCGCGGCTGGCGGCGGTGCTGGCCCGGGCCCGGGCCCTGGGGCAGACGGCGACGGTCGGGCTGGAGGACGCCTCCCGGGCCGATCCGGCCTTCCTGGTGGAGCTGGGCCGGGTGGCCGCGGACGGCGGGGCGGTGCGGCTGCGCTTCGCCGATACCGTGGGCCGCTGCACCCCCGAGCGCCTGCGGGAGCGGATGGCCTATCTGACCGCAGCGGTAGGCCTGCCGTGGGAGGTGCATGCCCACAACGATTTCGGGCTGGCGGTGGCCAACACCCTAGCCGCGGTGGCGGGCGGGGTGCGGTGGGTGAGCACCACCGTCACCGGGCTGGGGGAACGGGCCGGCAATGCGGCCATGGAGGCGGTGGTCCTGGCCCTGGCCGAGCTCTACGGCTTTACGACGGGCGTGGATCCCAAGGCCCTGCTGCCCCTGGCCCGCCTGGTGCGGCGGGCGGCGCGGCGGCCGCTGGCTCCGGAACAGCCGGTGGTGGGCGCCCTGGTTTTCACCCACGAGGCTGGCATCCATGTGGGAGCCCTTCTGCGCGACCCCCGCACCTATCAGCCTTTCGACCCCGGGGTGGTGGGCCGCCGCCACCGCTTCTGGCTGGGCAAGCATTCCGGCCGGCACGGCCTGCGCCGGCGCTTGGCCGAACTGGGGCTGCAGCCGCCCCCGGGGTTGGAGGCGCGCTTGCTGGCGGCGGTGCGGGGGCGGGCCCAGGTGACCAAGGCGCCTCTCTCCGACCGCGACCTGCGGGCCCTCTACCGGGAGGTGGTGGAGGGGTCCTGAGACGGCGGCGGGCCCGCCCCGGACGGGCGGGCCCGGACGCGGGCGCCGGATTATCCCCTAGATGAAGAGGCTGATCTTGGCGTCGCGGGCCCAGTCGAGGAAGGTGGCCGCGCCCACCACATCCTCCACTTCCGGCACCAGGTCCTCCCGCTTCACCCCCAGCACATCCATCGAGAGCTGGCAGGCCACCAGGTGCACCCCCAGCTCCTTGGACAGGCCCAGAAACTCGCGGATGCTCATCACCTTGTGCTTGGCGAATTGGGTCTTCATCATGGTGGTGACCATACGGGTGCCGAACGGTACCATGCCCGCCACCTTGGCCATGGAGGGCATGCCGGGGTTGCCGGCGATGGAGATTTCCAGGTTATCCACCTTATAGCGATTGATGATGTCAAGGCCCCAGAAGGTGAAGAAGAGCATGGCCTCCATATCGGAGGCGGCAGCGGCCGTGGCCAGGATGAAGGGCGGGTAGGCCATGTCCAACGTGCCCTTGGAGCAGACGATCGCCAAGCGGTCCTCGGCCACTTCCGATCACCCTTTCTGTGCGCCGGCCGCTTAGCCGGCGACCTTTTCGATGGTGAAATGGTATTCCCCCGGGACCTCGTCAATGGCCAGCAGCTTGTGGCCGGTGCGGGCGGTCCAGGCCTTGAAGTCCGCCACGGACCCCGGGTCGGTGGCCAGCACCTTCAAGGTGTCGCCCACGGCCAGGGCATCGATGGCCTTCTTGGTGCGCACAATCGGCATCGGGCAGGACAGCCCGCGTACATCCAACACCTGCTCCGCCATCAGCCATCCCTCCCGGAAAGCCGGCCCCTGCGGCCGGATCTGGATGCGGGGCAAACCGCTCGCCCCCATTGTGCCGGCGGCAGGGCCGCTTGGACTAGGAACGATGGACACTGGTTGCACTGCCCAAAGGGCCCTTTGGAGCAAAAAATTGAACTATGCAGGGTGCCTGTGCCTATGAATGCTAATCTATCGGGACAGTCCGGTCTCGTTCATACCCCCTGGAAGAGGGGTTAGGTTTCTTGATAACCGGTTTTGCAGAAGCGGCAGAACGGACCGCCCGGGATTCCCGGGCGGTCGCCGCCGGTTAATCCCCCACCGGCACCAGTTCCCGTTCGCCCCGCTTGCGGGCCCGGATGGCGTCCCGCAGGGCGGTGTCGGGGCGGTGCCAGGGGGCCAGGGTGATGGCCCCGAAGGGGCAGGCCCGCTCGCAGGCCCGGCACTTCCAGCAGAGCTCCTCCCGCACTTCCACCCAGTTGTACTCCAGGTTGAGGGCGATCGCCCGGGTGAGGGTGCAGGAACGGGCGCACAGCTCACAGCCCACGCAACGGTCCCGGTTGACCACCGCGCTCATGGCGCACCTCCCTTCCGGCTGTCCGTGCCACCGCTGCCGCCCGCCTAGAAGGGCGGGGACAGGTAGTGGCCCGGATTGGTGGCAGCCGCCACGTAGTAGAGCAGCATCAGCGCCGCTCCCAGCACCACCAGACTGGTCTGCATCACCGCCACCGCCGTGCCGCTGCCGGGGCGGGTGCCGAAGTCCAGCCGGGCGATGCGGGCGGTGCTGTAGAGGCTGGCCGCCAGGCCGACCGCCACCGCCCCCAGCTGCACCCACAGCACCCAGGTGGGGGCGAAGGCACGGGCCACCAGGTGCCAATGGGCGGTGCCCAGCAGGTTCCATCCGAACCCGAAGGGGTCGGAGAGGGTGACCAGGGTGACCGGGGCGTTGGTCAGGAATTTGGGCAGCTGGCGGGCCAGGATGCCGAAGCCGAAGAGGGGGATCCAGCCGTAGGCGAAGCGGCTGAAGAGCTCCCGCACCGGCAGCCGGCGGCCGCTCAGGCGGTGGACCAGGCTGGCCAGACCCCAGAACAGGAGCGGGAAGACCGCCACCACCGCCAGGTAATCCAGGGGGTTGGGGTAGCCGTTGACCTGGGTGAAGAGGGCCTGGGCCAGGGTGCCCCAGCCGGTCACCCGGTTGAGCCAGGCATCCAGGGCCGCGTAGGGCGGGGTGGCGTTAAACACCTCGAAGAACAGTACCCCCATCATGAGGGTCACCCCCAAGGCCACATCGAAGCGCTTCTTCTTGGGAGCGTAGGTGTCAGTCAGGGGCAGGCGCACAGCCATGCCTACGTTCTCGTAGGGGCAGCCCTTGAAGCATTCCCCCGCCAGGCCGCAGTGGAAGTTGGAGGTCATGCTGCCCGGGTACTCAAACCAGGCGCAGCCGTAGCTGCGGGCGCTGCCGCGCATGCATTCCTTGGTGGTGCAGGTCTTGCACAGGCTCTGGTCCTTGGAGCGGAAGCCCTCAAAGGGGGCCACCGCCGAGAGGGTGCCGATGAGCCCGTTGAGCGGGCACCCGTAGCGGCAGAAGGACCGCCGTTCGAACACCAGGGCGTAGAACACGTCCCACGAGATGATCCCCAGCACCAGGAGCGCGGTGAAGACGGGGGCGCCGGGGCCGGCCACGTTGTAGAACTCCTCCACCCAGGTGATACCCACAAAGAAGAAGGCGGAGATCAGCACCGTGGAGTAGGCCTTGGGCCACTTGCGGCCGAGGGTGAAGGGCTTCTTGCGCTTGCCGAAGACCGACAGGCGCTGCAGCCACTCCGCCTGGGCGCTGAAGGGGCAGATGAGGCACCAGGCGCGGCCGATGCCCAACATGAGCAGGAAGACCACCGCAAACCACACGTACCAGGTGATGACGGTGGCGAAGTTGCGGTTGGGGTCGGCCACCCCGATCAGCCCGGCCACGATCACGATGTTGAAGATGATCACGTTGGGCAGCTGGGCGGCGAACTGGTACCAGCGGCGGTGGAACAGCCAGCGGAAGAAGGCCAGGCGGCTGAGGTCGAACTTGGGCCCCGCGGGCCGGAAGTAGTCCGCCTGGGCCTCCAGGGCCGCCCGCCCGTGGGTGTCGGCCTGGGGCGGGCGCGGCTTGGCCCCCGGGAAGTCCCAGCTGCCCTTCCAGTGCTCCACCATGTCCTTGAGGGCGGTCAGCACGAAGAAGAGGGTGGTGGGAACCCAGACGGCGAAGAAGATGAGGCTGCGCCAGCTCCAGATCTCCGAGGTCCGCCGGATGAGCTCGTGGGTGAACACGGCGGAGATGAAGAGGGTGAAGGCCGCCAGGGCCAGTGGCACCAGGCGGTCCACCCAGCGCGACAAGCGCCGGGGCCAGGAGGCCCGCACCGGCTCCACGGCGGCCATTATTCCCACCTCCCGCCGTTGAGACGGCTCAGGACCATCACGCCGCCTACCGACAGCCACAACATCAGGGTCATGAGGTCCCAGTCGATCAGGTCCATGATGCGGAAGTGGAGGCCCAGCGCCATGAGCGCGACCAGCGCCGCGCCGACCGCCAGATAGCCGCGGTCGAATCCGGCGTGGGGATTGGCCCGGACCCGCGGTTCCTGCTCCTTCGGCGACGAAGCCAACATGGTGCGCACCTCCTTCGATCCAGGACGCCCGGTGGCGGCCGGGAGGGACCTCAATGGGCCCTAAAGCACCGGGACTTGTGGACTACGCTAACATAGGCCTAATGGCCCTTGCGTACAGCACTCCAGCATGGCGGCTCAACGATTCTATACAGTCCGAAAAGCGGTACCAGGGGCGCGTATGTGACGGCCCGAATTTTTTCGGACAGCCCCCTTGCACCCCCTTTCCCGCGGGCATTAAAATGGCACGTAGTCACGCTCGATGAACGGGAAGAGCCGGGCGGTTTTCCAGAGAGTCGGGGCAGTGGAAACCGGCAAATCGCCCGAGCCCGATTCCACCCGGGAGAGAGCCGGCGAGGAGCCGGCCGCCGCCCTGCGTTATCGGCACCAGCAAAGCGGACCGGTCCCCGGACGGGGGCCGGCCAAAAAGGGTGGCACCGCGGTTTCGACCGTCCCTTTCTGGGACGGTTTTTTGTTCGCCGCGCCCTGCCTGGCCTGTCGCCACCACAGCTTGAGAGGAGGATCCCCGTGTTTCATCCCGCGTTGTTGTTGCCCGGCCCCACCCCCATGCCGCCGGAGGTGGCCCGGGCCCTGACCACCCCCATGAGCGACCACCGCGGTCCGGCCTTCACCCGGGCCCGGGAAGCGGTGGAGGCCCGTCTCCAGGACCTCCTGCACGCCCATCGCGTGGCCGTCTTCCCCAGCTCCGGTACCGGGGCCCTGGAGGCGGCGGTGCAGAACTTCTTCCGGCCCGGCGACCGGGTGCTGTCGGTGGCCACCGGGGTGTTCGCCCAGCGTTTCGCCCAGGCGGCGGCCGCCTTCGGGGCGGAGGTGGACAGCATCGGCGATTACGGCCGGCCGTGGGACCAGGAGGCCATCCTGGCGCGCCTGACGGCGGCGGATCCGCCGTATGCGGGGGTGCTCCTGACCCACAATGAGACCTCCACCGGCATCCTCAACCCGGTGGCGGAACTGGCGGGGCGCATCCGCGCCGCCCTGGGCCCCGACCGTCAGCCCGCCATCCTGGTGGACAGCATTTCCGGGGTGCCCTCCATCCCCTTCGACCTGGCGGCCTCGGGGGTGGATGCGGTGATGCTGGCCTCGCAGAAGGGGTTCATGGTGCCTCCCGGGCTGGGGATGGTGGCGGTGAGCGAGGCCGGCTGGGCGCGGGTGGCGGCAGCCGACCGCGGTCCCCGCTACTATTTCGACCTCCGGCCGTTCTTTGAGGGGCATCTGCCCTACACGCCGGCGGTGGCGCTGGTCTACGGCCTGGAGGCCGCCCTGGAACTGCTGGAGGCCGAGGGGGCGGAGGCGCGGGAGCGGCGCCATTACCTGCTGCGGGACATGGCCCGCGCCTTCGGGGAGACGGCCGGCCTGACCCCGCGGGTGGAGGCGGCCTACGCCTCCCCCACCGTGACCGCGCTCAAGCTGCCGGAAGGGGTGACCCCGGCCGCCGTGCGCAGCCCCGCCCGCAGCTTCGGGGTGGAGGTGGCCGGCGGCATGGGCCAATGGAATGCCGACGGCATCCGGATCGGGCATGTGGGCTACGTCAGCCCCGCTGACCTGATGGGTGGGCTGGCTGCGCTGGCCCGGGCCCTGGGCGGGCTGGGACGCCCGGAGGCCGCCGGGGCTGTCAAGGCTGCCATGGACGTGTGGATGCAGGCCTAAGCGCCCCGGCCCCGGCTGCGGCCGGGGGCCGGCGGCGCCTGGTGAGATAAGGGGAGGAGAAGGATGGCAGAGGAACGGCCGCACATCCTGGTGGCGGAGGAACTGGGCCCGGCCGGGTTGAACTACCTGCGGGAACGGGCCGAGGTGGAGGCGCACAAGAAGCTGCCCCCGGAGGAGCTGGACGCCCATCTGGAGGGCAAGGATGCCGTCATCATCCGCAGCAGCCACCGCATCACGCGGGAGATCGTGGAGCGGCACCCGCAGTTGAAGGTGGTGGCGCGGGCCGGCTCGGGGGTCGACAACGTCGACCTCAACGCCTGCACCGAGTACGGCATCACCGTCATCAACGCCCCCGGGGCCAATGCCATTGCCGCCGCCGAACACACCTTCGGGCTCCTGCTAGCAGCCATGCGCAACATCCCGGCCGGGGACCGGCACGTGCGGGAAGGGGGCTGGAACCGGGCCGCCTTCCTGGGGGCCGAGCTGCATGAGCGGCGCCTGGGCATCATCGGGTTCGGGCGCGTGGGCCGGGAGGTGGCCCGCATCGCTCAGGGGTTCCGCATGCCCATCATGGTCTTCGACCCCTATGTGTCGGCGGATATGCTGACCGCCTACCGGGCTCAGGGGGCGGAGACCCTGGAGGAGCTGGTGGAGTGGGCGGACATCCTTACCATCCACACCCCCAAAGGCGGGCCCCGGCTGGGATATGAACTCTTGCGCCGCATGCGCAAGGGGTCGGTGGTGGTGAACGCCTCGCGGGGCGGCCTCTTCGACGAGGACGCCATCGTGCGCCTGCTGGACGAGGGCATCCTTTACCGGGCGGCCCTGGACGTGTTCGCGGTGGAGCCGCCGCCGGCCGATTCGCCCCTCCTGAAGCGCACCGATGTGGTGCTGACCCCGCACCTGGGCGGGTCGACCGACGAGGCCCTGGCCAAGGTGGGCCTGATGACCGCCCAGGGGGTGATGGAGGCCCTGGCCGGGCGCACCCCCTTCAACACCGTCAACGTGCCGGTGCCGGTGATGGACCCTGAGGTTATTGCCAAACTGGACCGGGCCACCGCCCTGCTGGGCAAGCTCTTCTGGTTCTTTGAACGCAGCCTGCCCAAGACCATCTTCCTGTCGGTGAACGCCATGCCCCAGGCCAGCGTGCCCTGGCTGCGGCAGAGCCTGATCGCGCGCCTGCTGGAGCCGGTCAGCGACGAGCGGGTGAACACGGTCAACGCCATGAAGAAAGCCGAGGAACACGGCTTCCGGGTCAACGTGGGCCTGGAGGGCGAGGCGGAGGAGAACAAGCCCGTCACCCTGGCCGTGGTCAGCGGCAGCAGCACCGGCCAGCCGCTGGCGGAGGTGGAGGTCAACGGCGCCCTGCGCCTGAAGCAGGTGGGGGGCGTGCCCATCGACGCCGTCTGGCCTGAGCGGGCCATCCTCACCGAGCACAACGACCGGCCCGGGGTCATGGGCCAGGTCGGCACCATCCTGGGGCAGCACAACGTCAACATCGCCGGCCTCACCCTGGGCCGTTCGGGCCCCGGCGGCCCCGCCTACATGGTGCTGGCGGTGGACGAGGAGGTGCCGGAAGAGGCGCTGGAGGCCATCCGCGCCCTGCCCGGCATGAACCGCGCCGCCTACATCACGCTTTAGCCCGGGGCATCCGTCCCCCCTGCCAGGCCCGGCTCCGGCCGGGCCTGGACCGTTTTGCGACAGGCGCACCGGGCGGGAGCCGGGGGGCATTCCCGGCGACGGCTTCCCGCCGCCCCGGCCTGCTCCCCCGGAACGGGTCAGCTGGCCGGGCCGGGTTCGGCGGCGGCGATCACCTGGGTCATGAGCAGGGAGACCATCCGTTGCCCGGGCCCGTAGGCCTGCAGCCAGTCGTTGGTGATGGTCAGGGGATGGAGTTCCTCGGTGACCGGTTCCCCGGAGCCTGGGGGCACGTACTGCACCAGGACCGGCCGCCGGCGCCGGATGGCGGCCGCGATCACCTCGGCGGCCGGGGCGGCGGCATGGCGGGCCAGACGGGGGTCCACGTACGGCAGCACCGCACTGACCGCCGGACGCATGCGCCCGCTTCCCTCCTCCTCCGGCCCGGGGTCGGGCATGGGGGGCGGCGGTTCGGAGGGCTGCTCCACCCGGCTGCGCACCGCGATGCCGGCCCGGCGGGCCCGTTCCACCACCTCCTGCTGGCTGCCGAAGGGCACGATGAGGTCAGTGGGGGTGAGGCGCCGCACCACCAGGTCGCCCAGGGCCTGTTCCATGCGCCGGCTGTCCTCGGCGCTGCCGCTGTGCACCAGCATGGCCTCCACCAGCCGGTGGCGGGTGAGGGCGGCGAACCAGTCCCGCAGGTTTTCGGCCACGTTTTGCGGCACCCCGGCGGGGGCCAGGTGCCGGAGCAGGTCCAGTACCTGTTCCAGGCTGTAGCCGTTGTCGATGGCCCGTTCAGCCGCCGCTTGGTCCAGGCGGTAGACCGACACCCGGTCCGGCCGCTCCAGCCGTGCCACCTCCTCCAGCTGCCAACGCTCCAGGGCCGGGGTCACCGGCGGTACCAGTACCTCTCCTGTCGTCTGGCAGAGGATGCGGCCGCTTTCCTCGACCTCGTAGGGGCCGTTGGCGGCGGCGTAGCCGAGGGCGGACAGCCGCCCGCTGCGGCGGTCGGGCCCCCATTCCCAGAGGTCGAGCGCCGCCCATTCCTCCAGTACCTCCGGTAGGTGACCGGGCGGCAGGTACTGGAGCGCCATGCTGCGCAACCATTTGTCCAGGCGTCCGAGGTCGATCCAGGCCTGGGGGGGCAGGGAGGCGGCCACCATCAGCGTCACCTGGGGCATGGGCCCGGCCAGGGGATCCCCGCCGGCGGCAAAGTCCAGCAGCCGCGCCCAGCGGGCGGCAGGCGGCAGCGCCAGAAAGGCCGGCACCGCCCCCGTCAGACGCAGGGCCGGGCCGTCGGGACCGCCGGGGTCCTTGAACACCAGCCGGTTCTCCAGCGCGAAGCGCAGTACCAGCTCCATCTGCACCGCCGCCCGTTGCCGGTCGCGGGCCAGGGCGGAGCGGGCGATGAGGCGGTTCAGGGCCCGTTTGTAGACGGTGGCCTGCTGGGTGAGCGGCAGGTGTTCCCAGCGCGCGGCACCCAGGAGCAGGAGCAGGTCGGCCCAGAAGGGGGTGAAGGCGGGGGCGGGCGGAATCGGCCGGGGGCTCTCGCTGCCGGTGGTGACCGGCAGCCGGCCGGGGTCGACCAGGGCCCGCCACAGCGGTTCCAGAAACTCCTGCGGGACCAGGTACAGCATGCGGTAGTAGTCGGCCCGCACCAGGAACACCAGCCCGGTCTCAGCCAGGGCGTTGAGGGCGGTATAGGCATCGGGTACGGCCTGCACGCGGTCGGCGGCCGCCTGGCCGCCGCTGAAGAGAAGGCGGCGCAGGAACTCGCGGGCCGTCTCCGGCAGGGCTGCCACCCGCCGGGCGAGTCCGTCCGGGTCCTGCAGGCGTTCCGCCAGGCGCCGGGCGGGGAGCCGGCGGGCGGGGGCCTCGGGCCACAAACGCCGGCGGTGCGGTTCGGGCAGACGGGTCAGGATGACGGCCAGGGGCAGCCCCACCGGCATCACGGCCGTTCGCCCTCCCGCGCGTGCCCCGGGGGCGGGAAGGCGATGACCGGGGCCAGCCGCGGGGCCTGCGGACGCCCTTGGGCATCGGCATGGGCCACCGTGTAGCGGTAGCCCTGCTCGCACAGGAAGAGCTGCCGTTTCTGGGCGAACTCCTGTTCCCGGGTCTCCTCGCTGACCAGGCTGTAGAAGGTGGCGCTGCCGCCGTCGGCCTTGGGCCGCAGCAGGCGGCCCAGGCGTTGGGCCTCCTCCTGGCGGGAACCGAAGGTGCCGGACACCTGGACCGCCACGTTCGCATCCGGCAGATCGATGGCGAAATTGGCCACCTTGGAGACCACCAGTACCGGTATCTCCCCCCGCCGGAAAGCGGCGTAGAGGCGTTCCCGTTCGCGGGCTGGGGTCTCGCCGGTGATGAGGGGGGCCTGCAGCCGGCGGGCCAGGGTCTTCAGCTGGTCCAGGTACTGGCCGATGACCAGGATATGGTCGCCCGCGTGCTCCTGCACCAGCTGTTCCACCACCCGGGTCTTCACCGGGTTCTCGGCGGCCAGGCGGATGCGCTCGTCGTCCTCGGCCAGGGCGTAGCGTTCCATCAGCCCGGGCGGCATGGCGATGCGGATCTCGTGGCAGCTGGCGGGGGCAATCCAGCCCTGCTGTTCCAGCATCCGCCAGGGCAGGTCGAAGCGCTTGGGGCCGATGAGGGCGAAGACATCCTCCGCACGGCCGTCCTCGCGGATGAGGGTGGCGGTGAGGCCCAGCCGCCGCCGGGCCTGCAGGCTGGCGGTGAGCCGGAAGACCGGGGCCGGCAGCAGGTGGACCTCGTCATAAATGATGAGCCCCCAGTTGCCCTGGTCGAGGGCGGCGAAATGGGGGTACTCCCCGCCCTTGCGGCGGGTCAGCAGCTGGTAGGTGGTAAGGGTGACCGGACGCACCTCCTTGCGGGCGCCCGAATACTCGCCGATGGCGGCGGGATCGAGGTCGGTGCGGTCCAGCAGCTCCTCCCGCCACTGGTGCAGGGAGGCCACGGAGGTAGTCAGGATCAGGGTGTGGGCCTGGGCCCGCACCATGGCCCCGATCCCGACCAGGGTTTTGCCGGCACCGCAGGGCAGTACCACCACCCCGCTGCCGCGGTCGGCGGCGCCGTTGCCCCAGAACGCCTGCACCGCCTGGACCTGGTAGTCGCGCAGGGCGAAGGGCCGCCCGTCCCGGGTCCGCTCCCGCCAGCCCAGCGGCAGGGGGGACCCGGCCTGGTAGCCGGCCCGGTCGTCCACCGGCCACCCGATTTTGGCCAGGGCCTGCTTCAGCAGCCCGCGGTGTTCCGGCCGGATGCGGTAGCCGGCGGCCAGGGGCGGACCCAGGAAAGGGGCCACCGCCTGCTGGTGGCCGATCAGGTGGCGCAGGGAGGGGTCGGAGGCCGCTAGGTAGAGCCCGTCGCCGTCCGGGGCCGGGGTGAGGACCAGCCGCCCGTAGCGCGCGCCCTGGTCGCGCACAAACTGCTCCACCTCAGGCGGCAGGGGATACTGCGAGTAGCGGGCCAGGGCCGCCAGCACCCGGCTGGCGTCGAGGCCGGCCGCCTGGGCATTCCAGAGCGAGAGGGCGGTCAGGCGGTAGGTGTGCACGTGCTCGGGGCTCTTCACCAGCTCCGCAAAGGCCACCAGGGCATCGCGGGCCTCCTCGTAAAGGGGGTTGTCCACCTCCAGCAGGAGGGTGAGGTCGCTCTGCACGATGAGGGGAAGGCGGTCCATCCGGCACCTCCTCGTCCCGGGTTGTTCCCCCTGCCTCCAGCTTACCCCACCTGTTCCCGGCCTGCCCGGGATCAGGGGCGCAGGGTGGCGACCAGGCGCTGGGGGAAGCGCAGCAGGTCGATGGCCTCCAATCCGGAATGCACCACGATGTCGGCAGCCGCCAGGCAGGAGACGTTGACCCCTTCCGTGCCGATGACCGCCACCGCCAGGCGGGCGGCGCGGAACATGGGCACGTCGTTGCGCCCGTTCCCCACCGCCACCGCCGGATCCAGCGCCCGGACGTGACGGGCCTTGTCGCGGCCGTCGGTGATGAGGGTGGGGGTGATGCCGGTGGCCCGGGCCACCTCCTCCAGGCGCCCGTGGGTGCCGGCGGTCAGGATGTGCACGGGCAGGATGGTGTTGAGGGCCTTGAGGGCCTCGACCACCGCCGGCGGGATGATGCCGTCGGTGGCCAGGGTGCCGTTGAGGTCGAACACGGCATGGGCCAGCAGCAGGGTGCCGTTGCCGGGAATGGAGACCGAAAGGGCCAGAAAGGGTCACCGTCCTCCGCATTGTCTTCCCCTACTCTAACAGACCCGGGGGACGGGCGGCGAGGGCCAATAGCCGTCCCGGCGGGGGACTTGTCCCCGGCCGTAGTGCGAATTACACTATCCCTTGCTGTGGTTCCCTTCGGGTAGCAACGTTCCAGGTAAAGCGGGGTGGAGGCGACGCAGACGGAAAAACCGGTACAGACCCCGGACGCCGCCGGCGCCCCGGGCGCGGCGCAGGCCGCGGGGCTGGTGACCATTGTGCTGGTGCTGACCTTCCTGGCGCGGGCGGATTCCTCCATGATGCAGTCCAACAACCCCCTGCTGGCCCGCCATCTGGGAGCGGGCCTGGCCGAAGTGGGGCTGCTGACCTCGGTGTATGCCGTCAGCACCATGGCGGTCCGGTTCCTGGTCAGTGTGCGGCTGGCCCTGCCGGCGGTGCCGCGGGTGATGCGGGCGGGATTCGCCCTGCTGGTGGCGGCCGTGGGGATGGTGGCAGCCAGCCCCGGCCTCGGCTGGCTGGCGGCGGGGATCATCCTGGCCGGGGCGGCCAATGCCCTCATCATGCCCCACCTGCTGTCGCTGGCCGGAGGCCTGGCTCCGCCCGGCCGGCGGGAGGCGGTGCTGAGTTACTACTCCCTGGCCCTCTCCCTCTCCCTGGTGCTGGCCCCGGTGTTCGGGACGCTCATCCTCACCGTGGCCTCCATCCGGGCCGTGTACGGGCTGCTGGTGGCGTTCGCGGCGGTGGCGGCGGTGCTCATGTTCCGCAGTGAGCGGGCCTTGTCCGCCACCCTCGCCGCCCGCCACCCCGGGGCGGCAGACGGGCGGGTCACCCAGCCTCTGTGGCCCACCCTGCGCGCCCTCTGGCACCACCCGTATTACCGGGCCGACTTTGCCGGCTTCCTGCTCTTCAACCTCTCCTTCACCGCGGCCATGGCCTTCGGGGGGGTGGACGTGAAGAGCCGCTTTCATCTCCCCTACAGCGGGGTGGAGATGGTCCTGACCAGCTTCTTTGTGGCCTCCCTGCTGGGCCGGGTGGTCATCGCCCGCCGTACCCGCCGGGGCGGCCTGGCCCGCAAGCTGGACTGGATGCTGGCCTCGCTGGCCGTCGGGGGCGCCGGCCTGGTGCTCATGGGCTGGGCCCCCAGCTTAGCCGTGTTCCTGGCCGGCTTCTGGCTGCTGGCCTGGCCGCACGCGGTGCTCTTCCCCCTCATGTCCATGCGCATCGCCGGCTATGTGGAACCGGCCCAGCTGGTGGCCGCCAACACCTTGCTGCAATCCTCCTTCGACATTGCCGGGATTGCCGGCCCCCTGATCGTGGGGCTGATGGCGGTCCGGACCGGCATCGGCCCCGGCTTCTGGGCCATCGCCGTCCTGCAGGGGGTCGCGATGGGGCTGCTGTGGCCGTCACGGCGGCGGGAGACTGCGGCTTAGGGCCTGGCGGACCATCCGGACGGGGCTGGCCGGATGGCCCGGAACGGGTGTAGGATGGAATAGTTAATGTATCAAACTATTCCGGCGGCGACAGGGGGGCGCGGGCGTGGCGGCCACAGCGGCGCGGATTGTGGTCGAGGACCTCAGCAAACGGTACGGTGCCTTGGAGGCGGTCCGGGGCGTCTCCTTCTCGGTGGCCCCTCATGAGGTGTTCGGCTTTCTGGGGCCGAACGGGGCCGGCAAGACTACCACCATCCAGATGCTGGCCACCCTGCTGCCGCCCAGCGGGGGCCGGGCGGCCATCGACGGCCTGGACGTGGTGCGCCAGCGCGGGCAGGTCCGCCAGCGCATCGGCCTCGTTTTTCAGGATCCCACCCTGGATGAGCGCCTGACCGGCTGGGAGAACCTCAAGTTCCACGGCCTCTTGTACGGGCTGTCCAGCCGGGAGGTGCGGGAACGGGCCGGGCCCCTGCTGGAGATGGTGGGGCTGTCGGATCGGGTGGGGGACCTGGTGCGGACCTATTCCGGCGGCATGAAGCGCCGTCTGGAACTGGTGCGGGGGCTCTTGCACCATCCCAAGGTGCTCTTCCTGGATGAGCCGACGGTGGGCCTGGACCCCCAGACCCGGCACCAGCTGTGGGAACATGTGGTCACCCTGGCCCGGGAGCGGGATACCGCTGTCTTCATGACCACCCACTACATGGACGAGGCGGAACACTGCGACCGGGTGGCCATCATGGACCACGGCCGCATCGTGGCCCTGGATAGCCCCGAGGCCTTGAAACGCCAGCTGGGGCAGGAGGTCATCGTGCTCGAGCCGGCGGCGGGCGACGCAGAGCTAGCCGGGCGCCTCCAACGGGAGCTGGGCTACCCGGTGGAGGTGCAGGGCCGCGAGGTCTGGATTCACACCCCGGATGCGGGGGCGGAACTGGCACGGGTGGTGACCCTGGTCGGGCGCGTGCGGCGGGTGGAGGTGCGCCGGCCGTCGCTGGAGGACGTCTTCCTGCACCTGACCGGGCGCGCCATCCGGGAGGAGGGCCCGCAGCCCCCGGGGCGGCTGTGGCGGAGAAGGGGGGCTTGAGGTTGCACGCCGTGCGCGGACTTTATGTCATCTGGTTGCGGGAGATCATCCGGTTCTACCGGGAACCCTCCCGGATTGTGGGCATGATCGCCCAGCCGGTGCTCTATCTCCTCCTGGTCGGCAACGGCCTGGCTCATGCCTTCCTGCTAAAGGCGGCGCGGGGGTTCAACTACCTGCCCTTCATGTTCCCCGGCATCGTGGGCATGTCGGTGCTCTTCACCAGCGTCTTTTCCGCCGTCTCCATCGTTTGGGACCGCGAATTCGGGTTCCTGAAGGAGGTGCTGGTCAGCCCGGTCCCGCGCTGGGCCATCGCCTGGGGCAAGGGGCTGGGGGGCAGCACGGTGGCGGTGGCGCAGGGGGCGCTCATCCTGCTCCTGGCGCCGCTGGTGCATGTCTCCCTGACCTTCGGGCGTTTCTGGGCCATGCTGGCCATCCTGGCCCTGATCGCCCTGGCGCTCAACGGTCTCGGCCTGGCCATCGCCTCGCGCATGACCTCCCTGCAAGGTTTCCAGGTGGTGATGAACTTCCTGGTCATGCCCCTTTTCTTCCTGAGCGGGGCGCTGTACCCCCTTAAGCTGATGCCCGGCTGGCTCAAGGCCCTCATGCGCATCGACCCGCTCACCTACGGGGTGGACGGCCTGCGGCACGTGCTCTACCCGTCCGCCCTCGAGGTCCGCGCCTTCACCCAGTTCCCCCTCGGCACCGACCTCACGGTGACGGCGGCCTTCATGGTGGCGCTGCTGGCCATCGCGACCTGGGCGTTCCAGGCCTCGCGGCAGGTCTAGGGCAGGCCCGCCCGGGGGCGCCACCAGGCCCACCACTGCCGGCGGCGGCCCTTGCCGGCCGTGGCCCGGTAGAGGGCGCGGTCAGCGTGGTGCAGCAGGCACGTCACGTCGCCCGGGTCGGCGGGGTACCAGGTGAGGCCGAGGCTCATGGGCAGGGCACGGGAGCGCCCGTCCGGGAAGGGGCAGTGCCTCAGGGCCTCGGCCAGGCGGTCCGGCAGCCAGGGGGTGCCACCACCGCCATGGGGGCCGTCACCACCAGCACGAACGCATCCCCGCCCAGGCGCGCGACATCATCCTCCTCCCGCACCGCCCGCCGCAGCCGGCGGGCGGCCTCCTTCAGCCCCGCCTCCCCGCTGCCGTCGGCGGCGGTGCGGGCCCGCGTCCGGGCATCCTCCAGGGTCAGGCGGTTGGGCAGTCCGGTCAGGGGGTCGTGCCGGGCCACGTAGTACTGGAGCTGGTGCTCCTGATACAAGGCCTGGCGCGCGTCGCGGTCGTCCAGACCCCACCCCGGCAGACGCCCGATCTGGGATCGGGACGGCCAAACCAGGCGGCCTGAAAGAGGCCGCTGCCCGCGAGCCGCCGGCAGGTCCGCCGCCGCAGCCGTGCCTCGTCGGGGGTGCGGACCACGGCGTCGCTCACGGCGGCCAGCGCCCGGTAGAGCCCCTGCAGGCGGGTCAGGTGCTGCACGGTGGCCGAGAGGCGAGCCTCGGTCGCCTCCAGCCGGCGGGTGAGGGCGATGCGGTCCAGCACCTGGCCCAGGTCTTCGGCAATGACGGCCAGCAGGGCCCGGCGCTCGGGGGTGCAGACGCCGGGGTCAGAGTGCCGCAGCCAGACTTCCGCCACCCGCCGCCCCTGGTGCAGCACCGGCAGCAGGATGGTCAGGGGGCGTCCTCCGCCGCCGGCGGCCGACACAAGGGGGGCCGGCTGCAGGCGGACGCGGCCGCCGCCAGGGGGTGGCCGATCTCCGCAGGGCGGCGCCCCGTCTGCGGCCCGGCTCGGGGTCCCCGGTTTCGGCCTGCCAGGTGCCGGCCGGCCCCGCCGGAACCCGCACCCCCGCCCAGAGCGGATGGAAGACCTCCTCCAGCCGGCGGCAGGCCTTCTGCCAGAGGGCCCGGACCTCCGGCTCTAGCGCCTCCTCCCCGCTCACCCCGTCCGTTCCCCCTCCGCCTGCCGGATCTTGTCGCGGGAAATTATACCGGGCGGGGCATCCGCCTGACAGGCGGGACCGGACGGATCGGGGTCAGGCGAAACGGTCCAGCAGACGGTGCCAGCGCCCGGCGTCCATCCCCAGAGGCTGCGTCACCAGCGGTGCCGGCGGGAAGCCGGGCAGCCGCTCCTCAAAGGGGACGGAGCCCGGGTCCCGGTAGAGGAGGCCGGTCACCAGTTCCCCCGTTTCCAGCAAGCGGGCCAGCGCCTGCCCGCGGTCGCTGGGGTCGTAGGCGGGGTCGGCGTCGAGGTCGGTGAGATGGGCCTTGTACCAGTCATAGGTATTGAGGCGGTTGTAGGTGACGCAGGGGGAGAGCACGTTGACCAGCGCGAAGCCGGGATGGCGCAGGGCCCCGGTCAGCAGCCGCACCAGCTGCGGCTGCCAGGCGGAGAAGCCCTGGGCCACATAGGTGGCGCCGGCGGCCACCGCCAGGCTGAGGGGCCGCACTGGGGCCTCCGGGGGGCCGGCCGGCTCCGCGCGGGTGCTGAAGCCGGGTGGGGCGGTGGGGGAGGCCTGGCCCTTGGTGAGCCCGTAGACGCGGTTGTCCATCACCACCAGGGTGAGGTCGGGATTGCGGCGCACGGCATGCAGGAAGTGTCCCATGCCGATGGCGTAGGCGTCGCCGTCCCCGGCCGCCGCCACCACCGTGAGGCCGCGGTTGGCCAGCTTCACCCCCAGGGCGGCGGGCAGGGTACGTCCATGGGTGACGTGCAGGTTGTAGGTGTTCAGGTAGTTGCCGATCTTGCCCGAGCAGCCGATGCCGGCGATGAGGGCGGTGCGGGCGGGGTCCGCTCCCACCGCCGTCAGGGCCTTCTCCAGCGCGGCCAGGACCCCGAAATCCCCGCAGCCGGGGCACCACCAGGCCTTCTCCTCCGTCCGCCAGGCGTTCAGGGGCGTGTCCATCACCGCGTCACCTCCAACACCTGTCCTTGGGCCACCGCCTCCGCCACCGCCGCGGCGGTGAAGGGCTGTCCGTCATAGCGGCGCAGGCTCCGGAAGCGCCCGTCGGTGAGGCCGTGGCGGGCGAGGAGCCCCAACAGCTGGCCGGTGGCGTTTTCCTCCACCACCACCACTTCCCGGGCCGGGGCCAGGGCCTCCCGGACGGCGGCCGTGTCGAGGGGGGCCAGGGTGCGCGGCCAGATCACCCGCACCGGTCCCTGCCCGGCTGCCTCCAGGAGGCGGCGGGCCTCGCGGAGGGCGCCGGTGACCGAGCCCATGCCCAACAGCACCAGGGGCGCCGCCGCCGGGCCCTCGCCCGCCAGCGGCCGGCGCAGGCGGTGCACCGCTTCCAGCTTGCGCAGGCGCTTGCCCATCATGCGGGTGCGGTTGCCCGGGTCCTCGTCCACCCGTCCAGCGGGGCCGTGCTCGGCGCCGGTGGCCAGGTACTGGCCTCCGGCCTCCCCCGGCAGGGTGCGGGGGGAGATGCCGTCGGCCGTGAACCGGTAGCGGAGGAAGGGGTCCGGGGGGGGCTGCACCAAGCGCCCCCGCCGGATGGGCACCGGCCCGCTGAGGGCGCTGCGGGGCACACTCACCTTCCACAAGGCCAGGGCCAGGTCGGAGGCGATCAGCACCGGGGTCTGGAACTCCTCGGCCAAGTTGAAGGCCTCGACGGCGTCCTGGAAGGCCTCCTCCACCGTCCCCGGGCTCAGGACGATGCGGGGGCCCTCTCCGTGGCCGCCGTAGATGAGGGCATCCAGGTCCGACTGTTCCTCCCGGGTGGGCATGCCGGTGGAGGGGCCGCTGCGCTGGGTATCCACCACCACCACCGGGATCTCCGCCATCGACGCCAGGCCCAGGGCCTCCTGCATGAGGGAGAGGCCGGGTCCGGAGGTGGCGGTCATGGCCCGCACCCCGGCGAAGCCGGCCCCGATGGCGGCGGTGATGGAGGCCAGCTCATCCTCCATCTGCACCACCGCCCCGCCCATTTCCGGGAACCAGCCCGCCAGCATCTCCATGATGTCGGTGGCGGGGGTGATGGGGTAGGCGAACAGGAGCCGGCAGCCGGCGGCCAGCGCCCCCAGGGCGATGGCCTGGTTGCCGGTGAGGAGCAGGCGGCCGTTGGGCCCCGGCGGGGCCGGGAGCAGGCCCGGGCCTGCCGGCACCGCCCGGTAGCCGGCCAGGAAGGCGGTGCGGTTGGCGGTGAGGAGAGCCTCCCCTTTGCGCCCGAACTTGCGTGCCAGTTCCGCCAGGAACGGCCGCGGGTCGAGGCCCAGCAGGGCGGCTGAGGCTCCCAGGGCCACCACGTTGCGGGTGAGCGGGGACCCCGCGGCCCGTGCCAGGGCCGTCAGGGGCACCGCCACCACCTGTTCCGGACGCAGGCCGGCGGGCAGGGTGGCCGGCGTTTCCGTCACCACCCGACCCCCCGCGGATAAGGCCCCGGCGTGGCGGGTGAGCGTCTCGGGGTTGAGGGCCACCAGCAGGTCGACGGCGGCAGCGGCCGCTGCCGCCGGCCGGGTGCCCAGGCGCACCGTGTAGGCCGTGTGGCCGCCTTTGATGCGCGAGGAGAAGCTGCGGTAGCCGTAGACGAAATAGCCGGCGCGGTTGGCCACAGTGGCCAGGAGATCGCCGGTCGAGTCGATGCCGTCGCCCTGTTCGCCGCCGATGCGCCAGGCGAAGAGGTCCCGCGCGGTGGTCATGGTGTTGCGCCTCCCGTCGGCGGCCGTTCCGGGGCCGCCTTCCGGCTACCACTCTAGCCCCGGGGTTTCCCTCCGGAGCTGCCGTTTTGTTATGGTGTGCATAACCAGCGGGAATCGTACGGCGGGGAGGCCCCGATGATTCAGAACCTGCGCACCTTTGTCCGTGTGGTGGAGGCCGGCAGCCTGACCCGGGCGGCCGGTGACCTGCACCTCTCGCAGCCGGCGGTCACCAAGCAGCTGCAGGCCCTGGAGGCGGAATTTGGGTCCCGGCTGCTGGTGCGGGAGCACCACCGGGTACGCCCAACCCTCGGCGGGGAGGCGCTCTACCGCTACGCCCGCCGGCTGCTCGCCCTCTACGACCAGGCCCGGGCGGCGGTTGCCGAACTGGAGGAGCCCGGGCGGGGGGAGGTGGCGGTGGGGGCGGTCAGCACCGTGGCCCTCTACACCCTGCCCCCGGTGCTGCTGGACTTTAGCCGGCGCTATCCGCAGGTACGCCTGCATGTCCGCATCGGCGACATCGCGGAAACGGTGCAGCTGGTGCGGCGGGGGGAGGTGGGCCTGGCCCTGGTCACGGTGCCGGTGGAGCAGGCGGGCCTCCTCTCCGTTCCCCTGTTTGACGACCCGGTGCGCCTGGTGGCGGCGCCGGCGCGGGCCCGGCATCTGCCCCGCCCGCTGGAGGCCGCGGCGCTGTCGGAGCTGGAGTTCATCTCCTATCAGACGCCGAGCCGGTTCCGCAGCTTTGTGGACGGCATGCTGGAACAGCGCGGCATCATCCCGGCCGTGCGCATGGAGTTCAACAGCCACGAGGCGGTGAAGGGGATGGTGAAAGCGGGGCTGGGGGTGGCGATGGTGCCGGAGTCGGTGGTGCGGGAGGACCTGGCCCGCGGGGAGCTGGTGGCCCTCGAGGTGCAGGGGCTGCCGCCTCTGGTCCGCACCACCTCCCTGCTGCTGCCCCGGGAGGGGGAGCCGGCCCGCTTGGTGGCAGCCCTGGCGGAGACGGTGCTGGAGCATTTCGGCGTGCGGGCACGGCTTCCCTGGGCCGGCGGCGGGGAGGGCTAGCCGGGGGGCGGGGCCAGCTTGGCGCGGGCGGCCGCCAGGAAGCGGTCCCCGTCCACCAGCTGCTGGGTGAGCCGCCCGCGGGCAACCAGCTCCCGGTCCCGGGCCTCCAGCCCCCATTCTAGCCGCCAGCCGTCCTGAGCCTCCAGGGTGGCGGTGACTTCCACCTGCAGGCCGATGGGGGTTGGGCGCAGGTGCCAGATCTCCATGTGCACCCCGACGATGAGGTAGCCGGGGGGCACGTAGGGCAGGGCCGCCTCCGCCGCTGCCTGCTCCCAGAGGTCGAGCAGCACGGGCGTGGCCAGCACGTGGGCGGGGGTGGGATTGCCGGCCGCTACCGCACTCATGGCCGCGGTCACGGTCCGCTCCAGGCGGCCGCGGAGGCCGGCCGGCAGGCGGGGCGGGGTCAGGCCCATGAGGCGGCCTCCGGTTCCCGGCCCACGGTGCCCCAATAGAGGGGGGCCAAATGGCGGCAGATCGCCAGGCTGCGCTCGACCAGGGCGGGGGAGGCCACCAGGGGATTCTGGCCGGGAATCTCCACCCCCACCGTGAAGCCCCGCGTCTTGAGGCGGGTGGCCTCGAGAATGCGGGCGAAGGCGGATTCGTCGATGCGGCTGATGGGATAGGGCTCATCCCCGTGGTCAGAACGGAACCAGAAGATCGGGTCGGGGTCGTGGAGGTCGGCGAAGACCGCCCGCCCGCGGCGGGCGAGGAGTTCCAGTAGGCGGGGCTTGTCGTCCACCCCTTCCGGCTTCAGGACGAAGCGCACGAAGACACCCCGCCGGCTGAGGCCCACCTCGAAGTGGGCATACCGCTTGTAGCCCCGGGGGGAACGGGAGAAGGAGACCCAGGTGTCCTCCGGGGGATTGACGCGCCGGCGTGCGTGGCTGGCCACGTGGGGGATCATCTCATGGCCGATGATGGCGCTCAGCTCCGGTGCCATGTCGTCACCCAGCACCATCAGCTTCGGGCGGATGCGCATGCGCAGGGCGCTCATGCGGTCATGGAAACCGGGAACGGAAAAAACAGCAAAATCGGCCGGCTCGAAGCCGGGAAAGGCATACATGCCATCCCTCCTTAAGGCGCGGCCGCAGGGCCGGGGTGAGGAGAATTCTGGAACCAGGATAGTCCCCGCGGCTGCCGGCGTCCAGTGTCCCAGTGCCTGAAGGCAACGGGACCCCGGCCCGGGCCGGGCGGCGGGCGGGAATGGACCGTCCGGCCCGGGCTCGGCAATTGACCGGGGGCCCGGGCCATGGGATGATCGGGCCCGGAAACCCGACGGGAAGGGGAGCGGGGATGCAGGAGGCGGCGGAAGGCAGCGCCGGCATGCTCCGGCGGCGCTGGCGGGAACGCCAGCGCCAGCGCTACAGTCCGGCGCTAGCAGCGGCGCTGGCCGCGCTGGGGGACGAGGCCGGCGACTGCTGGCTGGTGCGGCTGCGGCGGCCGCCGGCGCCGGTGACGGCGGTTATCCGCAGCTGGCTGGGGGAGGTCGCCGCCGGCTGGGTGGTAGCGCCGGCAGCCGGATGGGACTACGCCGCCGGGGGGGACCGGGAGTTCCTGGCCTACCCGGAGGCGCTGGAGGCCGACCCGTTGGCCCTCCTGGGGCTGGCGTTCGTGTGGGCCGGTACGGACGCGGCCCGCTGGTGCCGGCTGATTCCCCGCCTGGGGCCGCTGGTGGGCCCTGCGGTCCTGGCCGGGGCCCCGGCCGCGCAGGCGGGCGCGGTGCTGGCCGCCTGGGCCGGGCGGTACCCGCAGGCGGAGGTGCCGCCGGGCGTCCGGCAGGCCTGGGCGGCCGCCGGCGGCGGGGAGGTGTTCGCTGCCTGTGCCTGGCCGGCCTGGCCCGACACCGGCGCGGAGCGGGCCATGCTGGAAGCGGGGCTGGTGCCGCACGGGGCGGACGGGCAGCCGCCCCCCGATCCCTTGCCGGTGCTGGCCGCCTCCGCCGGACTGGCGCCCGCACAGCGGGTGGAAACCCTGGGGCTGGTGGCCAAGGCGCTGGAAAGCTGGGAGCTCGGGCGGCGGTGGGCGGCGGCCCGGGCGGCAGAGGAGGCGGGCCGGCATGGTCTTGAGTGAAGCGGTGCTGCGGGATCGGCTTAACGCCCCCCTGGATCACCGGCTGGTCATTACCCCCCTGCTGGACCCCGGGCAGATCCGGGGCAGTTCGGTGGATGTGCGCCTAGGTACCGAGTTCATCCTGCTCAAGCGTTCGGCGCGGGCGCCGATCGATCCCCGCGGGCTGCCGCTGGAGGGCGGGGAGGAGAGCTGGGCCGATTACCAGGAACGGGTATCGGTGCCGGTAGGGGAGCGGATGATCCTGCACCCCAATCAGCTGGTGCTGGGCGCGACCCTGGAGTTCTTGGGGGTGCCCCGCGATTGGATGGCGTACGTGATCGGGCGCTCCTCCTGGGGCCGGTTGGGCCTTATCGTGGCCACCGCCATCATGGTGTCGCCCGGATACCGGGGCAGCCTTACCCTCGAGCTGGCCAACCTGGCCGACACCCCTATCTACCTGTATCCCGGCACCCGCGTGGCCCAGCTGGTCTTCCACAGTCTGGAGGAACCGGCGGCGGCTTACGGGGCCGGCGGCAAGTACACGGGGCCGGTCGGGCCCGAGTTCTCCAAGCTGGGGGAGGACCGGGACTGGGCGGTCATCCGGGCCCTGGCCCCGCGGCCGTGAGCCGCCGCGACCTCGGCCTGCTCCTGCTGCTGACCGCTGCGGCCGCCGTGCTGGCCGCCTGGACCCGGCCGGTGGATGTGCGTGAATACGCCGCCTACAGCCGGGCCCTGCTCCATCCCCCCTGGGGATGGCAATGGCCGCGGGAATACCCGCCCGTGGCCGACGCCGTCTTCCTGCTGCCCCGGCTGCTGCCGCTCCCCTACGCGTCCGCCTTTGTCCTGGCTGCAGTGCTGGCGCTTACCGGCTACTGGCTGGTCATCCCCGCCCCGGAGCGGGGCCGGTTCTTCCTGTATGCCGTCCTGGGGTCCCTGTCCACCCTGGCTGCCCGCTACGACCTTGCCCCGGCCCTGCTCACCTGGGTCGGGGTGGGGGCTGCCGCCCGGGGCCGCTACCGGACCGCCTGGGCTGCCCTCGTGCTGGGGGCGGCCCTCAAGCTGTTCCCGCTGGCCTTGTTCCCCCTGCTGGCCCTGCAGGAGCGGCGGCAGGCGGGGCGCCGGGCCTGGGGGCATCTGGGGGCGGCCATGGCGCTCACCGGCCTCCTGCTGGCCTTTCCCCTGCTCTGGCATCCGCACGATGCCGGGGCAGCGGCCTGGATCCGCTGGTTGCTCCGCCGCCCCCCGCAGGTGGGCTCGGCCGCGGCGGTGCTGACCGCCCTGGCTGGGGGCCGGGCCCGCTTCGCCTTCGGGGCGGTGGCCATCATCGGGCCGGCCTGGCCGGCGCTGCTGCCGCTGGCCCTGGGGCTGGGGCTGTGGGGGCGGGCGGCCTGGCGCCTGAGGCGCGGGACCCTGGCCTGGGAAGCCGCCGCCACGGCTGCCCTGAGCGCCCTGCTCCTGGCCAGTAAGGTCTTTTCCCCGCAGTACCTGATCTGGCTGTTGCCGCTCTGGGCCCGGCAGCCCCTCCGGCCCTGGCGGGTGGGGGTGGCGCTCATCACCGGCCTCGGCTGGCCCTGGCTGTACCTGCCGGCGGTGGCCCGGATGCTGCACAGCCCCTGGCTGCCGGTGGTGGGCCTGCTGTTGCCCCTGAACGCTCTCCGCGCCGTGCTGCTGCTGCCCGACGCCTGGGGGGCGGAGCCGGCCGCGGCCGGGGCCCGGAGCCTCAGGGCTCCGGGCGGTGTACCTCTTCCATGACCGCGCTCACCATGGCCTCCATCGATTCCGCCTTGTCCTGGCGGTCGTCGATGGTGACGGTGGTTACCACCCGGTCGGCACCCTGCTCGAAGGGGGCGGCATGCATCTGCCGCACCACCTCCCATACGCGGTCCAGGTCCCCTTCCAGGATGGTGGCGGTGGGGGTGAGCTGGGCAGCCACCCCCGGCGCCTGTTCGGCCAGGCGGTAGCAACGGGCGATATAGCTCGACACGCTGGCATGGTCGGTGCCTACCGGCCACACCTGCACTTCGACCACAGCCATGGACTGTCCTCCCTTCCCCCGGCCCTGGGCGGGCCCGGGGTTAGGGTGCCCGGGAGCGGGCGGCTCATGCCCGGACGGTCAGCGGGTGAAGGGGGTCTCCCCCTTCAGGGTTTCGGTGAGCCGGTTTTTCCCGTCCACGAACACCACCCGGGGGTAGAGCCCCGGCAGCTCGTCGTCGGACAGGTAGGCATAGGCCATGATGATGACCAGGTCCCCGGGGTGGAAATGGCGGGCGGCGGAGCCGTTCAGGCAGACGGTATCCGGGTGCTCGTCATCGCGGATGACGTAGGTGACCCAGTGGGCGCCGTTGGCGATGTTGGTGATGTGCACGAACTCGTAGGGCAGGATGTCGGCCGCCTCCGCCAGGGCGTAGCCCAGGGTGAGGCTGCCCTGATAGTGCAGGTTGGCCTCCGTAACCGTGGCGCGATGAATCTTGGACTTCAGCATCTGGCGCTGCATGGCGCAATCCTCCTCTGGTCCGGCGGCCGCGGAAGCCGGGTGCGCGGTTAGGCACGCTCCCTCTATTATACTGTCCGCATCCCGGCCCCGCCCCTGCATGGCCGTCCCGGGCCCCGGGCAAGCTGCGAAGGGGGGTGGCACGATGGAGGGGGAACAGGGGAGACCACCGCCGGTGCGTGAACATTCGCGGCCGCAGCCGGTGGTGGTGACCGACCTCAACCAGGCCTGGCGCCAGGAGCTCTGGTATCTGGACACCCTGGTGGCCTGCCTTTCCGCGGCGTCCGCCGCCTGCTGGCCCGCACCGCCGCCCCGTGGGGGCGCAGCCTGGACGAGGCGGTCTGGGCGCTGGAGGGGCTGGCGCGCCTGCCCGTGAAAGTCCTGCAGGCGATGGCGGGGGAACCGCTGGCGGGCCCCCGGGACATGCCGGGGGACGGTTCCTCATAGCCTCCCTGCAGGAGGATGCCGCCGGCTCCGGGCGGGGCGGCAGGGGGAGAGGGCCGTGACCAGCAGCTGGGCAGGGTTGACCCCGGATACGCGGCGCCTGGCGCTGTCGCTGGGGCTGTGGGGGCTGGGCGCCGGGCTTTATGCCGTCATCTGGCCGCTGTATGTGGGCCGCCTGGGCGGCAATGCCCTGGTGCTGGGCCTGCTGTCCACCGTATCCGGGGTGGCCACCGCCCTGTCCATGATCCCCGGCGGGCGCTGGTCGGACCGGGTAGACCGGCGGCGCCTGCTGCTCTGGGGATGGGCGCTGGGGGTGCCGGCGCCCTTCCTGTACGCCTGGGCCCCGCGGTGGCCGTACCTGCTGCCCGGCCTGGTGCTCTATTTCGGCTCCTCCTTCAGCACCCCCGCCCTGCAGGCGGTGCTGGTGGAGGAGGTGCCGGCCGAACGCCTGGCCGGGGTGTACAACCTGGTGATGGCGGTCTTCGGGCTAGGGCTGGTGGCGGGGCCGGCCCTCGGCACCTATCTGGCGGCCCGGTGGGGGGACCGGCCGGTGTTCCTCCTGGCCGGCGGGCTCTATGCGGCTGCCACCGCGGTGCTGGGAGGCCTGCGCCCTCATCCCCCCCGTCCCGGCCGGCGACGCCGGTCCTGGACCCCCCGGGGACGGCCGCGCTTGTTCCAATGGACGTTGTTCGCGGCCGGGCTGGCGGTGGTGCAGGGACTGGCCTTTCCGTTTGTGGTCCCTTATCTGAAACAGGTGGGCCGGTTGCCGACTGAGACCCTGGGCATCCTGGGCTCAGCTGGGGTGTTGGCGGGGACACTGGCGGCGCCGGTCTGGGGGCGGGTGGGCCAGCGGCGGGGACTGCCCGCCACCCTGGGCCGGGGCATGCTGCTGGTCACCGCGGGCTGGATCCTGTTCCTCTGGCACCCTGACCGGCTGGACGTGGTCCTGGCCGCCACCCTGCTGCGCGGGGTGGGGGAGGCGGCGCGCGGCCTGGCCGGGGTGGCGGTCGGCCGCACGGTGCGGGCCGAAGAGGCCGGCACCGCCTTCGGGCTCTTCAATTTCGCCACCGAATTGGCGGGGGCGTTTGCACCCCTGCTGGGCGGCCTGCTCTACGACCGCTGGCCGGTGCTGCCCTTCGCCCTGGCGGCACTGGCCACCGGCATGTTGGGCTGGTGGCTGGTGGAGGGCCTGCCGGGGCGCCCGTGGCGCCCGCCGGGACTGGAGGTCTAGAGGGAGGGAAGCGATGGCCGCGATCTGGCTGCTGCTGGGGGCGGTGCCGGTGGTGGAGCTGGCCGCCACCCTGCTGCTGGCCCGCTGGGCGGGCTGGCCCTTCACCCTGCTGTGGACCGCGGGTTCGACCGCGGTCGGCATCGGTTTCGGCTGGTGGGGGACCCGGCACTGGCTGCGCACGGTGCGGGCGGAGTGGCGCGCGGAAGGCTTCCCTATCCATCGCCTCGGGGAGGGGCTGGTGGCGGCCCTGGCGCTGCTGCTGGTGGTCACCCCCGGTCCCCTGACCGGGGTGGCGGGCCTGGTCCTGAGCGTTCCTGCCGTCCGCTCCCGGGCCGGGGCCCGCCTGGCCCGCTGGGCGGGCCGCCGCCTGGCCGCCCGCCTGTGGCCGCCCCGGCTATAGGTCGGCAGCCGAGAGCACGTTGAGAACCGGAAGGCCCTGGAAAAAGCGGCGGATGTTCGCCCAGGCCGCCTCCACCATGGCCCGGTAGGCCTGGGCGGTGACCCCGGCAATGTGGGGGGAATACAACACCCGCCTGCGCACCTCCGGCGGGAGGGTGAGGAGCGGGTGGCCGGGGTCCGGCGGCTCCTGGTCGAACACATCCAGGGCGGCCCCGTACAAGGGCCCGTTGATCAGCGCGCGCCGCAGGGCGGCGGAGTCGACCACGTCCCCCCGGCCCACATTCAGGAAGACGGCGCCGGACCGCATGCGGACGAAAAGGCGGTCGTCAAACAGGCCCCGCGTCTCCGGGGTGGACGGCAGGGCCACCGAGACCACATCCGCCTGGGCCAGCAGTTCGGTCAACGGCAGGTAGCGGAGGCCCAGGCGGGCTTCCGCCGCCAGGTCCCGGTGCCGTTGGTAGTAGAGGAGGCGGACCCCGAAGGGGGCTGCCAGCCCGGCCAGGGCCCGGCCGATGTGGCCCAGGCCCACAATCCCCCACTGCAGCCCGCTCAGGTCCCGCAGTCCCGGGCCCACCAGGGTCTCCCGTTCCTGAAATCGCCCCTCCAGGACCGCGTGATGGGCCTCCCCCATGCGGCGCAGAAGGTAGAGCGCGCTCAGGATCAGGTGCTCGGCCACCGCCTGGGCGTTGTGGCCCGGGTTGTGGGCTACCGTGACCCCCCGCGCCAGCGCCGCCGCCAGGTCCACCTGTTCGTGACCCGAGCCAACCGTTTGCACGAACCGCAAACGGGGCGCCTTTTCCAGCAGGGCGGCGCCGACCGGCGTGCGCCCGACCAGGAAGGCGTCCGCCGCCGCCGCCAGCGCGGGGGGGACGGGTTCCGGCCGGCTCCAGTGCAACACCTCGAGGTCGTCCGGGTCCTCGAGACCCAGACGGTCCACCCAGCCGGAGGACAGGAACGACAGGACCACCGGTGCCATGCGCTCGCCCCTTTCCCGGGCGGCCGCCCCAGGCGGCCCCGCCCGCAGTTTCCGGCTTCCATCCTATGCTTCCGCCGGCCGTGCACACAGGCGGGCGTTCGACAAATTCCAACACGGGCTCCCTTTTAAACTCCGGTTAAGCAGCTTTCGACCGCCTGCAGGCCAGCTTGGACGGCGGAAAAAAGAGGATTTACCCCTATGCTGTCGAACGGTCCTTGGCAGGACGAGGGGAAAAACCTCGCCCCCTGTGCGGGGCGTGTCCGGATGGGCGTCGGGTCCCTTCCGCCGGGCCGGGGCGAAGGGGACGGTGGAGGCGGGCCGCGGGCCGGAGGGCGGCGGCCGGGTGACGAGGAGGACGATGCCGGTGTTGTCGAAATCCCTGGCCTTTTTCGAAGGGGCGACGGTGGAGGTTTCGGTCCCGATTTTTTCCCAGCCTGAGGCCCGCAAACGGGGGCGGCGGACCCGGCAGGATGCCCTGCTGCCCGACGGGACGCCCCGCCCGAGCCGGCGGGAGCTCCTGGCCTACATCCTGGACCATGTGCTGTACCAGCTGGACCCGTCGGTGGGCGGCCCCATCTTCTGCAAGCACATCGTGAAGCCCAACATCGAGCGGAACCGTGAAAGCATGTACCAC
Source organism: Candidatus Hydrogenisulfobacillus filiaventi (assembly GCA_902809825.1). NCBI lineage: Bacteria > Bacillati > Bacillota > Clostridia > Eubacteriales > Clostridiales Family XVII. Incertae Sedis > Candidatus Hydrogenisulfobacillus > Candidatus Hydrogenisulfobacillus filiaventi. The sequence continues at coordinate 492,547 of LR778114.1, forward strand.
ATCGTGCTGGGGCCGGTGGAATGGTCAGGGGTGTGGGAAATCGTGGGCAACCGGCGCATGCTGGACGTGCGCGCGGTGAGCGTGCCCGGGCAGCGCCACTGGGTGCCGCAGATCATCCTCTCCCCGGGCAACTACGTGGGGGTGGACAATCTGAACGGCATCGAGCTGTCGCGGGAGGCGCTGCGGGAGGCGATGATCGCCCGCGGCTTCGTGGATGCCGAAACCTTTGACCGGTTTGCGGCCCCCTCCCTGGCCGGACGCTACCGGGCGATCGCAGACGCGGTCCCTGGGATCTGGATGTAAGGAGGGGGCGGGGCCGGCAGGCAGGGTTCCGGGCAGGAGGACCTCATCATGCGTCTGGATGTCACATCCATCGGCGGGATCATCTTCGGGGTGCTGGCGCTGGTGGGCGGTTTTGTGCTGGAGGGCGGCCGGGCGGGGGCGCTGTTGCAGGGCACGGCGGCCCTGATTGTCTTCGGGGGGACCATCGGGGCCACCACCGTCTCCTTCTCGGTGCGGGAGCTCAAGCTGGTGCCGTCCATGGTGCGCATGGCGCTGACCCGCAACGATTACGACCCGGTGGCCCTGATCGACCGCCTGACCCATTACACCGACGTTGCCCGCAAGCAGCAGCCGCTGGCCCTGGAGCCGGAGATCGCGCGCACCCCGGATCCCTTCTTGGCCAAGGGGCTGCAGCTGATCGTGGACAACTCGGACCCGGACCTCATGCGCCAGATGCTGGAGACCGACCTCTACGCCCGTTACAACGAGCTCCAGATCGGGGCCAGCATCTTCGAGCAGGCGGGGGGTTACGCCCCCACCATGGGCATCGTGGGGACGGTGATGGGGCTGGTGCACGTGCTGGGGGAGCTGAGCGGCAGCCCGGACCAGCTGGCCGCCGCCATTGGGCTGGCCTTCATCGCCACCTTTTACGGGGTCTCCAGCGCCAACCTGCTGTGGCTGCCCATGGGCCACAACCTGCAGGTGAAGGCCAAACAGGAGCTGCTGGCCCGGCAGATTTCCCTGGAGGGCCTGCTGGCCATCCAGCAGGGCATGCCGCCCTCCATCCTCAAGGAGCGGCTTTTGAGCTTCATCCGGCCGTCCGGTGCGCCCAACAGCGGGCCGGGCGCCCAGGCCGAGGTCGCGGCGGCGGTGCCCCCGGAGGAGGGGTAGGCGATGAACGGGCGGGACCGGGATAACCAGGAGCGGCCACCGGAGTCGGCGGGGTCCATGCGCTGGCTGTTGACCTATTCCGACCTCATCACCCTCCTGCTGGCCTTTTTCATCATCCTCTATGCCCTGAGCCAGACCGAGGCGCAGAAATTCCAACTCCTGTCCCAGGCCCTGGCTCAGGAGTTTGACAGCCGGTCGGTGGTGGGGGTCTCCCCCGGTCCGTCCATCATCACCGGCCGGTCGGGCACCCGGGCGGCGGAAGGGGAGCTCAAGACCTTGAGCCGGCTAGAGGATGCGCTGCAGGCCCGCGTGACCCGGGCGGGCCTGGGCGGACAGGTGGCCGTTACCTCCACCCCGCGAGGCGTGGAGGTGAGCCTGAACGCCTCCCTGCTCTTCCCCTCCGGCTCGGCGCGGCTCAGTCCCAAGGCGGTGGCGCTGATCCGGAGCGTAGGCCAGGTGCTGAAGACGGTGCCCAATGACATCGAGGTGGCGGGGTATACGGATTCCCGGCCTATCCGTACCGCCCAGTACCCCAGCAACTGGCAACTGTCGGCCATGCGTGCGGCCAACGTGGTCTGGGTCCTGGCCCAGGTGCCCGGCATCCGCCCGCAGCGGCTGTCCTTGGCCGGCTTCGGCCGTTATCATCCGGTGGCCAGCAACGCCACCCCGGCCGGACGCCAGGCCAACCGGCGGGTGAACATCCTGGTGCTCCGCCCCTCGGTCGGGGAGGTAGCCATCGGGCAGGGACCTTAGAACGGCGGTCCAGGGAAGGAGACCGGAAACGAATGGAGATTGCGGCCAACTGGATTATGACGGGGCAGAGCCTGGAGTTGTACCGTAAGGCGGAGACCGTGGTGGCGGACAATCTGGCCAACTGGGAGACCCCGGGCTTCCAGGCCCAGCGGCTGTCCTTCCGCCGGGCGCTAGCGGCGGCCTGGCAGGCGGGCGGCGGGCCGGTCCGCGCCCGGCTGCAAGCGGTGCCGGGCAGCCTGCGCCCGGACGGATCCTCGGTGGACCTGACCGCGCAGATGGCCCAGCTGGCCCAGCTGCAGTTGGGCTTCGACCTGGCGGCCCAGGCCCTTAGCATCAAGGGGGCGGAGATGACGACGGTGACGGCGGGGAAGGTGTCCTGATGTTCGACGGCATGCGCATCAGCGCCAGCGCCCTGACGGCGGAGGCGGTGCGGCTGGCGGTCACCGCCGACAACCTGGCCAACCTGGATACCACCGCCGGGGTAGGCGGCCAGCCCTACCGGCGGCAATTCGTGGTCCTGGCCCCGCGTCCGGCTCCGGCTGCGGGGCCTGATGCCGGGGTGGGACAGGGGGTGCGGGTGGCGGCCATCCTGCCCGACCTCTCGCCCTTCAAGGTGGTGTATGACCCCGCGAGTCCTCTGGCCAACGCCCAGGGGGATGTGCTGTATCCCAATGTCCACCTGACCACGGAGATGGTGGACCTGATCGCGGCGTCCCGGGCCTACCAGGCCAATGTGACCGCCTTTAACGCCGCCAAGGCCATGGAGGTCAAGGTGCTGAGCCTGTAGGCCGGGCAGGAAGGGAGGAACGGTGATGTCGGTGCTGCCGGTCGGGACGGGCGGGATAGCGGTGTCCCCGGCTGCAGGCGGCGGGGGGGCCGGTTCCGGCTTTGCCCGGCTGTTGGAGCGGGCGCTGGCGGGGCTGGAGAGCAGCCAGACCCAGGCCAACCAGGCCTTGGCTGCCGCCCTGAGCGGGCAGGGGTCGGTGACGGGGGCCATGGTGGCGCTGGTGATGGCCCAGAGTACCCTCGACGTCGGGGTAGCGGTGCGCAACGGGGTGGTGCAGGCGTATCAGGAGATCATGAACATGCCCCTCGACTAAGACAGGAAGGGACTGGACGGCAGGGTGAACCGGAACGTAGCAGCCTGGTGGGGCCGGCTCAAGGCGTGGTGGGAGCCGAAGAGCCTGACCCAGAAGCTCAAGCTGGGCGGGGTGGCGGCCCTGGCCCTGGCCCTGCTGGCGGTCGGCGGCCGCATCCTGTGGGGGCCCCACTGGACGCCGCTCTATACCAACCTGTCACCGGCGGTGGCGGGCCAGATCACCGCCCAGCTCACGCAGATGAAGGTCCCCTATGAACTGACCGACGGGGGCCGGACCATCCTGGTGCCGGCCAAGGACGTCGACCAGGCGCGGGTGACCCTGGCCGACCACAACGTGCCCCAGAGCGGGACGGTGGGCCTGCCGGCCCTCAACTCCTTTACCCTGGGGGAAACTGACCAGGAGCTGGCCCTGAGCCAGCTATTGGCCACGGAACAGGAGCTGGCGCAGACCATTGACAGCATCCGGGGGGTGCACGCCAGCCGGGTGCTGATCAACGAACCCCCGCCTTCCCTGTTCGGGGAGTCGGGCAACCCGCCCACCGCCTCCGTCTTTGTCGACCTCAATCCGGGGGCGGCGCTCAGCAACGGGCAGGTGCAGGGGATCATGAACCTGGTGGCGCATGCGGTGCCGGGGCTGAAGCCCGACCAGGTGAGCGTGGTCGACCAGTACGGGACCTTGCTTTCCGCCCGCGCCGGGCTCAGCGGGCCGGCGGCGGCGCTGGCGGGGCTGTCCGGCAGCGAGTTGAAGGCGACCGAGGCCACCGATGCCGCCATCGCCAGCCAGGTGCAGAGCATGCTGAACCAGGTGCTGGGACCGGGCCAGGCGGTGGTACGGGTGCAGGCGCAGCTGAACTTTGCCAGCGGCACCCAGACCTCCACCACCTACGGCACGGGGGTGGTCTCCCGGACCTCGGTCAGCAAGCAGACCTCCACCTCCCAGGGCGGGACCGTGATCCCGGCCGGGGCCACCGGCAATACCCCCACCTATCCGGCGGCGGGAACCACCGGTCCCTCCAGCAGCAGCAGCTCCACCACCACCACCCAGTACCTGGTGCCGTCCACTCGCACCACCACCTCCACCCCGGCGGGCAGCATCAGCCGCCTCACGGTGGCGGTGGCGGTCAACCGCCGCCTGAGCCCGGCCCAGGTGCGCAACCTCACCAGCCTGGTCAGCCAGGCGGCCGGCTTGAACCCCGCCCGGGGTGACAAGGTGACGGTCATGGGCCTGCCGTTCAATCAGACCGCCCTCAAGCAGGCCCTGGCTGCCATGCACGCCGCCCAGGTCGCCCGGCGCGACCGGCGCTATGCGGAGGCGGGGGCCGCGGTGCTGGCCGCCCTGGGGCTCCTGCTGTGGGTGCGGTCCTTGAGCCGGCGTTGGGGCGGCCGCCTAGCCCTCAAGGCCAATCCCCCCGCCGCCCTGGCGGGGGCAGGCGGGGAGGGGGCCCTTTCCCCGGCCTCGGTGGCGGCCCTGCTGAAGACCCTGGAGAAACCGGCACCGGCCACCCCCGCCGATGCCGCTCGTCAGCAGATCAGCGAGTGGGCGGCGCGTGATCCTGAGGCGGTGGCCCGGGTGCTGCGGGCCTGGGTCTCGGAGGATGAACGATGAGCGCCTACCAGGGAGCGGACGGGCATGGTTAGCGGGGAGCGTTTGAGCGGGACCAGGAAGGCAGCCATCTTGCTGATGGCAGTGGGGCCAGATGTAGCTTCCCAGATCCTCCGCCGGTTGCCGCGGGAGGAGGTGGACGCCATCATGCTGGAAGTGGCCAACATGAAGCGGGTCGATCCCAAGCTGCAGGACGAGGTGCTGCTGGAGTTCGGGCAGATGCAGAAGGCGGCCACCGAGATCACCGAGGGCGGGATCGAAGTGGCCCGGGAGATTCTGGAGCGGGCGTTCGATGCCCCCCGCGCCTCCGAGATCCTGCACCGGCTCACCAGCTTCCTGCAGTCGCGCCCGCTGGAGGTGCTGCGCAAGACCGATCCCGCCCAGATCACCCAATTCCTTCAGGGGGAGCATCCCCAGACCGTGGCGGTGCTGCTGGCGCACATGGACCCGGTGCAGGCCTCCCAGGTGCTGTCCGCCCTGCCACCGGAGGAGCAGAGCGACGTGGCCCGCCGCATCGCCCTCCTGGAACGGGTGCCGCCCGAGGTCCTCCACGACCTCGAGGACCTGCTGGAGAAGAAGTTCTCCAATCTGGCGGTCTCGGAGATGAACGCGGTGGGCGGCCTCAACGCCATCGTGCCCATCCTTAACAATACCGACCGCAGCTCGGAGCGGGCCATTCTGACCCGCCTGGGGGAGGTGGACCCCGACCTGGCCGAGGAAATCAAGAGCCGCATGTTCGTATTCGAGAACATCGTGCTCCTGGACGACCGCGCTGTGCAGAAGGTGCTACGCAAGGTGGACAACAAGACCCTGGCCATGGCCCTGAAGGGGACCCCGCCGGACGTGGCGGACAAGATCTTCCGCAACCTGTCCCAGAAAGCTCAGGAGCTGCTCAAGGACGACATCGAGGTCCTGGGACCGGTGCGCATCCGGGATGTGGAAAAGGCGCAGCGCGAGATTGTGGGCATCATCCGCGCCCTGGAGGATCAGGGCGAGATCGTGATCTCGCGGGGGGAGCGGGACGAATTTGTCTCCTAAAGCCGTGATTAAGCTGGAGGCGCAGCGCCGGTCGGAGGAGCCGCTGGCACTGGAGGCGGCCGGACCCGGGCCCGACTGGGGGCCGGTGGAGGTGGAGGCACGGCGGGTGGCGGCCGAGGTGCTGGCCCAGGCGCGCTCGGAGGCCGAGCGCCTGCTGGAGGAAGCCCGGGTTCGGGCCGGCGACCTGGAGGTGGAGGCCCGCCGCCGGGGGGAGGAGGCAGGACGGGCGGCGGCGTACGCCGAGGCGGCGGCCACGGCTGCCGGCCTGCTGGAGAGCCTGCGTGCCCGGGTGGCGGAGGCGGAGGCGGCCCTGGGCCAGGTGCTCGGCTGGCTTAAGGCGCGGGAGGATCCGCTGGTGCTGGGTCTGGCGGCGGCGCTGGCAGAAGCCGCCTGGGGCCGGGCCGTGGCCGAGGACCCCGGCCGGCTCCTGCAGTTTATCCGGGAGGCCGCGGCCGCCCTGGAGGAGGAGGCGGTGACCGTCTACCTGCCGCCCGGCACCCTGGCCCGCCTGCGGGCATTGGGCGACGCCCTCGCCACCGCTCCGGCGTTGCGCTGGCAGGCGCGGCCCGGCCTGGATCCCGGAGCCGTGCTGCTGCGGTTTGCGGGCGGAGGCCGCGACGCCTCGCCGGTGGCGGTCCTGACCACCCTTCTCCGCCGCGCCCTCGAGGGTGAGGCCGGCGGGGAGGAGGCCGGTCCGTGATCACCGTGGATGCGCTCCGCCGCCGGCTGGCGGGGGTGGACCCGCTGCCTCCCATCGGCTGGGTGGAGGAGGTAGTGGGATTGGGGGTGGTCAGCGAAGGACCCCGCCGCGCAATTGGGGATGCGGTCCGCATCCGCCCGGCCGGGGGCGGCGAACTGCCGGCAGAGGTGATCGGCTTCCGGCCCGGCGGCCGGCTCCTGCTGCTTCCGTTGGGGGAGGCGGCCGGACTGGAGGCGGGAGACGTGGTCCGGGCCGATGGTCCCTTGCGGGTGCCGGTGGGGTCCGGCATCCGGGGACGTCTGCTGGACGGTCTTGGCCGCCCCCTGGATGGGGGTCCGCCGTGGGGGGCGCGGGTGCCGCTGGCGGGGCGGCCGCCGGCCCCCCTGGAGCGGCGGCCTATCCGGGAGCCGTTGTGGACGGGCGTGGCGGCCATTGATGCCCTGCTTACGCTGGGGCGGGGCCAGCGTATCGGCATCTTTGCCGGCGCCGGCGTCGGGAAGACCACCCTCATGCATCAGATCCTGGAGGGTACCGCCGCCGACCTGGCGGTGGTGGCGCTGGTGGGGGAGCGCGGGCGCGAGGTGGCGGAGTTCTACCAGAGCCTGGATGCCTCCCGCCGCGACCGCATTGTGGTGGTGGCCACCACCGCCGCCGAGCCGCCCCTGCTGCGCCTGAAGGCGGTGGAAACCGCCACCCGCATGGCGGAGGCGGCACGTGACCAGGGGCTTCAGGTGCTGCTGCTGGTGGATTCGCTCACCCGGGTGGCGATGGCGGCGCGGGAGGTGGGGCTGGCGGCGGGGGAGCCGCCCAGCGCCCGCGGCTATCCGCCCTCGGTGTTCGCCATGCTGCCCCGCCTGTTCGAGCGGGCGGGGGCGACGGCCCGCGGGTCCATCACCGCCGTCTACACCGTGCTGCTGGATGGCGACGATCCTGACGATCCGGTGAGCGATGCCGTGCGGGGTCTGCTTGATGGGGGCATCTACCTGGCCCGGGAGCTGGCCGAACGCCATCAGTTCCCGGCCATCGACCTTACCCGCTCGCTTTCGCGGGTGATGCCGGCGGTGGTGCCGGCGGCGCAATGGGAGGTAGCGGGGGAGGTGCGCCGGTTGCTGAGCCGGTTCGAGCGGGCGCGGGACCTGGTGGAGTTGGGCGCCTACCGCCCGGGGCGGGATGCGGAGCTGGACCGGGCCCTGGCGGTGGTGCCCGCGGTCTGGGAGGCGTTGCGCCAGGCGCCCGGGGAGCATGTGGACCCCGTGCAGGCCCTGGCGCGGGTGGAGGCGGCGCTCAGAACCCCGCCCTTGACGGCGGAGCTGGAGGAGGCGGAGGCATGATGGGTCCCAAGGGGAAGGCGGCGGCGCTGGCGGCCCTCTGGGACGCGCGGGTGGCAGAGGCCGAGGCGGCCCTGGTGGCGGCCCGGGCCGAGCAGCAACGGCTGCAGGCGGAGGTGGCCCGTCTGGTCCGGCAGTTGCCGGGCGGCCCCCAAGCGGGGGGGTTGACCACGGTGGAGGCCTTGTGGGGGGCCGTGCGCTGGGCGGGGCGGATCCATACAGAAGTTTCCCGTCGTGAAATGGAGGAATTGGAAATTTCCCGTCGTATTAGGGAATTACAGGGCAAGCTTGTCGAAGCCCGGCGCCGGCGCGAAGTGCTGCAACGCTGGCTGGACCGGCAGGCACGGCAGACCCTGCGGGCCCGGCAACGGCTGCTGGCCCGGAACCAGGAGGAAACGGCCGCCGCGCGCTTCCGCCGGGGCTGAGCAAGGAGGGAAGGCCGTGGAAATCCTGCCGGAGGCCGGGGATGCGGTGCAGCTGGTGAGCGGCGCCCGCGGATTTGCCACCCGCGTCATCCGCCGGCTGCGCGGGGACATCTACGTGGACGGATTGGGACTGCCGTCCCTGACGGCGGTGGCCCCGGGCAGCCTGCTGGGTTTGCGCTGGGAGCGCGAGGACCGCTGGTGGGTGGCCCCGGTCCGGGTCCTCGACATCCTGGATCCCCTGACCATCGTGGTGGTGCGGGCGGAGGGGCCGGCCCATCCCGTCGAGCAGCGGCGGTCGCCCCGTATCACCGTTAGCCTGCCCATGGAGTATCGGCTGCTGCGGCCGGACAGCCGGCCGGTACTGGCCTCCACGCTGGACATTTCCGCGGTGGGGTTGCGGTTTCCGGCGGAGCGGCAGCTCTGGCGGGGGGTGTCCCTGCGCATCACCCTCCAGATCGGGGGGCGGACCCTGGCGCTCCTGGGCCGGGTGACGCGGGTGGATGCCCAGCCCCGCCTGATCCGCGGCCGGCAGCTGTGGGAGACGGCGGTGGAGTTCTATCAGGTGCCGGCGGCCACCCGCCAGACCCTGGAGACCTACATCCGGGAGGTCACCCGCTACCGGGAAGCCCGGGCTGCCGGGACCGCCGCCCCGATTGACCCCGGGAAGGAAGGGGGAAAGGCGGATGCACGTCCAGCTTCCGCCGGGGCCTGAGACCGCGAAACGGGGGCGGGTCCCGGTGCGGGTTCGTCCGGGTCCGGCGGTATCCCGTCGCGGCTCTGGCGACCGGGAGGACTTCCGGCAGGCGCTGGCCGCTGCCCGCGTGCCGAAGGGCCGCCGGCGCCGGACTCCGGAGGCCCGTCATCCCGGCGCCCCGCCGGGGACGGCCGCCCCGGCGGCCGCGGCGTTGCCGGTCCTCCTGCCGGCCGTCCGGGCGGGGCCGGAACGCGGAACGCCCCGGGGACCGGCGCGTCCACCGGGGACGGTCTCCGGCTCCCGCCGGCAGCGGCTGTCCCGCCCCGCCGGGCGCGTCCGGCCGCCGGCCCCGGCATCGTCAGCAGGTCGGCCGGCCCGGGCGGGCGCCGCCCCGCCACCGGATCCGGCCCTCCCACCCGCAGGGGAGGCGGCCCGGCCCCCGGCCGGCCATCCCGGACGGTTGCGGGCCGTTAGAAGGGCCCCGCCGCCCGGGCGGCCCCGGCGTCCGCAGACGGTCGTTCCTTCCGCCGGCCGCCCGGCCCCCCGCCGGCCGGCAGCGGTTCCAGCGCCCCGCCGGCCCGGTCCTGCGGCGGCAGCACCGCCGGCCGCCCGGGCCTCCGCCGGGCGGAGGCATCCGGCCCCGGCGCCGCCCCCCCTGGCAGGGCCGGTGAGCGGCGTCCGTCCCGGCCCCAGCCCTGGTCCGGGACCGGTCCCGTCCCCGGAGTCCGCGGCGCCGGCGGCTTCCGCAGCCGGTCCCCGCTGGCGGGTGCAGCCGGTGCGGGAATCCGGCGCCGGGACGCCGGCGCTCTATCGGGTCCGCCCCCCGGCCGCGCCGCCGCTGGAGGTGCGGCTGCAGCCGGTGGGTGCGGACACCGGGGTGGCGGTGGTGTTTCCGGCGGCGCTGGGCGATTGGCACGCCGCCCTGCTTCCCCATCGCGGCGAACTGACGGCGCTGCTGGCGGCGTGGGGGGTGAGCCCCGGTCCCGTGCACCTGATGCAGGCGTCCCCGCCCGCAGGCGGGGGCAGCGGGATGGCCGGCTTCGTCGGCGGATTCGGGGGCGGCGGGCCGCCCGGAGGGGAGGGGGGCCGGGGAGATGGTAGTTTGCCGTTGCCCTACCGGCCGCGGACCGGACCGCCGCCGGGGCCGGTCCCGGCGGCGGCCGCGCCCGGTGGCGGAGGCGTCGACCTCCGCCTCTAAACAGAAGCGGGGAGGATGGCCCCGGTGGGAGGTGAGGCGATGAGCGTGAACCCGGTCCCTACCCTGGGAACTGCTCCGGCGGGCAGCAGCCTGGCTGGGGGGCAGGTCACGGAGCAGGACTTCCTGACCCTGCTGGGGGCGGAGCTGAAGTACCAGGACCCGCTGCAGCCGTTGTCCAACACCGACTTCCTGGCGCAGCTGGCCCAGTTCTCGACCCTGGGCGGCATCACCGATATCGAACAGACCCTGAAGACCCTGGCCGGAGCCTGGGATGGCGCTGCCGGCCTGGTGGGGGCGGCGGCCCTGATCGGGAAGACCGTGACCACCAGCGACGGCCGCAACGGGACGGTCAGTGCCGTGCTCAATGCCGGCGGTTCCCTGTCCCTGGAGGTGTCCGGGGTGGGAACGGTGCCGGTCTCCTCCGTCACCCGGGTGGAGGGCTGAGCATGCGCACGGACGGGCTGCCGCCCGCCGGGTCCGCACCGGCAGTGGCCGGGATGGGGAGAGGGACGGGATTCCGCACCGCGCTCAACGAGGCCCTGACCCTATCCCGCCATGCGGCCGCCCGTTTGCAGGGCCGCCTGCCCGGTCTCGACCCGGGCGAGGCAGGGGGGGTGCCGGCGGTGGTGGACCAGCTGCGCCGCGCGGGGGCGCGCAAGGCGGCCCTGGTGCTGCCGGCGTCGGGGGCGATCCTGATCGTGGCGCCGCAGTCGCGCACCCTGATCACGGCGCTGGACCTGCCCGGCGGGCAGGCCGTGGTGACAGCTATTGATGCCATGGCGGTAGTGGGCCGGACCCCGGCCCCGTCCGCGCCCGGCGCGGACGGGGCCCCGGAAGCCCCGCATCCCCGAACGACGGACGGGATGCCCGCCCCGGTGCACTGGCGTTTGCTGTAACAGCCGGCGCCGGCAAGGAAGGAGCGGATGCTATGGGAGCGCTGTATGCCGCCATCTCCGGGCTCAATGCGGAGCAGACGGCGCTCAACGTGGTGGCGGAGAATATCGCCAACACCAATACAGTAGGGTACAAATCGAGCTCGGTGCGGTTCGCGGAAGCCCTGCTGCAGACCCTTTCCGCAGGCTCAGCGCCCAGCGCCACCCTCGGGGGAACCAACCCCATCCAGGTGGCGGCAGGGTCCGCGGTCAACCCGGCGGCGGTGGCGGTCAACATGGCGCAGGGCAGCCTGCAGGCCACCGGCAGCAACACCGATATGGCCATTCAGGGGGCCGGCTTCTTCGTGGTCAAGACCCCCAACGGCTATGCCTATACCCGCGCCGGCAACTTCCACCTGGATGCCAACGGGGAACTGGTGACGGCCCAGGGGGATCCCGTACTGGGCTGGACTGCCGGGGAGGTGCAGAACGGGCTGCTGACCCCGCAGAACCTGGGGCCGTTAACTATTCCCATCGGTACGACCCTGCATGCTACCGCAACCAGCGGCGCCACCCTGACCGGCAACCTGAACAGTACCAACACGGGTACGGCCAATGCGGCCAGCACGTCCTATAGCGTGCCGATGACCCTCTATGATCAGGCCGGCAATTCAATCACTGTGACGCTGGTTTTTTCCGATCCCACAGCGGTTTCCGGCACCACCTCCTCCGGGGCAGCTTGGCAGGGCATCCAATGGACCGCGAAGCTGGAGGACGCCAGCGGCAATCAGATCGGTAATACCCAGTACCTGAACATCCCCACCAACGCCGGCGGCCCCGCGCCGTTCTGGGCTTCGGGAGCCGGATCCGGCACCGCGGCAACCAGCGGTGCGGCCAGCTGGACGATTCCCGCCTCGGGCCCCTTTCCCGATGGGTCGCCGCCCATCACCTTGACCATCACCAACAACCAGGTCAGTACCATGACCTCCTACGCCAGCAGCACCACCGCCCAGGCGAGTCCCAACGGCAACGGGGCCGGGGTGCTGGTGAACTTCAGCGTGCAGGCGGACGGCACCATTGAAGGCACCTTCTCCAACGGCCAGACCGCCACCCTGGGCATGGTCGCCCTGGCGGGGTTCAACAACCCGGCGGGCCTGCTCAACATCGGCAACAACCTCTGGCAGCAGTCCAACGACTCCGGGGTGCCGGTATATGGCGCGGGCGGCAAAGGCGGCCGCGGCACCATCGTGGACGGATCCCTGGAGGAGTCCAACGTCAACCTGTCCAACCAGTTTGTCGACATGATCGTGGCCCAGCAGGGATACCAGGCCAACGCCAAGGTCATCACTGTGGACCAGGTGTTGAAGAACACCCTCATCCAGGCCATCCAGTAGGGCAGGGCGGCAGACAAAGGCCCGCGGGCGCTCCGCCTGCGGGCCTGGCTGTGTCCGGGGGCCCTGGCAAGGACTTAAAAGTTCATCACCGGCTGGCCTTCACTTTGGGCCAGGAAGCCCGCCACGCCCAGGGCGTCATCGAAGATGCCCTCCTGGAAGTCGTCCAGCTTCCAGCCGTAGAGGTCCATGACCAGCGAGCAGGCGTAGATGTGGACGTCCCCCATCTCCTTGGCTTGGCGCAAGAGGGTCAGGTAGTCGTCGCTCTTCTCCTTGATGCGGGTGGCCACCGGGCTCATCTGCACCTGGGCGGCCACCTGGGGGTCCTTATGAAACGCCGGCAGGGCGTCCATGGAGACGAAAATGCGTACGGTCTTGCCGTAGCTGGCCGACATCATGGAGACCAGGGCGGCGGCCTCCAGCTTGCTGAATTCGCCGGACAGCATGAGGATGTTGAGCGCCTCGGTGTTTTCCGCCATCAGGAACCCTCCCCTTGTCAGGTTGCGACGGGTGGTGGATGCGGACACCGGAGCGGGTGGGATCTCCCGGCCGCTTCCGGACGGCGGGCGCGGGACCTGCCGTCCGGTCCAGTATAGGCTGGTAAATGAGACAGGGCAATAAGACCGGAGCGGTACAGCCGCCATAGCCCGAAAGCCTCATCCGGCGGACGCCGCGGCGGCAATTTCCCCTAAAAATTAGGTCCCGGCGGCCCGCTTTCCAATAATGGTGCCGGGGAGGGATTGCGTGCACGGGTCGCTGCCCTTGTTGCTCAATTTTCTTTGGGCCATGGCCCTGGTGGTGGCCCTGGCGGTGGTGGCGGTGCGGCTCCTGAAGCGTCTGGGCTGGGGCCGGTCCAGCCCCGGCCGCCACGTGGAGCAGCTGGATTACCTGGCCCTGGGGCCCAAGCGGGGGATTGCGGTGGTGCAGGTGTTCGACAAGACCCTCTGCCTGGGCATCACCGACAATCAGGTAACGCTGCTCACCGAACTAGAGCTCAGTCCCCAGGTGCTGGCTGAGGTCCGCAACGGCGGGCCGGTGCCGGTCTGGAGCGAGACCCGCGCCCCCGGAGTGGAGTTCGGGGCCGAGATCCTGCGGCAGCTGCGCAAGGGGGCCGGCCATGGGACGGGTCGGTAGACGTCTGGGGGTGGCCGCAGGCCTGGGCCTGACCGGCGGTCTGGTGCTGACGGCCCCGGTGCAGGCGGCGGGCGGGCTGCCCTCCATCACCATCAATCCCGGCAGCGCGGCGGGACCCAGCGCGACCATCGAGGTGCTGGCGCTGCTGACCCTGCTGTCTTTCCTGCCCGCCATCCTGCTGACCATGACCGCCTTCACGCGGGTGGTCACGGTGCTGGCGTTTGTGCGCAGCGCCCTCGGCCTGCAGCAGACGCCGCCCAATCAGGTGCTGATCGGGCTGGCCCTGTTCCTGACCCTGTTCATCATGGCGCCCACCCTGTCCGCCATCGACCATCAGGCGCTGGTTCCCTACCTGCACGGGGAGCTCAGCCTGGGCCAGGCGGGGCTGCGGGCCCTGGGGCCGCTCCGGCTGTTTATGTACCGGCAGACCCGGCCGTCGGACCTGGCGCTGTTTTTGCGCTTGGACCACGTGCCGCCCCCGCATGGCCTCAGCCAGGTGCCGACGGTGGCCTTGATCCCGGCCTTCATCATTTCCGAGCTCAAGACCGCCTTTGAGATCGGGGCGTACATCTACCTGCCCTTTGTGATCGTCGACCTGGTGGTCTCCACCGTGCTGATGTCGATGGGGATGCTGATGGTGCCGCCCACCCTCATCTCCCTGCCGCTGAAGCTGCTGCTGTTCGTCCTAGCCAATGGCTGGAACCTGGTGGTGCAGTCGCTGGTGCTGTCCTTCCGTCCCCTGCATTGACGGGACGGGACGGGGAAGGAGGGAAAGGCATGCTGGACCAGGCCCTGGCCTTGAGCCAGGAGGCCATGGTGACGGCGGGGGTGGTCATCCTGCCCCTGCTGCTGGCAGCGCTGCTGGTCGGGCTGCTGGTGGGCCTGTTTCAGGCCACCACCCAGATTCAGGAGCTGACCCTCTCCTTCCTGCCCAAGCTGATTGCCATGGGCATCATCCTCTACCTGGCCGGCCCCTGGTTCCTGCGGGTGCTGGTCGGCTTCGCGGCTCACGACCTGGGGGGCTTCTGGCGGGTGGCGTACCTGCCATGAGCGGCGGGAGAGGGGGAGGGACATGACCCTCACCATCGGGCTAGAGGGCTATGTCAGCAGTTTCCTGCTGGTGTTCGCGCGCCTGTGGGGCTTCCTGCTGGTGGCCCCTGTGAGCGGTAGCCTGCTCATCACTCAGCCGGTGCGGGTGGCCCTGGCCGCCCTGCTGGCCTTCGCCCTCCTGCCTGCCGCCGCCCCCCACCTGGTTAACCCCCCCTGGGGGCTGCTGCCGTTGGGGATCGGCCTTCAGTTCGCCCTGGGGGTGATGCTGGGGCTGGTGCTGGCGGTCTTCTGGAGCGCCTTCGCCATGGCCGGGCAGCTGGTGACCTATCAGCTGGGCATCGGCCTCGTGACCCCCGCCCGGCCCTCCCTGCTGGCGGCGGGGTCGGTGCTGGGCGAATTTCAGTCCCTGCTGGCCCTACTGGTGTTTGTAGCCAGCGGAGGGCTGGAGCTGGGCGTGGTGGCCTTGGCGCGCAGCTTCCAGGCGCTGCCGCTCACGGCCGCCGGCATCCCCGCCCATGCTGTCGGCTTCCTGGAGGGGCTCATGACCACGGCGTTGGCCATGAGCCTCCTGCTGGGCGCGCCGATGCTGCTTGCGGGGCTGGTGGTGGACCTCTCCACCGGCATCCTGGCCCGGGCCTTCCCCCAGCTCAACGCCTATTTCCTGGCCCTGCCGGTCGGGGTCGGGGTGGTGCTGGCGGTCTGGATGGCCACCTTGCCCCTCTTCTTCACCGTCAGCGGTAACGTATGGCACCTGGCCTGGACGGCGGTAAGTCGCCTGTTGGCCATCTGGCAGGGGAGGTGAGGCGGTGGCGACCGGAGGGGAACGCACCCAGCAGCCCACCCGGCGGCGCCTGGAGCGGGCGCGCCGGGAGGGACGGGCGGGATGGCGCAGTCCCGACCTGCAGGGGGCGGCGGGGCTGCTGGCCGCCTTTGCCGGCCTGGGCCTCTACGGCGCTTACGCCGGGCCCCGCTTGGCGGCCCTCTTCCGCCTCGAGCTGGTCGGGGCGGCCTCCCCGGCCCGGGGGGCGGACTGGGGCACGGCCATCCGGGAGGCGGGACAGGTCCTGGCGGCGGTTGCGGCCCCCTTCGTCCTGGCCCTGCTGGTGCTGGGGGTGGGTTTGGCGGCGGCGCAGGGGGGACTTCGCTTCAGCCTCAAGGCGGCCGCCCCCGACTGGAGTCGGGTCGATCCCGTCCGCGGCCTGGCGCGGCTCTTTTCCCTGGCCACCCTATGGGAGCTGGGCAAGGGCCTGCTCAAGCTGGGGGCAGTGGGGGCGGTGGTGGGCATCACCATCGCGCGCCAGCTGGCGGCCTACCCGGCCCTGGTGGCGATGCCGGTGGGGCAGGCGCTGGCTCAGGGCGCCATCTGGCTCAAGACGGTCCTGGTACGGGGTGCGGCCGCCTACCTGGCGGTGGCCCTGGTCGACGCCGGGGTACAGTACCGCCGCCACCGCCAGAGCCTGATGATGACAGTCCAGGAAGTGCGGGAGGAGTTCAAGGAGACGGAGGGCGACCCCCGCCTCAAAAGCCGGCGCCGGGAGCTGGCGCGCCGCTTTCTGAAGGCCGGCCTGCACCGGGTGGCGGACGCCAGCGTGGTCATCACCAACCCCACCCATCTGGCGGTGGCCCTGCAATGGGATGCTGCGGTCATGGTGGCGCCCACCGTGGTGGCCAAAGGGCAGGATGAGATGGCGCTCCTCATCCGCCGGGAGGCGGTGGCGCACGGGGTGCCGGTGGTGGAGGACCCGCCCCTGGCCCGGGCCCTCTATCCCGTGCCGCTGGGGATGCCCATCCCGGCCGAGCATTACCGGGCGGTGGCGGCGGTGCTGGCCTTCCTGATCCGCCGGGGGCGGCCTGAAGCGGAAGGAGGATCGGCATGGACCTGAGCCGGGCCATGTTCCGCGAGGCCATGATCCCCATGGCCGCAGTGGTGGCGGTGCTGATGCTGGTCATCCCGGTACCGGCCGGGGTGCTCGACTTCTTCCTGGTGGCCAACATCGGGCTGGCCATCGGCGTGCTGGTCACCACCCTGTTCATCCGGCAGGTGCTGGACTTCTCCGCCTTCCCCTCCCTGCTGCTGCTGGCCACCCTCTTCCGCCTGGCGCTGGAGGTGACCGCCACCCGCCTCATCCTGGTCCAGGCGGACGCGGGGGCGGTCATCGCCCGCTTCGGGCAGCTGGTGGTGGGGTCTAATGTGGTGGTGGGCATCATCATCTTCACCATCCTGGTCGTCATCCAGTACCTGGTGATTACCCGGGGTGCAGAGCGGGTGTCGGAGGTGGCGGCGCGCTTCACCCTGGACGCCATGCCCGGCAAGCAGATGGCCATCGACCAGGAGCTCAACGCCGGCCTCATCCGCGAGGAGGAAGCCCGGCGCCGCCGGCAGGAGGTGGAGCGGGAGGCGGACTTCTACGGGGCCATGGACGGGGCCTCCAAGTTCGTGCGCGGCGACGCGGTGGCCGGCATCATCATCGTGCTGGTCAACATCATCGGCGGCCTCATCATCGGCCTGGCCGAACGCCACATGAGCCTGGGCCAGGCCGCCAGCACCTACACCATCCTGACGGTGGGCGAGGGGCTGACCACCCAGATCCCCGCCCTGCTGCTCTCCACCGCCACCGGGCTGGTGGTCACCCGCTCCGGCCTGGCCGGCCCGCTGGGCCAGGACCTGTGGACCCAGATGACCGGTATCCCCCGTGTGCTCTACATCGTGGCCATCGTCCTCTTCCTGATGGCCCTGCTGGGCCTGCCGCCCCTGGTGCCCATCCTGCTGGGGGCGGGGGCCTGGTACGGGGGCTGGCGCCTGGAACAGGCCCAGAAGGCGGAGGCGGAGCGCCAGGCCCGCCAGGAGGCGCAGCAGCGGGCGGACGCGGTCCGCAGCCCGGAGGCGGCCCTCAACCTACTGGGGGTCGACACCATCGAACTGGAGGTGGGCGTGGGCCTGGTGCCGCTGGTGGGGGGCCAGGCCGGCAAGGAGCTGCGCGACCGCATCGCCGCCCTGCGCCAGAAGATGGTCGCGGAACTGGGGCTGGTCATCCCCGCGGTGCGGGTGCGGGACAACGTCGACCTCGGCCTCAACGCCTACCGCATCCGCATCCGGGGGGCGGAGGTGGCGGCGGGGGAGGTGCGGCCCGACCGCCTCCTGGCCATGGGATCCCATGACCCCGGCATCGAGGGGGAGCAGCCCACCCGCGACCCGGTGTTCGGGGTGACCGCGTGGTGGATCCGGCCGGATGCGCGGGACCGCGCCGAGCTGGCAGGGGCCACCGTCATCGACCCCGGCACGGTCCTGGTCACGCACCTGGCCGAGGTGGTCCGGCGCCATGCCTGGGAGATCCTGGGCCGGCAGGATGTCAAGCAGCTCATCGACCACGTGCGGCGCACCCACCCGGTGGTGGTACAAGAGCTCATCCCTGACCTGCTCAGCCTGGGCGAAGTGCAGCGGGTGCTGGCCAACCTCTTGCGGGAGCGGGTCTCCATCCGCGACCTGCCCAGCATCCTGGAGGCGCTGGCCGACCGTGCCCGCCAGACCCGGGACGTGGAGGCCCTGACCGAGGCGGTGCGCCAGGCCATCGGCCGCAGCATCGCCCGCCCCTTCGTGCGCGGGGGGACCCTGACCGCCCTGGTGCTGGGGCCGGAGGCGGAGCGGGTGATCGCGGCCGGCATCGAGCACACCGACGCCGGCAGTTACCTCAACCTCGACCCCGCTGCCGCCCAACGCCTGCTGAGCCAGCTGCAGGCCGGCCTGGCCAAGCTGCCGCCGGGCCTGCCGCCGGTGGTGTTGTGTTCCCCTACGGTACGGTTCTACCTGAAGCGGCTCACCGAACGGGTGGCCCCGGATCTCACGGTGTTGTCCTACGCCGAACTCAGTCCGGACATCGCGGTCAAGACCATTGGGGTGATTGAGGGATGATCGTCAAGCGTTTCGTGGGCCGGGACGCCCGGGAGGCCCTGGCCCTGGCCAAGTTGGAGCTGGGGGAGGACGCCATCGTCATCTCCTCCGGCACCGCGCGTCAGACCTGGTGGCGGTTCTGGGAGACCGGTTACCAGGTGCTGGTGGCAGTGGACGACCAACGCCCACCGGCTCCGGCCGAGGCGGCCGCCACCGCGGCGCCCGTGGTGTCCCCGCCCGCGCCGGCGGGCCCCCCGCCGCCGGCGGAGGCGCCACCCCTGCCCTGGGACGAGATGCTGCGCCTGCTGCGAGGCCTGGACGGGCGCCTCGCGGGCCTGGAGGGGCAGCCGCGGGGGGCACGGGGGGAGGGCTACCGCCTTCTGCGCGCGCGGGGCCTGGAGGAGGATTGGGCGCGGACCCTGGCCGCGGTCCTGCCGGAAGACCGCGAGCTGGCTCCGGGCGTGGTCCGGCGCCAGCTGGAGCAGGAACTGGCCCGCCGCCTGGGCCCGCCCCAGCTGCTGCCGGCCCAGGGCCCGGTGGTGGCCGTCTTCGTGGGACCCACCGGGGCGGGCAAAACCACCACCATCGCCAAGCTGGCCGCCTACTTCCGCCTCACCCAGCAGAAGGAGGTGCTGCTGGTGACCGCAGATACCTTCCGGGCCGGGGCCACCGAGCAACTCAAGACCTTCGGCAGCCTGCTGGCGGTACCGGTGGAGGTGGTGATGCGGCCGCAGGAGCTGGCCGCCCGCCTGGCGCAGGGGGTGCCGGAGGTGGTGCTGGTAGATACCGCCGGCCACTCCCCCCGCCATGCCATGCACATGGCCGAGACCCGGGCCTGGCTAGAGGCGGCCCGTCCCACCCATCTGCTCCTGACCGTGCCTGCCACCATGCGCAGCGAGGAAGTGGTGGCGGCGGGCCGGGCCTTCACCGGCGGACGGCCGGCGGCGGTGGTGCTGACCAAGGTGGACGAGGCCGCCAGCCTGGGGGCCGCCCTGGGCGGGGTGCTGGAGCTGGGCTGGCCGTTGGCCTACCTGACCGACGGGCAGCAGGTGCCGGAGGACATCGAGGCGGCGCTGGCCGACACCGTGGCCGGGCGCCTGTTCGCCGAAGAAGGGGAGAGCCGCCATGACGGCTAAACAGGCCGATCACCTCCGGGGCTGGATCGAGGCCCAAGGGGGACGCATCCGCGAGCAGATCCGGCAGGGCGGGTCCAGCGGGGCCCGGGTCCTGGCCATCACCTCCGGCAAGGGGGGCGTGGGCAAGACCACCCTGGCCGTGAACCTGGCCCTCGACCTGGTGCTGAAGGGCGAACGGGTGATCCTGCTGGACGCCGACCTCGGGCTGGCCAACGTTAACATCCTGCTCGGGATCGAGCCCCGCCATACCCTGTGGGACGTGGTGGAGGGCAGCCGGGGGCTGGCGGACATCGTGGAGCCGGGGCCCTACGGGCTCAAGCTGGTGCCCGGCGCCTCCGGCTTGGCGGCCTTGGCCCGCCTGGATCCCCCGACGCTGGATGCCCTGGTCTCGGGTTTCCGGGAGCTCGATCGGGCCTGCGATTGGCTGATCGCCGACACCGGAGCGGGCATCGCCCCCGGCGTGCTGGCCTTCTCCCTGGCCGCCGATGCGGTGCTGGTGGTTACCCAGCCGGAGCCCACCGCCCTCACCGACGCTTATGGCCTCATCAAGGCGTTGTGGGCGGAAGGGTACACCGGTGCCGTGCAGCTGGTGGTCAACCGGGTGCGCAACGAGCGGCAGGGCCTGGAGGTGGCGGGGCGGCTCAAGGAGCTGGCGCGGCGGGCCCTGGGGGTGGAGGTGACCCCGGTGGGGGTGGTGCGCGATGACCCGGCGGTGCATCACGCCCTCATGCGGCAGGCCGCCTTCATCGACCATCAGCCACCCGGCCCGGCCGCCCAGGACATCCACCGGCTGGGGGATCAGCTGTTGGGCCGTGCCCGCCCGGCCGGCGGCGGGGGGATCCGGGGGTTTATGGCCCGCATGTTCGACCGTTATCGCGCCCTGGCAGCGGAGGACGTGCCATCGTCCGGCGAGGGCGGCTAACAGGCCCGGAGGGAGGTCATCCATGGACGCCTTGTATACGGCGGCGGCGGGACTGAAGGCCCAGACTGCCAACCTCAATCTGGCGGCGGCGGACCTGGCCGATCGCGCCAGCCTCGGCTATCTGGCGGCGGTGCCGGAGGACATCGCCTATCCGGTCGTCACCATCGTGCGCGCGGGACGGCAGCCGGCAGTGGTGGGCACGGCCGTGGCCACGGGGGTGGCGGCCGCCACTCGTTATAGCCTCGCCCCTTCGGCAGTGGAGAGCACCGGCGTGGCCACCGACTTGGCGGTGAGCGGCCCCGGCTTCTTTGCCGTGCGAACCCCCCAGGGGGTGGCCTGGACCCGGGACGGCCGGTTCCATCGCACCCCGGCCGGCTGGCTGGCCGACGCTCAGGGCTACCCGGTCCTCACCACCGCCGGCACGCCCCTGGTGGTCGGCCAGGCGCCGTTCACGGTGAGCGCCGACGGCACAGTGGAGGCCGGCGGCCAGATCCTGGGCCGGTTGGCGTTGGCCGACCTCGCCCCCCAGGGGCTGACCAGCCTGGGCCAGGGGCTCTACCGGGGCACCCCGCTGCCCTTCACCGGTGAGGTGCTGCAGGGGGCGGTGGACGGCTCCAATGTCCCCGTGACCGCCACCATCAGCCGCCTCCTCAGCGCCCAGGCGGCCTATCAGGCGCTGGCCGGACTGGTGAATGAGGAGTCGCAGCGCCTGGGGGAGGCGGCCGGCCTGGCGGTGCTGCCCTAAGATGGGCCCGGAACAGGAGGAATCGGAGATGTTCTCTACCTTGGGTATTGCGGCCTCCGGCCTGGCTACCGCCGGGGTGCAGCTCAATGCGGACGCGGTCAACCTGGCGAATCTCCAAACCCCTGGTTTTGGCCGGCAGTCGGTGGCGGTAACGGCAGGGGCCGAGCAGCTGGTCCGGCCCGGGACCACCGTGCTGGCGGGCCAGGTGCTGGTCCCGGACCTGGGCTGGCCGCAGGGTTCGGTAGTCGCCGGGACGGCCCCGCTGTTCGGGGACAGCATCCGGCCGACCGGGGTGCCCACCAACCTGGCCATTGCCGGGGCGGGATTCTTTGCCGTCCAGGCTCCCGACGGCGGGGTGGCCTACACCCGGGCGGGTGACTTCGCCCCGGATGCCGCCGGGCAGCTGGTGCTGCCGGACGGGTCGCGGCTGCTGCCGCCGGTCACGGTACCGCCGGGGGCCACAGTCGCCATTTCGTCCCAGGGGGTGGTAACCGCCACCTTGCCCTCCGGCACCACCCGCACCCTGGGGCGCATCACCCTGGTGCAGTTCCCCAACCCGCAGGGGCTGGAGGCCATCGGCGGCAACCTTTACCGGCCCGGACCCGACGCCGGGGCACCGCAGCCGGGCCGGCCGGGTACCGGCGGCCTCGGCACCCTGCAGGCGGGCGCCCTCAACCAGTCGGGGGTCAGCCTGACCGCCACCCTCGGTAACCTGCTGGAGGCGCAGGAAACCTACCTCCTCACCGCCCGGGTACTGGGCGTAGCGGGGAGCCTGGAACGGCTCACGGCCGGGCTGCGCGCCTAGCCCAACTTACGTCAGGACAAGGGGTGCCGATGGCATGTTGCGGCGGATGGTGGGTTTCCTGGTGGCGTTTCTGGTGGGGGCGGCCGCGGGCGCGGCCGGGCTCTGGTTCGGGTTTCCGCATCTGTTGACGTCCCGGCCGGCCCCGGCCGTAACGGCCGCCTTTAATCCCGCCCAGGCGGTGGGGGTGACGGAAGGCGATATCGAGAGCAACCTGCGCCAGAACGGGCATTACATCCGCTTTACCGTCAGCTTTGCGGTAATGCCCCAGGCTCTCAAGGCGGCGGAGGCGGCGGCCGGGCAAACCGACCCTGCCAGTTCCTCCGGCGGCGGGTCCGGTGGCACCGGGTCGGCGGCTCTGGACGCGCGCATCCGCAACGCCCTCATCGACCTCTGCCGGTCCACCTCCTACAATGCCCTGCAAAGTCCGGGGGGGCTCTCCGCTTTCAAGGCGGCGGTCAAGGTGCAGCTGGAGGCCATCTTTGGGCCGGGGCAGGTGGGGGCCGTTTACTTCCCCACCCTATTGACGCAGTGAGTGAGGATAAATGGGGCTAAAAGTTCGCCCCCGGACTGGCCGGGGAGGACAATAAGCGTGGACGGCCGGGCGGCGGCCGCCCGCACCGGGGCCCAGGACGGGCACCCGCTACCACTCATGGAGGAGTGATCCGGGATGATCATCAACACCAATGTTCCCGCCTTGTTCGCGGAGAACGCCCTGCAGCAGACCGCCACCACTATGCAGACCCTGCAGGAGGAGCTGTCCACCGGCTACCAGATCAATTCGCCGGCCGACAACCCTGCGGGGCTGGCTATTGCCACCCTCATGCAGGGCGAGCTGGGCGGCCTCAACGAGGCCACCAACAACGCCAACCAGGCGACCAACCTTTTGACCACCGCCAACGGCGGGATCCAGAACGACGTCCAGATCGTGCAGCAGATCCAGCAGCTGGCGGTGCAGGCCTCCAGCACCACCAACAGCACCCAGGACCTGAACGACATCCAAGCCCAGATCAACCAGCTCATCAGCCAGCTCAACTCGAACGCCAAGAGCATCAACTACAACGGCTTGACCCTCATGGACGGCGCCTACTCCGGCGCGGCCTCGGTGGTGTCCAATATCGGGGGCACCAACGCCATCCAGGCCGTCTACCTGGGGGCGGACTCCGCCGACCTGTCCGTCTCCTCCGCCACCATCACCATCCAGGTCGCCACCTCGGCCACGGTGGACACGGCCACGGTGTCCCTGCAGGCGGTGGAAAACGGGGTGACGGTGGCTGCTACGGTGTCCCTCACCTTCGCCTCTTCGGCCTCCATGATCACCGCCCAGCTGGTGAACGGCACGCCGGGGGACAGCAACGCCGGTTCCTTCTCGGTGGAGTTCAACCCGGCCTCGGTGGCCGCGGCCGGCAGCAGCGGGGTGTCGGGCGAGTTTACCGTCAATGTCGGCAGCCCCCTGCAGTTCCAGGTGGGTCCCACGCAAGGGACCGAGAACGTGGTCAACGCCTACCTCGGCAAGGTGACGGCCAATACCCTGGGCCTCAGCAACATCAACGTGGTCAACAACGCCCAGTACGCCATCACCCAGGCCCAGCAGGCCCTCTCGATGCTCACCAACGCCCAGGGCCAGATCGGGGCCCAGATGGACCAGCTCAACTACACCATCCAGAACCTGCAGACGGAGAATACCAACCTGCAGGCGGCCCGGGCCACCATCATGGACGCCAACATGGCCCAGGTCACCAGCCAGTTTGCCCAGGAGCAGATCCTGGAGCAGACCGGCCTGCAGGCGTTGGCGGGCGCCAACGCCCTGCCCCAGCTGGTGCTGAAGCTGCTCGGCTAAGCCGCTTCCCGCGGCGGGGGGAGGGGGCCTCCCCCTCCCCGCGCGCCGGGAGGCAGGACCGCAGGGAGGGAGGCATCCGGCATGAGCGGCATCAACCTCAACTGGGCAGCCGTGTACGGTACCAACAACGTGGCAGCACAGATGATGGGGGACATCAGCTTTTCCCAGTTTGTGGGCCTGCTGGAGGAGCCCTTGGCGGAGCAGATCGGGCAGATTCAGGCCCAGCTCCAGCAGCTGAACGCCCAGACGGGGGCCTGGACCACCCTGCAGGGCGATGCCCAGACCCTGCTCAACGACTTGAACAACCTTTCCGCCACCGGCACCGCCTTTCAGGCGGTGACGGTGACCTCTTCAGATCCGGCCGCCGTGCAGGCGGCGGCCGACCAAAGCGCGGTGCAGGGCAGCTACACGGTGGAGGTGCTGCAGCTGGCTCAGGCGGAGCTGGACGGCAGTGCCAGCGCCGCCATCACCGTCACCAGCCCCACCGTGGCCCTTAATCTGCCGGCGGGGACGGTCTCCATCAGCGTGGGCGGCAGCACGGTGTCCATCGCCGTCAGCAGTACCGCCAGCCTAGACTCCCTGGAGCAGGCCATCAATCAGAGCGGGGCGGGGGTGAAGGCCACGGTGGAGGAGGACGCCTCGGGCGACTACTTCCTCCAGATCCAGGCCCTGCAGACCGATGCCCCCATCACCTACGGGGGGGATACCAACGCCCTGGTCAGTCTGGGGATCATGGTCTCCACCTCCAGCGGGGTGACCAACAACGCGGTCTATCAGGCCCAACCGGCCCTGATTCAACTGGGCACCGCCGGCAGCCAGTTCGCCTCCTCCACCGACACCTTTACTGGCGTCATTCCGGGGCTTACCCTCACTGTGAGCCAGGCGTCCGCCTCGGCGGTGCTGACGGTGGGTCCCAACGTCTCCGGGATCGCGGCCACCATCCAGCAGTTTGTCAACGACTGGAACACCTTCGTGCAGGACACGGAGAACCTGGCCTTGGGCACCCAGGCCGGCCCACCCACCTCCACCACCGCGGCCAACGGGCAGACCACGGCCAGTTTCGCCGCCAACCCCAACCAGGTGATCTTCTCGCCGGTGCCGATGGCCACCATGAACCAGATTGAAAGCGTGATGCTGGGCTTCTACCAGCCGGGCAATCCCTACGGCATGCTGGCCGCCCTGGGCATCACCCCCTCGGGGGATCAGAAAGGGACCTTGAGCGTCAACCCCGGCACCTTGGAGAATGCCTTGGCCACTAATTTGGGGGCGGTGCAGCAGTTCTTTGCCGCCCTCTCCGCTCAGGTGACCCCCTTATTGGCCGGGTATGCGCAGGGGCCTCAGAGCGTCACCGGGGTTAACCTGAGCGAGAATGACCAGCTGACCCAGCACCTGGACCAGGAAAAGACCCAGATCCAGGAGGAGGCGGCCGCCCTGCAGACGCAGGCAGCAGGGGAGTATCAGTCCTGGCTGAACGCCTTGAGCCAGCTGGCGCAGGAGGAGCAGCTGTTCCAGGCCCTGCAGCAGGGGCAGGGGTCGGGCGGCAATGGCGGCTAAGGGGGCGCAGGCGATGGAGCAGGCGGATCGGGAGCAGGCCGCGGTCAACCGGTACCTGGTAGAGCGCATCCAGACTGCGGGGCCGGATGAGCTGGGCCTCATGCTGCTGCGGGCGGCAGACCAGGCGGCGGTGCAGTGTCAGGAGGCCATCCGGGCGGCCCGCTGGGACCAGGTGGTGCGCCACGGGGGGCTGCTGCAGAACATCATGGCCGGCCTGACCGAGGTGACCGACAAGGAGAGCCGGGAGGGGCAGACGCTTAGGGCCCTCTATCTCTACTGCTGGCAGCAGGCGGTGGCCGCTCAGCAGCAGCACGACCCCGGGGTGCTGGATCCGGTGCGTGCGGTGCTGGCCCGGCTCATCGCCGGATTGGAGGCGCACGCCCGGCGGCAGGCGGAGCCGGCCATGGCGGGGGGGCACGTGGACTTCAGCGGGTGACGCCGGCAGTGTCGCCGGGTAGCTGCTCCCGGGCCCAGTCCACCAGCCGGGCCTCGGCCGGGGTCAGCTCGGGCCAGATGGCGAAGGCCTCCAGGATGCGGTCGGGCGGCAGCACCAGGGCTACGCTGCGGCCGACGACCTCGGGCGGGTTGTCGGCCAGCAGCCGTAGCAGGAGCTGCCAGGCATCGCGGAAATAGGGCTGCACCTGTACGCACTTCAGCAGGGTGGCGGTGGCCTTGCGGCTGTCCCCCTGCAGGAGGGCAATCTGCGCCAGCCGGAAGAGGGCCTTGAAGGTACCGATGCCGGTTTCGGTCTGGAGAAAGCCCTTGGGTTCCCCCATCTGCACCGCCTTCAGGAAGGCCGCCTCGGCCCGGGCATAGTCGTGCTCATCCATGGCGATGAGGCCGTCGGTGTAGACGAAGTCGGTGTAGGCGGGGAAGAAGGTCAGGCCTTCGCGCAGCACCTGGTGGGCCCGGCGGTGATTCTTCAGCATCCAGTAGGCCTTGGCCCGGGTGAGGATGAAGAGGGGCTGCAGGGGCTCGGTGGGGCCGATGAGGCGCATGGCCTGCTGTACCTCGCGCAGGGCGGTGTCGTACTCCCCGGCCTGCAGGTACGTCTGGGCCAGCTGCCAGCGGGCGTAGGCGTCCCCAGGCTGCCGGCGGACCAGGGCCTTCAGCAGGCTCAGATTGCGCTGCACCTTGTCGCGGGCCCGGACCACCTGGGTGAGGTAGCCGTAATGGAGGATGCGCACGTTCAGCACATCCAGCCGCAACCCCGCGGCGGTGACACTGGGGATGATCTGCTCATGGATGGCTCCGGTGTAACGGATCCGCGGGTCCGCCCGGAACAGGCGGCTGACCAGCGCCTCGCTGATATTCTCGGAACGGTCGGCCAGGGAGACCACGCGCAGGTTGTAGGCGTCGGCGTAGGGGGTTTCCACCGCAGCCCGCAGGCGGGGGAGGTCATCCCGCACCAGTTCCTCGTCGGCGTCCAAGACCAGCACCCAGGGTGTCCGCACCGCCTCCAGGGCCACGTTGCGGGCTTCGGCGAAGTCCTGGTGCCAGGGGTGGTGCAGCACGGTAGCCCCGAAACGGCGGGCGATGGCGGGGCTGTCGTCCCGGGAGCCGGTGTCGACTACCACCATCGCATCCACCACCGCGGCCGCCGAGGCCAGGCAGCGGGGCAGGAACGCCGCCTCGTCCCGCACAATCATGGCCAAGGTGATGCCGGAGGATCCCATGCGTCCATCGCCTCCTGTCCAGGGCCGCGGGCCGGGTGGCCCGGGGGCTTCCGCTCGGGATCCAGCATAGCAGCAGCGGCCCCGGGCCCCCAAACCGTAGGCGGCAGCTGCGGTGGCAGGACTTTAGCCAGGAGCGGCGAAGTGTCCAGGGGGCAAGATCGAACAGGGGCAATGGAGGCCGGACGACGGGCATGGTGAGGACAGGGACCGAAGGGGTCCGGGACTACGATTTTCAACGCCCGCACCAGTTAAGCCGCCTCGAGCTGGACGCGCTCACGCTCCTGTTCGAGTCCTGGGGACGGGTGACGGCGAACTTTCTCTCCAACTACCTGCGCACGGTGGTGAGCCTGCACGAGGTCAGCGGGCAGCAGCTGCCGTATGAGGAATATTTGGACCGCGTGCGGGTGCCCACCGTGCTGGCGGTCTGGGACCTCAACCGGGAGGCGGGGGGGACGGCGCTACTGCAGCTGGACCCGGCCATCGCCCTCAATATCGTCGACCGCGCCCTGGGCGGACCGGGCTACGGGCCGTTCCCGGTGCGGGAGCTGACGGAGATTGAGCAGGCCATCCTGCGCCGCATCCTCCGCCGGATGGGCGACCTGTTCGTGCAGACCTGGGCGCCCACCGCGCCCCTGAGCCTGGAGCTCACCCAGCTGGAGTTCAACCCCGCTTTTGCCCCGGTGGCGGCCGAGGGCGACCTGGTGGTGGCCTTCAGTCATGCCATCAGTCTGGACGGGCAGGAGGGCCGCCTCACCTGGGTGTGGCCGTTCGGGGTCATGCGCCCGCTGGCCGAGCTGCTCACCCGGCACAGCCTGGGCCGGGAGGAGGGTCGCCGGGTGGAGCCCCGCCCGCGGGAGATGGAGCGCCACCTGAAGGCGGTGCCGGTGCACTGCACGGTGGTGCTGGGGCGGGCGCGGATTACGCTGGGGGATTTCGACCGCCTGCGGGCAGGGGACGTGCTGCTGCTGGACCGCCGGTATGACGAAAGCCTGGAACTCCGGGTGGCGGGCCTGCCGAAGTTTGATGTAGTGGCGGGCCGGTCGCACGGGCACTTTGCGGTGCGGGTGATCGGACGCCGGCCGCTGGATGAGTGAGGAGGGTGAGCAGATGGCCAAGAAGGCGGTGCGGCTGACCGCAGAGGAAGTGGCGGCGCTGGCGGGGCAGGGGGATCCGGCCCCCGACCCCGGCGGGGTAGAGATCCGGCCCGTATCCTTCGCTGAGCTGGAGGAGGGGCCACCCCGGCGGGAAGAGGAGGCCGGGCCGGTGGCCTTCCTGTGGGACGTGCCCATGACGGTAGAGGTGGAGCTGGGCGCAGCCGACTTGGCCGTGCGCGACGTGCTGGCCCTAGGACCGGGTTCGGTGGTGGAGCTTGACCGCTCCTACGGCGAACCCCTCGACATCCGCATCAACGGCCGGCTGGTGGCGCGGGGCGAGGTGGTGATTGCGGGCGAGAACTTCGGGGTCCGGATCACCGAGATCCTGGTTTCCCCGGCGGAACTGGCGGGGACGTCCTCCGACGGGGAGCCGTCGGCACCAGGGGGTGAGGCGCCGCCGGCCGCGAACCCGGCGCCGGAGGCAGGGTAGCCGGGGGCGGGCTGTCGGCGGCGGCCTGGTTGGCCTGGGTCGCCAGCCAGACCTCCTCCCGCAGCACGCGCACCTGGGCCGGGGCTTCGATGCCCAGCCGGACGGTCTCCCCGCTCACCTCGAGCACCCGGATGTGGATGGGGGGCGGGGCGTCGCCGGCGCCGGGGCCGGGCTCCCAAAACAGCACGATGGCGTCGCTGGCCTTGCGCGTCAGCACCAGCATGGGCACCGTTCCCTTCTCCGTAGGCTGGGATCCGGTGCTCCATTATGGCGTCGGGCGAGGCGCGGAATCAACCGGGGCCGGCAGCGGCGGCAGCGGCACCTGATAGCCCCAGGGGGTGGAGAGGATGAACTGCCCGCCCCGGCGGGTCCAGCGGTTAAACACCAGGGGGCTGCGCAGATTGGCGGCCGGCTGGTTGCGGCCGGCCTCGAAGGTGAGGAGGACCAGCACCGCCCAATCGTCCGGCGGGCCGGCCACGGCCAGGTCCACATCGCCGGGGGCGACGGCATAATCCGGGAAGAACACCAGGGGATCGATGACCACGAAGGCCAGCGCCGGCTCGTCGGCCGACTGCAGGTACAGGAAGGGGTTGTCCGGCTGCACCGGCAGCAGCACGTAGCGCCGGTAGGCTTCAAACCCCAGGATGGGCCGCTCGCAGGTCAGGAGGTCCTCCTCCCGCACCTGCAGCCTTCCGAAGAAACGGGTGGCAATCTCCGGCACCGGGCTCCCCCCTTGGTGCCCCTCAGGGCTGAATGAAATTGAGCAGGCTCAAGGGTAGCACCTGGGCCCCGCTTTCCAGGGCCGCCTTCAAGGCCTGTTCCTCCAGAGCCAGGTTGGTGGTCACCCGGGCCATGTTCGCCCCGCTCACCGTGGCCACGCTCTGCTCGAGGTCGGTCTTCAAGGTCCCCAGCCGGCTGGCCTGGGCGGTCAGGCGCTCCAGCCGGGCCCCGACGATGGTCGACTCCTCGGTCACCTCCGGGATGATGGCCTGGAGGCTGCTGACGGCGGTGGTGATGGAGCTGGGATTCCCCGAGACCACCGCTTGCTGCAGACTTTCCACCGCGTTGAGGGCGGCAGCCAGCACGCTGGTGCCTCCCAGCTCGTAGCCGTTGATGTTCTCCGTCACCGAGGCCTGATGGCCAATGGGCAGCGTGTCCTTGACTGCTGTGGCGGCGGAGGCGGCCAAGTTCTGGTCGGCGGGCGGCGAGCCCGTTGCCACGGTCGTTTGGGGGTTGGCGGCGGCAAAAATGTAGACGCCCTGGTACTGGGTATTCAGGATGGTGGCGATCTCGGTCGACAGCTGCTGGAGCTGTTCGCCGATGGCGGAAAGGTCCTGGGGGCTGTTGGTGCCCGACTGGGCCTGGATGCCTAGCGCCAGGGCCCGGTTGAGATTGGTGGTCATCTGCTGCAGGGCCCCGGCGGTGGTGTTGAGGAAGTTCTGCGCCGCAGTGATGTTGGACAGGTAGCGCCGGATGTCGGCCAGCGCCTGGTTGAGGTTCATGGTGGCGGTGACCGCTTCCGGGTTGTCGGCTGGGTACTGGAAGCGCTGGCCGGTGGCGGCCTCCTCCTGCAGCTGCTGCAGGCGGGCCTGGCCGGCATCGAGGTTGGCGATGAGGCTGTTGGCCAGCATGGTGGCGGTAACCCGCACAGGAAGGACCTCCTTTCTGGCCACCCGTTAGCCTAAGGCGGCCAGCAGGCTGTTAAAGGTGGCCTGCTCCGACTGCACCAGACGGGCGGCGGCCAGGTAACTCTGCTGCTCCTGGATGAGGTTGGCGGACTCCTGGTTGAGGTCCACCCCTACCGCTGACTGCAGGCTGTTCTGCAGCTGGGTGAGGACCGCGGACGCGTTGTCGGCTGTCTGGACCGCAGTCTGCCCGTCCACGCCCACCTGGCCCACCAGGGCCGTGTACTGGCTTACAAAGGTGTCGGCCAGGGCGGCCATGTTCTGGGCGTTGGCGTTGGCGGCGCTGATGGTACCCGGGGAGACCGCCACGGCCAGGGTGGTGCCGTTGAAGGGCTGGAAGAAGGCCACCGGGCCGCTGCTGCTGGTGTTGGACGCCAGCACCTGGTCGGGGTTGGGGCTGCCGTTGACGGTGGCGTCGGCCAGGGTGGCGCCAAGCGTGGCCAGCGCCTGCCCATACTGCTCCAGGCGGCTTAACGCCGTCAGGTCCCCGTCCAGCTTGCCCCCGGCGAGGGCGGTCAGGGGGGCGCCGTCCGCCCAGGTGAAGCTGAGGGTGGTCTGGTACCAGGCGGCACCGGGCGAGGAGGTCATGGTCAGCAGGGCCGGCGGTGCCTGACCCGGACGCCAGGCCGGATCCAGCGGCAGGCGGTTGCCGGTGACCACGGCCTGGCCGCCAATGTAGACGTCCACGGTGTGGTTGGGGTTGACGGTGTACTGGATATCAGCCACCTCCGCCAGCTGGTTGAGCAGGGTCCCCAGCTGGTCCTGCAGCGCGTTGGCCGACCCCCCGGCCGCCTGGACATCCGCGATCTGGCCGTTCAAGGTGGCAATCTGGGCGGCCAGGCTATCGAGGGTGCTAAGGCGTTGCGCGATGGTTTGCTGAACGTTGGCGGCGGTGGCCGCCAGCTGACTCATGAGCCCGTTGTAGGTCTGGGCCAGCGACTGCCCCTGTTCATAGACCTCCATCTGAGCGGCCCCCGAATAGGGATCCTGGGCCAGCTGATTCCAGGCGTTAAAAAAGGCATTCAAAGCTTCCTGCAGGCCGCCGGGGGACGGCTCCTGGAACAGGCCCTGGATCTGGTTGAGCACGGCCGACTGGGTCTGCCAGCGGCCGCGGAAGGCGAGCTGGTTGCGGACCGCGCGGGCCAGGAAGGCGTTCTGGAAACGGGTGACGGAGGTCACGTCCACACCCTCGCCCAGGGGTCCCGCCTGGTTGGCGCTGCCGAAGCTGCCCGTCCCCACCGGCGGGGCCTCGCTGAGGTTGGCCACCTCCTCGTGGTAGCCGGGGGTGGTGGCGTTGGCCATGTTGTTGGCCGTTACCTCCAGCGCAATCTGCTGCGCCGCCAGCGCGCGCTGGGCGATGTTCAGCATCAGAAACGACACGACGACGGGCCTCCTTTCCCGTTCCCGCACCGGGGGCCGTCCCTGGCCCCCCTTGCCCGCCTACCAGCTGGTGTCCAGGCCGCCGGTGCGGTCGATGCCGAGCACCGCGCGGGCGAAATCGATGTAGCCCAGCTGGGTTTCCAGCAGGGTGCCCAGATAGGTGGTCCGCCCCATCCAGGCCTCGATCAGGTCCCGCAGCTCCGCCCGTTCCCCCGGGGAAAGGGGCGGGAAGCTGTAGAGGATGCGCTGGACCTCCGCCAGGGGGTCCATCTCCTCCTGCAACAGGTTCAGCAGCCGGTCGCTGTCCCGGGCGATGGCCGCCTGGATCTTGGCCTCCGTAAGGGCGGCCAGGCGCATGATGAGCCGGCGCAGATCCTGCGCCGCCTGCGACATCGTGCATGCCCCCTCCGCCGGGTCTCAGACCCACAGGTCCACCAGCAGGCCCTTGAGCGCATCCAGATGCCCCAGCAGGGCCGTACCGGGATGGGCCGTCAGGGCCTGGCGCCCGATCTCCGCCAGCTCCCAGTCGATGCGGGCCACCACAAATAACTGCCGAAAGCGGCCGCGCGCGGACAGGGGGGGCAGGCGGGCCGCGGTAGCCCGTTCCAGCAGGCGGTTCAGGAGCGTACGCACGTGCTGGCGGTAGCGCTGCACCGTGTCGGGCCCGGGCACAGCCACCAGTTCGGCCTCCAGCTGCAGGAGGCGGCGCCACGCCGGGCTGGCGGTCAAGTCCCGGACCGGGGTCCGGGCGCGTCCCGGAGCGGCTAGGACGCCATCCTCCTCCCGCACGCGCGCCGGACCGGTAGCGTCGATGCGCACGACCTTCCCCTCCTCCTGCATTCTAGGCGGAGGCGGGGACCGGTCCCAAACTTTAGCGGGGATTAAAACGGAGCCGGGGGCCGCATCACGCGGAGGGGGACGCAGCCCAGTCCGGTCCGGAGAAGTAGGAGGCCTGGATGATGACGATGTAGCGGTCGATTTCCTGGGAAATGGCCAGCACTTCCGGGTCCAGGTTACCGCGGGTTTCCGCCAGCGCAGCCAGGCGCGCCTGCAAGGTGCGCACCCGTTCCCACGCCTCCTCGCAGGGGAGGCTTGTCCCTTCGTGAGCCATGGCGCAAGCTCCTTTGTTGAGATGCACCCGTTATAGTGGATCCGGGGGTGCAAGTCAATCCGTGGGATTTGTGGTAAAAAAAGTAACCGCCATCACTTGCGCCGGGGCATGGCGTTAAAGGCTTCCCACTGGCGCTTCATGGCGTGGAGCGCCAGCTCCAGCGGGCTGACGCCGTTGCGCCGCGCCTCGGTGCGCAGGCGGTCGAACAGGTCGAAGACTTCATGGCGGGCTTCGACATACTCCGGATCCCGCGTCCACTCGACATGCAATCCCGCCTGGTCGGCCTTCACGTGCAGGTCGAATCCTCCGAACCGCGAGCGACGCTCCATCGTGGTGACCCCCTCCTGCAACGCCCGGCTTGCACCCCGAAAACGGCCCAGCCCGAATCCACTATAGCGTCAGTCTACCATGGACCTGAGGGCCGGACGGGCCCAATTTCCGGCAGGTTTCTAACGCAAGTGTAGTGAAACCCGGGTTCAGGAAAAATGCTCCAGGCGGGCCGGCCGGAAACGGTGGCCGCCGGCCGCGGCTGCAGGCCAGATCCGCGGCAGGGTAAGCGGCATCCGGCGGGGGGATCCTGATCAGGTTATGCGCGGCACCGCGGGCGTCATCGGCCGTCCGCCCTGGCCGGGCCCGGCGCGGCAACGGCGCGGCCCCCATCCTTTCGCCATCGCGGGTACCATGGAGGCTCTTTTGCCCGGATGCAGTCTTCCGGGAACCCCCCGCCCGCCATCCGGACGACCTGGTCTCCCGCGGGATGTGGTGGCAGCCCGGCTCCACAACTGCCCGGCGGCGGTGAGAGGGACCGGGGCGTGACGGGCAACCGGGTAGGGCTGGTGCGGCAGGGCGAGCGCGGTCTGCGGCAGTGGACCCGGCTCGCCGCGGTTCCGTGGCTTTTCCGCCTCGGCCGGGGAGGTGCCGGCGGCCGGCGGGCCGCGGTTGGCCAAAAAGGCAGGTGCTTTCCCCGGAGGACGAGGTGAAAGCGGGGCCCCGCTCCCGGCTCGAAGGCCCTGGCATTGGAGACCGGAGTGCGCCTGGGTTGGCTTTGCAACGTCGCCAGGCTCTCCTCGCCCCCAGGGCCCATGCCGCCCGGATCGCATTGCCGGTGGGGCGGGCATCCGGTTAGAGCCCGAGAGGCCTGCCGCAGGGACCTGTCCCAACCCACGGGACCACATGCAAACGGCGGCACCCCTGGCGCCGCCGATCGGGGATTAGCCGGGCGGATTGGACGAGAGGGAGGGGGAGGGTCCATCGCCGGGCGCTGTCGGCATCCTCTGGCCGGCAAATCGGAACAGTGCCGCAATCCCCACCACCAGGAGCATCAGGCCCACGGCTGCAGGGACGGAGTATGGCAGGCCGACCGGATGTACGGGCAGCGGAGCCGGCACCCATGGCAGATGGCGCAGGTGATGCCAGACCAGCTCGGGGAGGGCGAGCGCCAGCCAGGCCATGAGGAGCAACGCCAGCCAGCTGTCGTAGCGCACCTGCCAGTGGGGAACCTGACCGGCCGCAATCGCGGTGGTCGTCGGCATGAGCCAGCTCCGGACCACCAGTGTATCGACCAAGACGTTGGTGCCCAGCAGAAATCCGGCGGCGCGTAGGAACGGTAAGGGGGTTACCAGCAGCACCCAAAAACTGGCTGCCATAACCAGTCCGGCGGTCGTAATGCTGCCGCCTGTCCGGGCCACTGCATCCGCGATACGGACATGGGTGGGATCCCGGCCGATGGCGTAAGTGAAGAGCACCTGATAGTCGAGGGCCAGGGCCAGCATCAGGTTGATGCTTAACAGCAGGATGGGCACCGGTAACGTCCGGGGTAGGAGCGCGGGCCATTGCTGAGCGGCCAGCGGATACAGAGCCAAGGTGGTGAGCAGCGGCACCACCTCGAACAGGATGGCGAGGAGGCCGAACCGGAGGCGGCCGGTCAGGACCCAACGGACGCCGGCGCTAGCCAGGAGCCCAGCGGTCACAAGGACCCCGAGCGCCCAGGCGAACCATCCGTTTGTGACCGCCGCCAGGGCGTCGGCTCCGCCGGTGAGGCTCCACCGCCAGCTGGCGGGCAGCTGCAAGGCTTTGCCTAAGGCGGTGCGCGGCAGGGGCCCGGCGGCGGTGGAGCGCACCGGCAGGAACAGCAGCCGCCGGCCCGGATTCCAAGCCGTGTTCCAGACTGGGGGAGCGGTGGCCGGTTGAGCGGCCCATTGCACCATCTGCGACGGCGGGACGGTGGCGAACGGATTGGTGAGGATGACGCCGGCAGGCGGGTGTGCCACCCGCCGGTCCAGCGTGCTCCAGATGGCGGGGCGGGTCAGCGTCGGGGGTTGGATGACCAGGATGGCTTGGGAAGAGGGGCGGGCGGTGTGACGGGTGGCGGCCCAGGCGGCATGCCAGCGGCTGGAGGCCGGAAGGAGGGCGGCAGGATGCGTCGGCGTTGCGAGTTTTATTCCCAAGGGCTGGCGTAGAGCCGGGAGCAGGACCAGTGTGGCCGCTGCTAGGAGCAGTCCGGGCCAGCGGGTGGTCCAGCGCCCGATCGGCTGGTAGACCCGGTCCAGAATCTCGCCCAGACTCCGGGGCAGGCCGGCGAGCCAAAACCGGGGGGCGGTTGCGACCACCGGGAGGATGAGGAGATGAGAAAGCGTAAGCGCGGCGGCCACGGCTGCGAAGCCGGCTAACGCGAAGCCCAGCCCCAGTTGGAACGGCAGGGCAAGGGGGTAGGCTAAAAAGGCGACGGCAAATGCGCCGGCTGACCAGGGCAGGGCGTGGGTGGCCTGGGTATGCGCCGCCCCCAGGGCGCGGCGGGCCCGGATCCCTGGGTCCTCCTCCCCTCCGCCGGTGCGCCAGGCCGTCCGGAAGGCGTGCAGTTGGAAGACCGCATAATCCACTGACAAGCCCATCGCCAGGAGGGCCGTGACGTTAAGGGCATAAGGAGACACTGGGACCAGTCGCTCCGCCAGCCGCATTCCGGCAGTGGCCAGGATGGTAGAGGCAAGGCCGACCCATAACGCCAGGCCGGCCGCGGGCAGTGAGCCGAGACCGAGCACGAGAAGGACAGCCGAGGCCGCCAGTGCCAGGAGCGCGGTCCGGTTGAGACTGGACCCCAAAAGGGCGTTCAGGCGGCGCAAAGCGGGGCCGTCAGTATCGCGGACCGGATCCCAGGTGGCCGGCGGGTGAACAGTCCCAGGGACAAGGCTGACGCCCGCAGTGACCGGTGTCGCCGGAACATGCAGCTGGGCAGCGGCCACGGCCGCCGGACGGGCAACCATCCAGGGAGCCGGGGCAGGTTTGGGTAACAAGGCGGTCGCCTGGCGGTCTGCCCAGACGGTGCCCGTGAAGCGGGGCGGGAAGGCCGGGGTGCGGGCGTGGGTGGCGGCCCCACCTGCCAGGGGGAGCGCTAAGATCACCAAAATCGCGACGATGCCGAGCGCCTGCCCTGTATCCATACGGCGGACCCAGGGTTCGGGGATACCGGGCCACTGGTGCAGGGCCGTATAGCCGGCTCCCAGGAGCCAGGCGAGCACCAGAAACCAGGCCGGTAAGGCTAGCCAATGCAGCAGGTGCGGGGTCCAGGGTGCAAACGCCAGCAGCAGACTCAACAGGAGGCCACTACCTGCCCAAAGTCCTAACGGTTGCGTCCGGCTCTGGGCGGTCAGGCGGGCACCCAGGGTGAAAATCCCTGCCAGCGCCACCAGCCCGAGAACGACCACCCAGGCGGGACTGGTCAGGATATCCCGGTGGGTCGCGGCGAACAGTTGCGGGATCCGGTGCCGCAGCCAGGTGTTCCAGGTGGCATCCGGGGCCGGCGTGCCCGATAATGCCAGGGGGAGGCTGGCGAACCAGAGCCATAGTCCAATGGTTCGCCTGCGACGGGAGTGGAAAAGGGTCCATAAAGGACCGACCAGGGCGAAGCTGGCGAGGCCCCAGATCAGGAGGAGCCAGCCAGCCTGGCGGGCATGGGTCCATAACGCCGGCAGCCGGGCCAGCCAGAAGATGGCAGCAATGGCGCCTAAGGCCGGCACGGCGCGGATGCTGGCGCCCAGTAAGGCCAGCCAGCCCAGGGCAGTGCCGATGGCCAGCAGGGTCCCGGCAAAGGACATACCCGAATCCTCCTCCCATGAACGGGCGTACAACTTTTACCATAGCGTACGCTATCCCGGAGGACCAAGCCGGATGGCCCAGGGATGGGGGGCAAAGGACGGCCGGTTTTCGGAAGGGGGCACGAAGGGGCGGCCGTCGTTGTCGGGCAAGGATGGATTGGCCGCTGTTGGGACTCTGGCTACAGGCGAAGGCCGGGTCTCTCAGTAAAATGGGGAGTTGGTGGAACGGGTCCGGCGCCGGCATTGCCCGCAAGGCTCCCGGAGACGGACCTCAAGCCCCGGGCCGCTACCCCCATAGCAGAGAGGGCGATGGGCTCAAACGCCTATCCCCAGGGTTCGGATGGGGACGGAACCGGGTGCGGCGAAACGCGACCTTATGGAACGAGGTGTCACGCTGGTGCCCCGGCTACCCGCCGCCGGCCCCATCCCCGGCGCTCCCGTCCCGCTGCAAATTCCCCACCGCGGCGCCGTTGCATACGCCCTGCCCGCATAGCTGGCCTTTGAAATCGGGTGTCACGCGTGATGGGCTTCGGTCCATAACGCCACTCCTTCATCTTTGGCGGCATGGACCAGGGATGCATCCTTGGTTACTAACGCGAGCCCCTTTTTTAGGGCGAGGCGGAGATAGGACGCATCATAGGCCGATAACTGGTGACGCCGGGCCAAATCCATCAAATCAGTTTCAAAGTGTAGACACGGTTCCGGTTCAACATGGATAGCTAAATCTCCTAAGAGGTCGATAAACTGCGCGGTTTCCGCGCGAGTAATCCGGCCCCGCCGCTCAGCGACGAGCAATACGTTGGCGATCTCGAGCGGCCAGATGCTGGGGACCAAAAATGTCGTCGCGACGGCCTGATCGAGGACCGCCAGGCTGTATTCATCCTCTTCGTCCTCGAAGCACCAGGACAAGGCCACTGACGCGTCTAAGACCAGCATTAATGCCGCCGCCCTTCTTCGATGGCCTCCTTGAGGGGCATCTCCAGCCGTCGCCCCTTGGCAAACTTCTTCAGGGCTTCAGCGGCTTCGGCAACGGTACGGGTTCGTCCCTGGGGGGGAGGTGTCAGGTATGCCATAGGCTTCCCGTTTTTTGTGATTAAGATGGTTTCGCCCTGAGCGACGCGGTTGAGAAGCTCCGCCAACCGAACCTTGGCGTCATAAGCTCCGATCTGTTCCATGTTATCACCCCCTACTAGTCTTAGACTAGTCTGATTGGCATCTGAATGCAACGCGGATTGCATCCTGGTGGGTGGTCCGGGTGGCTGCCCCGAATAGTGCGAATCCTTTCGGCCGGGGTGCGCAAGAGAGTCGGAAGGCGCGTGGGGGAATAAAACCGGTAAACGGGGGGCAGCAGGCGGGCGCATCGGATCCCGGTGGGTGAAGAAGACGCTGGGCAGGGGCGGTCGGTGCCACACGGCCGGGGTGCGACGCCGATGTTCCGTCCATCCGGCGCGAGAGGCATTCAGCTGGGGGAGGGGATTGGTCCCGGGAGCGTGATGAGCCAGGATGGGGATTCACCCGGCAAAACCTACCAAAATAGCGGTTGCAGCCGGGCAAACCTGCCGCTTGCAGCCGTTGATGTCGGTGTCAGTGGGGGGCTTCAGGTACATGGCGCCAGGACAGGGTGGGGGAGGGTCCGGTCGAGCGCCCGCAAGCCAGCCCGGAGAAAAAGCTCCGGTGCATTAGGAGGGGTCGCAGGCTAGCGGGGAAAGAACGTGTGGTCCGCACCAGGGGGACGACTCCACCAGGGATGGTGTCCTATCCGAAATTTCCGGTCGAGTCAGGCCTTCCGGTTCCAGGCAGGGGCCCAGGCGGCATGTTGCCGCCGCCGGCCCATCTCGGTGTCCAAAGTGGGCTTATGGAAGCCTCGACAGCGGCACGGATGGAAACGGCGAACCCCGCATCCCTTACCGGATGCGGGGTCCCTATGGTGGGCGTGGAAGGCCTCGAACCCTCGACCCGCTGATTAAGAGTCAGCTGCTCTTCCAACTGAGCTACACGCCCGACTATCATGGTAGCGGCGGGTGGATTCGAACCACCGACATTACGGGTATGAACCGTATGCTCTAACCAACTGAGCTACGCCGCCATTGGGTGCGGGGACAGGATTTGAACCTGCGACCTCCGGGTTATGAGCCCGACGAGCTACCTGGCTGCTCTACCCCGCGATGTCCGTTCTGCGGACAGCAATTACTATACCCCGGCCATGCGTGCCCGTCAACCGGTTTCCGGCTGGCCCCGGCCGGCAACCCGTGCCGCCCGGGACGTGCGGCCCGGTGTCAGGGGCGGAGCGTGCCTTGCGGGCAAGCCAGCACGGGCTGCCCGGCGTCCCGGGCGGTCTCGGGGTCCTGCATGGGCCGGGTGTCGGGGAAGAAGGCGTGCCGGGTGCCGGGATAGCTGTGGTATTCGAAGGATTTGCCGGCGGCCTGCATAGCCCGCACCAGGTCGGGGACGGTGCCGGTGGCGCGGGGATCCTCCCCGCCGTAGAGGTCCAGCATGGGTCCCGGGATGGCCCCTTCGTCTCCAGGGACGGGCTTTCCC
Organism: Candidatus Hydrogenisulfobacillus filiaventi; assembly: GCA_902809825.1. Taxonomy (NCBI): domain Bacteria; kingdom Bacillati; phylum Bacillota; class Clostridia; order Eubacteriales; family Clostridiales Family XVII. Incertae Sedis; genus Candidatus Hydrogenisulfobacillus; species Candidatus Hydrogenisulfobacillus filiaventi. The sequence continues at coordinate 531,958 of LR778114.1, forward strand.
CGTCAAAACCACACTGGCCGCCGGATGCGGCGGCAGGCTGGCCAGACGGGTACCGATGCCGCTCCCCATGCAGAAGCCGAGGCTGGCGACGTGGTCCGGCTGCACGTCGGATTGGGCGCGCAGGTACCCCACCGCTTCCACTAGGTCATGTGTAAAAGCGGCCCGGGGTTCCGGGCGCATGACCCGGATGAGGGTGCGGAGGCCCGGGCAACCGGTTCCGGGCATCCCCCAGAGGGGCGGGATCCCGCTGGCGGTCAGGCGGGGCGGTCCGCGGGATCGCCATCCCGGCCGGGATGCGGTCGGGGGCCATGGCCTCCCGGCGTGCGCCTGTGTAGAGGGCGGCGGCCAGGGCCAGGTAGCCTTCCCTGGCTAACCCACCGGGCCACATCCCGGATGTTGGCGTCCACCCCCGGATTTCATGAGTGACGAGGATGGCGGGAAAAGGGTCGTCGCCCTCCGGGCGGGCCGGGTAACCGTCCAGCGTGCGGTCGTAATCGGGGAAGCGGTTTGCATGGGCCGGAAAGCCCTTCCTTCATGGGGGCGGCAGCGGCAACTAACGCCGGCCGGCAGCCGGGCCGGCCTGGTCCGGCCGGTCTTGTTCTGGGGCCCCTGCCGGCAGGGGCCCGACCTCCTCCTCATAGATGAAGCGCCCGCCCCGCATCCAGGATGCCCCCGCCGCGATCAGGCTCATCGCAATCGAGAAGGTGAACACCACCACCAAGCCGTGCCGGAAGGGGCCGGCGATGAGGGAAGGGAAGAAGGTGCGGCCGGTGAGGCGGGCCGCCGACTCCGGGGGAAGGGCCGCCAGCACCCGCGGCCCCAGCAGGGTGCCTAGGGGGTTATAGCCCAGGAAGGCGGCGAAGAGGTAGCTGACGGGCGGCAGGCGAGAGAGGGCGGCCGCCACCGGTGCCGGGACCCCGTTGGCGGTCAGACCCTTGAACAAAGTGGGGGGCACGCTGGCGGAGAGGCCGGCGATCATCAGGGAGAAAAAGATGCCGATGGAAAGGGGCATCCCGGTGTTCTGAAAGGTGGAGCGCATGCCGGAGGCGGCGCCCCGGTGCCGCGGCGGGACACTGTTCATGATGGCAGTGGTGTTGGGGGCGCCGAAAAGCCCGAAGGCGATGCCGTTGAGAAAGAGGACCAGCGCGAAGACGGGGTAGGAGAAATCCACCGGCAACAGCAGGAAAAGGCCGAAGGTCAAGGCGGCCAGCAGCATGCCGCCGGTGGCAAAGGGCCGGGCCCCGTACCGGTCCGACAGCCAGCCCGAGGTGGGGCCGGCCAGGATGAAGCCGGCGGTGAGGGGCAGGAGGTAGATGCCGGCCCAGAGCGGGGTCTGGGTGTAGTTGTAGCCGTGCATGGGCAGCCAGATGCCCTGCAGCCAGATGATGAGCATGAACTGCAGCCCGCCCCGCCCGATGGCGGAGATGAGCCCGGCCAGGCTGCCGGCGGTGAAGGCCCGGATGCGGAAGAGCCCCATGTGGAACATCGGTTCCGGCACCCGGTATTCGACCCAGACGAACAAGCCCAGGATGATCAGGCCGGCGGCCAGCCCCGCCAGCACCCAGGGGTTGCCCCAACCCATCTGAGCGTGACCGTAGGGCTTAATGCCGTAGGTGATGGCCACCAGCAGCACGGTCAGCCCTACGGCAAAGGTGAGGTTGCCCGCCCAGTCGATGCGGGCGGGATGGCGCTCCCCCACCTCGCGCAGCTGCAGGTAGGCCCACACCGTCCCGAAGAGGCCGACCGGGACATTGACCAGGAACACCCAGCGCCAGTCGACGGCAGCCAGCAGTCCGCCCAGGATGAGGCCGGCAAATTGTCCCACCAAGGCCGCAATCTGATTGATGCCCATGGCCATGCCCCGCTGGCGGGGCGGGAAGGCGTCGGTCAGGATGGCGGCGGAGTTGGCCATCAGGAGGGCGCCGCCCACCGCCTGCAGCATGCGGAAGGCGATGAGCTCCACCGCCCCGGCCGGGCCGGTGCTCCAGGTGAGGGAGAGGAGGATGGAGCCGGCGGTGAAAACGGCAAAGCCCAGGTTGTACATCCGTACCCGGCCGTACAGGTCCCCGATGCGCCCGAAGGTCACCACCAGTACCGCTGTCACCAGCATATAGCCCATCAGGATCCACAGCAGGTAGCTGAAATTGACGGGGTCGAGGGGGTTGAGGCGGATGCCCCGGAACACCGCCGGCAGGGCGATGAGCAGGCTGGACATGTTGAGCATGGCCATGAGCATGCCCAGGGTGGTGTTGGAGAGGGCAATCCATTTGTAGGCCGGAGCCGGGCGGGACGGGGAGGTCAGGGTTGCCATAGGGCACCTCCTCTCGGTGGGGAGTAGGATTACCCGAGCGGGCCGGAGGCGGCGGGTACCTCCGGCTCCCGGGCCAGGCGTTGCGCCTGGTCCAGCACCCGGGCCAGCAGCTCCTGCAGGCGGGTCTGCTCCTCCGGGCTCAGGGTGCTCAGGATGCGGGCGGCGGTTGCGTGGCGCAGGGCCGCCCAGCTGGCCACACACTGCTGGCCTTGCTCGGTGAGGATGACCCGGACCACCCGCTCATCCGCCGTATCCCGGGCCCGCCGGACCAGGCCCTGCCGTTCCAGGCGCTTACAGGCGGTGGTAACGGAACTCTGCCCGATGCCGAGGGCCGCCGCCAGCTGGCCGACCCGCAAGGGGCCCGCCTTTTCAAGCAGGCGCAGGAGCCAGTACTGCTCGGCGGTAATCTCCCCCCGCCGCACGGGATGGGTGAACCACCGGAAGACCCGCATCAATTCCAGCAGTTCGCCGACTAGCGCCTCCGGCACCATGGGCCATCCCTCCAGGTGTTTGCACCCTGCATTGTATCGATCCTCAATGTAAATGCAAGGCGGTGAAGGCGCTGTGGCCCGGCCCTGGCCTGGCCGCGGCGGCCCGGCTGTCCTACAATGCGGTTACCAGGCGCGGGGCAGAGGAGGCGATGCGGGATGGCGGATGGGGGCGGGCAGCCCCGCTATCTGGTGAGCGCCTGCCTGGCGGGCATGCGCGTGCGCTACGACGGGCGCGATTCGGCGGCGGTTGCCTGGTTGACGGCGGTGAGCCGGGGCCAGGCCATCCCCCTATGCCCGGAAGTGCTGGGTGGCCTCGATATTCCCCGTGAGCCGGCGGAGATTGTAGGGGGCACCGGCGAGGACGTACTGGAGGGGCGGGCCCGGGTGCAGACTCAAAGCGGCCGGGATGTGACCGGCGCCTTCCTGGAAGGGGCGTTCCGGGTGTTGGGGGCGGCCCGGGCCTTGGGGGTGACGGCGGCGGTGCTCAAAAGCCGCAGCCCCTCCTGCGGTTGCACGGCCATCTACGACGGCAGCTTCAGCGGCCGCCTGCGCCCGGGCGCCGGGGTGCTGGCCGCCCTGCTTCAGCGGGAGGGCATTGTAGTCCAGGAAGGGGAGGCGGACCCGCCGTCGGCAACTGCATCCGAACCCCGGCCGGAGGCGTAACGTTCCCCGGGGACAAGGTCCTGGAGGGAGGAACCGCTATGGGGACGGAACGGTTATGGAGCTATGCCAGCCGCCGGCCGGTGGGCGAGATGAAGGCCGCCCTGGAGGCGGCGCTGGCGCGGCGGCCGGTGATCCTGTACGCCCTGGTCGACCACGCCCGCGATATGCGCGCCCGCGGGGTGGAGGGGGTGCCGGAGACCTACACCTTCATTTTCGGTAATCCCCGCCTGGGAGCCGGCTTGGTGGCCGTCAGCCCGGCGGCGGTGGCGGACATGCCCCTGCGCCTGGGGCTCATCCCGGACGGACCCGGCAGCCGGGTCGTCTACCGCCGGCTGGCGGAGGCCCTCGCCGACCACGCCCCCGCGCTGGCCGCACCCGGACAGGCGGCGGATGAGCTGGTGGCCGCCATCGTCCAGGAGGCGGACGCTTCAGGCCCGGCCCCAGGCGGGGAAGAGGCGTAACAGCCCGGCGGCCGCCATCTGCACGGCGATGACCGCCAGCAGCAGCCCCATCATCCGGGTGATGAGGTTGAGGCTGGAACGGGACAGGCGGTTGCCCACCCGCTCTGCATTGACCAGGATGGCATAGGTGGCGGCCATGACCGCCAGGAAGGCCAGCAGTACCGCCGCCAGCGCAGGGAGGGGCCCGTCGCTGGCGCCCTGGCCCAGGACCAGCAGGGTGGCCAGGGTGCCGGGACCGGCCAGGATGGGCACCGCCAGGGGCGCCACGGCGATGTCAGGCCACGGCCGCGGGGCCCCGGGGTCGTGTTCCTCAGCCCGGGGCGTGTGCAAGGGCGACCCCTGGGCATGCAGCAGGCTGGCGGCGATCCCGAACAGGATGATGCCCCCCGCCACCCGGAAGGCGGCCAGGGTGATGCCGAAGAAGGCCAGCAGGAAGGGGCCCGCCACCGCGAACACCATCCCCGCCCCCAGGGCCACCAGGCTGGCCCGGCGGGCCACCAGCAGGCGGTCGGCAGGCCCCGCCCCTTCGGTCAGCGCCAGGAAGACGGGGACGTTCCCGAAGGGGTTGACCACGGCAAATAGGGCGGCCACATCGTGCAGCCAGGTGAGCAGCGGCTATCCCTCCCTGCCCAGGGGGCTGCCGCCCTGGGGGCGCTCCGCCCCCGGCCCGCTGAAGAGGCCCAGCATGGCGGCCAGGAAGAGCAGGGAACCGGGAATGACCCAGAAGGTGCCCGCGGTGAGGATGCCGGCGGCCGCGGTCAGCAGCAGGAGGATGCCGCCCGCCAGCCGCAGGGGCCGGATGAGCAGCGCCACCGCCGCCAGCAGGGCCAGCCCCGCCACCACATCCGTATACCCTCCGAACTGAAACGGGATCGGGCGCATGTAGCCGTGCCCGGGGGCGAAGTGGCTGACGTAAATCTCCGCCCGCGCTGTATACAGCCCCCAGCCGCCGCCGGCCAGCCCCAGCAGGAATGCCCCCCACCGCATCTCGTCTGCCTCCTGTCCCCGGCTTGGTGCCGTCGTGTCTCCACTATAGCGGTTTTGCGGCCCCGCTGCAGATGGGGCCGGGCATACACGACTTCTGTACGCCCCTGTGGGAACGCTGTAAGCTGGACCGAATGGCCCATGATAAGGTTGGCCTAACGGACCATTGCGGGTTGAGGAGGATGGAGGGATCGGGCATGGAAAATAGTGAGTTAGAACTAGCCAACGTGAACGATCCCGTTGTAGCTCCTGCCCCCCGCCGTCCCCAGCCGGGGGCGCCCCCCGGGGAACGGCGGGTGCACACCACCTGCTACATGTGTGCCTGCCGCTGCGGCATCGAGGTCACGGTGCGCAACGGCCAGGTGCGGTTCATCCGCGGGACCCCCGGGCACCCCGTCAACCGCGGCGTCTGGTGTGCCAAGGGCGGCTCCGGCATCATGACCCAGTACAGCCCGGCGCGGTTGAGCACGCCCCTCATGCGCGAACCGGGAGCCCCCCGCGGCCAGGGCCGGCTGGTGCCGGTGGACTGGGAGACCGCCCTCACCACCCTCGAAGGCTGGCTGCGGGAGATCCGGCGCACCGACCCGGCCCGCCTGGCCTTCTTCACCGGCCGGGACCAGATGCAGGCCTTCACCGGCTACTGGGCCCAGCAGTTCGGCACCCCCAACTGGGCGGCCCACGGCGGCTTCTGCTCGGTCAATATGGCGGCGGCCGGCATGTATTCCGTCGGCGGGAGCTTCTGGGAATTCGGGTGGCCGGACCTGGAGCGGGCCCGCTGGTTCATGCTGCTGGGGGTGGCGGAGGACCATCCGTCCAACCCCCTCAAGCTGGGTCTGGGCGCCCTCAAGGAGCGCGGTGGCCGCCTGGTGGTGGTCAACCCCATCAAGAGCGGCTACGGGGCGCTGGCCGATGAATGGGTGCCCATCCGGCCCGGTACTGACGGGGCACTGTTGATGGCCTTCATGCAGGTCCTGGTCCGGGAGGGCCTCTACGACGCCGAGTACCTCCGGCGCTACACCAATGCCCCGGCCCTGGTCTACCAGGCGCCGGGCACCCCTTACGACGGCCGGCTGGCCGTGGCGGACGACGGGGAATGGCTGGTGGCGCTGCCTTCCGGGCGGGTGGTGCCGTTCATGGAGGCCCGCGGCCACGGCATGCTGGAGGCCGAGGCGGTGGTCAACGGGCGGCGGGCGGTATCGGCCTTCAGCCTGTTCCGGCGGCGGCTGCAGGAGGCGGATCCGGCCTGGGCGGCCGGCATCACCGGCATCCCGGCCGCCACCATCGAGCGCTTGGCCCGCGAGATGGGGGAGACCGCGCTGCATCATCCGGTCGTGCTACCCATCCCCTGGACCGATGGGTACGGGGACCATCATCGGGAGACGGTGGGCCGGCCGGTGGCGTTCCACGCCATGCGGGGGCTGGCGGCGCACACCAACGGCTTTCAGACCATCCGGGCCCTGTTCGACCTCATGATGATGCTGGGCACCATCGACACCCCCGGCGGCTTCCGGTACAAGAGCCCCTATCCCAAGCCCATCCCGCCGCGGGTGAAGCCGGCCGCGGACCCGGCCGCCTACGGGCCCGGCCGGCCGGCCCCGGCGCCCCTCCTGGGGTATCCCACGTCGCCCGACGACCTGCTGGTGGATGGGGACCGGCCCCTGCGCCTGGACGAGGCCTATTCCTGGCGGTATCCCCTGGCGGCCCATGGGGCCATCCAGAACGTCATCCGCAATGCCTACCACGGTTGGCCGTACCCCATCGACACCCTGCTCATCTACATGGCCAACCTGGCCTGGAACTCGTCCTGGAACACCATGGCCACCCGGGCCATGCTGACCGCCACCGACCCCGCCACCGGCGCCTACCGCATCCCCCACGTGGTGGTGATCGACGCCTACGACTCGGAGACGGTGGCCTTTGCCGACCTGGTGCTGCCGGACACCACCTACCTGGAACGCTGGGATGCCGCCTCCCTGCGCGATCGGCCCATCTCGGAGCCGGACGGGCCGGCCGACTCCATCCGGCAGCCGGTGCTGAACCCGCCTCCCGGGGTGCGGCCGGCGGGGGACGTGCTGGTGGAACTGGCCAACCGGCTGGGGCTGCCCGGCTTTACCGACGAGGCGGGGCGCCCGCGCTTTAAGACCTACGCCGATTTCCTGACCCGTTGGGAGACCGCGCCCGGCTCCGGGGTCGGGATCCTGGCCGGCTGGCGGGGGGAGGGGGACCGCCAGCTGACGGGACCGCCCAACCCGCACCAGTTGCGGGCCTACGCCCAGCACCAGGCCTACTGGTACCATCCTCTGCCGGAGGGGCTGCGCTTCTACCGCCACGTCAACCACGCCTACCTGAAATGGGCGCGCGAGGTGCGCTTCCTGGCCGACGACGACCCCATCATCCTGCACTTCTATTCAGATGTGCTGCAGACCTTCCGCCTGGCCGGACAGGGGCTCTGGCCGGGCAAGCAGCCCCGCGATCCGGCCCTGCGCCGGCGGCTGCTGGAGGCCTTCGATCCCCTGCCCGGTTTCCGGCCGCCGCTGGAGGACGCGCGCGAGGATGCGGTCGCCTATCCGCTGCGGCTGCTCACCCAGCGGCCCATGACCCACTACCACTCCTGGGGTTCCCAGAACGCCTGGCTACGCCAATTGCTGCATGAGGCGCCCCTGTTCATGAACCCGGCTGCCGCCCGGGCCCTGGGCCTGGAGGACGGGCAATGGGTGTGGGTGGAGTCGCGGGTGGGGCGGGCGTGTGCCCGGCTGCGCTTGTCGGAGGCGGTGGAGCCGGGCACGGTCTGGACCTGGAACGCCATCGCCAAGGGACCGGGATCCTGGGGGCTCCATCCGGAGGCCCCGGAGGCGCGGCGGGCCCTGCTGGTCAATTTCCTGGTCCCCGACCTGCTGGGGAATCCGGGGCCGGGGGCCCCGTTCAACAACGACCCGGTGACCGCCCAGGCCGGCTGGTACGACGCCCGGGTACGGGTCTACCCGGCCGAGCGGCCCGGCCCCTGGCCGCAGGTGGAGGCGCGGGAGCCCTGCCGTCCGGAGGCGGTGCGCTGGCGCCGGCTGGCCTACACCGCCGGGCGGCGCGCGCCGGTGCGGTAAGGGCGGGGACGGGAAGGGGGAAGGGCATGCAGTGGACCATCATCACCGACCTCAATAAGTGCGTAGGCTGCAAAAGCTGCCAGGTGTCCTGCAAGGAGCACAACACCGCCGGGGCCTTCGGGCCGCTGCCCGACCTGGATCCCTACCAGGAGCCAGACGGAATGTGGTGGAATCGGGTGCTGACCATCGAGGCCGGCACCTTCCCCCATACCGGGGTGTTGTACCTGCCCAAGGCCTGCATGCACTGCTATGACGCCCCCTGCGTGCCGGTGTGCCCCACCGGGGCCTCCTTCAAACGCGAGGATAACGGGGTAGTGCTGGTGGACTACGACACCTGCGTCGGCTGCCAGCTGTGCCTGTGGGCCTGCCCCTACGGGGTGCGGGAATTCGACCCCCATGAAGGGGTGGTGAAGAAGTGCACCCTGTGCATCGACCGGTTGGAGGATGAGCGCCTGCCGGCGGCGGAACGCATCCCTGCCTGCGTGGAGAGCTGCCCCACCCGCGCCCGGGTGTTCGGGGACCTGGACGACCCCGACTCCGAGGTCTCCCATCTGGTGCAGGCCCGGCAGGGCTTCACCCTGTTTCCCGAGCTTGGCGCGCGGCCGGCGGTGCACTACCTGCCCCGGCGGCCGGTGCCGGGATCCGGCGCAGGGCGGGTGCCGGACGCGCCCGAGGTTCCGGAAGGGAGGCGGGCCTGATGCGGCCGCCGTGGTCCCTGTTGGGCATGACCGTGTTGGGGGGCGCGGCCGGCGGGGTGGTGCTCGGCCTCTTTACCGACGCTTGGCGGGGGTTGGTGGTGCCCTACTCCCTGCTGGACCTCCTGGCCCTGCTGTTGACCGCGGCAGGGGGCGCCGCCGCCTTCACCCATCTTCACCATCCCCGCCGCGCTCGCTATGTGCTGCGCCGGCTGTCCAGCTCCTGGCTGAGCCGGGAGGTGCTCACCACCGGCCTGCTGGGGGTGGCCCTTACCGCCGCCGCCGTGGCCTCCTGGGGGGATGCCGCCCCGGCCTTCCAGCGCGCGCTCGACAGCGGGCTGCTGGTGCTGGCGCTGGTGGCGCTGTGGGTGACGGCCATGATCTACGCCAGCCTGCCCGCCATGCGCAGCTGGTATGGCCCCCTCACGGTGGTCAGCATGGTGGGGATCGGCCTGTATACAGGCTGGGTCTGGCACCTGGCGGCGCTGGCGCTGGCCGGGGTGCCGGCACGGGCGCTGGCCCCCCTGCGGGATGCCACCTGGGTGGGGGCGGCGGCCCTGGCGGGGGTGAAGGCCCTGCAGGTGCGCCACTTTGCTGACGCCCGGCGCCGCCTCACCCTGGGCCTGGGGTCCGGCTTGCCCCTGGGTCCCTACCGCCTGCAGGACCCCGGCACTGGGCGGCCGCCCTACCGTACCCAGACCCAGGCCTGGCCGGACCTGGACCCGGGCTGCCGGCGCAGCGGGTACGCCGTGAGCTTCGCCCTGCTCTTCCTGGTGCCCGCCCTCCTGGCCGGCACCCTTTTGGCCTATCCGGCCGCCGGCATCGCCCTGGCCGTGGTGGCGCTGGCGGGGGCCACCGGGGAGCGCTGGCTGTTCTTCGCCGATGCCACCCACAGCTCCAAGTTGTGGCTGATCGGCGGGGATGAGGAACGGGCCCCTTCCCGGGTGGCAGCGCCGGCGCGGGTGCTCGCCTTCCTGGAGCGCTACCGGGAGGGGGGCTAGGATGCGGAGCCTGGCCTGGCAGACCGCGGGCAACGCCCGCGAGAGCGAGCGGGTCTGGAGCCGGCTGCTGGTGCCGGCGTTGGAGGCCCGCGGTCTCAACTTCCGGCGGCGGGCTGCCCCCGCCTGGGCGCCTTGTCTACAGGTGGGCGGACCGCTGCCGCGGGCGGGGGTGCTGGTGACGGCCCTGCTGGGCCCGGAAGCCCGGCGGGCGCTCAGCCGGCATCCGCGGGTGGAGGTGGTGCTGCCCGACGACAGCGGCATCCCCCCGGGACCCGGACGGGTGCATGGCCTACCCTACCCGGTGCCGGCGGAGGCGTTTGCGCCGGCCACCGGTCCGGCAATGTTCCGGGTGGCCCTGCGCTATCACCTAGAGGCCCGGCCGCGGGTGCTGGCCGCAAGGCTGCGCAGCGGGGCGGGGGCGACCCGCCTGCTCGCGGCCGCCCGGGCCCTGGAGGGCCGGGGCGAGCTGGTGCTGCTGGACGGGCTCACCTGGCGGCCTCGGTTGGCGCCGCTGGCGGCGCGCCTGGGCTTGGCCGGCAGCCTGGTCTTCCTGCCGGAACTGGACGTGGAGGAGATGGCCGCCCTCCTGCAGGGCGCCGATGCCCTGGTGTATCCGGAGGAGGACCTGGGCGACTATCCTTATCTGGCCCTGTGGGCGGGAGCGGCAGGGGTGCCGGTGCTGGCGCCGGACCGGCCGGCCTACCGGATGGCGGCGGGGGGTGTCTGGCTGGTGGACCCCGCCGCCGACTGGGCCCGGGCCCTGTGGCTCCTCTTGCATCACGCCCCGCTGCGCGAGCGCCTGCTGGAGGCCGGGATGCTCAAGGCTCACCCCCGGCGCCTGGATCGGGTGGTGCCGGTGTGGGAGCGCTGGCTGGCGGAACGGGGGATAACCGGGGCCGCCCTTTAGCCGGCCGGGGCGTTGTCTGCGTCAGCCAGCGGTCGGGCAGCAGTAGCAGGGCCACCAGGGGGGCGGTGCCCAGGTTGGGGGCCATGCCCGCCAGCAGCATGTTGAACCCCTGCCCGGCCGCCCAGACCCAGGCCAGCCAGATCCAGGCCAGCGCATAGACGGCGCGCGCAGGCCGGTCGGCGGTGAGACCCCAGGCGAGGGCACCCATGATGGCGGCGCTGGCGGCATTCACGGCCGCCGGGTAGCGGGCGGCCAGGGTGATGACCGGCGAGAGGCCGGCGGCGAACCAGGCTGGCTCCATCATGGCGTTGCCCTGGTAGAGACCCGCCGCCCCCAGGCTGGTCCAGAAGACCGGCACCACCTGTTGCACCGCGCCGTAGGCGAACAGAGCCGCCGCCATCCAGCGGGCGGCCTGCAGGGTGTCGCGCCAGAGCAGGAGGGAGAGCAGGAGGGCCACCAGGGCGGGTCCGGGGGCGCCGGTCACGAAGCTGGCGGCCCCGGTCAGCACCTGCCCGAAGGCTTCCCCCAGCACCCACACCACCGCGCTCCAGACCGCGGAGACCGCGGGCCCTCCCGGCAGGTCGAGCAGGATGAGGCCGCCCACTACCGCCTCGACGAGAGCGGTCACCACGTTGGCCCACCACAGGTGCGGATTGACCACGGCTCCTACCCGGTTGAGGAGGGCGGTGACCCAGGCCGGTTCGGCCAAGGGGGCCGGTTGCATGCTGGTGCCGATCATATCCATCTGGAACATGCCGGGCTGCAGCTGCAGACCGGCCGCTGAGAGCCACCACAGGCCCAGCCCCCAGCGCAGGACGCGGCGGGCGGGGCGAAGCGGGGACGGAAACACGGGAGGGCCTCCTTCCTGGCCGGCTGCGGCTACTGCGGCAGGCCGGGCGCCACCGGCGCCGGCTGGCGGGTGCTCCGGGGCAGGACCCAATCCAGTGCCGTCCGGTAGTGGATGTTCTGCGATGGGCAGGCCGCCTGGCAGTTGCCGCAGCCGACGCAGGCGGCGGAGCGGTAGCGCCCGGCTTCCGCCAAGTGGCGGCCCACCGGCAGGCTGACCTCGCAGGAGCGCGTGCAGGCCTGGTCGGTGCAGCTGGCGCAGACGGCCGGGTCGATGGCCTGGATTTCCCAGACCCCGTGTTGGGCCACCCAGCCCATGGTGGCGCCCATGGGGCACAGGAAGCGGGTGAAGGCGCGGTTGCCCAGGAAGGGGACCACCAGCAGCATCAGGAACCAGATGACCATCCAGGTGACGCCCGAGAAGAACACGGCCGGGTCGGTGCCGTACACGCTTACGTGCCAGTGCAGCAGGGTGTCGGCGATGGACAGCAGGGCGGTGAGCACGAACAGGCCCACCATCAGCGCCCGCAGCCCCGCCGCCAGCCGGCGCGCGCGGGGGGTGTTGATGTTGGCGGGGATGAAGTGCTGGCCCAGGCCGCCCCAGTAGGTGGCAGCGGGGCAGATGACCCCGCAATAGCTCCCGCGCCCGAAGAGCAGCGCCAGGAGGACGAAGCCTAGCATGGAGAGGCCGGTGGGCCAGTTCCAGGTGGGCAGGCCGGTGCCGCCCGGGTTGGGCACCACCGGGAAGGACGAGCCCACGAAGGGAATGGCGGCGGTAAGGCCGAAGTAGGCCAGCACCGCCAGGCCCAGCCGGATGCGCAGGTAGCGGGTGCGTTCCTTACGCCAGCGCAGGAAGACCAGGGTACCCATGGACAGCCCGGCGAAGAGGAGCGGCCAGGCCATCCCGGTCAGCATGCCGAAGGCGTTGATCCACGTGACCAGGTCGGCGGCGGGCTGTCCCCAGCCGCCGACCGCCGGCGGCTTGAGCGCGGGGGCGAAGCCCTTCCAGCCGCCCATTTCCCAGATGCCGAGACCGAGGTCGATGAGGAGCCACACCAGCAGGGCACCCGCCTGCCACCAGCGGCGGTCACGGCGCACTGCGGTGGAAACTATCGCCATGCTCTTCCCTCCCGGAAACGAGGCGGGGACCGGGGTCCCGCCCGCATGAGTGCACAGGATTCCTCGGTCATTATGGGCCCTGGCGGCGGAGGCCGGAAGGGTCAAAAGCCGGAAGCCGGACCCGCATTCCGGGGCCGTTCGGGACGCGAACGGCCCCGCCCGGCCCCGGCCGGACTAGTCCCCGCGGAGGGTCCCGGCCCCACTCCTGCCCCGGCAGCGGGGCCCGCCCTGCCGGCGGGGCCGGGCCATCGGCCCCCGCCCGCGCGCCGCGGCCGGCGGTACAATCGGGGTACAGGGCATGCGGGAAAGGCAGGGAGCAGGGATGGTCGTCATCGGGGTGGACCTCGGTACCAGCGGTCTGCGCATGGTGGCGCTGGGCCAGGATGGCACGCCGGCAGGGCAGGTGGCCATCCGGTTTGCGGATACCGAACAAGGGGCGGAACAGGATCCCCGGCGCTGGTGGCAGGCGTTTACCGCCGCCGGCCGCCTGCTGGCGGAATCCCTGCAGGCGCGCGGGGAGGAGGTGGCGGCCCTGGCTGTGGCCTCCACCTCCGGCAGCGTGGTGGGGCTGGACGCGGCCGGGGAGCCGCTGGCCCCCGCCCTGCTGTACTTCGACCCGCGGGCGGACGCGGAGGCGGAGGCGGCCGGGGTGGCGCTGGCCGCCGAGGCGGAGGCCCTCGGCTACCGCCTCGATGCCAGCTTCGGCCTGCCCAAGGTCCTCTACCTCCGGCGCACCCGTCCCGCCTGGCGGGCGCGGCTGCACCGGGTGACCACCCCCTCCGGCTACCTGGAGGCCCGGCTGCTGGGGCACGCCGGGCCGCTGGACTGGACTAACGCCTTGAAGCTGGGGTACGACCTGCTGCGGGGGGAATGGCCCGCCACCATCGAATCGGTGCTGGGCCTGCCCCTGGACCAGCTGCCGCCGGTGGTGGCCCCGGGTACCTTGCTGGGGCCGCTGGACCGGCGGGCGGCGGCGGAACTGGGATGGCCGGCGGGAACGCCGGTCGTGGCGGGCATGACCGACGGCTGCGCCAGCCAGTTGGGGTCGGGTGCGGCCCGGCCCGGCCAGAAGAACACCTCCCTCGGCACCACCCTGGTGGTGAAGGCCATCACGCGGGAGCTGCCGCACGACCCGGACGGCGTGGTCTACTCCCACCGCCACCCCCTGGGCTACTGGATGCCGGGCGGGGCCAGCAACACCGGCGGAGGCATCCTGCGCAGCGCCTTTCCGGGGGCGGACTTGGCCGAACTGGACGCCACCGTGGACCCGGACCGGCCCAGCCCGCACGTGCTCTATCCCCTGCCCGGCACCGGCGAGCGCTTCCCCTTCCGGCGCCCGCAGGCCACCGCCTTCCGGCTTGGTCCCCCCGGTCAACCCGCCTACCAGAGCTACCTGGAGGGGGTGGCGTTTGTGGAGCGGCTGGCCTATGAACGGCTGGCCGCCCTCGGCATCGAGACGGAACCGGTCATCTACGCCACCGGCGGCGGGTCGGAAAGCGCGGCCTGGAACCAGCTGCGGGCCAACATCACCGGGCAGGAGCTGGTGCGGCCTGCCCTCACCGGGGCGGACGTGGGCGCCGCGCTGCTGGCAGCGGGGCATGCCTGGCACGGGGACGTGGTGCAGGCGGCCGCGGCCATGGTCCGCCCTGCCGCCCGCTACCGGCCGCGCACCGACGCCTTCGAGGCGGCCTACGCCCGCTTCCGCGAGGAGCTGGTGCGGCGGGGCTGGTGGCCCTAAGCCGGCGGCCGCGCCCGGTAGAGGGCGGGTGCCACCCATTCCAGGCCATGGGCCTCGGGGCGCCCGATGAGTTCGGTGGCGCCCAGGAAGAGCAGGCCGTCCGGCCCCAGGCGGCTGGCCAGGCGGCCCAGAACCCGCTCCCGGTCGGGGGCCCGGAAATAGATGAGCACGTTGCGGCAGAGGATGAGGTCGAAGGGGCCGGGCGGGTAGGGGTCGTGAAGCAGGTCGAGCCGGCGTACGACCATGCGCGCTGCCACCTCCGGCCGCACCCGCCAGACCGGGGCGCGGGGGGCGGGCGGTTCCAGGATGCGCCGGCGCCGGTCGGGGGAGAGGTGGCGGAGTTCGCTTTCCCGGTATTCCCCCTGCCGGGCGGCCTCCAGCATGACGGGGTCGATGTCGGTCAGCAGGAGGCGGGCGGACAGGCCCGCCTCCTCCAGCACCAGGGCGGCGGTCAGGGCCTCGGCCCCGTTGGCGGCCGCCGCGCTCCACACCCGCCAGAGGGGCCGGGCGGGCATGGCCGCCACCACCGCCGCCAGCCGCTCCCAGTAGGCGGGGTCGCGCAGAAACTCAGTGACGTGGATGGTGAGGTGGCTGCGCAGCCGTTCCACCTCCTCGGGCCGGGCGGCCAAGGCCGCCAGCAGGGCGGCGGCATCGGCATAGCCGTGCAGGCGCATGTAGGCGGACAGGCGGCGGGCCAGCTGGTCCCGGCGGTAGGCGTCCAGCGGCAGGCCTAGGCGGGCGCCGAGAATGTCCCAGGCAGCGGCGTCGACGGATGCGGCGGGATCGGGATGCACGGTGCTCCTCCTTGCCGGTCAGGCGTGGATGGGGCCGGCGGCGGCAAAGACCGCCCCCAGCCAGCGATGAATTTCCGGCAGCGGCCAGACGGCGTCGGCCGCCCCCCGGCGGACCACCGCCTGGGGCATGCCCCAGACGGTGGCGGTGGCGGCGGACTCCACCACCACGGTGCAGCCCAGGCGGCGGGCATTGGCGGCGGCGCGGGCCCCGTCCTCGCCCATCCCGGTGAGGATGACCACCGCCAAGTCGGGGGCCCAGGCGCGCACCGCCTCCCCCACGGTAATGTCGGCGGCGGGAGCCACGCCGTGCAGGCGGGGGCCGGGCTGGGCCCAGGCCCGGTGGCGGTTGAGGTGCAGGTGCAGGCCCCCTTGGGCCAGCACCGCCCGGCCCGGCTGCCAGCAGACGGCGCCCGGGGCGGCCGGCGCCTCCTCCACCGGCCACCCGCTGAGGCGGGTCAGCCGCTCCGCCAGGGCAGCCGTGAACCCGGGCGGCATGTGCTGCACCAGGACCAGCGGCACCGGCGGCGGCGGCAGGCCCGGCAGCAGGCGGGCCAGGGCGGACGGCCCGCCGGTGGAACTGGCCACCGTGACCGCCCGGAAGCCGCGGGTGCGCACTGTCCGGCCGCCGGGCGTCCCCTCCGGGACCGCCTCCGGGCGCCGGGCGGCGGTCAGGGCCCGGTAGCGCGCCTCCAGCACCCCCACCGCCTCCGCCACCTCCCGGGGATTCTGGGGCTTCAGCACGAAATCGTCGGCGCCTGCCTCCAGGGCCTCGAGGGTGATGTGGGCCCCCCGGGCGGTGAGGGCGGACAACATCAGCACCGGGCCACGGAAGCCGGCTTGGCGGATGGCCCGGGCGGTCTCGATCCCGTCCGGGCCCGGCATGGCCACGTCCAGGGTGATGAGGTCGGGCCGCTGGCTGTGGAGGGCGGCCAGGGCCCGGGCGCCGTCGGCGGCCTCGGCCGTCTCCCAGCCGGCCTCCTGCCAGGCCCGGGCCAGGCGGGCCCGGACGAAGGCGGAATCGTCCACAATCAGCACCCGCGGGATGCGGATCCCCCCTTCCTCCTGCCGGCGGGCGGCGCCGGACCTAGGCCAGGCCCAGCACCTGCAGCAGCTGCTGCCAGCGGGGCTCCAGCGCCTGCCAGAATGCCTGCCAGTCCAGGACCACCCCGACATCGGCGTGCCGGAACACGGGCGCGGACGGGTCGCGGTTGACCGCCACCAGCCGTCCCGCCCCCTGCACCCCCAGCAGGTGGTCCAGGTGGCCGCTGATGCCCAGGGCCAGGTACAGTCGGGGGGCGACGGCCCGGCCGGTCACCCCCACCTGAAAGGCCTTGGGCAGCCACCCGGCATCGGTGACCATGCGGCTGGCCCCCACCCCGGCGCCGAGGCGGGCGGCTACGGCGGCTAGCGCGGCCGTACCGGCCTCCCCCACCCCGTAGCCGATGCCCAGGATGACCGGACGGGGATCCAGGAGGCCACCCGCGGGGCTCCGGCTGTCCAGAGCCTCCAGGTCGCGGCCCCGGGCTGGCAGCAGGTCCGGGTAGGCCACCCAGGACTCAACGCCGGCCGCCGCGTCCGCCGGCCTGGGCACTGTGGCCCATACCCCCGGGCGGACGCTGGCCAGCACCGGGGCAGTGCGGGTGACGATGTCCACCAGGTCGGAGGAGGAGGGGGCCGGCTTGGTCTGAATGATGCCGGCCCGGGCGTCGAACCGGATGCCGACGATGTCGCCGGTCATCCCGAGGCCGGTCAGGCCGGCCAGGTAGGCGCCCGTCTCCCGCCCCTGGAGGGTGGAGGGGAAGAGGCAGAGGGCGGGTGGCACCGCCGCCTCCTCCAGGCGGCGGGCCAGGCCCCGTGCCTGGTTGGCGGCGGAGGCGCCGGGCAGGGCCAGGTATTCGATGCGGTCGGCCCCCTCCGCCGCCAGCGTCGCGCCGGTGCCGGGGGCCGGGACCCCGGTCAGCACCGCCACCAGCCGGCCGGGCGGGGTCAGGGCGGGGCGCACCGCCCGCAGGAGCTCGCGGGCGGCCTCGGTGACGGTCCCGGTAGCGGGGTCGGTCTCCGCCCACACCCAGACGTCCTGGGTGGTGACCCCCTGTACCGGGGGCGGAGGCTGGGGCGGCTCCCCCAACCCGGCCAGGGTTTCCAGCAGGCGCTCCACCGCCGTGGCGGCATCCAGCCCCTGGAGGACGACCCCCGCCCGCTGCCCGCTGCCGGAGGCATACACCCGCAGCACGGCGGTGGGGGAGTCCTGGCCGGAGGGCAGGGGCAGGTCACCCGCCGACCAGGTGGTCACCCGGGCGCGCGCCTCCTCCCCGGGCGGGTCGGTCCAGTGTTCCTCCGCCAGGCTCTCCTCGATGGTCAGGACCGCCGGCAGCCGGAGCAGGAAGCGCTCCAGCGCCGCGGTCCCGGCCCGTTCCACCACCAGGGCGGTGTCCCCCAGGCGGGAGAGGGCGCGCACCCGCGTGACCACCGGCCAGCCCAGCAGGGCCGCCACCATGGGCGGGACCTGGCCGGTGTCGGAGTCCAGGGAATGCACCCCGGCCAGCACCAGGTCCAGTTCCAGCCGGCGCACCGCGGCCGCCAGGGCGCGGGCGGTGATGAGGGTGTCGGCGCCGGCCAGGACGCGGTCGCTGACCAGGATGCCCCGGTCCAGACCGGTCTGGACCACCGCTGCCAGGCTGTCCACGGCCTGGGGCGGTCCCATGGAGAGGGCGACGGTGCGGTCCCCCGGCTGTCGGAGGTGGTCCAGCAGGGCGGCCAAGGCGACCAGGTCGGTGGGGTTGGGCTCGCGGGCCACCCCCGTCCGCACCAGGCGGCCGCTGGCCGGGTCGAGGCGGATCTGGTCCTGGACCGGAACATCCTTCACCAAGAGCCCGATATGCATCACGCACCCTGCCTTTCCGCAGAATGGGGCGAATCCGGCGCGGCTTCCCACCGGAGCCCGCCCATCAGTCCTTCCACCACCGGCCGGGCCCGGGAATGCCAGGCGGCCGGCAGGTCGGCCCAATAGGCCACCACCACCAGCTGCCCCTCCGGCGCCAGCCGCCGGCGGGCCGTTGCGATCCAGGCCGGGTCCACCGCCTCCGGGGCTAGGGCCAGGATGAGGGGCCAGGCCGGCCCCGGGTCCGCCAGATACGCCCGGTAATCCGCGGTGACGAGGCTGTCCGGCGGCAGCAGCCCCGTGTCCCGGCCGGCCGCGGCCAGCTCGGGCCGCTGCTCGAGGCCCACGGCCTCGAAGCCGAAGTCCCGCAGCATCCGCACCTCCAGCCCGGCGTGCGCACCGAGGGTGAGCACCCGGGTGCGCAGCCGGTCCCCGCGGGTGAGGCCAGCCAGGCCCAGGGCGGCGGCCAGGCGGGCTTGCAGCAGGCCCGGCACCAGGGCGGGACCCGGCCAGTGGCCCGGGGCCCGCTCCCGGAGGGCGGCTTCGGCCCGGCGGGCGAAGGTGCGCCAGGCCTCCCGTTCCTCCGGCCGTCCCGGCCAGGCTTCCAGCAGCCCTTGCAGGCTCCAGAGGTCCACGGCCGGTCCTCCTCCCGCGACGGTATGGCCTCAGGAACTTATCCCCAGTATAGCAAGAGCGGAGGAACGCGCCGATGCCCGGCCCCGGTCCGGGATTTGCTACCATAGGGCCACGCGGCCCCGCCGCGGCGCAGCCGGAAGGGGGTGGCAGGATGGCAGAGGAGCCCGTACCGGAGTGGTTGCAGGCGGCCTTTCCGGGACCCAACTTGGCGTGGGCGGTGGAGCGCTGGCAGGCCTTCCGGGAGCATCCGGAGGCGGTGGACCCCGCCTGGCGGGCCTTTTTCGCCGCCCGGGCCCAGGAGCCGGCGGAGCCGTCCCGGCTGGAGGGCGGGGCGGGATGGGCGCCGGGCGTGCGGGAGCTGGCCCAGCACATCCGGGCCTACGGGTACCTGCAGGCGGCGGTGGACCCCCTGGAGCCGCCGCCGGAGCCGGACCCGGACCCGGCCGGTTTGAGCCCGCAACAGCTGGCGGCGATCCCCGCCCGCACCGTGTGGCCCGACCTGCCGGTTACGGACGCCCGCAGCGCCTGGGATGTGATCACCCGACTCAAAGGCATTTACTGCGGGCATACCGGCTACGATTTCAGCCATGTGCACGACCCGGAGGAGCGGCGCTGGTTGCAGCAGGCGGTGGAGGAGGGACCCGGGCGCTGGCAGTGGCAGCCGGCCGACCAGCTGGCCCTGTTGTGGCGTCTGGTGGAGGTGGAGGAGTTCGAGCGCTTCCTGCACCGCACCTTCCCGGGCCAGAAGCGCTTTTCGATTGAGGGCCTGGACATGCTGGTCCCCATGCTGGAGCTGCTGGCCCGGGATGCCGCAGCCGCCGGCATCGGCACCGTGGTCATCGGCATGGCGCACCGCGGCCGGCTGAATGTGCTGGCCCACATCCTGGGGAAGCCCTACGAGGCTATCCTGGCCGAGTTCCACCAGGCCCCCAACAAGGACCTGGTGCCCTCGGAGGGCTCCCGCGGCCTCAGTCACGGCTGGATGGGGGATGTGCGTTACCACCTGGGGGCGGAGTCGGTGTTCCGGGCCCGCCTGGACGGGGAGGCCCCCGGCCAGCCGGTGGCGGCGGTGCGCCTCATCCTGGCGCACAACCCCAGCCACCTGGAGTTCGTCAACCCCGTGGTGCAGGGGATGACGCGGGCTTTGCAGGAGGCGGCCGGGCGCGGGGAGCCGGGCTGGCCCCGGCAGGATCCGGGCGCCGCCCTGGCGGTGGCGGTGCATGGGGACGCCGCCTTCCCCGGTGAGGGCATTGTGGCCGAGACCCTCAACCTGGCCCGGCTGGCCGGATACCGCACCGGCGGCACCGTGCACCTTATTGCCAACAACGGCCTCGGCTTCACCGCCGGTCCGGCGGAGAGCCGGTCCACGCCTTACGCCAGCGACCTGGCCAAGGGCTTTGCCATCCCGGTGGTGCACGTAAACGCCGACGACCCCACCGCCTGCCTGGCGGCGGTCCGCCTGGCCCTGGCCTATCGCGCCCGGTTCGGCCACGACTTTGTCATTGACCTGGTCGGTTACCGGCGCTGGGGGCACAACGAGGGGGACGACCCGACCATCACCCAGCCCCTGCGCTATGCCCGCATCGCCCGCCACCCCCCCGTGGCTGAACTCTGGGCCCGCACCCTGACCGAAGCGGGGGTGGTGGACCCGCAACAGGTGGCGGCCGAGCGCGCCCGGGTGGGGGCGCGCCTGGCGGCTGCCTACCAACGGGTGCGGGAACGGGGGCCGGAGCCGCCGCCGGACCCGCCG
Source organism: Candidatus Hydrogenisulfobacillus filiaventi (assembly GCA_902809825.1). Lineage (NCBI taxonomy): Bacteria > Bacillati > Bacillota > Clostridia > Eubacteriales > Clostridiales Family XVII. Incertae Sedis > Candidatus Hydrogenisulfobacillus > Candidatus Hydrogenisulfobacillus filiaventi. The sequence continues at coordinate 552,333 of LR778114.1, forward strand.
CCCGCGCCGGAACCGGCAGCGGCCCCCGCCACCGGCGCGGACCGCCTGCGCCGGGCGGTGGCCAGCCTGTCCGCCCGCCTGCCCGGTTTTCATGTCCATCCCCGGGTGGCGCGCATGCTGGACCGCCGCTTTGCCGATGCCCTGACCGGCGAGGGACGGGTGGACTGGGGGCTGGCCGAGCTGCTGGCCTTTGCCACCCTCCTGCAGGACGGGGTACCGGTGCGGTTGTCGGGCCAGGACTCGGAGCGGGGCACCTTCAGCCAGCGGCACCAAGTCCTGCACGATGTGGAGGACGGCAGCCGCTATCTGCCCCTGCACCACCTGGCGGACGGGCGGGCGGCCTATGCGGTGTACAACAGCCCTCTCTCCGAAGCGGCGGTGCTGGGGTTCGAATACGGCTACAGCGTGGAGGCGCCGGAGGCCCTGGTCCTCTGGGAGGCCCAGTACGGCGACTTTGCCAACGCTGCGCAGGTGCACCTGGACCAGTTTGTGGCCGCGGGCGCAGTCAAGTGGCGGCAGACCAGCGGGCTGGTGCTGCTGCTGCCCCACGGCTACGAAGGGCAGGGACCCGAGCACTCCAGCGCGCGCATGGAACGCTTCCTGGCCCTGTCCGCCGACGGCAACTGGCAGGTGGCCATCCCCACCACCGCCGCCCAGTATTTCCATCTCCTGCGGGAGCAGGGGCTGACCCCCCGGGAGGGCCGGCGTCCGCTGGTGGTGTTCACTCCCAAAAGCCTCCTGCGTAACCCCCGCAGCGCTAGTCCCCTGGCTGAGCTGGCCGGGGGCGGTTTCCGGCCCCTGCTGGACCCCAGTTCGGGCCTGGAACCCCGGCCGCAGGTGGAACGCGTCCTGCTGGCGGCGGGCAAGGTGGCAGTGGAGCTGGAGGAGGAGGGCACCCGGCGGGGACCGGACCCGGCGGTGGACATCCTCCGCCTGGAACGGCTGTATCCGTTTCCGGCCGAGGAACTGGCCGCGGCCCTGATCCGCCGGCCCCAGGCCCGGGAGGTGGTCTGGGTCCAGGAGGAGCCGGCCAATATGGGCGCCTGGAGTTATATCGAGCCCCGCCTGCGCGGGCTGCTGGCGGACCACCTGCCTCGGGCGGTTCTCCGGTATGTGGGGCGGCCTCCCCATGCCAGCCCGGCGGAAGGCAGTGCCGAGCAGCACCTGGCGGCGCAGGCGGCCATCCTGGCGGCGGCCTGGACCCCGCTGGAGGCGCGGGCAGGGGAACCCCGCTAAGCGGACAAGCGGCAGAGGAGGCGGTTGGCATGGCGGCGGACCGGGTTCCGGTGGTGGTGCCGGAACTGGGGGAATCGGTGACGGAGGCGGTGGTGGGCAACTGGCTCAAGGCGGTGGGCGAACCGGTGGCCGCCGGCGAGGAGCTGGTGGAGCTGGAGACCGATAAGGTTAACCTGACCGTGACGGCGGAGACGGCGGGGGTCCTGGCCGCGGTGCTGCGCCAGCCCGGGGAGACGGTGCCGGTGGGGGCGGTCTTGGGGGAGATTGCCGTCGCGGGGACGGGAACGCCGCCCGAGGCTATCCCCCCGGCACCGTCCGCGGCCCCGGCGTCGCCCGCCCCCCCGCTGGAGGAGACCGGACCCGCGGCCGGGCGGCGGGCGTCCCCGGCGGTGCGCCGGCTGGCGGAGGAACGGGGAGTGGACTGGCGGGCGGTGACCCCCAGCGGGCCTGAAGGCCGGGTGCGACGGGCCGACATCCCTCCGGCCCCGGCTGGCCCGCCGCGACCAGCCCGTCCTGACGAGGAACGGGTGCCTCTGAGCCGCCGGCGCCTGACCATCGCCCGCCGGCTGGTGGAGGCCCGCAACACCGCCGCCATGCTGACCACCTTCAACGAAGTGGACCTGGCGGCGGTCACCGCGTTACGCCAGCGGCACCGGGAGGCCTTCCGCGAGCGCTACGGGGTCAGCCTGGGCTTCATGTCCTTTTTCACGCGGGCGGTGGTGAGCGCCCTGAAGCGCTTTCCCCGCCTCAATGCCGAGCTAGACGGCAACGACCTTATCCTGAAGCGGCACTACGACATCGGCATCGCTGTCGCCACCGACGAAGGGCTGGTGGTGCCGGTGGTGCGGGATGCGGACCGCCTCAGCTTTTGGGAGGTGGAGGGCCGCATCGCTGACCTGGCGGCCCGCGCCCGCAACGGGAGCCTGCGGCCGGACGACCTCGAGGGCGGCACCTTCACCATCACCAACGGGGGGGTGTTCGGGTCCCTCTTCTCCACCCCCATCCTGAACGGCCCGCAGGTGGGCATCCTGGGCATGCACCGCATCCAAGAGCGGCCGGTGGCGGTGGAAGGGCAGGTGGTGATCCGGCCCATGATGTACGTGGCCCTCACCTACGACCACCGCGTGGTGGACGGGCAGGAGGCGGTTTCGTTCCTGGTGCATGTCAAGACGTTGCTGGAGGACCCGGAACGCCTGCTGGTGGAGGGCTAGGCCCGGGGGCCGTTCCCACAGGGGAACCGGATGGCCACGATGTCCTGGGGGGAATGATGGTGGGCGCAGCGGGTTTCGGCGTCGACGCTGCGCCCTTTTACCTCCACTGCGTGGACCAGCATTCCGCCCGCCTCCGCCCTGCCCCGAATCCCATTTTTACCAGATGCTAACATAGTCTTAAACGGCCGGTAAGGCTGCCTTAACCCCGCCGATCCAGGATGGGCCGGGACCCATCCTGAGAGGAGGCGTACACCCATGCCAAAGACGCGGCAGCGGCGGTTCAGGGCGCCGGCGCCCGTGTTTGGAGCGCTGGTGGCGGCGGGACTCCCGCTGTTGCCGGGGGTCCCGGCCTGGAGCCGGGCCGCTGTCCCCCAGCCGGCCCGGGCTTCCCGGCCCCCGGCCGGGCATCCGCCCATCCGCCACGTGATCGAGATCATGCTGGAGAACCACACGTTTGACAACCTCTTCGGCCGTTTCCCGGGGGCCGACGGGGTTCCTGCTGGCGTCAAACTGCCCAACCCCGACACCAACTACGTGGCGCCGCCTGTGAGCCCGGCCCCGGCCCCCGCCAACGAAGGGGACACCGTGGACATCAACCACAACCGCGCGGCCGAGATAATGATGATGGACTACCGGCCTCCGCTCCTGGCCGGGGGGCGGGGCTACTTCAGGGGGTTCGGCCCCGGCAACGCCTTTCAGCCGGGAGCACCGGGCTGGAAGATGAACTACTATACGACCGATCCCCAGAACAGCCTCGCCAGCATCACCCTCTTCGGCCCCCACAATCTGCCGGATGAATGGTTCCTGGCCCGGCATTTTGTGCTGGCGGACCGCAACTTTCAGCCCGCCATCGGCCCCACTCAGCCCAACCGCATCTACGCCGTGGCTGCCGCCGCCGACGGCTGGATCTCGGACAGCCCTCCCTCCCAGACCCTGCGCATCCGCACCATCTTCGACCAGCTGAGCGCGCGCGGGCTGTCCTGGCGCATCTACCAGGGGGATTACAATGGGCCCCCGCCAGCACCTGAGGGCCAGGGGTTTGTGACCCACTGGAACCCGGCCTGGTACACGCCCATCCTCCGGAACCGGCACCTCTGGAACCATGTCCGCAACACCGCGGCTTTATTGCCGGCGATTGAAGGCGGGCACCTGCCCAATTTCTCCTTTGTGGTGCCCACCTGGCTCTACAGCGAGCATCCCCCGACCGACATCCGGCTGGGGGACGCCTGGTTGGGGCAGGTGGTGGAGGCGGTCATGCACAGCCGCTACTGGGATTCCACCGCCATCTTCGTGACCTACGACGAGGGCGGCGGCTACTGGGATCACGTGCCGCCGCCGCTGGCCTTCCGCTACGGCTACGGTACCCGCACCCCCCTGGTCATCATCTCGCCCTATGTTCGGCCGGGGGTCTATTCCCGCACCACGACCAACATCTCCATCCTGGCCTTCATGCAGCATCTCTGGGGTCTGCCGCCCTTAAACGCCCTAAATGCCCGCTCCAATGACCTCATGTCGGCCTTTGACTTCCGCCAGCGGCCTCTCCCGCCCGTGAGCCTGCCGTCCGTGCCGCCCGTGACCCTGGAGATGGCGGGGCCGGGGGAGAATGTGGTGGCGGTTCCCGGGGTGCCCTTCACCCTGACCATGAAGGCTAAGACCCCGGGGCTCGTCACCGACACCACCCTGACCGGGCCTGTCATCCTAACGGTGACGGGGCCGGCGGGCCTCAAAGCCCCGGTCAGCGTCCCGACGTCGGTGGGGTTGCAGGCAGGAAAGGGGGCTTTCACGGCGGTGTTTCCGGTAGCCGGCTACTACCGGATAACCGCCCAGGGTCCCCGTGGCAGCCGGGGGTGGGTGACGGTGGACGTGGGGGTCGGTGCCGGGACCGCGCCTTAAGCGAACGCCCTGCCGGCGGACGGCCGGGCCGGGGACGGCACCGCCCCGGCCCTTTTCGGCTGCAACTGCCAGCCTGCCCGCCTAGTCCCTCTGCCGGGCCAGGCGGTCGATGACCTCGAACTGGGTGGGGTGGGGGAAAGTCAGGCGGGCCACATCCGCCACCGTCAGGCGGTTCTGTACGAGGATGTGGGATACGGCGGCCAGATTGGCAGCGTCGGCGCCCACAGCGTGCACCCCCAGGATGACCCCGGTGTCATCTTCCACCACCATCTTGATGAAGCCTTCGGTCTCCTCCTCGATCTGCGCCCGCGCCTCCACCCCCATGGGGCGCCGGATCTCATGGGCCCGCAAATTGCGGGCGGTGGCCTGGGCCAGGGTGAGGCCGACGGTGTGGGCCTCCGGGCTGGCGAAAACAGTCGCCGGCATGGTGAGGGGGTCGAAGGTGTCGGCGAGGGCCGGGTCGGCCAGGATATTGGCCGCCGCCACCTCGCTCATGCGCACCGCGGAATGGAAGAGCATAGAAAGGCCGGTGACATCGCCGGCGGCGAAGATGTGGGGCATGGAGGTGCGGAGGGCGGAATCCACGCGGATACCGTGGCGGTCGAACGCCACCCCCGCCGCCTCCAGGCCCAGCTCCGGCTCCACGTTCGGTGCCCGGCCGACGGCGGTCAGGACCGCATCCGCCTCCAGGGTTTCCTCGCCGGCCGTCCCTGCCAGGGTCACCGCGACCCCCCCGCCCCGGCGGCGGATGGCGGTGACGCGGGCGCCGGTGCGCACGTCGGCTACCGCCCGGAGTGGGGGGGTGAGGGCGGCTGCGATCTCAGGGTCCATCTGGGGCAGGACGCCCGGGGTAGCCTCCAGCACGGTGACCCGCACCCCGAAGGCCGCCAACATGAAGGCGGCCTCCACCCCGATGTAGCCGCCGCCGATGACGATGAGGCGGGCGGGCAGGCCGTCCACCGCCTCCTGCCAGGCGAAGAGGTCATGGCTGGTCCAGGTGTCGGCGCCACCCGGGATGGGGAGGGTCACGGCGTGGGAGCCGGTGGCGACGAGAGCATACCGGAACCGCACCGTGAACTGCTCCCCGCGGTTGATGTCGGTGATTTCCGCCGTGTGGGGGTCGAGAAAGCGGCCCCGCCCCCGCACCAGAGTGAGGCCGCGGGCGGCGGCCACCTCCTCCGCGTGCTGGGCGTAGCGGCGGGTCTGGACCTGCTCCTTATAGGCCCGTGCCCCTTCCCAGGGGCGGGCGCTGGTGACGGCATAGGCGAGGCCATAGGTGGCGGTGTGCTGGGAACGGGCCAGGAGGCGCGCCGACTCCCGGATGGCCTTGGACGGGATGCAGCCTTCGTACAGGCAGTGTCCGCCCAGATTGCCTTTCTCGTCCACCATCAGGACCTGCTGCCCGTGGCGGGCCAGGCGGAAGGCCGCCGGATAACCGCCGCCGCCGGCTCCCAGCACCAGGGTGTCATAGACGCGCATCGCGTCCCCCATCATGCCACCTCCCAGGATCGGTATAGGTTCACCCTAGCCAGGCCTGCCGCCGCCGGCAAGGGACCGGCGGGCCGCTTTTGCTTGCCCCGGGGTCCGCAGTAGGCCGTTCCCGGGGGCTAGTGGCGGCGGGCCTCCTTCCACTTCCCCGGCGGAGCGGCGTCCATGGGCGGCCTACCGCCAACCGGCCTAGTCCCGGCCCCGGGCGGAACCAGGGCCAGCTGTCGGTGCCCGCTCGCAGACACCGACGGGCACGATCTCGCTCGAGGTGCCCGGGCGGGAGGAAGCCCGGGGCGGTGCGGTATGCCCGGGTATCCTCGGCGGATCCGCGAGCGGATCGGGACCGCCCGGTGGCACGGCGGGTGGTGTTCGCAGCGGAAAAGGGGATGCGGGTGGTGAAGCTCGCCACCGAGGCGGGCAGCGGGCTGAACGGCCACCGCCAGGGCCTGATGGTGGCTCCTCCGTTCCCCGGAATATGGGATCACGGGAAGCTCACGAACCACCGGCTGCCTGCCTGCGACACCGTGGCGGGCAGGATGCGGGCCGTCCCGGGGGCGATGGCCTCCTTAGCCTGGCGCTACTCCCGGCGGTAAGGCGGACAAGGTCCAGGGCACCACGATCGCTTGGCCCCGGGCGCGGGCGTCCAGGCACGCTTGGATGAGCGCCACGTGCGACGCCGGCGCCCGTTTCCGCCCGGGGCGGGATCCCCGATGACCCGGAAGGTCTGGATGGTCGTCCGGGTAATCCCTCTTCCTTTGCGCCCAGGCCCGGGCACCTTCCGCCCGGCTCCGGGCCGAGCGGCAGCCGAAGAGCCGGGCCTACCAGCGCGTCATCCCGTGGATTAGGTGCTGGCCCCAGTTGTTGTACCCCGCGCCAGGCCCGACACCGCGAGCGGCGCTTCGATGTCCGCTGCGCCAAACCGGGCCAGCCGGGGCTTCCCCGACCAGCGGGGGGAGCGGACGTTCCACTGCGCCGTCTGCGGGTGCGCCCTTGACCGGGAGCAGAACGCGGGCCGCAACCTCGCGGTGCTGGCTGCCGCCGCCGGGGGGATCGGAGACGGAAAAACGCCCGGGGACGGGCCGGCAGTCCCACCGAGCGGCAGGCGTCCCGGAGAAAACGGGAAGCCGGTAGGCCCCTGCCCGGTAGACCGGTGCCTCGCTGGGCAAGCGGATGTCGGGACCCGCTTCCCTCTTCCTAGCAACGGGTGTTACGTGTCCGGTACGGGGCAGCCTGTCTCCAGGCATGCCTTTACCTCTGCCACCGGTAGAGCCTCCCCGATCAGGCTCACCGTGACGCCGCCGGTAGACTCCTGGATCTCCCAGTCGTTGTCCAGCGGGACGAGGGGGGTGGAACACTGGCACCCGGAGCTCCCGGTGGCACAGGCGTTGATCATGGCGCGGGCTGCCCCAACGGTCATGGGCGAGGGGAAGGTGATACGGATCTGGTTAGGGCCGGCTTCAATACGGGCCTTCGGCGGCTTGGCCATGGGAATCCCTCCTGGAGGATTGGGCTATAAATCGATGGACGTCGATGAATGCGGGCAAAAAATTACCCCTCTGGCCAACAGGCAACCGGGGGGCCACTGGCAGAGGTGCGGCAGCTTCGGAGCTGGGCTACATAGGCCTTAAAGGCCTCTAGGGTCGGCTCGTGCAGCCGGTAGACGGAATAGGGGCCCCGGCTCTCGACGGTGACCAGTCCCGCCGCCACCAGCACCTGCAGGTGATGGGAGATGGTGGACTGGGCCAGCGGTAGCCGGCGCGTGAAATCGACGACGCAGCAGGCATTTTCCCCTGGCGCTACCGCCTCGCAACACGAGCCCTCGCCGGGGCCCTCCAGTAACTGGCGGAACAGCGCCAGACGATGGGGGTGACCCAGGGCCCGGAAGATGGTAGCCCAGTCCACGGTGCCAGCCCCCTTCATCGATGTCCTTCGATATAGGGCCGCTTATCATCCTGGACGGCGGCGGTCAAGGTCGCCGGGCCGGGGCTGGAGGATGCCTCCGGCTGAGGCCCCGGGCGATGGTGCGGGCGGGCGCGGGTAGGCGGCGGAGGCTGGTGTCTGCCGTGGGGCGCGGGAGGGGGCAAGGACCGGCGCACGGCCAGCCACACCCCTTGCCGGTGGAGCAGCACCTGCCAGCGGGGATTCCGGGCCAGGCGGTGCATCAGGGCGGCGGTGCGGGCCGGCGGGCGCAGCTGGTTCCAGCGGTCGCGCAGGTCGACCAGGAGATAGGTGCCGGGGCCGGCTGCGGCCAGGCTGCGCCGGGAGAGCAGGTAGAGACGGGGCCGTGCGGCCAGCGGGGCCAGGGTGGTATTGGTGCCGATGAGCGGGGCGCGGGGAGGAATGCGGGCGGCGGCCGCCTCCAGCGCCGGCAGGTTGGGCTGGGGATGGAAGAGGCCGGGGGCGTCGAGGCCGCCGTAGGCGACCAGGCTCAGGCCGAGGGCGGCCACGGCCAGCCCCCAGGCCGGGCGGGCCCCCCGGAAGAGGCGGCAGCCAAGGAGGGCGGAGGCGAACAGGAACGGCACCGCCGGCAGGCCGTACTGGTTGAAGGGACTCAACTGGGGCCCGAAGGCGGACAGGCCGTTAAAGACCGCCAGGGCCAGCGGCACCAGGCCGTAGCCGGTCCGCACCCCGCCGGCGATGGGCGGCCACAGGCCCAGCGGCAGCAGCCAGGCGGCCCACAGCACCACCATGCCCGGGCGGGCCAGCACCGCCAGGCGGGCCGGATGCCGGGCCAGGGTCCGGAGCGCGGCGCCCGGCGTCGGCCCCAGCCAGCCGTAAAGCGGGCCCCAGTTACTGAGCCCGTGCGGATAGAGGTGGGGGAAGACCCAGGCCAGGTCGAGGGCGGCGGTGCCCGCTCCGGCCAGAGCCGCGAGGAGGGCGAAAGCCCATTGCCGGCGCAGGGCCAGGGTACCCGCCAGCACCATCACCACCCCGGCCCCGGTGATCTTGGTGGCGGCAGCCAGGAGGATGCCGCCCAGGAAGGGGAGCGGGCGGCGGCGTTCGCTGCCCCACAGAGCCAGGAAGCCGGCGGGGATGAAGCAGACGTCGGGATGCCAGTCGAAGGTCCCCACCCCGAGGATGGTGGGCAGGGTGAGATAGACGAGCCCCCAGGCGGCCCGGGCGCGCGGCCCCATGCCCGCCCGGCCGGCCAGCCAGTCCACCCCGAACACCCCGCTGCCCAGCGCCAGGGCCTGCACCAGCAGTAGCCCCGGCTGGCCGGCGGCCGTGTAGACCGGCGCCATGAGGTAGAGGAGGTAGGACCCGCTGTCGGCCAGGGCCGGCCAGCCCGTCAGGGTGACGGGGCGGGTGCTCTGGCCGTGGCTGATGAGCCACAAGGCTTGGGTGTACCAGCCCATGTCCATGGTGGTGGCCCGCCAGGTGGCCAGCCGCCACCAGTCGGCCATCCAGAGGACGGCCACGAACACCAGGAATTCCCCGATCACCCACCGCCGGTTAGACGCCGCCGGGTGCAGGGGCCCGGGGCGGGGGGAGGGGGTCCCGCTGCGCATGGTATCCGCCTTCCTGGTCCGGCACGTCGGACGGACCGGAACGTTCCTGTCGGGATTCGACCCGCACCGCGGTTTTTCCTGCCGCCGGCAGGGCTGTCCGGGCCAGGGCGGCATGGTAGCATGGAGGCAGCCTATCGGCAGGGGTTGTTGACCGCAGGGGGTGAGGGCGTGGAGGAACGGTATCCGGGAACGGGCGACGCCGACGCCCCCTATCGTTTTGTGATGAACCTGCTGGCGGAACGGGGGGCCCCCGCTCGCATCCGCCGGGCCCTGGCGGCAGACGTGGTGCTTTGCACCTGGATGAACGGCGAGCGAGAGGAGGTGGTGGAGCCGGCGGCGCAGGCGGTGTTGAGCCGGACGGCCGAGGGTCTGACCCGCCGGGCCCTGGCCACGGGGGCGGTTTTCCCCGCCCGGCCCATGCCCGAAGCCTACGTGCGGGCCGTCTTCCAGGAACTGCTCGCCGGCACCGCCCTGTACCAGGCCCAGCAGCGGCGGGGGACCCGGGTGGTGGGCGCGGTGGAGGCCCGGGAAGCGGTACGGCGCCTCGGCCGTTATCTGGCGGCGGAACCGGAGGGATTGACCGCCGCCGCCCGCTATTACGCCATCATCACCACCCATGAGGACCTCAACGCCATCGCCTACTACGGACGCATGGCGGTGCCCGATTTCCTGCTCGGCACCCTCCACCGGCCCTGGTCGGACATGATGGCCACCGGGCAGCTGGACCTCTATCAGGCGTTGGGGGCCGTGCGCCGCACCTTTACCGCGGCCGGGGAGATGCTGGAGCTGACGCCGCGGGGCGAGGCCCTGCTGGGCCGCCTGCGCGTCCTGCTGGAGGAGGCGGGCGAGTATGCCTGGCGGGCGGAGGCCCAGCGCTGGGTCATCTTTGCCGAGACGGACTTTGACCGTATCTTCAACCGCATCGTGCCCGACGTGCCCGCCATCACCCGCGCCTACCTGGACAGCCTGCCCCTGCCGCCGGGGGCAGCGGTGCTGGAGGTGGGGGCGGGGACCGGCCGGGTCACCTTTGACCTCGGCCTGGCGGCGCGGGTGCGGGCGGCCGGCGGGCGCCTGGTCGCCCTGGAGCCCCAGGCGGCCCTGCGCCGCACCTTGGAGGCCAAGCGCGCGGCCGGGGGCTGGGAGGAGGTGGAGGTGGCGGCCGGGCGGGCTGAGGCCCTGCCCTTCACCGACGGCCGTTTTGACCTGGTACTGGCCTTCGCGGTGCTCCATTTCACCGAGCTTGACCGTGCGGTGGCGGAGATGGTGCGGGTGGCACGGCCGGGCGGCCTGGTCACCGCCACCATGATGCAATGGGATCCCTTTGCCATCCCCATGGTGGCGGCTTGGTTCCGGCCCCTGCGGACCCTGGCGGAGACGGTAGGGGTGCCGTTGGGCAACCTGCACGGCCTGCCCAACGGCGCCATCGGGGCCGCCTTTGTCCGCGCGGGCCTGGAACGGGTGACGGCCGTGCCCCTCGCCCCCCGCCTGTCCGCGGCGGACCCGGATGCCTTCCTGCAGTTCATGCTGAAGGGGGCGGCCTTCTACCAGCACATCCTGTCCCGTTTGCCCTTTGCGGAACGCTGGCGTATCCTGCAACGGCTGACGGAGGAAGGCCGTATCCTGGCTGCCCACACCAGCCGGGAGGAGCAGGAACGGACCTTTCCCGGCGAACGCGTCTACGGGTATAAGCCCGCGGGGCGGTAGGCCCCGCCGGGAAGGAGCCGTAAGCATGATCTGGATCTGGGCCTTCCTGGTCTACGCCGGCTCGGCGCTGCTGCCGGGGCTGCTGCTGGCCGCCCGCTGCCGCCGGCTGACAGCCCGCTACCTGTCAGGGGTCGGGGTGGGCATCCCGGAGGAGGAATGGGCGGCGCGGGCGTTCCGCCTGCGTCAGACCGCGGGGGGACTGGGCGTTCTCTACGGGCTGGTATTGTGGGGCCTGGTGCTGTCGGCGCCCGCCCCCCGCAGCGGGACCCCGCCGCCCCCCTGGCCGCTGGCCCTGGGGGCCTTCCTGTTCTGGTGGGCCCTCTTGTGGGGCGGCATCGAAGCCGGGTGCCATCAGCTGTTGCGGCTCCTGCGCCGCAGCCGCGCCCATTGGGGGGAAGGCGCGCTGCGCAATCTCTTCTGGGTGGCCCTGTTCTGGTCCCCCACCGTGCTCTGGATCGTGCTCCTGGAACTGGCCCCGCCCGGCCTGCGCCAGGCGATGGACCGCGATCCCTGGCTGACCGGCGCATTAGCCGTCGGCTATCTAGTGGCGGTCATGGCCATCTTTCCACTGCTGCTGCCGCCCCTCATGCGCACCCGGCCCCTGGACGACCCCGTTCTCGAGGCCCGCATCCGCGCCCTGGGCCGGCGCCTGGGGGTGCCCTTCCGGCATGTATATGTCATCCCCACTGCCCGCCACCACGTGGCCAACGCCATGGTCAACGGCTGGCGGCACCCTTCGGTCTACCTGACCGAGGACCTGGTGACCTATTTCACCCCGGCGGAGATTGACACCGTGGTGGCGCACGAGTGCGGACATGTGCGCCTGCATCACCTGTGGATCCGGGCCGGTCTCAACCTGTTATGGGTGGCGGTCTGGGTGAGCCTGGTGTTCCTGGTGCCGGCGGTGGGGGTGCTGGCGGTGCCCCTGGTGGACATCCTGCTGGCCGCGCTCCTGCTCTACCTCTACTTCGGCCTGTTTCTGACCGCCGTGACCCGCCACGAGGAGAGTGCCGCCGACCATTTTGTGGTGGCTTCCGGCCTGGACCCCATCACCTTCATCCGCGCCCTCGACAAGCTCGCCCGCTTCAATGCCGTCCCCCGGCGCTGGGGGCGCCTGAGCCGCCTCACCCAGACCCATCCCGCCATCCGCGACCGCATCCGTCAGGTGGAAGCCTGGGCCGAGCAGGAACGGCGCTGGCCGTAAAGCCGGACTGCACAATTCGGCCGGTCCAGTTGCCGGTGACGGCGCCGACTGCCGGCGGCGGCTTCCCCTTCCGGCGCGTTCGGTGGCCGAAGGGGACGGATTGTGACCGGGCGCACGTTGTGGGGCCGGCGGCAGCCCGTACCATGCCCCCACAGGCGGTTCCGGCGCCTGAATTCGCATCGGAAGGGGGCCCGTCACGTGGCTCTGCCGCACCAGGAAACCATCGGGGAGAGCGGGATCAACCCCGCCGCCGTCACCCGTGTGCTGAAGCGGGCGTTGGGGGTGGTGTTGCTGGTGACCCTGGCCATCTTCATCTGGGGCACCGTGCAGACCTATCAGGGGGCACCGCCCTTGCCCGCTCGCTTCGTGACCGCCGGCGGCCGCACGGTAATGACTGCAGCCGACATCACCGCCGGCAAGGCGGCCTTCCAGGAGGCCGACCTGATGGACTTCGGCAGCCTCTACGGCAATGGTTCCTATTTCGGCCCCGATTACACCGCCAAGCTGCTGGTGGCCCTCGGCAACAGCGTAAAGGACAGCCTAGCCCTCCAGCGCTACGGGGTGCCCTTCCGGCAGCTGCCGGCTGCCCGCCAGGCCCTGGTCCGGCGGGCGATGCAGCATGCGCTGCAGACGGTGCACTTCGCGGGCGGCAATGTGGTGCTGGCGCCGGTGGTGGCGCAGGCCATGACCCGTCTGGCCGAGACTACCGCCCAGCAGTTGCTGCACAACAACTTCGCCGACGGCTGGTCGGCGGCCCGCTCCCTGAACCCGGTGAGCGCCCGCCAGCTGGGGGACTTTTTGGTCTATTCCGCCTGGACGACGGTGGCCCATCGACCTGGTACGACCTATTCCTACACCAACAACTGGCCTTATGAACCGCTGGTGGGCAATACCCCCACCCCGGCCACCTTCCTGTGGACCTGGGTGTCCATCGGTTTCCTGTTCCTGGCCATTGGGGCGGTGATGTACCTCTACCACAGCTACATTGCTCTACCCGACCGGGAACCCCGGACGGCGGCCCTGGCCGGATTTCCCGCCCTCACCCCCAGCCAGAAAAAGACCAGTAAGTACTTCGTGAGCGTGGCCCTCCTGTTCCTGCTCCAAATTGGGGCCGGCATGATCATGGCCCACTACTACTCGGACCGGTCCAGCTTCTACGGCATCAATATCGACAGCTGGCTGCCATTCAACTTCCTCAAGGCGATGCACCTGCAACTGGCCATCTTCTGGATTGCCATCTCCTGGATCGGGGCCGGCCTCTTCCTGGCCCCCTTCGTGGGCGGGGGCAAGGACCCCAAGGGACAGGGCCTGCTGGTGGACATCCTGTTTGTAGCCTTGTGGGTGGTGGGATTGGGAACCTTGTTCGGCCTTTACGCTGGCATCCGTGGCTGGCTGGGCGGCAACGCCTGGTTCTGGTTCGGTAACCAGGGATTGGAGTACGACCAGCTGGGCCGCTTCTACCAGATCGCCCTCTTCATCGGCCTCTGGTTCTGGGTTTTCACCCTGGCCCGACCGCTGTGGCCGGCCCTTAAGGCCCGGAAAGGCTTGGGCAGCCTGGAGCATCTGCTGCTCTACAGTGCCATCTCCATCTCCTTCATGTATGTGTTCGGCATGTTCCCCGTCACCTGGATCATGAATTCCTTCACCCTCACCGACTTCTGGCGCTGGTGGGTGGTGCACCTCTGGGTGGAGGGGACCTTCGAGTTCTTTGCGGTGGTGGTGACGGCCTACCTGTTGATGGCCTGGGGTTTCATCTCCCGCCGCAACGCCGAGAACCTGACCTACTTCGAGATCATCCTCATCTTCCTGGGGGGTATCGTGGGCACCGGTCACCACATGTACTGGATCGGGGAGCCCTGGATCTGGCTCTCCCTGGGGAGCATGTTCTCCTTCTTGGAAGTGCTGCCCCTCATCCTGCTGGTGGTCGACACGGTGGAGCAGGCGCGCATCATGCGTCGGCAGGGGTCCTTCCCCCACCGGGTGGGCTACCTCTACCTACAGGGTTCCGCCTTCTGGAACTTTGTGGGGGCCGGGGTCTTCGGCGGCCTCATCAATGCCCCCCTCATGAACTACTACGAGCATGGCACCTTCCTGACCCTGGCCCATGCCCATGCCGCCATGTTCGGGGCCTTCGGGCTCCTGGGCCTGGCCCTGGTCTACTTCGCCCTCCGCTACCAGGTGGGGGAGGAAGGCTGGGGGGAACGGGCCGCGGTCTGGGCCTTCTGGCTCTTCAACGCCGGGATTGTGCTCTGGCTCCTGCTCAACTTCTGGCCCATCGGCTTCCAGCAGCTGATGGCGGTCTACCAGCACGGCTACGCTTACGCCCGCAGCCTGGCCTTCTACAATACCACCGTGCTCTGGCAGTGGCTGCGCCTGCCCGGGGACATCCTCTTCGGGGTGGGGGCGTTGGTGATGGGTCTGGACTGGGTGGTCAAGGTCCGGCGGGCGGCGCGGCGCACGGCCCGTTCCTGAGCCGGTGCGCCGGCAGGCGGGCCGCCCCCAGGGGGCGGCCCCGCTTTTGTGCGGCGGGGGCAGGAATCCGGGCCCCGGCTGCCGAAACACCCCCGGGGAAAGGAGGCGACGCATGGGACGGCGGTTTGCGGTGGTCTCCGCCTATCAGGGCCGGGGGGTGACCCTGCCCCGGCGGCATACGCCCCAGGCGGCGGGGTACGACCTGGCGGCAGCGGAGACGGTGGTCATCGCCCCCGGGGAGGTGGCCCTGGTGCCGACCGGCCTTAAGGCCTACTTGGAGCCGGGGGAGGTGCTGAAGGTCTATATCCGGAGCTCCCTGGCCGTGCGCCGGCGGCTGACCATGGCCAACGGCGTGGGGATCATTGATGCCGACTATGTGGACAATCCCGACAACGAGGGCCACATCCTGCTGGCGCTCGAGAACCGGGGCACGGATCCCCAGGTGGTGGAGGCGGGGGAGCGGGTAGCGCAGGGCATCTTCGAGCGCTACCTGACCGTGGATGAGGATGCCCCTGCGGGCGACGGGCGCAGCGGCGGCTTCGGCAGTACCGGTTCCGGAGCCGCCGGCCGGTAGAAGAGCACCAGCATGCTGTCGCCGGCCCGGCGCCGGAGGACGGGCCGGAACCCGGCCGGGGCCAGGGCGGCCTCCAGGCGCGGGAAGGCGTCCCGCCCGGGAAGGTCGCAGAGGATGCGGGCGGCGGGGGTGAGCAACGGCAGCAGGCGGTAGAAGAACGCCGCCCAGTCCCGGATCCCGGGCAGGATGCCCAGCACCACCAGCACCTGGTAGCCGGCCGGCAGGGGCAGGGGCCGCCGGAAGTCGGCCGCCACCCAGGTTACCCGCTGTCGATGCCCTGTCAGCCGCCGGCGGGCCCGTTCCAGCATGGCCGGGGACCAGTCGACCCCGGTGACGGTGCCCCGGAAACGGGGATGGGCCAGGAGGGCCGCCTCCAGGGCACCGGTGGCACAGCCCAGGTCGAGGACGGAGGCCTCGGGGGCGGCATGGGCCAACAGGTGGGCGGCCAGGGTCACGCGGGCGAAACCGGGGGCCTCCCACCAGCGGGCGAGCAGGGAATAGACCGCCCGCAGCAGGAACTTGCCCCCGTAGCGGGCCTCGGTCAGCCAGAGGTAGCCGGCCAGGCCGGCCGTTCCCAGCACGAAGGCTACGAGGGGAGGCAGCCAGCGGGTCCAGGTCATCGGGCTTCACCTCAATGCGGCCGGTCCGGCGCCACCTTTTCCTCCCACTGTACGTTCCCGGATCGCGGGAACCAAGCGCAATCCGGGAAGGAGGCGGGCTGATGGCGGACCGGACACGGAGGCGCCGCCGGCGGGCCCGGCGCCGGCGGCTGCGGGCGCGCTGGGGGATGCTGGCGGGGATGGCGGCATGGGGGGCGCTGCTGGCCGCGGCCCCGCGGCCGGGTCGGCCGCAGCTGACGGTGCCGGCCCGCATGGCCGGCCTGGCGCCCGAGCAGGCCCCCCGGTTTCACACCGCGGCCCGGGGCGCCGAGCTGGCGGTGCTGGGCGGGCCGGTGCTGTTCCGGCTGCGCGCGCGTGCCCCCCGCCCGATCGCTTCGGTTACCAAGGTCATGACCGCCTACCTGACCCTCCGGCACCTGGGACACGGGCTGGGCCGCCGCGACCGGGTCGCCCTAGCGGCAGCGGACGTGGAGGATTACGACCAGGGCCTGCCCCACGACGACTCCGAGGTGGCGATGCATCCCGGGGAGCAGGTGACCGTGGCCGACCTCCTATGGGCGCTCATGCTGCCCTCGGCGGATGATGCCGCCTGGGCCCTGGCCCGGGTGGATGCCGGCAGCGCCCGCGCCTTCGTGGCGGAGATGAACGCCACCGCCCGCCGGTTGGGGCTCCGGGCCACCCGCTACGCGGACCCGGACGGGGTCCGCCCCGGCAGCCGTTCCGATCCCGCCGACCTGGTGCGGCTGGTGGAGGACGCCTGGCGGCTGCCCGCCTTCCGGGAGCTGGCGGGGGTCGCCCGTCACCGGGCGGGGCCTTTCGGTACCCTGACCAACCTTAACCGGCTGCTGGGACAGGACGGGGTGGTGGGGGTCAAGACGGGCTGGACCCCGGCGGCCGGCAGCTGCCTGGCCTTCGTGGGCGAGCGGCATGGACTCACCCTGGTGGGAGTGGTGCTGGGGGAGCCGCACTTCAGGGGCATGTTCCGGGATGTGGCGGGCCTGCTCAACACCGGCTACCGCCTGCCCCGCCGCCTGGTGGTGCGGGCGGGTGAGCGGGTGGCCCGCCTGCCCCTGCCGGGCCCGGGCGGCGCTTCGGTCCCGCTGGTGGCCGCGCACAGCCTCCAGCTGGTGCTGACCGCGCCCTGGCTGTCCCTGCGGGTGGAATCCCTGGCGGTGCGGCTGCCGTTGCGGGCCGGCACCCCGGCGGCGGAGCTGGTGGTGTCCCAGCCCGGCTGGCCGGCCCGGCGGGTGCCGCTGCTGGCGGCGTGGGGCTACCGCCCGCCCTGGTGGCTCTGGCCGGCGCGCTGGTGGGGGGCCTGAGCTGCGGCCTGAGCCGCCTCCTGGCGGGCGACGTACTGAAAGCCCCAGTTGAGTACCTTCTCGGCATCGGCGTTTTCAGGCGGGAAGCCGTAACGGGCGTGCATCAGCACCCCCAGCAGGGTGACCGGGCGGCCATCCACCTCCCGGCGGGCGGCGAAGACCACGTTAAACCCGGCTGCGTCGGTCCAGCCGGTCTTGATACCGATGACGGAAGGGTCCAGGAACAGCAGCTGGTTCAGGTTCCAGACATTGCGGTTCTCGGGCAGGGAGATGTGACGGGTGGCCACCACCTGCCGGAAGACCGCATTGGTCATGTCGCGCATGGCCAGGATGGAAAGGTCCCAGGCGGTGCCCCGGGATTGCGGGGACAGGCCGTCGGGATCGGCGAAGTGCGCCTGCTCCAGCCCCAGCCGCTGCGCCTCCTGGTTCATCTGGGCCACGAAGGCCGCCTCCGACCCCGCTTCCGCCTGGGCCAGGGCCACCGCCGAGTCGTTGGCCGAGGCCAGCATCAGGGCGTACAGCAGCTGATGCACGGTGAACTTCCGGCCCACCTGCATCCGGATGTCGGAGCCGCCGGTGGCGGCCGCCAGGGGGCTGACGGTCACGGTGGCGTTGAGCGGCAGGTGGTGCAGCACCAGGTAGGCGGTCATGAGCTTGGTGGTGGATGCCAGCGGACCCGCCTGGTGCGGATGCAGCGCCCAGATAAGTTGATGGGTGTTGAGGTTCCACAGCACCCCCGAGGTCTCCCCGATGGGGAAGGGCAGGGTAGGGGAGGTCCAGGTCGCCTGCTGCGGCCCGTCCGCCATGAGGGCCGGGCCCGGCGGCGGTGCCGGCCGGGCCGGCCGGGGGGTGGCTCCCGAGGTCCGGGACCCGATCCAGGCCGAGGCCAGCAGGGCGGCGATAAAGATGCCCGCGCCCAGGGCAGGGCGCCGGGCCGGTTTCCGGCGTGCGGCTAACACCCGTCATCGGCCTCCTGCGATTGCATATCCCAACACTATTCGCGTTTGCAGATAGGATACCGGATTCCCCGACTGCCCCCAGGGGGGCGGAGCCGGCTCAGGCCGGCCCCGCCCGGCCGTCGGCCCCGGTACGGAACTGCGCCCACCATTCCGGGTGGGCCTCGGCGTACGCCACCAGGGCGGCGATGCGGGCCAGGCTTTCCGGGCCGACATGATGCTCGATTCCTTCGACATCGTGCCACACCAGACGGGCATCGGCCACACCCAAAAGGTGCAGGAAATGTTCCAGGATTTCATGCCGGCGCAGGAGACGCAGCCCCTGGCTCCGCCCCTGGGGGGTGAGGGTGAGGCCCCGGTAGCGCTCCACCGCCAGCAGGCCCAGCTCGTGCAGGCGGCGGGTCATCTTGCTGACCGAGGCCCGGCTCACCCCCAGCAGGGCGGCGATGTCGCTGACCCGGGCGTAGCCCTTTTCCGCCGTCAGGCGCCAGATGGCCTCCAGGTAGTCCTCCTGACTGGGTGTGGCCATTGCCCCGCCTCCCGTCCGGCCCTGACCCGCTTTGTCCACCCCTTCACCTTCAGCGTATGTCAAGGTTCGGGAAACGATACAGAGCGAGGGGCAGGGATGGCGTTTGCTATACTGGGGCTGACGTCCGGGCGTCCGACGGCGGACGGGAGGCAGACCGGGGTGCACGCGGAGATCAGGGTATCGGTGGTCATTCCCGCCTACAATGCCCGGCAGGCGCTGCTGCGGGCGCTGGCGGCCCTGGCCCGCCAGCGGCGGCTGCCGGACGAGGTGGTGGTGGTGGACGACGGCTCCACCGACGGCACCGCCGCGGCGGCGCAGGGGCTGGCGCTGCCCTTCCCGCTGCGGGTGGTGAGCCAGGCCCACCAGGGGCCGGGCGCGGCTCGCAACCGGGGGGTGGCGCTGGCCCGGTATCCGGTGGTGGCGTTTACCGATGCGGATGCGGTGGCCCGCCCCGACTGGCTGGCGGAGGGACTGGCCCCCTTCGCCGACCCGGCGGTGGTGGGGGTGGAGGGCAAGGTGGTGGACGACGCCGGTGCCCCGCCCACGGTCTTCACCCACCAGATCCGGAACCTGTACGGCGGCCGGTTCCTGACCTGCAACATGTTCTACCGCCGGGAGGCCATCCTGGCGGTGGGCGGGTTCCGCTCCGCGTTCCGCGAGGACTCCGACCTCGCCTTCAGCGTGCTGGAGCGGGGGTGGCGTATTGTGTTTGCGCCTCGGGCGGTGGTAGACCATCCGCCCCGGCAGGCGGGATGGCGGGAGCAGGTGGCCCAGGCGCGCAAGCGGCGGCATGACGCCCTGCTTTGGCGGCAGCATCCGCGGTGCGCCCAGGCCTATCTGGGATCCCTCTTCCCGGCCAGCGAGCTGCTGGTGACCGGCGGGGAGGCAGCTTTGCTGGCGGGGCTTTGGTGCGGTCCCTGGTCGGGGCCGGGGCCAGGCCTGTTGTGGGCCGGCGGCTGGCTGGCCCTGGCCCTGGGCCTGCCGCGGGTGGTGGCGGCCGGCCTGGAAGGGCGCCGCTTTGGGGGGTGGGACTATCTGTATGTGTGGCTGTCGGCGCTGGTCCTGACCCCGCTCAATCAGGTCTACCGCCTGTGGGGCTGGTTGAAGCCGCCGCCGCGGCTGGCCCGGTTGCCGCTGGAGGCCCGCTAGCGGGTGGGGCCACCGCAGGGGGCGCAGTCGGGCCCGTTGCCGGCCTCCAGCTGCAGGGTGACGTGGGTGATGCCGAAGCGGTGGTCGAGGAGGTCCTGCAGGCGGCCCAGCACCGCCTGGCCGCCATCGGCGGCCAGGGCGGCGGCGGTCACCCGCACATGCGCGGAGAGGGCGGGAAATCCGGGCTTTAAGGCCCACAGGTGCAGGTGGTGCACCTCCTCCACCCCCTCCACCTCCCGCATGGCGGCGCGCACCGCAGCCGGGTCCAGGCCCGCCGGTACGCCCTCCATGAGGATGTTGAGGCTGTCACGGCCTACCGACCAGGCGGCGTGCAGCACCGCCAGCCCGATGCCGGCTGCGGCTAGGGCGTCCCAACCTCCCCAGCGGGTGAGCGCCACCAGCAGGGCGGCCAGCACGATGCCGGCCGAGCCCACGGTGTCCCAGAAGGCGTGCAGGAAGAGGGCGCGCACATTGAGGTCGCGTCCGGCGGTGGGGGACAGCACCCAGGTGATGAGGAGGCCGAAGCCGATGGCCCCCGCTGCCAGGGCGGCCACCGGCCCCGGATCCACCGCTTCGGGCCGCAGCACGTGCACGGCGCCTTCCCCCACCAGGGTGGCCCCGATGAGTCCCAGCAGCAGGGCGTTGAGGAAGCCGGCGATGATGCCGCTGCGGTGGTAGCCGTAGGACAGGCGCTGGGTTGGGGGGGCATCCTCCACCCGTGCGGCCCAGAAGCCGAGGGCCAGGGCTATGCCGTCGGAGAGCAGGTGACCGGCATTGGACCACAGGGCTAGGCTGTGCGCCCACCAGCCGCCCAGCGCCTGCGCCAGGGCGGCGGCCAGGGTGAGCGTCAGGGCCCAGCCCAGCCGGCGGGCGGAAAGGGAGGGAGCCGGCGCGGAATGGGAGTGGGAATGGGTGGATGCCCCGGCCACGATCCTGTGCCCCCCTTTCCCTACGTGCGCGATTGCGGAGGACCGTCGTTTTCATGATAGCAGAGGCGCCGGGGCCGGACCCGGGCCGGATGGGCGGGCCGGTTGCCCGGAGCGGTAACGATTTGGCAACATCCAGCTGGCAGCGTGGATTCAGAACATCGTTTACGGGGGAGGAACAGGCGTGAAGGTGCTGGTATTGGGTGGCGACGGGTACCTGGGCTGGCCGACAGCGTTGTATCTGTCCCGGCGCGGGCATGAGGTGGGGGTGGTGGACAACTTCGCCCGCCGCCAGTACGACTTCGAGCTGGGGGCGGAAAGCCTGGTGCCCATCGCCTCCCTGCAGGAGCGCATCCGGGTCTGGCAGGCGGTCAGCGGGCGGGTCATCACCCCCTTCATCGGCGACCTCACCGACGCCGAATTCGTCTACCGGGTCTTCCGGGAATTCGAGCCCGAGGCCATCGTCCATTTCGGGGAGCAGCGCTCGGCGCCTTATTCCATGATTGACCGCCGGCACGCCGTCTACACCCAGGTCAACAACGTGGTGGGCACCCTGAACGTCCTGTACGCCATGGCCGAGATCAACCCGGCCGTGCACCTGGTCAAGCTGGGGTCGATGGGCGAATACGGTACCCCCAACATCGACATTGAGGAAGGCTTCCTCGAGGTCACCCACAACGGCCGCCGCGACGTCCTGCCCTACCCCAAGCAGCCGGGTTCCATGTACCACCTCTCCAAGGTGCACGACAGCCACAACATCCTGTTTGCCTGCCGCAACTGGGGGCTGCGCTCCACCGACCTCAACCAGGGCATCGTCTACGGCCAGGTGACGGAGGAGACGGCCCAGGATCCCCGCCTGGCCACGCGTCTGGACTATGACGCCGTCTTCGGCACCGTCCTCAATCGCTTCATCATCCAGGCCGTGCTGGGGCACCCTCTCACCGTCTATGGGCAGGGCGGGCAGACGCGGGGGATGCTCGACATCCGGGACACCGTGCGCTGCATCGAGATTGCGCTCGAGAACCCGCCCGCGCCGGGGGAATACCGGGTCTTCAACCAGTTTGTGGAGGAGTTCTCGGTCAAGCAGCTGGCGGAGCTGGTGGCCCGCCTGTGGCCGGGCGGGGCCCGTATCGACTACCTGCCCAACCCCCGCACCGAAGCCGATTCCCACTATTACAACGCCCGCCACACCAAGCTCATGGACCTGGGACTGAAACCCCACCTGTTGTCCGAGACCTTGATCGAGTCGCTGTTTGAGGTGGTCGAACGGCACAAGGATCGGGTAAACTGGGAAGCCATCAGGCCTACTGTCGACTGGCGGCGGACGCACAACGCGGTGGGCCAGGTCGGCATGCCGGTGTCGCGCGGGTAGGCGCCGGCGGCTAAAGGGGGCATGGGCTTGGCCAAAGGTTGGCGCTGGGTGCTGGGCGCGGCGGCGGTGCTGGGGGCGGGGTTCGCCGCCCTGCGGGTGCAGGGCCGCCGCCGCCCGGCGCCCATGGCGGCGGGGTGGGAACGCTTTTTCCTGGACAACCCCGTGCGCCGGCG
Organism: Candidatus Hydrogenisulfobacillus filiaventi; assembly: GCA_902809825.1. NCBI lineage: Bacteria > Bacillati > Bacillota > Clostridia > Eubacteriales > Clostridiales Family XVII. Incertae Sedis > Candidatus Hydrogenisulfobacillus > Candidatus Hydrogenisulfobacillus filiaventi. The sequence goes on from LR778114.1 coordinate 574,668, forward strand.
GTTCTTCGGGCCTGACCGGGTGCTGGCGGTGCTGGGGGACGTCCGGGACGGGCGCGTCGGGGAGATCGGCACCGGCGTGGGCGTCATCCTGGAGGCCCTGGCGCGGGCGGTCGGCCCCGGCGGCATGGTCTATGGGGTGGATGTACAGCCCCAGGCGGTGGAGATGACCCGCCGCCGGCTGGCCCGGCGGGTGCCGGAGGTCCCGGTGGAGGTGGCGGTGGCGGACGCCACCCGCCTGCCTTGGCCGGATGCGGCCCTCGACCGGGTGGTGATGGTGGCGGTGCTGGGCGAGGTGCCCGCCGCCCGCCGCCCGGCGGTGCTGGCGGAGGTCCGCCGCGTGCTGCGGCCGGGCGGGCGGCTCATCGTCACCGAATTCTGGCCCGACCCCCATTACATCCCCGAGGCGGCGCTGACCCGTTTCCTGGCGGAGCACGGGTTCCAGGTCCGTGCCCGCCATGGGGAGACCGCCCTCGTCTACAGCCTGGCGGCCGAGCCGGCAGGAGGGGAGCCGGATGGGCAAGCCTGAAGCGGGCGGGATCACCCGTGTCGACAAGCCGTGGGGCTATGAGGTGTGGTGGGCGGTCACCGGCCGCTACGCCGGCAAGATCCTGCATGTGGAGGCCGGCCAGAGCCTCAGTCTCCAGTACCATCGCGTGAAAGAGGAAAGCATGTACTGCCTGGCCGGGGAAGGCATCCTGGAGCTGGACGGCCGCCGCCGGCCCTTCCGGGCCGGGCAGGCGGTGCACATCCCGCCCGGCACCCGTCACCGCCTGCAGGCGGTGACCGCCCTGGAGGTGGTGGAGGTCTCCTCCCCCGAACTGGAGGATGTGGTCCGGCTGGCCGATCGCTACGGGCGGGCGGACAGCCCCGCCTCGCTGTCCGAGCCCCAGTCCTAGGCACGCGGCCCCCGGATCGGCGCCATCCTGCGGGATGGCGCCGGCCGTTTTGCGGGCTGTCGAAGGGAGGGGAAAAGCTGGGCTTGCGGCGTCCTCCTATACCTAGTATTCTATCCTGGACGGGGCGGGAACGGAGGGAGACCCATGACGGACGGGGCCGGGGAGCCGGTACTGGAGCTGGAGGGCGTCGGCCGCCGCTTCGGTCGGCGGTGGGTGGTGGAGGAGGTGTCCTTTACGGTGGGGCGGGGCGAGGTGTGTGCCCTGCTGGGGCCCAACGGGGCGGGCAAGACCACCACCCTGCGGATGATCCTGGGCCTGCTGGCCCCGCATCGCGGGGAAATCCGGATCCACGGCATCCCGGTGCGCACCCGCCGGGCCCAGGCCCTGGCCGAGGTGGGGGCCATCGTGGAGGAAGCCCGCTTCTATCCCTATCTGACCGGCATGGAGAACGTCCGCCAGGCCCTGCGCATGCGGGGGCTACCGGCGGACCCGGACACGGTACGGGCGCGCATGGCGCAGGCGGGGCTGGACGGGGCGGCAGCCGAACGCCGGGTGAGCGGGTACTCGCTGGGCATGCGCCAGCGCCTGGCCCTGGCCCTGGCCCTGGTGCAGGACCCCTCCATCCTCATCCTGGACGAGCCCATGAACGGGTTGGACCCCGCCGGCATGCGCGACTTCCGGGAGCACCTGCGGCGGCTGGCGGCGGGAGGCATGACCGTGCTGCTGTCGAGCCACCTGCTGGCGGAGGTGGAGCAGGTGGCGCACCGGCTGGTGTTCCTGGAAAGGGGCCGGGTAACGGCGGTGGAGGCGGCCGGGGGCGGGACGCAACAGCTGCGGTTGCGGGTGGAGCCGGCTGCGGCCGCGGCCGCGTGGCTGGAGGCCCGGGGCCGGCCGGTCACGGCCGACGGGGATGCCCTGCGCGTGGCCTGGGAAGCGGAAGCGGTGCCGGACCTTGTCCGGGAGCTCATCGGCCAGGGTTGGGCGGTCTATGAGGTCACCCCGGTGCGGGCCAGCCTGGAGAGCCGGTACCTGGCCCGGACCGGCGGCCGGCGGGAGGAGGACGGGGATGTGGTGGGCGCTCTTCGACAATGAGTGGCGCAAGCTGTGGGCGCGGCGGGGACGGCTCCTGGTGGCGGGCACCCTGGCGCTGGCGGCGCTGACCGTGTTCGCTACCTGGCGGGGGCAGGCGGCGCAGGAGGCCAACCTGCGCCAGCAGGCGGCCCTCAATGCCCGGGCCCTGGCCGCCCTTCGCGCCCGGGCGGCGGCCGCCCCCCCGGCGCAGCAGACCCTTATCCATGAGCAGGAGGCGGCCATGGCGGCCAACCTGGTCAACCTGGAAGGGGTGCCGGTCCGGCAGCAGCTGCAGGAGGACCGCCGCCTGGCCCGCCACGCGCCGCGCGGTCAGGCCGGGGCCCTGGAGGAGACGGTGGCCCTGGACCGCTACCGCCTGGCCCACGGCATCATCCGGCTCCGCCCCTGGCACACCGGCGCCTGGCGTCTGGCCGGGCTGGTGCTGACGGGTCCCGCCATCCTGGGCTACGCCCTGCTGGCCTTGGGTGTGACCGCCGACCTGGTGGCGGGGGAGGTGCAGGACGGCACCCTCAGCTTTCTCTTCCTGCACGGGCAGCGGCGGGGGGCCATCTACCTGGCCAAGCTGGCGACCGGCATCACGGCGGGGTGGGGGAGCCTGGCCGGCGGCAGCCTCCTCACCTGGCTGGGGGCCGCACTGCTGGTGGGCACGGGCAGCCCCTGGGCCCCGCACGTGGTGGGGGCGCGGCTGGTGAAGGTCACCGGCTCCTTCCCCCCGGTACAGCCCGCGGGCCCGCCCTTCCCCATCCTGCCCCAGTGGGCCTTCGACCTCTGGGCGCTGGTGCTGGCGCTGGTGGCGGCGGGGGTGTGGGTGGCGGTGGTGCTGGCCCTTTCCCGGCTTACCCGCTCGGTCACCGTTACCCTCGTGCTGGGCACAGCGGGTTTGATCGGGGGGCTGTTCCTGAGCCTGGCGGGGTGGGCCGGTCTGTTGAGCCCGACGGTCCACCTGGCGCCGATGGCCGACTGGGACGGCAGCACCGCCGGCGTCTGCGGCATCCCCGCCGCGGGCCTGCCCCTGGGCCTGGGCGTGCTGGCCGGCTGGGGCCTGGCGGCGCTGGCTTACGGCTGGAGCCGCTTCGGGCGCCTGGAACCCTGATTGGCCCGCAAAACGCCGAGCCGGAGCCCGGATGGGCCCCGGCAGGCGGCGGGGAGGGGTTACTGCTGGGCGGCGGCGCGCGCGGGCGTCAGCTCCACCAGCTTGCGGGCGATGGCGAGGAAGGCCTGGCCGGCTTCGGAATCGGCCGCCACCACCACCGCCGGTTTGCCCTTATCCCCCGACTCCCGCACATGCGTCTCCAGCGGGATCTGGCCCAGCAGCGGTACCTTCAGCTCGTCGGCCAGGCGCTGGCCGCCTCCCTCCCCGAAGAGGGGGAACCGGGTACCGTCCGGGCAACGGGCGTAGGACATGTTCTCGATCACGCCCAAGAGGGTCTGCTGGGCGCGCCGGGCCACATCGGCCGCCCGCCGGGCCACGTGGGTGGCCACCTCCTGGGGGGTGGTGACCAGCACCAGCTGAGCCTTGCGCACCCGCTGGGCGATGTCGAGGGCCACGTCGCCGGTCCCGGGGGGCAGGTCGATGAAGAGGTAGTCGAGCTCGGGCCAGGCCACATCGCCGAAGAACTGCTCCATGAGCTTGCCCAGCATGGGCCCGCGCCAGATGACCGCCTGGTCCTCCCCGATGAACATGCCCATCGAGACCAGGGAGACGTCGTGCACGTGCCAGGGCAGGATCTTCTGCTGGGCGTTCACGCGCGCGGTGCCGTGGGCCCCGAACATGCGGCCCTGGCTGAAGCCGTAGACATCCATGTCCATGACCCCCACCCGGTAGCCCAGGCGGCGGACGGCCACTGCCAGGTTGGCGGTGACGGTGGACTTGCCCACCCCGCCCTTGCCGCTGGCCACCCCGATGATGGTGGTGGGGTTCTTGGCGTCGAGCATGGTGCCGGCCCAGGGGTCCTGGCCGGGGATGGGACCCAGCTGCAGGCCGGTGGCCACCGGGGCCTTGGGGGCCTTGGGCGGGGCCCCGCCGCCTTCCGCGGCCGGCGCCGCCTGCCGGGCCCCGGCCCGGGCCTGGGAGGCGGCATACGCGGAGGCCCAGGCGCGCCGCCGGTCCTCCTCCTCCATGACCGACAGCCGGACCCGGACGGTCTCCACCCCGGGCAGGGCCAGCAGCGCCCGCTCGGCGTCCTCGCGGATGCGGTCCTGCAGCGGGCAGCCGGCCACGGTAAGGGCGATCTCCACCTCCACCGTCCCCGCGGCCGGGAAACCGATTCCGCGCACCATGTTGAGCGCCACGATGCTGGCCTTGAGTTCGGGATCCTCCACCCGATCCAGGGCGGCCAGGACCGCTTCCTTGGTCACCGTCGGCACGCACGTCACCCCATTCGCTAGCGGTTTACAGGCCCAGCAGGCGGCGGCCCTCGTCGGAGATGAGGTCAGGCGTCCACGGCGGGTCCCAGACCACCTCGACGTGCGCCTCCTTGACCCCGTCCAGGGTTTCGATGGCCATCTCTGCCGCCCGGCTGATGGTCTCATGCAGGGGGCAGCCGGGGGCGGTGAGGGTGAGGCGGACGAAGACCTTGCCGTCCTCCTCGATGTCGATGCCGTAAACCAGACCCAAATCTACGACGTTAAGGCCGATCTCGGGGTCCGAGACCTCCTTGAGGACCGTGAGCACGTCTTCCTCGGTGACCACGCGCCGCCCCTCCTTCGCCGGCTTCCGGCAGGCCTGTTGCCTTCAGCATAGCTCCAAGGTCCTAGCCCGGATTCGGCTTTTAGCCTGCCCCTAAAATGCCCGTTGGGACCGAAAACCGGCGCTCTTGACCGGGCGCCGGTCAAGTCCGGGATAAACCGTCCTGCCGCCGTTCCCGCCGGGGATTCTCCGGATGCCTTGCCACCGGCGGGGCAGGGGAGGAGCGGTGCCCGAACCCAATTCCGACTATCGCACTCTGTTATTGTAATGGACCCGTCTGGTGCGGGCAATCGGGGACCCCTTGGACAATGTTGTCGATCGGTGAAGGAATTTAACCTAAAGCGGCGAAACGTTATCGCCGTAAGGCGAACCCCGTCTACCCCGTCCGGACAGCGGACGGGCAACCGAACGGCCCCGCCAGGCAGGGTCGGGAAGGAGAATCCCTATGCTGATGCGTCTTTGGGTCTGGCTGCAGAGCCTGAAGCAGGAGCGGGAAGGCCAGGCCATGGTCGAGTACGCCCTCATCATCGCGCTGGTGGCTATTGTGGTAATTTTTGCCCTGACGACCCTCGGAAAAAACGTGAACAACACCTTAACTAATATAGCCAATTCGGTGAACGGCTAGGGTCCCCCTTCGGGGACTTCCAACAACCGCTTATGACATTTGGCACGGTGGGGGACGGTAGGATGGCCAAACCGCTCGAGCAGCTGCGGGAGAGCGTGCGGGTCAACCGTTGGACGATTGCGGCCCTCCTGGTGGGGGCCCTGGCCATCTACGCCACCCTTCAGTACGTCCGCAGCCTGGCGGAGGCCCGGGCGGCCGCCGCCCGGCGGGCGGTGCCTACCGCACCCGTGCTGGTGCTGCGCCAGGCGGTGGCCGCCTACCAGCCCCTGACCGTATCCGACGTAGGGGTCCGGCGCTATCCCCTGGCTCTGGTGCCGCCGGGGGCCCTCCATTCCCCAGCGGCCCTGGCCGGGGGGTATGCGGCCGAAAACCTGGCGGCGGGGACACCCCTGGTGGGCTCCGAGGTGTTCTATCCTAAAAGCGCCAATGTGCTGGCGGCCCGGATTGCGCCCGGGGATGTGGCGGTGGACCTGCCGTTGGGGGCGCAGGATGTGGTCGACGGGCTGGTGGCGGCGGGGGACCGCATCAGCATCTTCTCCTCCGTGACCACTGCTGCCGGCCAGCCGGAGGAGGTCATGATCTTCAACCACCTGCCGGTGCTGGGGGTGAACGGCTCCCTGAGCCCCACCGCGCCCACGCCCGGCAATGGGGAGACCCTCATCCTGGCCCTGCCCCCGGCCCAGGTGGCGAAGTTGCTGTTTGCCGAGCAGCACGGCAGCCTGGAGGTGGCCCTGGACGGTCCCGGACCTGCCGCGCAGCCGCCGGCGCCCTACACCCTCTCCCAGTGGCAGAGTCCCTGACGGGCCCGGAGGGTGGGGTCCGGACAGGAAACGGAGGGGGACAGGGAGCATGTACACCGCCTACGTGGTGGCCACCGACAGCCTGCGGGATGCCCTGGCGGGGGCCATCCGCTCCTTCCCGGGGGCAGTCTTGAACGGGGCGTCGCGTAACCTGCGCCAGGGGTTGGAGGAGTGTGCCCAGGACCCGCCGGGGGTGCTGGTGCTGGATGACCAGGTGCTGGAGGAGAACATCGGCCTGGTCGAGCACCTGGCCCAGCTGCCGTACCCGCTGGTGCTGGTGGCGGGCCGGCCGGACGCGGAGACCACGCGACGGGCGCTCCTCATCCGGGCCCGGGATGTGGTGTTTGCCGACAGCTGGCGAAGCGAACTGGAGGGGGTGCTGACCCGGGTGGCCCGGCCCCTGGAGGGGGAGAGCGGCCCGGGCAAGGTGGTGGCGGTCTTCTCCTCCAAGGGCGGCGTCGGCAAGACCACCATCGCGGTCAATCTGGGCATCGCCATTGCCCAGCAGACCCGGCGCCCGACCGCCATCATCGACCTCGACCTGCAGTTCGGGGATGTGGCCCCGCTGGTGGGCGACGCCCCCCGCGCCACCATCCACACCCTGGTTACCGACGGTCCCATCGACCGGGCCCACCTGGAGCGGGTGATGAGCCCGGTGGCGGGGACCCCGGCTGCCATCCTGCCCGCACCCCTGGAACCGCAGGAGGCGGAGGACGTGCGGGCCGACCAGGTGGTGCGCATCCTGCAGCTGCTGCGCCAGCACTATTCCTATGTCATCATCGACACCGCCCCCGGCTACACCGAGGTGAACGTGGCCGCGCTGGACTTTGCTGACCTCATCCTCCTGGTCTGCATGCCGGATGTGGTTACGCTGCGCACGGTCAGCCAGGCCCTGCGCCTGTTCCTGGAAGGGTTCCGTTATCCCAAGGAGAAGGTGCGAGTGGTGCTGAACCGGGCCGGGTCCCACACCGGGGTGGAGGCGCCGGAGATCGCGGCCGCGCTCGGGACGCCGGTGGATTACCTGCTGCCCAGCGACGGCGCCTGGCCGGTCAAGGCCTCCAACCAGGGGCGGCCGCTGGTGCTGCTGGAGCCGCATTCGCTCTTCGCTGAGGCCATCGGCGACCTGGCCCGTGACCTGACCGGGCGGGGGGACAATCCTGCCCCGGCGGTGCCGGTGCCGGAGCCGCGCAAGCCCTGGTGGCAGCTGGGCCGGCGGGCGGCCAAGGCACCGGACGGGAGTGCGCCCGGGATGGGACGCTAAGGGCCGGTGAACCGGCAGGAGGAAGGGGCAGATGTCGCTCAAATCGCGCTTGAACCGCAACCAGCAGGCCCAGGCCTTCCGCACCGTGACCCAGAGCAGCCGCAGCGGGGAGCGGGAGGAGGTCGACTACCTGGCCCAGCGCTTCCTGGCCTTGAAGGAGCGGGTGCAGAACGCCCTGTCCGACCAGGCCGAACAGCTGGAGAATCTGCCGCGGGCCGAGCTCGCCGCCCGCATCGGGGCGGTGCTCGACCAGACCGACGTGCTGCCGGCGGAGCGGGAACCGCTCACCCGTATCCTGATTGATGAGATCACCGGCTACGGGCCCGTCCAGCCCCTGCTGGACGACCCGGCGGTGAGCGAGATCATGATCAACGGCCCCAAGCAGGTGTACATCGAGCGCAACGGCCGTTTGGAGCTGACGCAGGTGCGCTTCCGGGACGCGGCCCATCTGAAGGCCACCCTGGAAAAGATGCTGGCCTATTCCGGGCGGCGGGTGGACGAGGCCAGTCCCATGGTGGACGCCCGGCTGCCGGACGGTTCGCGCCTCAATGCGGTCATCCAGCCGGTGTCGGTGCTGGGGGATACCATTACCATCCGCAAGTTTTCCGCCCGGCCTTTTACCATGAACGACCTCATCCGGCTGGGCACCCTGTCCGACGGGATGGCGCAGTTCCTGGAAATGGCGGTGCGGGGCAAGCTCAACATCCTGGTCTCCGGCGGCACCGGCTCTGGGAAAACCACCATGTTGAACGCCCTCTCAGGCTACATCCCCGAGGATGAGCGCATCATCACCATCGAGGATGCCGCGGAATTGCAGCTGCAGCAGGCGCACCGGGTGTCCCTGGAGGCCCGCCCTCCCAACATTGAGGGCAAGGGAGAGATCACCATCCGCACTCTGGTGCGCAACGCCCTGCGGATGCGCCCCGACCGCATCCTGGTGGGGGAGGTGCGGGGCGGGGAGGCCCTCGACATGCTGCAGGCCATGAATACCGGTCATGAAGGCTCCCTGACCACCATCCACGCCAACTCCCCCCGGGATGCCCTCTCCCGGCTGGAGACCATGGTGCTGATGGCAGGGGCCGAACTGCCGCTGGCCGCCATCCGGCAGCAGATCGCATCCGCCATCGACCTCATCGTCCAGGAGGCCCGCCTGCAGGACGGGTCCCGCAAGGTGGTGCAGATCACTGAGGTGGTGGGGATGGAGGGCGGCATCATCACCACCCAGGACCTGTTCGCCCTCGAGCAGACGGGGGTGGATAGCGCCGGCCATATTCAGGGCAGCTTCCGGGCCCTGGGTCTGCGGCCGGTCCATTACGAGCGCCTGCGCCGCCAGGGCATCGAGGTGCCCCTGGCGCTGTTCGGGGTCTAGCCATGGGCGCCGCGGCCCCGGGGGTGCTGACCGCCCTGTGGGTGCTGGCCCTGGGCCTGGGTTGGGCGGGCTGGCGCAGCTGGCAGGACCGCAAGGCGGTGCGCCGGCGGCTGGCCCGGTTAGTGCGGGGCAGCCGGGTGGAGCTGCCCTGGTGGCGGCAGGCGGTCGAGCGCTACCGCCGGCGCTGGCGTCGCAGCCAGCGTGCGGCCTCGCTGCATCTGCGGGCCGAGGAGTACTGGGGGGCCATCGCTCTCGCGGTGCTGGTGCCTGGGCTGTTGGGCCTGCTCTGGCGGGGTCCGGCCGGGGGCCTCATCCTGGCCCTGGCCGGCGGGGGCGGCACCGTGGCCTGGTTCCGGGCCCGGCAGGCGCGCTGGTTCGCGCAGGGGGAGGCGGAGCTGCCGGAATTCTTCCGGGGGGTGTCGAGCGCCATGCGGGCGGGTTCCTCCCTGCCCCAGGCCCTGGCCCTGGTGGCGGAGGAGACCCCGGAGCCGCTCAAGGGCGAGGTGGAGCGGGTCCTGCGGCGGCAGTCCCTGGGGTACGGCTTCGACGAGGTCCTGACGGAACTGGCGGAACGCCTGCCCTCCCGGGACCTGAACCTGGCGGTGACCGCCATCATGGTGCAGCGGGAGGTGGGGGGATCCCTGGCGACGGTGCTGGACAGCATCGTGGAGGCCATCGTCGACCGCCAGCGGCTGCGCAATGAGATCCGGACCCTTACCGCCCAGGGCCGGCTGTCGGGTTGGATCCTGACCCTGCTGCCCCCGGCGTTGGGCCTGGCCATCTGGTTCCTGGACCCGGCCTATCTGCTGCCCTTCCTGTCCGCCCGCGCCGGTCTCCTCACCCTGGTCTATGTGGTGGTGTCGCTGGCCCTGGGCTTTTATGTGATCCGCCTCATCATCCGGCGGACGGGGGGATAGCGCATGGCGGCAATCTGGGCAAGCCCCCTCACCCTGACCCTGCTGCTGCTGGCGCTGGCGGTCACCGTGCGCCAGGCCGGGCAGGAGCGGCGCCACCAGGCCATCCTGGAGCGGCTGTCCGCGCGGCTGCGCGAATTCCGGGTGCGGCCGGTGCACGCCCCTGCAGACGAGCTGGAGCAGCCGTTGGTGGAACGGGTCCTGCTCCCGCTCTGGCGGGGCTGGGAGGACGCGGTGGCGCGGCGGGTGCTCCCGGCACGGGCGGAGGCGGAGCTGGCCCGCTCCTTGCGCATGGCCGGCGTACACCTCTCCCCGCGGGCCTTCACCGCCCTGCGCCTGCTGGTGTCGCTAGCGGTGCCGCTGCTGGCGGGGGCGTTCCTGCTGGCGGCGCCCGGGGTGCCCGGCTGGCAGGCCTGGCTGCTGCTGGCGGCCCTGGGCCTCATCACTTACCTCTTCTTCGGGGTGCACATCCGCACCCGCGCCCAGGCCCGGCGCCGGGAGCTGGAGCGGGAACTGCCCGAGATCTTCGACCTGTTGAGCGTGAGCGTGGAGGCCGGCCTCAGTTTTGAGGGCGCCCTGCGCCGGGTGGTGGTGCGTCTCAAGGGGGTGGCGGGGAGGAGTTCGGGCGGGTGGTCAGCGACCTCGCGATGGGATCCAGCCGCAACGAGGCCCTCCGGGCCCTGGCCGCCCGCACCGGGTCGCGTCTGTTGCTGCGGTTCGCCAATCTGATGGCGCAGTCCAGCCGCACCGGGGCGGGGGTCGGCCCGGCTCTGCGCGCCCTGGCCCGCGACGTCAAGGAGGAGCGCCTGGCCCGGGTGCGGGAGGCGGCGGCCCAGCTGCCGGTGAAGCTCCTGTTCCCCATGATTGTCTTTATCCTGCCGACCCTGTTCGCGATTGTGCTGGGGCCGGGGATCTACAGCATCCTGCGCAGCCTGGGGGGCAAGGGCTGATGCGGCAGGTGCGGCTGGAGCGGGCGGGGGAGTCCCGCCCCGCGGTGGTCTATGAGGCATTCGGCGAACGGTTGCGCGGCCTCATGGGCCGGCGCCGCTTCCCGTCCGGCCTGGCGGCGGTGCTCTTTCCCCATACGGCTGCCATCCACACCTGCTGGATGCGCTTTGCCATCGACGTCGCTTACCTGGACCGGGAGGGCCGTGTCCTGCGGGTTACCCCCGCGATGGGGCCCTGGCGCCTGGGGCCCTGGGTGCAGGGGGCGTGGTGGACGGTGGAGGCTCCGGCGGGGACCTTGGCGGATTGGCGGCCGGGGGATCGGGTCCGGATCCGGCCGGATGCGGTTACGGCAGGCGGGTCCGGCCCAGGTAGATGAGCAGCGCCGCCCCGGCCGCGAAGAGGAGGGCGGCGGCCAGGTAGGCCATGGGGGAGTGGGCGGCCGGGCGGTCATCCCCGCTCAGGATGCCGGTGCGGACCTGGTGGTAGTGCCAGGTGGCCAGCAGCAGCAGGCCCATGCCGGCACCTACCAGTACCAGGCCCAGGGTGCCGGAGCCGGGGGTGGGCCGGCGGGTGTAGAGCCCCCGGATGTAGAGGAAGAGGTTGAACTTGGCCACCACGAAGCCGAAGCCCATCAGGCCGATGGCGGTCCGGATCCAGGCCAGGAAGGTCCGTTCGTTGGCCAGGAGGTCCCGCACGCCGCCGCTTTTGCCGCTGCCTTCCGCCACCGCTGCCGCCTCCCGCCGCGCGACCGTTCTGGGGCTATTGTGGCCGGCGGGGGCGGGGCCGGCAAGGGCGGCTACTCGTACCAGGCCGCCATCCCGCCTTGATAGCGGAGGAAGGTGGCGAAGAAGGCGGTCCCGTAGACCAGGACCATGAGGGCCAGCAGCAGGGTGGCGCCCAGCTGCTGGTCGGCCAGGGGGGTGAGGCCGAAGGCGGTCGTGTGCCCGAAGTAGGGCCGGTACAGCGGCGGGTCGACGAACAGGAAGCCGACCATGGAGGTCACGGCGTCGGCGGCGAAGAACAGGTAGAGCAGGCGCTTGCCGGGGGTCAGGGGCGGCAGCTCCGGCAGCGGGTTGAGGACCGGTAGCCAGAAGATGAGGGCGGTCACCACCAGCGCCAGGTTGCTGATCCCCTGGAGAGGGCCGCTGGCCAGCACGCGGTCGTAGACGGCCGGCATCAGCAGGAGGGCGGAAAGGCCGTTGAAGGAGAAGAAGGCCACGTCGGCCCGGGCCAGGAAGCGCAGGAGGCGCCGGCCGGCGGGCCGCCGGTAGAGCGGGCGCAGCAGCCAGCCGGGGGTGCCCAGCCACAACAGAGGCGGCATCACCGCCGTTAGCAGCATGTGCTGCACGATGTGGGCCGTGAACAGGTCGTGGTCGGCCACGTAGGCCAGGGGGCTGCCGCAGGCCAGGTAAAAGGCGCCCAGCCCCAGGGTGAAGGCCAGCATGCGCACCAGCGGCACCGGGCGCGCTTCCGGGAACGCCTCATTCCAGGGTCCGACCACCAGCAGCAGGTAGAGCCCTTCCAGGAACACCGCCGCCAGGAAGACGGCCGGCCGCCACAGCTCTGCCAGGGGCACGGTCGTCAACGCCGCCGCATCCATGCCGTTCGCTCCTTGCGGAACCCCTGCCGGCGCGCCTGCGCCGCGGCCGCCGGCGGAGGGGCGCCAAAGTGATTAGTCCAAACATACCACACTTTCCATACTTGGGTACGCGAAATCCGTCGAGCAAGGACGCCGCGCACCCGCCTGTGCCCCGGGGCCCGCTTGGTTGAAGTTGCCTGGGGCGGCATGTACAATGGGGCCATGGCGCACAAGGGAGGGCCACCCGATTGCTGCGGTTTGTGCACGCGGAGAAGGCGGATGAGAGCCGGGCCAGGCAGTTTCTGAGCCAGTTCACCAACGACTACCTGCCCCAGGAGCTGAGCGGCTACCTGGAACGGCCGCGCGGCGGCCTGTACCTGGCCCTGGACGACGACCGGGTGGTCGGCACCATTGTGCTGGAGTTCCCGCGGACGCATGAGGCCTACGTGGGCGGGCTGCGGGTCAGCCCCGACCGGCAGAAGCAGGGGATCGGGCGGCAGTTCGTGGAGTTTGCCATGGAGGAAGCCCGCCGCCTGGGCGCCACCATCATGCGGGCGGTGGTGGCGGAAGGCAACCAGGTCTCCGAGCACCTCATGCGCGACGACCTGGCCTTTCATGCCGTAGAGCGCTGGCGGGTGGGCACCATCCGGCCGCTGCCGGTGCCGGCGCGGCTGCCGGACGAGGCGGGGCCCGCCTGGGCAGTGGACCACGACCGCCTGCTGGCCTTCTGGAACAAGTATCAGGACGACCTGTGGGCCGACCTGAACCCCTGGGTGCCGCATTCCCTCTCGGCGGAGGATATCAGCCGCCGTTTCGAGACCGGCGGGATTGCCTTGCTGCCCCAGACGGGCGCGGAGGTGCGCGGGCTGGCGCTGTACCGCCTGCACAACCGCGAACGGCTGGACATCGGCTACCTGCGGGCGGAGACCACCGAGGAGCTGGCCCAGCTGGTGCAGTACCTGTGGGTGGAGGCCCACGCCTGGGGTATCACCGTAGCCCGGTTCGGCCTCAGCCGGCAGGCGGCCGACCGGCTGCTGGCGCTGGGCGGGCTGGAGGAGACGGACGATTGGCAGGGCATGGTCTTTGAACGCTCGCTGGTGGCAACGGTGCCCATGGGATCCGGTAGCGGCGGTTCGGCGGTTTAAGGCTGCCTGGTGGCCGGAACCTCCCGTGGCCCGGGAGATCTGGCAGGTGGTGTGGTGGAGCCGGGTGGGACTGTTTCTGGCCGCGTGGGTGGACCTGGCCCTGCTGCCTTGGGGCCACGTGGCCCCCGCCTTCAATCCCGTCGCCAATCCCCTGGTCCTGCCCTGGATCCGCTGGGATGCCCTCTGGTACACCTCCATCGCCGCCCGCGGCTATTTCAGCCCGGCCGCCTGGGCCTTCTTCCCCCTCTATCCCGGCCTCATCGCCGGCCTGCACGCCCTGCTGCCCGTCTCGCTCTATACCGCTGCCCTCCTCATCTCCAATGCGGCCCTGGTGCTGGCGGCCGGGCTGCTCTACCGGCTGGCCCGCACCGCCGCCGGGCCGGAGGCCGCCCGCCGGGCGGTCTGGATGCTGCTCCTCTTCCCGACCGCCTTTTACCTGTCCGCCGCCTATACCGAGTCGCTCTTCTTGGCTCTCACCCTGGCCGCCTTTCTGGCCGCGGAGCGGGGACGCCTGGGCTGGGCCGCCTGGTGGACGGCCCTGGCCAGCGTGACCCGCAGTGAGGGCATCCTGGCCGCGGTGGCAGTGCTGGGGGCTTATTGGCGGCGCCACCGCTGGCATTGGCACCGGGAGGCGTGGGGGTTGCTGTGGCTGCCGGCGGGCCTGGCCGCATTTTTGGGGGCGCAATGGGTAACCGCCGGCACCCCGTGGGCGTTTATCCAGGCGCAGGCCAATTGGGGCCGGCAGCTGGCGGCGCCGTGGGCGGGGCCTGTCCTGGCCTTGCGGCAGGTGGTGGTCACCGGCAGTCCGTTGCAACCGGCGGCGGTGCTGTCTATGATAGACCTTGGCTCGGCGCTGGCGGCGGCAGGCTTGTGGATCTATGGGGTCCGGCGCCGGCTACCGGGGGAATGGCTGGTCTATTGGGCAGCCCTGGTGCTGGTGGATCTCTCGGCCCCGGTAGCGGGCGGCGAGAGCCCGCTGCTCAGTATGTCGCGGCTGGTGCTGGTCGCGTTCCCCATGTTTGTGGTTTTGGGCATGCTAGCGGCGGAACGGGACCGGGTGCAGCGCCTGCTCGTCTGGACGCTGCCGTTCCTGCAGGCGACGTTTCTGGCGATCTTCGCGACCTGGCATTGGATCGCGTAGGCACAGGCGGCCTGTCACACGGTTTGTTCGTGCACGAGCGAACCGCTTTCCCACTTATAAGGAGGCACGCATGCGCGCCCTGGTCATCTTGCCGACGTATAACGAACTGGCCAACCTGGTGCCGATGGTGGAGGCTATCCTGGATCAGGGGCCGGACTTCAACATCCTGGTGGTGGATGACGGTTCCCCGGACGGCACCGGGCTGCTGGCGGATCACCTGAAGACGGTCTATCCGGGCCGGATGGAGGTGATTCACCGCCAGGGCAAGCTGGGCCTGGCCACCGCCTATTTGACCGGTTTCCGTTACGCCATCACCCAGGGTTACGACCTGGTGTTCGAAATGGATGCCGACTTTTCCCATAATCCTGCCTACCTGCCCCGCTTCCTGGAGACGATGGCCCGGACCGGGGCAGATGTGGTGCTGGGTTCCCGCTACATACCCGGGGGCGGGGTCGAGAACTGGCCCTGGTACCGCAAGTTCATCTCCCGTGGCGGCTCCACCTTCGCCCGCACAGTCCTGGGTCTGCCGTTCCAGGACCTGACCGGGGGGTTCAAGTGCTTCCGGGTCAAGGTGCTGGAGACCCTGGACCTGGACCGCATCACCGCCAACGGGTACGGCTTCCAGATTGAGCTCACCTTCCGGGCCTGGCTGCAGGGCTTCAAGGTGGTGGAGATGCCCATTGTCTTCGGCAACCGCCGCCACGGGGTGAGCAAGATGTCGGCCGGCATCTTCTTTGAGGCCCTGGGCCTGGTGTTGCGGTTACGGGCCGAGCAGCTCCTGAGCGGGGTGCCCCTGCCCCAGGGGGAGCGCGCGGAGCCGTGAGCGAGGCGCCCGTCATGACCGCCCGGGGTGCGGCTTGGGGCCGCCTGGCCGGCCGGCTGGTGCGTTACGGGCTGGTGGGCCTGAGCGGGGTGGGGGTGAACTTCCTGGTCCTGCGCCTGGACTGGGTCCTCCTGCATGCCTGGCCGTGGCTGGCCTTCGGGACCGCCATCGAGGCGGCCATCGTCACCAACTACCTGGGCAACGCCCGTTTCACCTTTTTGGCGCCGCCGGCGTGGGGGTCGTTCCTGCGCTACAACCTGGTGGCGGCCGGCGGGGGGGCGGTGCAGGATGCCATCTCCTCCCTGCTGGTTCACGCCCACTGGAACTATCTGGCCGCCAACCTGGCCGGCATCCCGGTGGGCACCCTCATCGGCTTTGTGTTGTCCCAGGTCTGGGTGTTTCGGTCTGCAGCCGGGAAGCGGGGAATGCGCGGTGGCACGTCCGGGCCCTCCGCCGGGGCCGTCCTCGCCGGGCTGGGATTCCGCCGCCGTCCGCATCCTTGAGCTGGTGGCGGACGCGGGGGCCGAGCTCCTGAAGAGCGGGGCGGAGACCGCGCGGGTGGAGGATACCATGATGCGCCTGGCCCGTGCCTACGGCCAGTCGGTGGAGGTGGTGGTGTTTCCCACCGCCCTTTTTGTGCAGGCGGCCGATGGGCGCACGCTGTTGCGCCGGGTGCAGGAGCGCAACGTCAACCTGGCGGTGATCGCCGCCGTAAACCAGCTTTCGCGCCGGGTGGCGTCCGAGCCGCTGCCGCCGGCGGAGCTGGCCCGGGGCCTGGCGGAAGCGGCCCGGGCTGAGACCTACCGCCCGGGCCGGGTCATCCTGGCCGGCGGGGCCGCGGCCGCGTTCATGGCCCCCCTGGTGGGCGGGCGCGGGCCGGACCTCGTGCCCGCCTTCCTGGCCGGCGTCCTGGCCCTGGCGGTGCGCAACGGCCTGCAGGCGCGCGGCCTGCGCAGCAGCCTCGCGGTGCTGGCCGCCGCCCTGCTGGCGTCCCTGCCGGCGCTGGCGGTCGCGGCCTGGGCCCCGCCGGGCGTCGCCTTCCACCCCGGCTCCATCCTGACCGCCGGCATGATGGTGCTGGTGCCGGGCGTGCTCATGACCACCGCCGTCCGGGACGGCATCGCGGGCGACCTCCTGGCCTCGGCGGGCAAAATCCTGGAGTCGCTGCTGATCGCCGGGGCGGTGGCGGCAGGGGCGGCCCTGGCCCTGGCCCTCTACCTGAAGGCTGGGGGGCGGTGGCCGTGAGCGGCTTCTGGCAGGGGCCCCTCCCCGGCTTCGCCTCCGCCCTGCTGACGGTGGCGGCTTTTGCCGTGGTGTACCAGCTGCCCCCTTCCCGCATCGGGGTGGCTGCCCTCATCGGCGGCGTGGCCTGGGGTGCAGCAGGCATCCTCGGCTACGGGCCGGCCGACGGGCTGGGGGGTGACTTCGCCGGTGCCTTTCTGGTGGGGGTGCTGGCGGAGGCTGCGGCGGTGCTCACCCGCACCCCCGCCCTGTCCTACGCGGTGCCGGCCATCATCCCCTTCGTGCCCGGCTACCTGGCCTACCGGAGCATGGTGGCCTTCCTGACCGGCCGTTTCCTCAACGGGCTGCGTCTGGGCCTGGAGGCGTTCCTGGCTGCGGGGGCACTGGCGGCCGGGCTGGCGGTGGCCGCCACCCTGGCCCGGGCCCTGCGGCGCCGGCGGGCGGTGTGAGGTCAGCGGGCGGTCTTCTTCTCGCGGTGGGCTTTGGCGCACTCCGTGCATAGTCCGTGCACCTCCACCATGTGGGAGGTGACCGTGAACCCGTAGTTTTTGGCCACCGCCTGGATGGCCTGATCCAGCTCCGGGTTGTAGAAGTTGATCACGCGGCCGCACCGCGAGCACACCAGGTGATGGTGGTGTTCGGCGAAGGGCGGCACCAGCTCGTAGGCCACCACCCCATGAGGCAGCAGTACGCTGTGGGTGACGGAAATGGCCGTAAACCGTTCCAGGATGCGGTAGACGGTCGCCTGGTTGATGCCCAGCGGCTCCATCCGTTTACTGATCTCGGTGATGGAGAGGGGCGCGCTGGCGGCCTCCAGGGTCCGGAACAGCTGCAGGCGGTCAGGGGTCACCCGGAGCCCGTGTTCCCGCAGGGTGCTGGCCAGGAGCTGTTCGGCCCCGGACCGGGATGGTTTTTCCTCCGCGTCCGCCATGCTGCGCCCGTGCCCTCCCATCGGTTCCATGCTTCATTAGTGTAGCACCTGGCCCGCCCCGGCTGCACCCCGCCCCGGCGGCGACGGGCGCCTGCCTCCCGTCGGGAGACTGTCAGGCGGGGGGCAGCAGTCCCTCCCGCCGCAGGGCTTCCAGGACCGCCTGCGGATGGGCCGTAATGATAAAGACCTCCTGGGCGGCCCCGCCGGAACGGCCGATGAGCTTGATGCCGCTGGAGGTGAGGTACTGGAAGCTGAAGCCGGTGGATCCGCCGGCCTTGGGCTTGATGGTGCCGGGGATGACACCGTCCACCTCGGGCAGCTGCCCGATGAAGGCCAAGCCGGCCTCCAGCTCGCGCAGCACATGGTGCTGCCGTTTGACCTTGCCTTGCCGGTATTTGGCCACCGCCCACCCGTGCCCTTCCCGTCGCCGGCGGCGGAACCCCGCCGTCAGCGGGCCCAGGGCAGGCCTCGGGACGCCTCGGCCTCGGGGGCCGGGCCGGCCGGGGCGGTCGGGGTGGAGGTGCCGGTCCGCCAGGGCTCTACCACCAGCTGCCGGGTACGGGGGTCGTAGCAGGCGTACTCGGGTTCGTCCCGCAGGGGGGTGCCGGCGTCCTGGCCGGCGGCGATGGCGTCCCCGATGCGGACCTGGACCGCCTGAAAGCGCAGGGCAAAGATGCGGGCGTCGCTGCGGTGGGGCCGCCCCGCCCAGGCCTGCCCGCGCAGGGTGCCGAACACCAGGATGTCGCCCCCGGCCAGCACGCGGGCGCCGGCGTTGACGTCCCCCAGTACCACGATGTCCCCCTCATGGCTCAGCTCCTGGCCGGAGCGCAGGGTCTGCCGCCAGATGAGCGGGCCGGCGGCCTCCCGTCGCGGCAGGAGGATGGGCCGTTCGCTGCGCTCCCCCACCGCCCGCAGCCGCAACTGGGGGAAACGAGCGAAGACCGCCGCCAGGGCGGTGAGCAGGGCAGGACCCGGACCGGGAGCCGGAACCTCCACCCGCAAATCCCCCACCCCGCCTAGAAAGGCCAGGCGGGCGGAGAGGAAGTCCCCCAGCCGGGTTTCCAGCGCCGAGGGGCCAGCTTCGACATCGGCCGGTGCCAGGATGAGACGGAGTCCCTGCCGGTTCCCTTTCAGTTCCATGCGGGCGAGCCCCCCTTTAACGGTCGCGGTCGGGCGTTGTCATATTATAGCTGTTATTCCCCTTTGCGGCCGGAATTCCTGCTCCCCTGCCGAAGCCCAGCATGAGGCGGCGCCCCCCGTGGCGGATCTCGACACCGGTCACCACCTGGCCGGCCTTGAGGCGGTGCAGGGCTTCGGTCAGGGAGAGCGGCCCGTGGTCCCAGTAGCAGCTGATGGGGGCTGCGGGTGGGGGGGCGGGTCCGGCCGGGCGTGCGCGGCCAGCCAGGCCGGTAAGGTGCGGGCCAGGTCCGCCAGGGGGAAGGCCCCGGCCGGCCAGGGGTCCGGGGCCGGACCCGCCGCCAGCCAGGCGGCCAGCCGGGCCACGCGCCGGGGATCCTCCGCGACCGCCACCAGGGGACCGGGGGCCCACAGGTGATAGCGTTCCAGTTTGGCCAGCCATTGCCGGCGGCTTTCGCTGCCGGTGTCGGCCTCCAGCCAGACTTCGGCGGCGCAGGGCAGCAGGCGGGCGCGGGCGTCGGGGGCGGGGCCGCCCGGCGCGGGGGGGATCCGGCTCCAGCTCCAAAGGACCGGTTCCAGGGACAGGAAGATCCGGGCCACCAGGCAGGCATGGCGCCGGTGGCGGGGGGGATCGCCCGCCCAGAGGTCGCCGTCCACAGCCCGCGCTCCGGGCAGGTCCGGGGCCGCCGCCGCCAGGCCCGGCAGACAGCCGGCCTGGCGCAACCGCCAGGCCAGCAGGGCGGGCGGCGGGCCGCTCATAGCGGCAGGTGCCGGAGGCGGACCGGCACCGGCGGCCGGAGGCGGCCCCCGCGGGTGAGGCTGGCCCAGGCCTGCCCCCGGGGCAGGTAGCGCAGGCGGTCAGGCAGAGGAAAGGGGGCGGCCAGTGCCCGCAGGCGGGCGATGTCCTCCGGGGCCAGGCCGCCCAGGGCCAGACGCTGGCGGGCGTTGGCCAGCACGCTGCTGCGCAGGGGTTCCGCCAGCTGGGCCAGGTCCTGATGGGCCAGGACCAGCCCCACCCCAAAGCCGCGGGCCAGGGCCAGGAATTCGCCCAGTTCGGGGGAGACATACTGCTGGAATTCGTCCAGGTAGAGGAAATAGGGGGCGGCCCCCGGCGGGCGCCGGTAGGCGGCGGCGGCCAGGGACTGCCAGAGGAGGGCGGCCAGGGCGCGGGCAGCGGGGCCGAGGCCGGCCAGGGTGAGCGGGGCCAGGACCACCGTGCCCTCCGCCAGCACCTGATCCCAGCTGAAGTCCCCCGGCCCGGACAGCACGGCTGCCACTCGGGGATCGGCCAGCCACAGGCCGAGGCGGTTCAGGAGACCCTGGCGCTGTTCGGCCGCCTTGCGGGGGCCGAGGCTGCCCAGCTGCTCGCGGAAATAGCCCAGCACGGCCGGGTCGCGCACCCGTCCCAGTACCTGCAGGCGGGTGGGGTCGTGGCGCAGGAAGGCCTGCAGATGGGTGAGGTCGGCTGCTTCCCCGTGCACCGCCTTGACCGCCCGGACGCTGTAGAGCAGTTCCACCCGGGCGGCGGTCTCGTAATACGGGTGGCCGAGGGGGGTGAGGGCGGACAGGGCCCAGGCCAGCGCTTCTCCGGCCGCCTCGGCGGGGCCCGCCAGGGGGTTGAAGCGGGGACAGTCGGGCTCACGGGGATCGAAGTAGATGAGGGTACGGCCACTTCGGGTGACCCGCGACCGCAGGGCGGCCGCCAGGTCGCCTTTGGGCTCGATGAGCGCGAACCCGCAGCCGCGGGCGGTATCCTGGGCCATGAGCGGCAGCAGCACCGCCGAGGATTTGCCGGAGCCGGTGGGGCCGAGCACGTGCAGGTGCAGTAGGCGGTCCGTGTCGGCCAGCGCCAGCGGCCGCCCCCAGGGACCGCGCCCCAGGACGACGCCGCCGGCGGGGCCGGCCCGGGTCCGCCAGGCGGCCAGGGCGAGCGCAGTGGCCGCGGCCGGTAGCAGCAGGGGCAGCCGGTCGGCGGCGGCGCTCAGCAGGCAGCCCGCCCAGGCGCGGCGGGGTCCGGCGGCGGCGGGCGGGCTCAGGGCCAGGATGCCGCTGAGGAGGCAGAGTCCGCCGGCCCAGGGTACGGACAAGAGGGGCGGCCAGCCGCCCAGGAGGCGGCCGGCGGCATCGGCCGCCAAGGCCAGGGCGGGAGGCAGGGTCAGCGCCAGCGCCAGCAGCCGGCGCGGGCCCGGCCGCAGCCACCATCCCCATCCCCCGGGCACCAGGAATCCCCCTTCCGGACAGCAACGTTCCGGAGGGGGGATTCGCGACCGGGCAGCGGATTCCTTTTCCGGCCGGGCCCGGATTAGCCCTCCTGCCAGTTCCGGGCGGGCAGGAAGGGGAAGGGGGCCAGCGCCTCGTCCAAGGCGGCGGTGATGGCGGCCAGGTGCTCGGGGGTGTCGGCTTCCGCCCGCGCCACCAGGGCCGGCTGGGTGTTGGAGGCCCGCAGCAGGCCCCAGCCGTAGGGGAAGACCACCCGCACCCCGTCCACGGTGATGACCTGCACGTCGGGCCGGGCCCGGAAGTGGTCGCGGACCTGTTCCACAACCTGGAACTTGCGCTCGTCCGGGCAGTCGATGCGGACCTCGGGGGTGGCCGGGCGCTCCGGCACATCCGCCAGCAGGGCCGAGAGGGGGCGGTCGCTGCGGGACAGGATGCGCAGCAGGCGGCCGGCAGCGTAGAAGGCATCGTCGTAGCCGTAGTACTCGTCGGCGAAGAACATGTGCCCCGACATCTCGCCGGTGAACACCGCCCCCGTCTCCCGCATGCGGGCCTTGATCAGGGAATGGCCCGTGCTGAAGAACTCCGGCTGCCCGCCCAGGCGGGCCACCTCGTCATAGAGGGTCTGGGAGCATTTGACCTCAATGATGGCGGGGGTGCCCGGATGCTGCGGCAGGATCTCCCGCCAGTACAGCACCATCAGACGGTCGCCCCAGATGATGCGTCCGGTGTCGTCGACCACCCCGATGCGGTCCCCGTCGCCGTCGAAGGCGATGCCGACGTCCGCCCCCTCCCGGCGCACGGCGGCAATCAGGTCGGTTAGGTTGGCCGCCACCACCGGGTCGGGATGATGGTTGGGGAAGCGGGCGTCGGCTTCGCAATAGAGGAAACTGGCCGGGACCCCGAAGGACTCGGTGAAGACGCGGCGGGCGAACAGGCTGGCAGTGCCGTTGCCACAGTCCACCACCACCTTCGGGCGGTGGGGGCCGAGCCGGATCTTCTCCCGCAGCATGGCCAGGTAGGCGGGGACCACGTCGACTGCCTCCACCGTGCCGCTGCCGGCGGTAAAGCGGCCGCTCTCCAGAATCCGGCGTATCCCCTGAATCTCCTCCCCGTACAGGGTAGCGGGCCCGCGGGCCAGTTTGAAGCCGTTGAACTCGGCCGGGTTGTGGCTGGCGGTAATCATGGCCCCGCCCTCGATGCCGAGGTGGACCCGGGCGAAGTAGAAGATGGGGGTCGTCACCTCGCCGATGTCGGTCACATCCACCCCGCCGGCGGTGAGCCCCGCCACCAGGGCGTCGCGGTAGGCGGGGGAGGAGGTGCGGCTGTCGCGGCCAACGATGGCCCGCGACAGGCCATGGGCTTTGAGGTCGGTGGCAAAAGCCCGGCCCAGGCGCACGATATCGTCCTGATCGAAGTCCTGGCCGGCGATACCCCGGATGTCGTATTCGCGGAAAACGGCCGGATTCAGGGTGACCCCCTCCTTAAATTCGCCTTTAAAAATGCCCACACCGACCCCTTCCACCGGCTCCCGGTTTGGCAGGAGCTGGAGGAGCGGTCTTTCGCCATCATACCGCCGGCCCGGCCGGCGCGCCAGCGCCCGGCCGGCGCCGAATTGACCGGCCCCTGCCGGCCTCCTATCATCAGACGCAGATGGGCAGGCCCAGAGGGGCCGCCGGCGGGGGGGATGGCGGTGGAGGTGCGGCCGTATCGGGCGCAGGATTACCGCGCGGTGCTGGACGCGCAATGTGACCTCTACCAGATCAACTTCCCCCGCTTTGTCTGCACCTCCGCCTTTCTCGGCGAACAGGCGCAGCGTATCCGCACCGCCGTCCGGCGGCCCTATGAGAACGGCATCTTCGTGCTGGATGACGACGGCCTCTTCGCCGGCTTCATCTGGGTGGTCATCCGCATGGACCTCCAGGGCACCTTCGGGTCGGTGGACCAGGTATACTTGCGGCCGGCCTACCGCCGGCGTGGATTGGGCCGCCTCCTGCTGGAGGCGGCCCATCGCTTCGTCGCCGAACGCGGCGTGCGCTTTGCCCGCCTGTATGTCACCCGGGACAACCAGGATGCCGTGCACCTCTATGAGCGCGAGGGCTACCGCATCATCCGCTACGAGATGGAGCGGCCGGTGGGCCCGGAGGACCTGCGCCGGCTGTGGTGACCCCCTAGCCCCCGAAGGGGGAAGCCGGAGGTGTGGGCAGGGGGCCGTTGGGCTCCTGGCCGACGGTGACCGTGCGCGTGAGGACCTGCCCCTGCCGGTTGATGGTCAGGGTGAGGGTCTGGTTGACCTTGCTGCGGTGCACGATGTCCTCCAGCGCCTGGGCGCTGTCCACCGGCCGCCCGTTAACGGCCGTAATCACCTCCCCCGCCTGGAGACCGGCCTGGGCGGCGGGGCTGGAGGGGTCGACATAGGCGATGACCACCCCTCGGCTGGTGGAGAGGCCGTACTGCCGGGCCAGGCTGCTGTCGTCGGTGGCAATCCAGACCCCGATCCAGGGCCGGATGACCTTGTGATAGGTCATGAGCTGGGGCAGGATCTGGTCCACGGTGGAGGTGGGGATGGCAAAGCCGATCCCCTGGGCCGACTCCGCCACCGCGGTGTTGATGCCCACCACCTGCCCGGCCAGGTTGAGCAGGGGCCCGCCGCTGTTGCCGGGGTTGATGGCGGCCGAGGTCTGCAGCAGGTTGCGGTACTGCCGGTGGCCGATGGTCAGCGGCCGGCCCTTGGCGGAGATGACCCCCACCGTGACCGTGTGGCTGAGGTTATAGGGGTTGCCGATGGCGATCACCCAGGACCCTACCGGGGTGTTGTTGGAGTTGCCCAGCACCAGGTAGGGCACCGGCTTGGGGGGATTGATTTTGAGCACCGCCAGGTCGGTGGCGTAATCCGCCCCGACCACCGTGGCCGGGAAGGGATTCTTGTAGCCCGGCACCACCACATCGATGCGGGTGGCCCCGTTGATCACGTGGTCGTTGGTCAGCAGGTATCCCTGGCTGTTGAAGAAGAACCCGGATCCGATATCGGTCTGATACTGAGGGGGAATGTTGACCGGTCCCTGGTTGCCGAACAGGGAGCCGAAAAACTGGTTGAAAAAGGGATTGGTGCCGGTGTTCTGCGGCACCTGGGCCACGATCTTGACCACGGCCGGGCTGACCCGCTTTACCACGTTGCTGATGGTATCCGGCCCCAGGGGCAGGGTGGCAGGGGTGTTCTCGGCCACAGTGGCGTAGTGCACCACCCCGGCGCTGGCGATATGGGGCCCCGTAGGCTCCAGGTGCTCATAGGTTAGCAGGCCGCCGGTCACCGCGCCGGCTCCGACCGCAAAGCCGACTATGGCGGCCGCCACGGTCTTGCCGATGCTGGCCATGTCCATCCCTCCGGTAGGCGGAAAGGGTCTTTCCGCCTAGCATGTCGGTCCGCGCCGACTTTTACCCTTGAGTGTAGGGCCCAGATGTTGCAATTTCATTAAGGTGGCGCGGCGCGAAAGGGGGTGGGGGCTTGACCCCGGTTCTGCATCCGTTCCGGCAATGGCTGCGCATTGCGTGCGCCGTCTGCGGACGGGAGGGGGTCTATCCGGTGCCGACCGGGGGCGGCAGTTTGCGCTGCACCTGCGGGGCGGAAGTGGCCCGGCTGGCCGCGCAGGGGCCGCACCGTCTACGATGGCGCTGGGCGTGCGCCGCGTGCGGCAGCTGGCACGCCGGCAGTGCCGCCCGCCGGGAGCTGGCGCGCTCCGCCGCCTGCGGCGGGGCCCGCGAATGGGTCTGTCCGAATGCCGGGACCACGCTGGCCGCCCTGGGCGCCCATGATGCCGTGCTGGGGGTGCCCCTCGCCCGGCTGGGAGCCGACGGGGCCTGCGGAGCCGGGACGGCGGCGGCCTGGAGCCCGGGTTCCTACCGCGCCCCGGCGCCTGTCCGGGCCGGATCGGCCGGCAGGCACCGCCACCGCCCCCACCTGCAACCGCCGGTTCTCCCAGCATCCTCGTCCGGACCGGGTGGTGGACCGCTTCCCCCCTCGCATCCGAAAAGTGCTGGCTAAAAACGGAGGCGAAGGCTAATATAAAGAGCGATCCCCGGCGTTATCCCGGTGTCTGGCATGATTCTTCTCGCCAGTGACGCATGCACGGGAACACCACCACTACCGCTACGGGTTCGAGTCGGAGCCGTCGGGGGCACCGCACCACCCCGAAACTCGTCTGGAGGCCACCAAGGCCGGGACGCCGGTTGCCCTTCAACTTCCTGTCCGGTACAGGTGGACTGTCCGCATCACCCGGCATACCCGAGCGTTCTCCCCTGGCGGTACCAGCGCAGCAAATTGCGCCCTGAGCGCGTATATGGAGGCACAGGAACCGATGATGGAACGGGAATTGGCCCTTGAATTCGTCCGGGTCACGGAGGCGGCTGCCATCGCAGCCGCGGCGCTCATCGGCCGCGGGGACAAGAACGGGGCCGACCAGGCTGCGGTCGATGCCATGCGCAAGGCCCTCGATTCGGTGCACGTCCGCGGGACGGTGGTCATCGGTGAGGGCGAGATGGACGAAGCCCCGATGCTGTACATCGGGGAACAGGTGGGGGCCGGGGACGGCGAGGAGGTCGACATTGCGGTCGACCCCGTGGAGGGCACCAACCTGGTGGCCAAGGGCCAGCCGCGGGCCATTGCGGTGATGACCGTGGCGCCGCGGGGCAAGTTGTTGCATGCCCCCGACATGTACATGGACAAGATTGTTACCGGGCCCGCCGGCCGCGGGCGCATCCACCTGGACGCGCCCATCGAGGAGAACCTGAAGGCCCTGGCCGATGGTGCGGGCAAGCGCGTGGAGGACCTGACCGTGGTGCTCCTGGATCGGGAGCGGCATCAGGACCTCATCCGGCGCATCCGCCAGGCGGGGGCGCGGGTGCGCCTCATCACCGACGGGGATGTCTCCCCGGCCGTGGACGCCTGCCTGCCGCAGTCCGGTGTGGACATGGTGGTGGGCATGGGCGGCGCCCCGGAAGGCGTTATCGCCGCCGGCGCGGTCAAGGCCCTGGGCGGGGAGATGCAGGGCCGGCTGGTTCCGGAAGACGATGAGCAACGGCAGCGGGCCGAACGCATGGGCATCACCGACATCAACCACCTCTTTACCCTCGACGAACTGGTGGAGGGCGATGACGTCCTCTATGTCTCCACCGCCATCACTGATGGCGAGGTCCTGCACGGGGTGCGGTTCCGTAACGGGGCCGTGGTGACCCATTCCCTGGCCATCCGTTCCTTGACCGGGACCGTGCGCTACATCGAGGCCGAGCACCTGCTGGGGCGCAAGCACCCCGGGGGCGGGACTAGACCGGGTCCTCGCCCGTAGAGGAGGTTTCAGAACGGTATGGCAGAACACGAGCCGTCCCTGACCGGGACGACCGCGCCGCCGGAGGGCGTGCCGGCCGTCAGTGCCCCGGAGGGGGTCCTGCCCGCCCCGGAGCCGGCTTCCAAACCGGTCCGCCGCCGGCGGACCCGCGCTGCGGCCGCCGGGGCGGCGGAGGAGCCGGCGGAAACGGCCCCGGCCCGCCGCCGCCGGAGCACCAAGGCCCCGGCGGCGGAGGCCCCGGCTGAGGCCCCGGCCGCCCCGGCCGTGGAGCAGCCGGGGGCGGAGGGGGCCGGCCCCGCCGGCGAAGCGGCCCCCGTCCCCCGCCGGCGGGGCCGCAAGCCGGCGGCGGAAGGCGGGTCCGCCAAGGGCCGCCGCAGCAGCGGCCGGTCCCCGGCGGCCGAAGCCCTGGCCGTCGCACCGGCGGAAGCTCCCGCCCCGGCGCCCGCGCCGGAAGCGCCGGCGACCCCGGCCCCCGCCGCGGAGGCGCCCATCGGCGACACGGTCCCCGCCCCGGTGGCCCCGGGGCGGCCCCCTGCCCCTACCGTACGGCCGGAAGCGCGGCCCTTCAGCCCGGAGGTGGCCCCCGCCCCCTCCGGGTGGAGCACCCGGCCCCCGCGGTTCCGGACGGGCGTCCGGGCCCGCGTCCGGTGCCGGTTCCAGCCCGGCACGGGCCCCCGCCGGCGCGTCGGGAGGGAGCCCCGCCGCGCCCGGGTCCGCGGCCCGAACGGGGAGAGCGGTCGGACCGTGCGGAGCGCGCCGAACGGGGGGAGCGGCCGCCGCGACCGCCCCGGGAGCCGCAGCTCACCATGTCCCAGCTGGAGGCCATGACCCTCCTCGACCTTTACAAGCTGGCCCGGACCCTGAACATTGAGAACTACCGGGCGCTGAAGAAGGCAGACCTGATCTGGGAGATCCTGCGGGCCCGCACCCATAAGGACGGGCTCATCTTCGCCCATGGCCTCCTGGATATCGTGGGGGACTACGGTTTCCTGCGGCCGGTGGACTTCCAGCGCAGCCGTGAGGACGTCTACGTCTCGGCCTCCCAGATCCGGCGTTTCGACCTGCGGGCAGGGGATCAGGTGTCGGGTCAGGCGCGCCCGCCCAAGGAAGGGGAGCGTTACTTCGCCCTGCTGCGGGTGGATGCCGTCAACGGGGTGGACCCGGAGCGGTCGGCGGAACGGCCGGACTTTGAAGCCCTCACCCCCATCTTCCCGAACACCCGCTTCCGGCTGGAGACCACCCGCGAGGAGCTGGCGACGCGGCTGGTGGACATCATCGCCCCCATCGGACGCGGACAGCGCGGGCTCATCGTGGCCCCGCCCAAGGCCGGGAAGACGGTGCTGCTCAAGAAACTGGTCAACGCCATTGCCCAGAACGCGCCCGAGACCCACCTCATGGTGCTGCTGATTGACGAGCGGCCGGAGGAGGTCACCGATATGCAGCGCTCGGTGCGGGCGGAGGTGGCCAGCTCCACCTTCGACGAGCCGCCCGAGGACCACATCCGGGTGGCGGAGATGGTGCTGGAGCGGGCCAAGCGGCTGGTGGAGATGGGCCGGGACGTGGTCATCTTCCTGGACTCCATCACCCGGCTGGCGCGGGCCTACAACCTGACCCTGCCCGCCTCCGGACGCACCCTCTCCGGCGGCATGGACCCGGCGGCGCTGCACAAACCGAAGCGCTTCTTCGGGGCTGCGCGCAAGGTGGAGGAAGGCGGGAGCCTCACCATCATCGCCACCGCCCTGGTGGACACCGGGTCGCGGATGGACGACGTGATCTATGAGGAGTTCAAAGGGACCGGCAACATGGAGCTGCACCTGGACCGCAAGCTGGCGGAACGGCGGACCTTCCCGGCGGTGGACATCAAGCGCTCGGGGACCCGCCGCGAGGAGCTGCTGCTGACGCCGGAGGAGCTGGAGGCGGTGTGGCTCATCCGCAAGGCGGTGCACAACCTGGGCACCCAGGAGGCCACCGAACTGCTCCTGCAGAACCTGAAGCGCACCCGCTCCAACGCCGAGTTCTTCAAGCTGTTCATGGCCAGCCAGCAGAGCAATTGAGACGGCGCACGCGCATGCGGGAGGGGGAGGGCAATGACCGGGCGGCGCGGACCGGGGCCAGAGGCGGCGGGGGCCGCCCCGCTGCTGGTCCTGGTGGCCGACGACGACCCGCACATCCGGGAGCTCTGCCGCCTCTACCTGGAGGCGGCCGGCTACCGGGTGGCTGAGGCCGCCTCGGGGGCGGCCGCCCTGGCCCGGATTGCGGAAGGCGGCGTGGACCTGCTGGTCCTGGATATCATGCTGCCGGACGGCGACGGCTGGGAGGTGCTGCGGCGGCTGCGGGAGGGGGACGGCTGGCTGCCGGTGCTGATGCTGACTGCGGTGGGCGGGGAACAGGCGCGGGTGGAGGGGCTGGAGTCCGGGGCGGATGACTACCTGACCAAGCCCTTCTCCCCGCGCGAGCTGGTGGCGCGGGTGCGGGCCATCCTGCGGCGGGTGCCGCCGCAGCCGCCGGAGAACGCGGACACGGTTGTGCTGCCCGGCCTGGTCATCGACCCCGGCAAACGGGAGGCCTGGTGCGGGCGCCGCCGGCTCAACCTCACCCCGCGCGAGTTCGACCTCCTCTACTTCCTGGCCCGTCACCCCCGCCAGGTGTTCAGCCGCGAGCAGCTGCTGGAGAACATCTGGGGCTACGATTTTGAAGGGGACGACCGCACGGTGGATGTGCACGTCACCCGTCTGCGCAAGAAGCTGGAAGCGGCCGATGCCCCCTACCGGTACCTGGAGACGGTTTGGGGGCAGGGCTACCGCCTGGCGCCGGAGCCGCGGCCGGCATGACCCCGCGCCGCTGGCGCGGCACCCTGACCGCGCGCCTGGTCCTGAGCCATGTGCTGGTGGCCACCATCGGCCTGCTGGTGGCCGCGGCCTTCGCGGGAGTGGTCTTCGAGCACTTCCTGATCAGCAGCCGCTCGGCGGCCCTGGCCGACCGCGGGCGCCAGATTGCGCGGGTGGTGTCGGGTTATTTCGATGGCCGCCTCTTCCCGTCGGAGACCGCCTACCTGTTGCGGGTGCTGGAAGGTACCCTGGAGGCCCAGGTGTATGTGGTGGACACCACCGGTCAGGTCATCCTGGAAAGCCGTTCCACCGCCGTGCCGCATGCGGCCTTCCCGCTGCCGGTGCTGCAGCGGGTGCTGCTGCGGGGACGGACCTGGCGGGGTCAGCTGCGCCACGGCGGTGTCACGGTAGTGGCGGCGGGGGTGCCGGTTTTCAGCCGGGGGCAGATCGCGGGCGGGGTGTTCCTAGAGGCCTCCCTGTCACCGGCGCGGGCCACCGCGCGCAGCCTGGTGCGCCTGCTGCTGCTGGGGGAAGCGCTGGCGGTGGTGGTCGGAGTGCTCCTGGCTTATACCGTCAGCCGCCGGATGGTGGCGCCCATCGAGCGGCTGAAGGAGGGCGCGCTGCGGCTGGGGGAGGATCCGGGCGGGGCGGGGGTGCGGGTCACCCCCGAGGGGCCAGAGGAAATCCGGGAGCTGGGGCAGGAGTTCAACCGCATGGCCGACCGCCTGGACCGCCAGATGCAGCAGCTGAAGGAGGAGGCCCTCATCCGCGAGGAGCTCCTGGCCAACGTGGCGCATGACCTCAAAACCCCGCTCACCTCCATCCGCGGCTTCCTGGAGGCGGTCCGCGACCACGTCGCCGAAGGCCCGGCGGCGGAACGGGCGGTACAGGTGGCCTGGGAGGAGACCTTGCGCCTGCAGCGGCTGGTGCAGCGCCTGCTGACCGCCGCCCGTATCCGCAGCGGCGGCGGGGAGCCGCGCGGTCTGGACGTGACCTGGGTGGTGGCCCAGGTGCTGGAGCGGATGGGTCCCCTGGCCCGGGAACGGGGGGTGCGGCTGGTCCAGGAGGGCCGCCGCCAGCCTACCCCCCTGTGCGGGGATGCCGATGCGTTGATGGAGGCGGTCATGAACCTGGTCGACAATGCCCTGGCGGTGTCGCCGGCCGGGCAGGCGGTGCGGGTGGCGGTGGAGCAGGCGGCGGACTCGATACGGGTGGCGGTGGCCGACCGGGGGCCGGGCGTGGATCCTGAACTGCTGCCCCGCCTGTTTGAACGGTTCGTGACCGGCGATCGCTCCCGGCAGGGAGGGGGCAACGGTCTGGGGCTGGCCATCGTGGCCGAGGTGGCCCGCCGCTTCGGCGGGCGGGTGGAGGTGCTCAACCGGGATCCGGAGCAGGGCACCGTCTTCAGCCTGGTGCTGCCCCTGCCTCCGGAGCCGGTTGCAGTGGGGGAGCCCTGCCGGCCGCCACAGCCGGCAGCGGGGGGTTAGGGGGCCGGTTGCGTCCCTCCCCGCCGGGGTCGTATAATGGCACGCGGTGTTCCAGCGGGCGGCGAAGGCGAGGTGAGAGGCATGAAGGAAGGCATCCATCCCCCGTACTACCAGGCGACCATCACCTGCTCCTGCGGGGCGGAATACCACGTGGGCTCGACCAAGCAGCACATGCACGTGGAGGTCTGCAGCCGCTGCCATCCCTTTTACACCGGAGAGCAGCGGATGGTGGACACCGGCGGGCGGGTCGAACGCTTCAAGAAGCGTTATCATCTGGATTAGGAACGGCGCACGGGTCAGGGAGCAGAGCCGCCGGCTCTGCTCTTTTGCCATGGGCGCCGCCCGGGCCTTCGGGCAGCAGCCGGAGGGGGAGGGGACACCGGCGTGGACGACTTGATGCGGCAGCGGGTGGAGGGCATCGTGGCGCACTACCGCGAGCTGGAGGCGCGCCTGGCCGACCCGGCGGTGCTGGCCGACGCCGCCCGCATGCGGGCCATCACCCGGGAGATGGCGGGCTGGGAGGACCTGGTCCGGCTGTACGGGCAGTGGCAGACGGTGGCGGGGGAGATCGAGACCGCCCGGGACCTGGCCCGGGATCCCCAGGCCGACCCGGAGACCCGGGCCTGGGCGGAGGCGGAATGGGAGCGGGCCAAGGGGGAGGCGGCGGCCCTGGAGCGGCGCCTGCAGGCGCTGCTGCTGCCGCGGGACCCCAATGACGCCCGGAACGTCATCGTCGAGATCCGGGCCGGGGCCGGCGGCGAGGAGGCGGCCCTGTTCGCGGCCGATCTCTACCGGATGTACACCCGCTACGCCGAACGCAAGGGCTGGAAATCCGAGATCCTGTCGCAGAATCCCACCGACATCGGGGGGTTCAAGGAGGTGGTCTTCGCCATCGAGGGGCGGGGCGCCTTCAGCCGGCTCAAGTTCGAGCGCGGGGTGCACCGGGTGCAGCGGGTCCCGGTGACGGAAGCCGGCGGCCGCATCCACACCTCCACCGTGACGGTGGCAGTGCTGCCGGAGGCGGAGGAGGTGGATGTGGAAATCGACCCCGACGACCTGCGCATCGAGACCATGCGTTCGGGCGGGGCCGGCGGCCAGCACGTCAACAAAACCGAGTCGGCGGTGCGGATTACCCATCTGCCGACCGGGATCGTGGTGTTGTGTCAGGACGAGCGTTCCCAGCACAAGAACCGCGATCGGGCCATGAAGGTGCTGCGGGCGCGCCTGCTCGACCTGGCGGAAAGCAACCGCGCCCAGGAGCTGGCGGAGGCGCGCCGGGCCCAGGTGGGGACGGGGGACCGCTCGGAACGCATCCGTACCTACAACTTCCCCCAGGGCCGCATCACCGACCACCGCATCGGCCTCACCTCCCATCGGCTGGAGGAGGTGCTGGACGGGGACCTCGACCCCATCATCGACGCCCTGGTGGCGGCGGACGAGGAGGCGCGCCTGAAGCAGGCGGCGGACCTGCGGGGAGCGGCCACCTCCTGACGCGGAAAGGGGGAGCCATGTGGGCGTGGCAGCCCGCCCTGGCGGAGGCGGTGCGGCGGCTCAAGGCTGCCGGTATTGAGGATGCCGCCCGCGAGGGGATGCTGCTGCTGCGGGCGGCCTATGCCGGCGAGGGCGAAGCTCCGGTGCCCTTTGAGCGCCTCTATGCGGCCCCGTTCCCGCCGGCGGTGGCGGAGCGCTTCCACCGGCTGGCCGTCCGCCGGGCCAGGCGGGAGCCGATGGCCTACCTGCTGGGGCGGCGGGAGTTTTACGGCCTCGATCTGGCAGTGGGGCCGGGGGTGCTGGTTCCGCGCCCGGAGACGGAAAGCCTGGTGGAGGCGGCCCTGGCGGTGCTGCCGGCGCGCCGGCTCACGATCGTGGATGTCGGTACCGGCAGCGGGGCGGTGGCGCTGGCTCTGGCCGCCCGCGGGCCCGCGGCCTGGGCGGTCACCGCCGCCGATGTCAGCCCCCGGGCCCTGGCAGTGGCGCGCGCCAACGCCCGCCGCCTGGGCATCAGCCTAGCCGGCTGGTATCAGGGGGACCTGCTGCCGCCCGGCTGGTGGAACGCGGTGGTGGCCAACCTGCCTTATGTGGCGGAGCGGGAGCGGGATCAGCTGCCGCCCGAACTGGCCTGGGAGCCGCCGGAGGCCCTGTTCGGGGGCGAGGACGGGCTGACGGTCATCCGGCGGCTGGTGGCGGCCCTGCCCGGTACCCTCACCGTGCCGGGCTGGGTGCTGCTGGAGGTGGCGCCCGACCAGGTGGCGGCCGTGAACCGGTTGCTGGCGGAGGCCGGCCTGGTGCCCGGCCCCCCGCGGCGCGACCTGGCCGGGCGGGAACGGGTGGTGTGGGCCGAACGGCGGACCTAGCGGGGAAGGGAGCCGAGCGGTATGGCACACGAAATCAAGGTGGCGGAACTGAAGGCGGCGCTGGCCGAACGGCTGCCTCTGCAGGTGGTGGACGTCCGCCTGGAGCAGGAGGGCGGTGCCATCCCGGGGGCGGTGCACGTCCCGTTGACGGAGGTGGACACCTACGCCTGGCCCTGGCCGCGGGACACCATCGTGGTGGTGTACTGCCAGTGGGGCCGGGAAGCCAGCCGCTATGCTGCGGAGGTGCTGGAGGAGGCCGGCTACACCGACGTCCGCCTGCTGACGGGCGGGTTCCAGGCCTGGGAGCTGGGGTAGGAGGTGGGGGTCACGCACACGCGGGTGGTACCGGCGGCCACGGGGCTGGCGGAAGCGGCGGCCCTGCTGGCGGCGGGGGAGGTGGTCGCCTTTCCCACCGAAACCGTCTATGGCCTAGGGGCGGATGCCACCAACGCCGCCGCCGCGGCCCGGATCTTTGCCGCTAAGGGCCGACCCGCGGATAACCCCCTCATCGTCCACATCGCCGAGCCGGCGGACCTGGGGACGGTCGCGGCGCCGCCGGTTCCGGACCTGGCCCGGACCCTGGCCGAACGGTTCTGGCCCGGACCCCTCACCCTGGTGCTGCCGGCCGCCGGGCGCATCCCGCCGGTGGTGCGGGGAGGCCTGGCGACGGTGGCGGTGCGCTGCCCGGCCCACCCGGTGGCGCGGGACCTCATCCGGGCCCTCGGGCGCCCGGTGGCCGCCCCCAGCGCCAACCGCTCCGGGCGGCCCAGCCCCACCACCGCGGCGGCGGTCCTGGAGGACCTGGACGGCCGCATCCCCCTCATTCTGGATGGCGGTCCCACCGGCATTGGGGTGGAGTCGACCGTCATCGACCTCACCACCCGGCCCGTAACCCTCCTGCGGCCGGGCGGCCTGCCGGTGGAGGCGCTGGAGCCCTGGACCGGTCCCCTGGCCCGTCCGCGGGCCGGGGAACCCGCCCGGTCGCCGGGGCTGAAGTACCGCCATTATGCCCCCCGGGCTCCCCTGTTCTGGCTGGCGCGGCCGGATGCGGCGTGGCCGGAGGCGGTCCGCCGGCAGCTGGAGGCGCGGGGGATCGACCCGGGGCGGACGGTGGTGCTGAGCGCCCTCCCCGGGGGGGCGGCCGCCTTCCTGGTGGTGGAGCCCCTCGGTCCGGATCCCGCCGGGGCGGCCCGCCGCCTGTTTGAAGGGCTGCGGGCGGCCGACCGGGCGGGAGCCGCAGCGGTGGTGGCGGTGCTGCCGGAAACGGGGCTGGCGGCGGGAGTGGGCCCGGCGGTGGCGGACCGGCTGCGGCGGGCGGCGGAGGCGGTGTGGTAGACGGGCGGGGGGAACGGTCATGACGACCGCCATCGGACGCATCCTGTTTGTATGCAGCGGCAACACCTGCCGCAGCCCCATGGCCCAGGCCCTGTGGGCGGTCAAGGGCACGGGGGTGGCGGCGGAGTCGGCCGGGGTGCATGCCTGGCCGGGTCAGCCGGCCACCCGCGAGGCGGTGCAGGCGGTGCGCGCCTATGGGGCTTCCCTGGAGGCCCACCGCAGCCGCGGGCTTGACCAGGTGACCGCCGACCCCGACCTGGTCCTGACCATGACCGCCGGGCAGGCGCGGGCGGTAGCGGCGGCGCGGCCCGAGTGGGCGGGCCGGGTGCATCCCCTTACCGCCTACGTGGGCGAGACGGGGGACATTCCCGATCCCATCGGGCAGGGGGACGCGGCCTACCGGGACCTGGCCCGGGAGTTGTGGCGGCTGCTGGACCGCCTGGCGGCGCGCCTGGCCGCGGACAACCATGGCTCCCGTCCCCCGCCGGGGCCGTTTTCAGGGTAAGATGGGGGCTAGGGCGGGGCCCTGCCCGCCGCCGGCGGCGGCAGGCGTACAAGAAGGGAAAGGTGGATGGACATGCGTATTGCGGTGGGCGCGGACCACGCCGGTTTTCCGCTCAAGGAAGCCCTGGTCAACTTTCTGATGGAGAACGGCTGGGACGTGGAGGACTTCGGTACCTTCAGCACCGAATCGGTCGACTATCCCGACTTCGCGTTGAAGGTGGCGGAGGCGGTGGCGCGGGGCGACGTCGACCGCGGGCTGCTGGTCTGCGGCACCGGCCTGGGGATGTCCATCGTGGCCAACAAGGTGCCCGGGGTGCGGGCGGCGCTGGCGCTGGACGTAACCTCGGCCCGGCTGGCCCGGCAGCACAATGATGCCAACGTGCTCACCATGGGTGCCCGTCTGATTGCCCCCCCGCTGGCGGAGGAGGTCCTGCTGACCTTCCTGCAGACCGGCTTTGAGGGCGGCCGTCACGCCCGGCGCCTGGAGAAGATTCAGGAGGTCGAAAAGAAGGAACGCGAACTGGGCTAACGGGGCCGGCCCCGGCCCATCCCCCCGGAGAGGACGGACGCCATGCTGACCGTCATTCATCATCCCCTGACCCGGGTGCATCTCACCCGCCTGCGGGACCGTGCCACCGATGCCGAGGCCTTTGCCCGGCACCTGCGCCTGCTGGCCCGGCTGTTGGCCTTTCCGGCTCTGCAGGGGCTGACGGTGAACCCGGTGGAGGTGGAAACCCCGCTGGGCCGGGCGGAGGGGGCGGAACTGGCGGTCGCGCCGGTGCTGGTGCCCATCCTCCGGGCGGGTCTGGGCCTGGTGGACGGTTTCCGGGATGTGTGCCCGGAGGCCCGGGTCTGGCATCTCGGGTTGTACCGCGACCACGCCACCTTGAGTCCGGTGCCCTACTATACGGCGCCCGGCCGGCTGGATGCGGGCACGCCGGCCATCCTCCTGGACCCCATGCTGGCCACCGGCGGTTCCCTCACCTACGCCATCGGCTACCTGAAGCAGGCCGGGGTCCGTCAGCTCGCGGCCGTCAGCGTGATCGCCGCCCCGGAAGGGGTGGCGGCGGTAGAGCGGGCCCATCCCGACGTGCCGCTCTATACCTGTGCGGTGGACCGGGGCCTGGACGAGCGGGGGTATATCCTTCCCGGCCTGGGGGACGCCGGGGACCGCCAGTTCGGGACCTGGTGAGCATGGCCGCATGCGACTATTGAGAGCTTGTTCACAAGCCACTATAATAGCCTGGGTGTGTCCAAGGCTGTCCCATCGGCAGAGGGTCCCGACCGAACCTACAGGACCGACCGCGAAACGCCCACCGAACCCAACGACGGGTGAGTCGATGGGGTTTTTGTGTGAAAGGTGGGTCGACGGGTTTGACCACCCCCCCGCACGAGGACGGCTCCGGCGGCCGCAGACGCAGCACGGGCCGCCGCATCGCGGTGGCCGGTAGTGAGATGGTGACCGCTGCGGCCGGGGGGTTCTTCGCGGGGCGCTGGCTGGATGCCTGGGCCCGGACCGGCCCGTGGTTCATGATCCTGGGCCTGGTGGGGGGGTTGGGCATCGGGCTCTACGCCGCTTATCGAGCCGCGACGGGAGATGACGGATGACCGGTTTGGCGATGGCCACGCGCCGGAGCCGCCGCATGCTGGCGCCGGCGGCGGTCGTGTTCGTCCTCGTCTGGCTGGCCCTTCCCGCCTGGCACCCGGCGACCTGGTCCCTGGCATTGGGCAGCCTGTTGGGGATCCTGAATGTGCAGCTGATTGCCTCCGGTCTCGGCCGGGTGCTGGGGCTGCGCGCCGCCTGGCAGGGGGCGTTCATGGTTTCCAGCCTCGTACGCCTCGGGCTTCTCGGCCTCCTTCTTTATTACGCCGCCCAACGGGGGCCGCAACTGTCGCCGGTGTGGCTCCTGGCCGGGATTTTTTGGCCTCAGGGCGTAGCCCTGCAGGCACTCTTCGGCCGGGGGCGGGAAGCGGCGGCCTCGGCAGGCTCCGGGGCCAATCCCGAAGCCGCCGGACCGGCGGCCGGGCGGGGCGGGGACTGAGGGCCGTCCGCCCTCAAGGGCGGGCGGGCGCGGAAAGGGGGGAATTGCCGCGTGACCTGGCATATCGGCCCGTATACCGTCGACGGGTCGCTCCTCATTTACACCTGGTTGAGCATGATCCTGACCTTCGTCATCGTCCGGCTGCTGGGCCGGAAGGCGACGGCGGGCGTGCCCTCCATCGCACAAAGCCTCCTGGAGTCGGTCTTTACCTTTATCGCCGACCTGGGGCGCATCTCCTTCAATCCGGATGAGGATCCCTTCTTCTACGAGCTCCTGGTGAGCATCTTCCTCTTCCTGGTGGTGGCCAATTTCCAGGGCATGATCCCGGGCCTGCACTCGCCGACCTCCAACCTCAACCTGACCTTGGCCATGGCGCTGGGGGTCTTCGTCCTCATCCAGTGGTACGGCGTCCGCACCCATGGGGCCCTGGGTTACCTGCGTCACTTCCTGGAACCCTACTGGTGGCTGTTCCTGATCAACCTCATCGAGGAGTTGTCCAAGCCGCTCACCATGGCCTTCCGTCTGTTCGGGAACATCCTGGTGGGCGAGCTGTTCATGGCCATGATTGCGGGGGCGGGCTTCCTGGCCTACCTGCTGGGAGGCTTTCTGGGCGCCTTTGCCTGGTGGGGCTTCACCGCCTTCGTGAACGTGGTGCAGGCGTTCATCTTCATGGTGC
The DNA here is from genome assembly GCA_902809825.1 of Candidatus Hydrogenisulfobacillus filiaventi. Taxonomy (NCBI): domain Bacteria; kingdom Bacillati; phylum Bacillota; class Clostridia; order Eubacteriales; family Clostridiales Family XVII. Incertae Sedis; genus Candidatus Hydrogenisulfobacillus; species Candidatus Hydrogenisulfobacillus filiaventi. Next base: position 612,045 of record LR778114.1, read on the forward strand.
TGACCATGGCCTACGTCGGCAAGGCGACCGGCAGCGAATCGGAGGAGCCGGGGGTTATCGAGGCCTGAGCCTCGGACCGCCGGGATTACACGGAGGTGTGGAGAAGCAATGGCAAGCTTGATCGACATCGCGAGCGCACGGGTGATTGGCGACGCAATCGGGTTCGGCATGGCGGCGGCCGGGGCGTCCATCGGCGACGGTCTGGTGGCCGGGCGGCTGGTGGAAGGGGTGTCGCGGCAGCCGGAGGCGCAAGGGCGCCTGATGCCGCTGGCCTTCCTCGGTATCGGTCTGGTGGAGGCGCTGCCCATCATCCTGCTGGTGCTGCTCCTGGTACACGTCTTCCACTAAGGGTGGTGAGGCCCGGATTCATGGGGCGGTAGGGAGGTCGAGTAGGTGCATATCCATATCACCCTGAGCCCCGCAACCATGCTTCTGGAGTTCATCTCGGTCCTGCTGCTGTTCTTCGCCCTTCGCAAGTGGGCGTATCCCCCGGTGCTGCAGGCCATGAAGGAACGCCAGAACCACATCCGCAGCGAAATTGAGCAGGCGGAGCGGTTGCGGGCGGAAGCGCAGGCTATGAAGGCCGAGCTGGAGGCGGAGATCCGGAACACGCGGGCCCGGGCCGAGGAGGCCCTGGCGCGGGCCCGGCGTCAGGCGTCGGAAGAGGGGCAGGCGCTCCTGGAGCAGGCGCGGCAGGAGTCCAAACGCATCATCGCCGAGGCCCAGGCCGCCGTCCGGGCGGAGGAGGAGGCCGCGATGCGGCGCATGCGCCAGCACATCGTGGACCTGGCCATGGAGGTGGCGGAGCGCCTGATGCGCGAGCGCCTGGACCAGGACACCGACCGGCGGCTGGTGGCGGAGCTGATTGATCGGGTTGAGGTTCCGCAATGAAACAGGAAGTACTGGCCAAGCGATATGCCCGCGCCTTGTATCAAACCGGTGCTGACGCGGCCGCGCTGGAGGCGGCGCTGGAGCGCCTGACCGCTGCGCTGGAACTGCCGGAAGGCCGGAAGCTGCTCCTGAGCCCCCTCATCCCGGCGGCGGAGAAGGAAGCTACCGCCCGGCGCCTGCTGGCGGAGGCGGTGCCGCAGGCGGCGGCGGAAACGGCGTTGGGCCTCTGGCGGGTGCTGGTGGCCCATGGCCGGGAGGCGCTGCTGCCCGAGGTCCGGGAAATGTTTCATCAGATTCGGCTCGAGGCGGCCGGGGAGACGCCGTGTGAGGTGGTTACCGCCCGTCCCCTGCCCCAGGACGAGGGCCGGAAGCTGGTGGCGGCCCTGGGCCGGCAGCTGGGCCGGCGGCTGGCCCCCCGCTTCCGGGTGGACCCGGCGGTGCTGGGCGGGGTCCGGGTCACGGTGGGGGATCGGCTCCTGGATTGGACCATAGCGGGCGGCCTGGCCCGCCTCCGCCGGTCCCTGACGGCGGACGACGCGCAAGCGAGGTGAGGAGCGAGCGATGAGGATCGAACCGGAAGAGATCACCGCCATCCTGCGCGAGCAGATCGCCCAGTACGGGCAGGAGCTGTCCCTCACCGAAGTGGGGACCGTCCTGCAGGTGGGCGACGGGATTGCGCGGGTCTACGGGTTGGACAACGCCATGGCGGGCGAGATGCTGGAGTTCCCCGGGGGCACCATGGGTATGGTGCTCAACCTGGAGGAGGACAACGTCGGGGCCGTCATCCTGGGGACCGACCGCGGGATCAAGGAAGGCGACCAGGTGCGGCGCACCGGGCGGGTGGTGGAGGTGCCGGTGGGCGAGGCGCTGATCGGCCGGGTGGTCAACCCTCTCGGTCAGCCCCTGGACGGCAAGGGGCCCATCCGCACCGACCGCCGGCGGCCGGTGGAGGCGCCGGCGCCGGCCATCATCGACCGCCAGCCGGTGGACACCCCCTTGCAGACCGGGATCAAGGCCATTGACGCCATGATCCCCATCGGCCGGGGCCAGCGGGAGCTCATCATCGGCGACCGCCAGACCGGCAAGACCGCCATCGCGGTCGACACCATCCTCAACCAGCGGGACCAGAACGTGATCTGCATCTATGTCGGCATCGGGCAGAAGGACTCCACCATCGCCGGCGTGGTCCGCAGCCTGGCCGACCGCGGGGCCATGGACTACACCATCGTGGTCAATGCCTCCGCGGGCGACCCCGCGCCCCTGCAATACCTGGCCCCCTTTGCCGGCTGCGCCATGGGCGAGGAGTTCCGCGACGCCGGCAAGGACGTGCTGATCGTCTACGACGACCTCTCCAAGCACGCCGTGGCCTACCGGGCCATGTCCCTGCTGCTGCGGCGGCCGCCCGGGCGCGAGGCTTATCCCGGGGATGTGTTCTACCTCCACTCCCGGCTGCTGGAGCGCGCGGCGCGCCTGTCGGACGCCCGCGGCGGGGGCAGCCTGACTGCGCTGCCCATCATCGAGACCCTCGCCGGCGACATCTCGGCTTACGTGCCCACCAACGTCATTTCCATCACCGACGGCCAGATCTTCCTGGAGTCCGACCTGTTCTTCTCCGGGATCCGGCCGGCGGTCAACGTGGGGCTGTCCGTCTCCCGCGTCGGCTCGGCCGCGCAGATCAAGGCCATGAAGCAGGTGGCCGGCGGCATGCGGCTGGACCTGGCCCAGTACCGGGAGCTGGCGGCCTTCGCCCAGTTCAGCTCCGACCTCGATGCCGCCACCAAGGCCCGCCTGGAGCGGGGCCGGCGCACGGTGGAAGTGCTGAAGCAGCCGCAGTACGAGCCGCTGCCGGTGGAGGAGCAGGTGGCCATCATCTTCGCGGTCAGCAAGGGCCACCTGGATGACGTGCCGGTCCCGGAGATCGTGCGCTTCGAGCATGGCTTCCTGCGGTGGCTGCGGGAGGAGAAGGGTGCCATCCTGGATGCCATCCGCAAGGACCGGGCCCTGTCCGACCAGACCCAGAAGGACCTGGCGGAGGCCATCGCCGAGTACAAGAAGAGCCAGGTGATCTGAGATGGCGCAGGGAGGATGGCAGGCCCTCAAGCGGCGCATCAAGAGTGTGCAGAACACCCGCCAGATCACCCGCGCCATGAAGATGGTGGCGGGTGCCAAGCTGCGCAAGGCCGAGACCCAGGCCAAGCAGGCGCGCGAGTATTTTGACGCCATGCTGGCCATCACCCGCCGGGCGGTGGAGCTGGGGCCTTCCGACCACCCCCTGCTGGCGGAGCGCGAGGTGCGGCGGGCGGGCTTCCTGGTGGTGACGGCCGACCGCGGGCTGGCGGGGCCCTACAACACCAACGTGCTGCGCGAGGCCATGCGCGCCATGGCCCAGACCGGGCTGGACCGGGAGCACCTGAAGGTGTTCGCGGTGGGGCGCAAGGGCCGGGACTTCCTGGCCTACCGCGGCTTCCGGGTGGTCGAGGAGGCGGTGGACCTGGGGGATGACCCCACCTTCCACCAGGCGCGCCTGGTAGTGGAGCCGGTCTTCCGCTATTTCCTGGATGAGGAGATTGACGCGGTCTACCTGGTGTACACCCGGTACATCAACGCCATGAGCTACCGGCCTACCACCCTGCGCCTGCTGCCGGTGCCGCGGGAGGAGCTGGAGCAGGGCCGCCAGCTGGTGGGCTACGAGTTCGAGCCCAGCTCCACCGACGTGTACGACGTGCTCATCCCCCGCTACATCCAGACCATGATGTACGGGGCCCTGCTGGAGGCCAAGGCCAGCGAGCACGGCTCGCGCATGGTGGCCATGGACTCGGCCTCCAAGAACGCGGACGAGCTCATCCGGCGGCTCATCCTCATCCGCAACCGTATGCGGCAGGCGGCCATCACCAAGGAGATTGCGGAGCTGGTGGGGGCGGCGGACGCCCTCCGGTAAGCGACGGGACCAGAAGGAGGCGTGGCAGTGGCGGAACGCAGCGGCAAGGTGGTCGAGGTCCTGGGACCCGTGGTGCACGTGGAGTTCCCGGACGGCGACCTGCCGGCTTTGTATAACGAAGTGCGGGTGGTGGACGAGGCCCGCGGCATCGACCTGGCGTTGGAGATCATGCACCACACCGGCGACAACCGGGCGGCCTGCATCGCCATGGGCTCCACCGACGGCCTGGTGCGGGGCATGAAGGTGGTGGACACCGGCGGGCCCATCTCCATGCCCGTCGGACCTGAAACCCTGGGCCGCATGTTCAACGTGCTGGGGGAGCCCATCGACGGCAAGGGGCCGGTCACCGCCAAGGAGCGGCATCCCATCCACCGGGCCCCGCCGGCCTTCACCGACCTGGCGGTGGCCACCGAGATCTTCGAGACCGGCATCAAGGTGGTGGACCTGCTGGCGCCCTATCCCAAGGGCGGTAAGGTGGGGCTGTTCGGGGGCGCCGGCGTGGGCAAGACGGTGCTCATCATGGAGCTCATCCATAACATCGCCACCCAGCACGGGGGCTTTTCGGTGTTCGCCGGGGTGGGGGAGCGCAGCCGGGAGGGCAATGACCTCTACCGGGAGATGACCGAGAGCGGGGTTATCGACAAGACCGCCCTGGTCTACGGCCAGATGAACGAGCCGCCGGGGGTGCGGATGCGGGTGGCCCTCTCCGGGCTCACCATGGCGGAATTCTTCCGCGACCAGGAAGGGCGCGACGTGCTCTTCTTCATCGATAACATCTTCCGGTTCATTCAGGCCGGGTCCGAGGTGTCGGCGCTGCTGGGCCGCATGCCCTCGGCCGTGGGTTACCAGCCGGTGCTGGCCACCGACGTGGGGCAGTTGCAGGAGCGGATCACCTCCACCAAGAAGGGGTCCATCACCTCCATTCAGGCCATCTACGTGCCGGCGGACGACTACACCGACCCGGCGCCGGCCACCACCTTCGCCCACCTCGATGCCACCACCAACCTGGAGCGGGCCATTGCCGACAAGGGTATCTACCCGGCGGTGGACCCCCTGGCCTCCACCTCCCGCATCCTGGACCCGGCCATCGTGGGGGAGGAGCACTACCGGGTGGCGCGCGGGGTGCAGGCGGTGTTGCAGCGGTACAAGGAGTTGCAGGACATCATCGCCATCCTGGGCATGGACGAGCTGTCGGACGAGGACAAGCTGACCGTGGCGCGGGCGCGGAAGATTGAACGCTTCCTGTCGCAGCCGTTCTTCGTGGCGGAGGCCTTCACCAACGCCCCCGGCAAGTACGTGCCCATCGCGGAGACGGTGCGCGGCTTCGGGGAGATCCTGGAGGGTAAGCACGACGATCTGCCGGAGATGGCCTTCTACATGGTGGGGACCATCGACGAGGCGGTCGAAAAGGCCAAGAGCCTGGTCTAAGGAGGCGGTACGATGGCGGGCCATTTCCGGCTGCGGGTGCTGACCCCGGACCGGACCCTGTTCGACGGGCCGGTGGAAATCGTCATCGCCCGCTCCACGGAGGGCGAGATCGGGATCCTGGCCCACCATGCCCGGGTGATTACCCCGCTGGTGCCGCATGCCCTCTACTGGACCACCGACAAAGGGGAAAAGCAGATGGTGGTGGCGGCGGGCGGCTTTCTGGAGGTCGGGCCCGAAGAGACGGTGGTGCTGGCCAACGCCGCCGAATTTCCGCAGGAGATCGACCGGGCCCGGGCGGAGGCGGCCCGCAAGCGCGCCTTGGAGCGGCTGGAATCGCACGCGCCGGAGGTGGATGTGGCCCGTGCCCAGGCCGCGCTGGCCCGGGCGGAGGCCCGGCTGCAGGCGGTGAGCAGCCTCCTCCGCTGAACCCGGTTCCGTATAACGGCCACCCTTCCGTGGAATAATCTGGATGACTCCCCCAGGGAGCACATCCGAGCGGAAGGGTGGCCGTATGCGTATGCCACGGCGCAGATGGGGACGGGCCGGCCTGTGGGCGCTGGCGGTGGGCGGCATGACCTGGCTGGGGGTGAGCACCACGGCCACGGTGCTGGCGCCCCTGAAGACGGCGTTTGCGGCCACCGGTGCCCGTCCGGCGGGCTTCAGCCTGGACGCCTGGGAGGCCCTGCCGGGCGGGCGCGGCGGGCCGCCCGGGCTGGGAGCGGTGGTACAGACCACCCTCGCCCGCCTGTACCACGGCCATCCCCCCGCCGGGGTGGTCCCGGTGCGGCGGGGCGGGGCGGGTTGGGCCTCGGTCACGGCGACAGTGGCGGCGGCCGGCCTGACCACGCGCGTGATTGCGGAGCGCCTGAGCGACGGGCGGACCTATCTAGTGGTGGACCGCAGCCTGGCCGGCGGGTGGACGGGGCTGCCGGAAAGCCTGGCGGTGGTTTCCCGGGTGCTGGCCCCCTGGGGCGGGCACGTGTTCCTCAATCTGACCCTGGAGGGCCGCCGGCGAGCCGGGCGGTCCGGTCCGGAAGCGGTGGCCCGCCGGGCCCTGGCGGCGGTGGGGGCCCGTCCGGTGAGCGACCTGGTGCGTCCGGACCTGGTCTCCCTGGCCGGCTACACCCCCCTTATCGGCGCCAGTGACCGCCTGCACGGGCGCCGGGTGGACCTGCAGGCGGCGATCGTGCCCGACCCCGGGGGCGAGTGGCAGGTGTATGTTGGCACCCCGCTTATCACCATCACCTATTGACGGCGGGCGGGTTTAGCCTTCCAGGCATGGGGAACACTGGAAGGCGGGGTGATGAGACAGATGGGTAGTGGGCGTTTTACGAGCGGCACGATGGCGGTGGCGTGGGGGAGCCCCTGGCAGGCGCAAATCTGGATGGCAGCCCGCCGGACCCTGATCGCCGCCGGAGCCGGGCTGGCCCTGGCGGGGCTGGGCGGCGGCCTCTGGTGGGGCTTCCACCATGGGAGCCCGGCCGCGGTCCCCACCGGTGCGCCCCTGCGGCAGCACCGGGCCCAGGGCCCGGCGCGGGCGTTGCCCCATCCCACCGGCGCCGGCATCCTGATGCCGGTCACGGGGACGGTGGCGGCGGGCTTCGGCTGGCAGTACTCCACCGCCCTCAACCAGTGGTATTACAACCCGGGGATTACCATCGCCGCCCCCGCGGGCCGGCCTGTGCGGGCCGCCTGGGCGGGACGGGTGGCGGGGGTGACCGACACCGGACCGCTGGGCACGCAGGTGGTGGTGGATGACGGGGACGGGGTCCGCACCGTGTACGGGCACCTGGGCCGGGTGGACGTCCACGCCGGCGAGGCGGTGCGGCAGGGGCAGGTCCTGGGCACCGTAGGCGGGGCCAGCCTCTACAGCCGTCAGCAGCGGCCCCATCTCGACTTTGGCATCTACTATGGTTCGACGGCCTCCAACCCCTTGGCGTATTTGCACCCCTCGTCCTGAATCGGGGCATCTCAGGCCAAGGGGACGGCTTGGCTACCGTTTGCTCATGCTAGGGCGCTCGCACGCTCTAGCATTTTTACTTTTGCGGTCCCATATACTCTAGCAAATTGCGGGGGGGGAAAGGGGCCGCAACGTGAAGGACCATATCTGGCGGAGGGTTGTCGATATTGGCAACTATATCCTGCGTTACGGGGCCACCGTCCGGGATACCGCCAAGGTATTCGGTGTGTCCAAAAGCACCGTCCACAAGGACGTCACCGAACGGCTGCCGAAGGTCAACGCCCAATTGGCCCTGGAGGTCAAGAAGGTGCTGGAGGTCAACAAGGCCGAACGCCACCTGCGTGGGGGCGAGGCCACCCGGCAGAAATTCCGCAATCACGGGCCCGACCGGGCCGAAGGCCGGGCGGGGACCCTGCCCCCCCTGCTGTAGCCGGGCGGGGCCGCTGCCAGCGCGGCCCCGCTTGACAGTGCCGCAACCCCTCCGGTATACTCACTGCGACAATTGCATAGGCTCAAGCTCTTATCAAGAGCGGCGGAGGGACAGGCCCGATGAAGCCCGGCAACCGGCGGTTACGCCAAGGTGCCAAGCCCGACCCCGGCGTCAACGGGGATGGATGAGAGATTCGATGGCGCAGCCTCTTCTCTCGGAGAAGGGGTTTTTTGTTGACCGGGGCCGGTTGGCAGCGGGGCCCCGGCGCCAATCTGAGCACAGGAGGAAGGTACGCGGGTGGCTGGCCAAGACCTGTTTACGTCCGAATCGGTGACCGAGGGGCACCCGGACAAGATCGCCGACCAGATTTCGGACGCCATTCTGGATGCCATCCTGGCCCAGGATCCGGATGCCCGGGTGGCGGCGGAAACGGTGGTGACCACCGGCATGGCACTGGTGGTGGGGGAGATCAGCACCGACTGTTACGTGGACATCCCCTCCATCGTCCGCAACACCATCCGGGAAATCGGCTACACCCGGGCCAAGATGGGCTTCGATGCCGATACCGTGTCGGTGCTGACCGCCATTGACGAGCAGTCCCCCGACATCGCCCAGGGGGTGAACCGGGCCCTGGAGGCGCGCACCGGGGCGGCCGACGACCCCTATGAGACGGTAGGGGCCGGGGACCAGGGCCTGGTCTTCGGCTTTGCCTGCGACCAGACGCCGGAATTCATGCCGCTGCCCATCGCCCTGGCCCACCGCCTGGCGCGGCGGCTGGCCCAGGTCCGCCACGACGGCACCCTGCCCTTCCTATGGCCGGACGGCAAGACCCAGGTCACGGTGGCGTACGAGGACGGCCGCCCGCATCACGTGGAGACGGTCCTGGTCTCCGCCCAGCATCAGCCCGATACCGACCCCGGTCTCCTGGAGCAGGCCATCACCGAGGAGGTGATCCTGAAGGTCCTGGGGGAGGAATGGGCACATCCCGGGCTGCGCATCCTGGTCAACCCCACCGGCCGCTTCGTGGTCGGGGGACCCCACGGTGACTCCGGGCTGACCGGCCGCAAGATCATCGTCGACACGTACGGAGGCTACGCCCGGCATGGCGGGGGGGCCTTCTCCGGCAAGGACCCGACCAAGGTGGACCGCTCCGCCTCCTATGCCGCCCGCTGGGCGGCCAAGAACCTGGTGGCGGCCGGCTTGGCCCGGCAGGTGGAGATCCAGATTGCCTACGCTATCGGGGTGGCACGGCCGCTGGCGGTCATGGTCCATTCCTTCGGCACCGGGGTGCTGGACGACCGCACCCTGGCCAAGGTGGTCGAGCGGGTGTTCGATTTCCGGCCGCTGGCCATCATCGATACCCTGGAACTCCGGCGCCCCCTCTACCGGCAGGTGGCGGCTTACGGGCACTTTGGCCGCACCGATCTCGACCTGCCCTGGGAGCGGCTGAACCGGGTGGAGGCCTTGCAGGAGGCGGCCCGGGTGGCCAGCACCTTCTAGCCGGCGCCGGCCCGCCGCCGCGTCAGGCCGGCCGGCAACAACGCTCTTCGGCCCCCATATGATAGTCGGGGACAGGGGGCGGGACCGATGCATAACCTGGACCTGGCAGCCATCTTTGATTGGGCATGGGCGCGACCCGGCAGCGGGGCGCGCCTTTTGCTCCTGCTGCTGGCCTCCTACGGGGCGGCCTCGGCCGTCCTCAGCCTGTGGAGCCGCCTGCGGGCCCCCGCAGCTGCCCGTGACCCCGGCCTCAGCCTGGTGCTGGAAGTGGCGGCCTCCGCCGCCGGGGTGCAGTACGTGCTCGGTGAGGTGCTGCTCCTGCTGGAGGCGGCCTGGTGGTGGGAGGAGCCGGTGGAGATCCTGCTCCGCTGCCCCCGCCTGCGGGAGGAGGAACGGGCCGCATTGGCCGGCTGGACCGCCCGCATTCAGCGCGGGGGCTCGGTGGTGGTGGTGGACCCTGCCCTCTCCGCTGCCGAGACCCTGCGCCGCTGCCGCCATGCCCTCATCCTGTGGCTGGAGCTGGAGGACGCCGGACCCTCCCTGGCCCGCGGACTGGGGGCGCTGCGCCGCTTCCTGCTGGGGCCGCAAACCGCGTCCGCCCCCCGGGCCGCGGTGCGCGGCCGCTGACCCCCCGATCCGGGAAGCCGACCGGGGCCGATTGCAGGAAATCCGGTCACCAAAGCGAAACATAATCCTGACGGGATTTTTCTGACTCGGCCTCCGCGGCGGACCCTGCGTGGTTCCGGCAGCCTGCCCTGCATCCACGTCCGCCGCCTCCCACGCTCATCCCGATCCGGCCGTCCCGCGGGACGCGCGGAAAGAGGCATCGACAGCATGGCAAGCGCCTCCTTGGCCCGACGGCGGCGCCGGGCCGAGCGCTATCTATGGGCGGTTACCGGCCTGGGGGTGCTCACCCTGGCGGTCCGTGCCCCCGTCCTGGTGCCGCAGCATTGGTGGGTGACGGGCATTACCCTGCTGATGGTGGCGGGCGGCAGCCTGTGGCCCATCCCGCTGCGGCGGGGCTATGTGGATTTCACGGGGGCCGGGGTGCTGCTGGCCTATCTCCTGGGGGGACCGGCCTCCGCCTTGTGGGCGCAGCTGGGCGGCAGCGCCCTGGGGCTGCTGTACCGCCGGCGGCCGCGTCTGCAGGCGGCGGCCAACCTCGGCATCCTGGCCACGGCCCTCTCCGCGGCCACCATGGCCGCCGGCCTGGTGCGGGGGACGGCCCTGCGCGCACTCACCCTCATCCTGGTCGACCTGGTGGTCAACCACGTGCTGGTGTGCGGCTACTTCGCCGTGGGGGAGGGACCCCTGGAGGCGGTCGACGCCTGGCGGGCCCTGCGCTGGGACCTCACCGGGTGGATGGTGGGATTGCCGGCGGCCACCGCGGGCATCCTGCTCTCCTACCCTTACCCAGTGCTGGGGGAGGCCCTGACCGGGCTCATCTTCGTGACCGCGGTCTGGTTCCTGGCTCTGTGGGTGGGGGTGCGGCGCCTGCAGCGGCAAGCGCTGGTGGTGGCCGGATCCCTGGGGCAGGTGACCCAGGTACTGGATGGGGAGGCGCTGGAGGGGGTGGAGGCGCCGATTAGCCGGACCCTGGACTTTTCCGCCTGGGCCTTCTACCTGGGCCACGAGCCCGGCCGGCCCCTGGAATTGCGGGCGGCCCGGGGGGCTTGGGATGTGGGCCTGTTGCCGCCGCCCCGCCTGGAACCGGGGGACGGCCTGGCGGGCTGGGCGTTGGCCACGGGGCAGCCGCTGCGCATCCCCGACCTGGATCAGGAGGCGGGGGGGCTGTTCGGCCCGGTGCGGGAGCCGGGACTGGCCGGCTTCCGGGCCGCGCTGCTGGTGCCCATGGTGAGCGGTCGGACCGTCACCGGCCTGGCGGTGCTGCTGCACCACGACGCCGGGCGCTACCGCGCCACCGACCTGGAACTGTCCCGCATCGTGGGCATGCAGGTCGGAACCACCGTCAAGACCCGCCATCTGCTGCACGAGACCCGGCGCCTCTCGGTCAGCGATCCCCTGATCCCCCAGCTGTTCAATTATCGCTATTTCGTCGGCCGGCTGGAGGAGGCGGTGGCGCGCGCCGCACGCGGGGAGGGGACCGGATTCTCTGTGCTCTTCCTGGACCTGGACGGGTTCAAATGCGTCAATGACCGCTACGGGCACCTCAAGGGGGATGCGGTGCTGCGGGAGGCGGTGGAGGTGCTGCGGGGGGAGATCCGGCAGGAGGACGTGCTGGCCCGTTACGCGGGCGATGAGTTCGTTGCCCTGCTGCCGGGGGCGGGGGCGGAAGAGGCGGCCCGCGTGCGGGACCGCATCGGCCGCCGGATTGCCGCCCATGGGTTTAGCGGTGTGCGGGAGGTCCTTAGCATCAGTGTCGGGATCGCCACCTACGGAATCGACGGCGCCGACGTGGATACGCTTTTAAACGTGGCCGATCAGCGCATGTACCGCGAGAAGCGCCGGCATAAGGAGGCGGCGTCCGATCGGGAGGGCTGTTCGGGCGAAGGCGAAAAGCGCCGGGCGGACGTATCGCATTTGACTTTAGACACGGGGAATGCTATGCTGAGCCGGTCATCGACCGGATGGGAGATGGCAGAGAAAGGGGATATGGCTTGACCATGATCGGACGCGTCAAGTGGTTCAGCGCGGAAAAGGGATACGGCTTCCTGGAGCGCGAGGATGGCGGAGACGTCTTCGTGCACTACACCGCCATCAATGGCACTGGCTTCCGCACCCTGAACGAGGGTGAGCGGGTTGAGTTCGACATCGTGGAAGGAGAGCGTGGCCCTCAGGCCGCCAACGTCGTCCGCCTGTAAGCCCGGTGCGGTAAGGCAGACACAGGAAAGCCGGTCATGCCGGCTTTTTTGTTGCCCGGGGGCCGTTCTGGGGCCGCGGATACCGGGCTGACGGATGCGCTATAATGAGGTACCGGCCGGAGGAGGCCGGGACTCACCCGAAAGAGGGGCGAACCGGGATGAATGTGATCGTCCACGGCAAGAACGTGGCGGTGACTGCGGCCCTGAAGGACTACGTCACCCGCAAGCTGAATAAGCTGGACAAGTTCTTGGACCATCATCCCCACACCGCAGAAGCGGTCCTCAGTGTGGAGAAGACCCACCAAATTGTGGAAGTGACCATCCCTCTGGAAGGCGGGTTCATCCTCCGCGCCGAGGAATCCCAGCCCAACATGTACGCCTCAGTGGACTTGGTCGTGGAGAAGCTCGAGAAGCAGATCGAGAAGTACAAGACCCGCCTCAAGAAGCGGACGGCGGTCGCGGCCGGTGCGGAGACGGCGGCACCGGCGGAAGAGACCGTGCCGGCTGCCGGGCCGCGCCTAGTGCGGCGCAAGACCTTCCCGGCCAAGCCCATGTCGCTCGACGAGGCCCTGATGCAGATGGACCTCCTGGGGCACGACTTTTTCGCTTTTTGGAACGTGGAGACCGAGAGCATGAACGTGTTGTACCGCCGGCGCGACGGGCAGTACGGCCTCCTGGAACCGCAGCCCTAGCAGATGAGCCGCCCGGGACACCCCGGGCGGTGATTTTTTATCCCCGGTGCAGAACCGGCAGGAACTACGGATAACCTTGTCGAATATCCCGCCGTCTCCGGTCGGCAAATCCTGTCGGGTAAGTTCCGCCTGGACAAGCTGCTGGAAACGGTTTTGAACCCGTCCGGTTCCTCGTGCAAGCAGCGGAGCAGCACCACCCGGTTGAGCGGAGGGGTGGGCGCAAGGCAGGCACACGAGGTGTTCACCAGATGCGCGGCATCGTCAACCGGATTGTCAAGGCCCTCATCATTGGCGCCGGCTTTTACATGCTGTGAGGATCCGGAACCGAACGGGTTCGTTATCTTTGGGAGGAGGCGCACCACGCCCATGCGATCCCGTATTTTTGGCTTGTATGTCGGTACGGTGATAGCAGCGGGCGCCTTTATTCTCCTTCTGAGTCTGCCGGGGTTGCGCATCACATGGGCAGCATGGGGCTTTACCGTTGCGGCAATGATATCCTCGTTTTTTCTTGTAGTCCTCCCGCGTGGAAAGGGAGGGGTATCGGTTAGCCTCCCTATTATATATGCGGCAACAATAGCACTGGGTCCAGCAACGGGAGCCTGGATTGGTGCAATAGGGTCTTTAAGTGCCAAAGAAATTAGTGGGGAAGTTCCATGGTTTTCACTGCTGTTTAATCGGGCGCAGTTTGCGATTTCGGCCTGGTTGGCTGGAGAAACGTTTTATGGACTAGGAGGCACATTAGGACATAGCATAGAAACGGATGCAATTCCCCTGGCTCTTGCTGCAGCTGTGGCATTTTCCACAAATGCGGGATTAGTTATGGTTGGCGTGTCGATGCGTATGGAAATGGCGTTTCGTGATACGTTTCGTGTTGCCTACAAGATTGTGCTTCCCAACTTTATTCTAATGCTGCCATTGGGCTATCTGATGGTGGTCACTTACCGTGTGGGCGGCTGGCCGCTCGAGCTGCTGTTTGTGGCTCCCCTGGCCGCCCTGCGGTGGGTGTTTGCGCTGCTGGTGGCGGTGGGCAAGGTCTACCGCAACGGCATTAAGGCGCTCCTGGCGGGCATTGACGCCCGGGATCGCTATACCTACGGGCATTCGGTGCGGGTGTCGCGGTATGCGCTGCTGTTGGCCCGCCAGTTGAAGCTGCCCGAGGACCTGACCGAGTCCATCGTCCATTCCGCCCTCCTGCACGACCTCGGCAAGCTGGGGATGCCGGACGAGGTGCTGTACAAGCCGGTGCGGCTCAACAGCGAGGAGCTCAAGACGGTGCGCCGCCACCCGGTGCAGGGGAGCGCCATTCTGTTGCAGGCCCAGGTGTTCCCCTGTGTGAAGGACGGCATCCTCCATCATCACGAACGGTGGGACGGGCAGGGCTACCCCTCCGGTCTGCGCTCGGAGGAGATCCCGCTGTCCGCCCGGGTCATTGCGGTGGCCGACGCCTATGACGCCATGACCACCGATCGCCCTTACCGGAAGGCTTTGACCCATGAGCAGGCGGTAGAGGAGATCCGCCGCATGGCCGGGATCCAGTTCGACCCCAAGGTATCCGAGGCCTTCCTGGCGGTGGCCGACCGCGTGCGCCAGCTGGCCGCCCACCTGGCCCGGCGCGGGGATCCCTTCCCCGGCGACGTGGTGGAGGACCTGGGCGACCCCCTCGACGGCTTGCATCCGCACCCCCAATCTTCCAATTAATGTAATTTGCGCCCGGGTTTGGTTGTGGGCCCGGGACCGGCATGCTAGAATGAGAACTTAGGATAGGGGAGGGCCGGTTCCGGTCCTTTTCCATTGATTGGGGGACGTACGGATGCTGAAGATGTTGTCGGCGTGGCTGAACCGCTTCAGCGAGCGGGAGGTCCGGCGATACCGGAGTGTGGTCGATGACATCAACCGGCTGGAGCCCGAATTCCAGCGTCTCTCCGACGAGGCCTTGAAGGCCAAGACTGAAGAATTCCGGGGGCGGCTCGACCAGGGGGAGACACTGGACGAACTGCTGCCCGAAGCCTTCGCTGCAGTGCGGGAAGCGGCGCGGCGGACCCTCAATATGCGCCATTTCGACGTGCAGCTGATCGGGGGCATGGTGCTGCACGACGGGCGCATCGCCGAGATGAAGACCGGGGAAGGTAAGACCCTGGTCGCCACCTTGGCTGCCTACCTCAACGCCCTCCCGGGCCTGGGGGTCCACGTGGTGACCGTGAACGACTACCTGGCGCGCCGGGATGCCAACTGGATGCGGCCCGTCTACGAAGCGCTGGGCCTGACCGTGGGCGTCATCCAGCACGACATGGAACCGCCGGCCCGCCGGGAGGCCTATGCGGCCGACATCACCTACGGCACCAACAACGAATTCGGGTTTGACTACCTGCGGGACAACATGGTCATGCGCCTGGACGAAATGGTGCAGCGCGAGCTCCATTACGCCATCATCGACGAGGTGGACAGCATCCTCATCGACGAGGCCCGCACGCCGCTCATCATCTCCGGCCAGGCCGAGCACTCCACCGAACTCTACTACACCTTTGCCCGGATTGTGAACAATCTGCGCCCGGACGTGGACTACACCGTGGACGAGAAGATGAAGGCGGTGGCGCCGACCGAGGCCGGCATCGCCAAGGTGGAGCGCATGCTGGGCGTCAACAACCTGTACGATGCCAACAACCTGGACCTTTCCCACTTTTTGAACCAGGCCCTGCGCGCCAAGGCCCTCATGCGGCGGGACCGGGACTATGTGGTCAAGGACGGCGAGGTCATCATCGTCGACGAGTTCACGGGCCGGCTGATGTTCGGCCGCCGGTACTCGGACGGGCTCCATCAGGCGATTGAGGCCAAGGAAGGGGTCAAGATCGAGGAGGAGACCCAGACCCTGGCCACCATCACCTTCCAGAACTTCTTCCGGATGTACCGGAAGCTGGCCGGCATGACCGGCACCGCCATTACTGAGGAGGAGGAGTTCCGCAAGATCTACGGGCTGGATGTGATTGTGGTGCCCACCCACCGGCCCATGATCCGTATCGACTACCCGGATGTGGTCTACAAGACGGAAGCGGCCAAGTTCCGGGCGGTGGCGCGGGAGATCGAGGAGCTCTACCGGCAACGGCGGCCGGTGCTGGTCGGCACCACCTCCATCGAAAAGTCGGAGCGCCTGAGCGCCATGCTGCGGGAGCGGGGCATTCCCCATCAGGTGCTGAACGCCAAGTACCATGAGAAGGAGGCTGAAATCGTCGCCCAGGCCGGACAGCCGGGGATGGTCACCATCGCCACCAACATGGCCGGCCGTGGTACGGACATCGTGCTGGGCCCCGGGGTGGCGGAGATGGGAGGGCTCCACATCATCGGCACCGAGCGGCACGAGTCCCGCCGGATTGACAATCAGCTGCGCGGCCGTGCCGGCCGTCAGGGCGACCCCGGGTCCTCCCGCTTCTACCTGTCGCTGGAGGATGACTTCCTGCGCCTGTTCGCGGCGCCGACCCTGTCCGCCATCATGGACCGCCTGGGGGTAGGGGAGGACGAGCCCATCGAGAGCCCCATGCTCACCCGTGCCATTGAAGGGGCCCAGCGCAAGGTGGAGGCCCGCAACTTCGACCTCCGCAAGACGGTGCTGCAGTACGACGACGTCATGAACCTGCAGCGCGAGGTGGTCTACAAGCAGCGGCGGGACATCCTCACCAAGGCCGAGTTGCGCGAGGACGTGCTGGCCATGATGGAGGCGGTGGTGGATGACGCGCTCGGCCTCTACTGCCCGCCCAGCGTGCACCCGGAGGAATGGAACACGGAGGGGCTTATCAAGGCTCTGGAGGAGGAATTCCTGCCGGCTGGCAGCCTGAAAGCGGAGGACGTGGCGGAAATGGGCCGCGAGGGCCTGCGCGAGTTCCTGGTGGAACGCGGGCGGGAGGCCTATGCGGCCAAGGAGGCGGAGATCGGGGCGGAGGCCATGCGCGAGCTCGAACGCATGGTCATGCTGCGGGTGGTCGACGAGCGCTGGATGGAGCACCTGGACGCCATGGATAACCTGCGGGAGGGCGTCGGCCTGCGGGCCTACGGCCAGCGGGATCCGCTGGTGGAGTACAAGAACGAGGCCTATGAGATGTACCAGAACATGGTCGGCGCCATCCGGGAAGAGGTGGTCCGCATCCTCTACCATGTGCAGCTGCAGCCCCAATTCAACTTCGAGCTGACGGAGCCGCTGGTGACCGTCACCCAGGAGCAGCACGGCAACGAGGTGTACGACATGACCCCGCCCCACCTGCAGGTGGTGGCCGGCGGCCGTCAGAGTGCGGCTACCGCGGGCCCCCGCCAGGGGGGTGAGGCGGCCCCGCCCGCCGGCAGGAAGCGGCCGGGCCGCAACGATCCCTGCTGGTGCGGGAGCGGCAAGAAGTACAAGCGCTGCCATGGGGCCATTGAACAGGGCTAAACGCAGAAGGGGACACATCCGGAGATGGTGAAGGACGATCTGCTGCAGGTGAAAGGTGAGCTGGAGGAGCTGCTGGAACGCATAAGGGGGTCTCTTTGACCGGGAACGGCGGTTGGCGGAGGCGGCCCGCTACGAGGCGGCCATGGCCGCGCCCGACTTCTGGAACGACCCAGCCCAAGCCCAACGCGTCGGTAAGGCCCTGACCCAGGTCAAGGGGCCGGTGGAGGCCTTTGATGCGGCGGAAGCGCGGGTGCGCGACTGGGTCGAGCTGGCGGAGCTCGCGGCTGCCGAAGGTGATGAGGATACCGGGCAGGAACTCCTGCAGGAGGGCCGGCAGCTGGCAGCCGAGCTGCGGTCCATGGAGCTGGGCCTCATCCTGCAGGGACCCTACGACCATGAGAACGCCATCCTGACCCTGCACGCCGGTGCCGGTGGCACCGAAGCCCAGGATTGGGTGGAGATGCTGCTGCGGATGTACCTGCGCTGGGCCGAGCGGCACGGCTTCAAGACCACCGTGCTCGACCAGCTGCCGGGGGAGGAGGCCGGCCTCAAGAGCGTGAGCGTGCTGGTGAGCGGTCCCGACGCCTTCGGTTTTCTGCGCGCCGAGCGGGGGGTGCACCGTCTCATCCGCATTTCCCCCTTTGACGCCTCCGGGCGCCGGCACACCTCCTTCGCCTCGGTGGAGGTCCTGCCGGACCTGCAGAACCCGGAGACGGTGGAGATCCGGCCTGAGGACCTGCGGGTGGACACCTTCCGCTCCTCCGGGGCCGGCGGCCAGCACGTGAACAAGACCGAGTCCGCTGTGCGCATCACCCACCTGCCGACCGGCATTGTGGTCAGCTGCCAGTCCGAACGGTCCCAGCACTCCAACCGCGAGACGGCCATGCGCATGTTGCGCGCCCGCCTGGCGGAACTGAAGGAGCGGGAATGGGAGGAGCATATGGCCCGCATCCGGGGGCAGACCATGGCCATCGGCTGGGGGTCCCAGATCCGGACCTATGTGTTCCAGCCCACCGCGGCCGTGCGCGACCATCGCACCAAGCTCGAGATCGGCAACGTGCAGGCGGTGATGGACGGGGAGATCGATCCCTTCATTGAGGCTTATCTGCAGCAGGAGGCACGGGAGTCGGTGGCGGGCGGGGCCGACGCCGGCGGTAGCCGGTGAGCCGCCTGCTGAAGGCCGCCATCGCCTTGGTGGCGCTGCTGGCGGTGCTGCAGGTGGGGGTGCCGGTGCTGGCGGCGCGGGCGGTGGCGGCGGAGTTGGCGCGCCGCGGCATTCCCGCGGCCCGCGTGCAGGTCACCGCCTTCCCCTTCTGGATGCTGGCCCAGGGCCGCTTTCAGGACCTGCGGGTCGCCGCCCCTTCCGCCCGGCTGGGGCCGGTGCCGGTGGAGGGCCTGACTGCGGACTGGCGCAACGGGCAGGTGGCCATCCGGCCGCTGGAGGCGGGCAACCTGGTGGTGCAGCGGGAGGGACGGCTCCAGGTCCGGTTCCGCCTCACGGGGACGGGGGTGGCCGACCTCCTGGCCTCGAGCGGGGTGGTGCGCAACCCGGTGGTGCACATCCATGATGGGATCCTGGACGTCACCGGCACCCTAACCCTGGACGGGATCGCCCTTCCCCTCTCCACCAGCGGACGCCTGGGGCTGTCGCCGCATGGCCGCCACATTGTGTACCAGCCCGCCAACGTGGACGGCCTGGACCTCCCGGTTCCCACCGCCATTACCGTGCTCAACGTTTCCAGCCTGGGCCTGCCGCTGGCCCTGCATCTGACCGGCCTGGTGGTGGGCACGGGGACCGTGGCGGTGACGTTGGAGAACCGTCCATGACCCCTACGGTGGCGGTCCGCATCCCCGGCTGGCGGGTCTGGGGTCCCTTTGCCCTCATCGCCGCCGGCACGGCGGTTACCGCCCTCGGCATCGATGTGTTCTACGCTCCCAACCGTATCTCGGACGGCGGGGTGGCAGGCGTCGGCATCATCCTGTTGTACCTGCTGCACCTCCCTGTGTGGGTGACCCTGACCGCCCTCAATCTGCCCCTCTTGTGGCTGAGCCACCGGCTGTGGGGTGGCCGGGTGGGGGTCCGGACCGTGTTCGGCACCCTGATGCTGTCGTTGTGGGTGGGGGTCTTTGCCTCCCTGCACCTGCCGGCCGTCACCCACAACACCCTGCTGGCCGCCATCTACGGCGGCATCCTTTCCGGCACCGGCCTCGGCCTGGTCTTCCGGTCCCGGGGTACCACCGGGGGCACCGACGTGCTGGCGCGGTTCTTAAGCCACGTGCTGCCCATCAGCATGGGCCAGGGGCTGCTGGCGGTGGACTTCGTAATCATCAGCGCGTACGGGCTGGTGTTCGATCCCCAGGCCGCCCTCTACTCCCTGATCGCCCTCTTCCTGTCCACCCGCGCGGTGGACCTGGTGCAGGAGGGCATTGCCTATGCCCGCGCCTTTACCATCATCTCCGACCGGCCGGACGAGATCGCCCGCGCCATCCTTTCCGAGATGGGGCGCGGGCTGACGCGCTGGGCGGGAGAAGGGGCCTATACCGGCCAGCATAAGACCATCTTGTTTGTCCTGGTCAGCCGCCCAGAGGTGACCCGGCTCAAGGAACTGGTCTACCGGGTGGATCCCCGGGCCTTCGTGGTGGTGGGCACCGTGCACGAGGTCATTGGGGAAGGCTTCCGCAGCCCGCCCGCCGAGGAGTAGAGCCCGGCTATACTTCCGCACTAGTGCGTTAGGTGGACAGGGACGAACGGGCCGCTCTTGCTGGTATGACAGCGTTTCCACTCCAAAAAGGCCGCCCCGGTGGTACCCTGCCGGGCAGGGTCTAATGCCTGCTGCGTGAATATTGGCACGGCTGGTATCATGAAGCCATCCTGACAACGGCAAGGCGCCGGTGGAGGTTTCTTCCATCCGGGACTTGGGGATCCTGGGAGCGGGAGGGAGATCGACGATGGCAGCAGGAGATATGGCGGACCACCTGCCCATCCCCCTGGAGGGTTATGCGCCGGTGTGGTGGATCGACCGCACCCCGGTCCTGATCCCGGCCACCGTGCAGCCGACCGCCTGGCAGGCCTGGCGCTGGGGGGAGACCCTGGCCCCGCTGCTGGGCTGGGCGTATGACGGCACCGTGATCGCGGTGGCCAAGCGGCTGCGGCGGGCGGAGATGACCCTGCCGGAAGGCACGGTGTGGGCGGTCGACGCCGCCTCCATCCCCTTCCTGCGCGTGCATGTCCCCCAGACCCATCCACCGGAGGCGGAGGAGGCCTAGCCGCCGGTGTGACGGCCGCTGTCGAGGGCAAAGGCGATGAAGGCGGCGGCCACCGCATCCCGCCGGAGTTCGGCGGGGTCGTAGATGAGGTAGAGATGCCGGGACAGGTTGGTGCCCGCTACGTGCAGGGCGCGGATCCCCTGTCCCGGCATTTCGTGCAGGGCGGCCGCAGAGGCAAAACCGGCACCGGCGCCCGAGGCCACCGCCGCCAGCAGCGCGGGATGGGAATCCACCTCCAGCACCACCCGGAAACGGCCGGCGGCGCATCCCACGCGCTCCAGGGCCTCAAAGGCGGTCTTCTGGGTGCAGGAGCCTTCCTCTCGGACCACCAGCGGCAGGCCCGCCAGGCGATCCCGAGGCAACGGGTCCGGCAGGTCCGCGAAGGGAGGCCGGTCCGGGACCAGCAGCAGGATCTCATCATCGGCCACCGCGGCGTAGCGCAGGCTGGGATCCCGCGGCCGGCAGCCGATAAAGCCCAGGGAGGCGTGGCGGGCGACCACCGCCGCCTCCACTGCCCGGGAATCCAGGGTGGCCAGATGGATGTGCACCCCCGGGTGCGCGCCCAGGAAGGCGGCGGCCAGCCGGCTCACCAACCCGGCGCTGGGCGCGGTGCTGGCGGCCAGGCGCAGCTCCCCCGTGAGCCCTTCCGGGCCGGCCAGGCTCTCGGTGAGGGCCTCCCACCGTTGCAGGGTGTCCCGCGCGAAGGCCAGCAGCTTAAGGCCGGCAGCCGTCGGCACCAGGGGCGTGGTCTGACGGTCGAGCAGCGGCCGGCCCACCTCCCGTTCCAGGCGCTGCAGGCGGCGGCTGGCGTTCGGCTGGCTCATGGCCAGGGCACGGGCGGCGCGGCTGATGCTGCCCTCCTCCGCCGTGCGCAGCAGCAGCCTGAGGTCGTCGAGGTCCATGCGCCCTCCTATGCAAAATCCAGATAACTCCTTGAGGCCATTATACCATCAGAGTATGGTTTAAAGGCTTGCGGGAAGGGGGGAGGAACGCGTGGAGGCCAAGCGCCTGACGCAGATGACGTCCAAATCCGGGTGAGGTTGTAAGCTAGGTCCGGGTGACCTAGACGAAGCCTTAACCTTCCTGATGCCGGTGCTGGGCACCGACGATCGGGTGCTGGTCGGCAACGAGACCCATGACGATGCCGGGGTATACCGCATCTCGGACGACGTGGCCCTGGTGCAGACGGTGGACTTCTTCACCCCGGTGGTGGACGACCCCGAGCACTTCGGGCGCATTGCGGCCGCCAACTCCCTCTCCGACGTGTACGCCATGGGCGGGATTCCGCTCACCGCCCTCAATCTGCTGGCGGTGCCGGAAGGGGTGCTGCCGCCGGCTACGCTGGGGGCCATGCTGCGGGGCGGGCAGGCCATGATCACCGCGGCCGGGGCGGTATTGATCGGGGGCCACTCGATTGACGACCCCGAGCCCAAGATGGGGTACGCGGTGACCGGCACCGTTCACCCTGACCATGTGTGGCGCAACAGCACCGCCCGCGAAGGCGACCTCCTCTACCTCACCAAGCCGGTGGGGACCGGGGTGGTGATCAAGGCCATCAAGGACGCGGTGGCGGAACCGGCGGAGACGGAGGCGGTCATCGCCTGGATGGAGCGCCTCAACCGGGGGGCGCGCGACCTCATCGTCGACACCATCCGGGATCCGTCCGCCTGCACCGACGTCACCGGCTTCGGCCTGTTGGGGCATGCCCTGGAGATGGCGTTGGGGTCCGGCCTGACCCTGGCCATCCGGGCGGAGGCAGTGCCTCTGGTGGAGGGCAGCGAACGGCAGGCGCGGGCGGACCGCTTCCCCGCCGGCAGCCGCGACAACCTCCGCTATGTGGAGCCGTACCTGCTGGTGGAACGGCCGGTGCCGGACTGGCGGCTCGGACTGCTGGCCGACGCCGTCACCTCGGGCGGGCTGCTGTTTACCGTGCCGGAGGGCCGGGCGCCCGAACTGGAGGCAGAGGCGGCCCGGCGCGGGCAGCCGCTCTTCCGCATCGGCCGGGTGGAACGGGGCAAAAAGCCGCTGGTGGTCCGCTGACGCCGGCCGGGGATCCGCAAGGGGTCCCCGGTCCGTGTTTTGCGCCGCCCTCAGCTGCCGGTGGTCCCCGCGGGTCCGGGCTCGCCGTCCAACACCATCAGCCCCTGGCGGTCGACCAGGCGGTGGCGGCCGGCTTCCTTGGCCCGGTACAGGCGGCGGTCGGCCAGCCGGTAGGCGGCCGCGAAACTGTCGGCCTCGGCGGGCAGCTCCACCACCCCCAGGCTCACCCCCAGGGCGGGCACCGCCGCCGGCACCGCCCGGAAGAGGCCGGCCACCCGTTCCCGCATCCGCTCGCTGAGGTGGGCCCCCAGCAGCACGGCCACAAATTCGTCCCCGCCCAGCCGCGCCACTAGGTCCTCCTCCTTCAGGCGGCCCCGCACCGCCTCCGTCACCGCCCGCAGGGCCGCGTCCCCGGCCTCATGGCCCAGGCGGTCGTTGAGGTCCTTGAAGTGGTCCAGGTCGAAGAGCACGAACAGCGCCGGACGGGCGGGGGCAGCGAAGTAGGCCTCCAGTGCCCGCTCCAGACCCAGGCGGTTCAGGGCCCCGGTCAGCAGGTCATGGGTGGCCTGGCGGTGCAGCTGCCCCACCGCCTGGGAAAGGCGGACCTGCGCCAGCTGCATCTCCCGCAGGGGTAAGGCCCGGTCCGGGACGGGGTCGGCCCGGCTCAGCACCGCCAGGCCCTGCACGAAGCGGCGGCTCAACCACCAGGCCATCAGGCTCATGAGGGCCAGGATGGCCAGGCTGCCCCACAGCATCCGCACCACGATATAGCGGCCGAGATAAGGGAGGATGGCCGCCAGCGGCACCGACGCCGCCCAGGTGGCGCGGCGGGGGCGCCACCACACCAGCAGGGCGGTCCGCCCCTCCAGGGGCAGGCGGCGGATGGCATACCCGCGAGGCCGGCTGCGGATGAGGGCCAGGTTGCGGGGGTTGCCTTCCCGCCCGACCATGGCCGGCACGGTGCTCTCCAGGATGCGGCCGCTGGTGGTGTCGACCCGGTAGTAGACCACCGGCAGGCCGGAGGCATGGGGGCGGATGACAGGCCCGGAGAGTTCGGTGTAAGGCAGGGCCACCCGCACGAAGGCGGCTTCGCCCCGGGCCTGGTTCCGCCACTGGTCCCGGATCCACGCCAAGCGGCCGTCCAGGCGGCTGGCCAGGGACTGCTGGAAGATGCTGCGGGCCACATGCACGTTGAGCCAGGTGGCGAGGCCCACAGCCAGGCAAAGGATGACGAACAGGTGCCACCAGAAGTACCAGAAGGCACTGAGGGCACTCCGACGCCGCAAGGTTCTCCTCCTGTTCCTCCGCCGGCCTGGGTCCGCCGCCGGCCCGGCCGGCAGCGGGTGTATGTGGCTGATCGTAAGGCTTTTTCCGACGGGATCCTATCATCTTTCGGCGCAATTGCCGGCAGCAAGCGGGCGCCCGGCGCGTCAGGGCGGCGGCCCGGGGGCCGGTGTGCTATGTTTACGGTACGGTGGGCGGCGGCTAGGAGGGGAGGCGGGGCCGGTGGATGCGGAAGCGGTGATGACACGACGGGTCTTGGCGGTGCAGCCGGGGGATACCGTGCGCCAGGCGCTGGAGCTGCTGCGGACCCATACCATCAGCGGATTGGCGGTGGTCAGCGCGGAAGGCCGCCCCCTGGGGGTGATCACCAGCGGGGATGTGCTGCGCTACATCCACCGGCACGCCCAGCGCATCTACCAGCTGCCGCTGGGACTGGACGTCCGCACCCGCGAGGAGACCTGGCAGGAGGAGCGGGGCCGTTTCCTGGCCCTGCCGGTGGAACGGGTGATGAGCCGGGGGGTGGTGACGGTCTCCCCGGAAACCCCGTTGGGCCGGATTGCCGAACTGATGCTGAGTCAGAACGTCCGTCGCGTGTTCGTGGTGCGCGAGGGCCGGCTGGCGGGCGTGGTGACCCGCAGCGACGTGGTGCGCGGCCTTCTGCGGCCGTGAGGCCGGCGGCAAAGAGGGAGGGGCGGGCCGGGGGCCCGAGACGGTGAGCGTAATCGTACTGGGAAGCATCAATCTGGACATGACCGCCCGGGTCGACCACATCGTGGGTCCCGGGGAGACGCTGGTGGCCTCCGATGTGCTGGTGAGCCCGGGGGGCAAGGGGGCCAATCAGGCGCTGGCGGCCCGCCGCATGGGAGCCGACACCGTGCTGGTGGGCAGCGTGGGCGATGACGCCTTCGCCATGCAGGCCCTGCGCCTCCTGCGCCAGGCCGGGGTGGACCTGTCCCGCATCCAGGTCGTGGACCGGGCCACCGGCCTGGCCTGGGTGGCGGTGGACCGGGCCGGGCAGAATGCCATCACCGTCATCCCCGGCGCCAACGCCGTCACGGGGGCGGAGGCGCTGGAGGCGGTGCGGCGGCTGCTGGGCCCGCGCGACACCCTGGTCCTGCAGCTGGAAATCCCTCTGGAGACGGTGGCGGCGGCGGTGAACCTGGCCCGGGCGGCGGGGGCGCGGGTGCTGCTCGACCCGGCCCCTGCCCCGTCGGCGTTGCCGGACGCCTGCTGGCAGGTGGATATCCTCACCCCCAACCAGGGGGAGGCGGGCCAGTTGCTGGGGGGACCCGCGGTCCGGGACGTGCGCGAGGCCAAGGCGGCCGCCCGCGCCCTGCGCCAGCGGGGACCCAAGGTGGCGGTGGTCAAGCTCGGGGAGGCCGGGGTGGTGTGGGCCACCGCCCAGGGGGTGTTCTACCTGCCGGCCGAGCCGGTGACGGCGGTGGACAGCACCGGGGCGGGGGACGCCTTCGCCGGGGCCCTGGCTGCCCGCCTGGACGCGGGGGATCCCCTTCCCGAGGCCATGCGCCTCGCTAACCGGGCCGCGGCCGTGTCCACCACCCGCCGGGGGGCGCAGGTCTCCTTCCCCGATCGCGAGGAGGTGGCGGCATGGCCGGACGGGCCGTCCCGCTGATCCTGGACATGGACCCGGGGGTCGATGACGCCCTGGCCCTGGTGACCGCCCTGCGCGGGGGCCGGGTAGCGGGGGTGAGCACGGTGGCCGGTAACGCCGCCGCGGCTGACACCTGCCGCAACGCCCGCCTGGTGCTGGCCCGGGCGGGGTCCCCAGGTCTGCCGGTGGCGGCGGGCGCCGAACGGCCGTTGTTTGCGGACCCGCTGCCCGCCGAAGCCGTACACGGTCCCCATGGCTTGTGGCAGGCGGAGGAGGCGCCCGGGCCGCTGCCGACACCCTGGCCGGAGCCGGCCTGGCGGTGGCTGGGCCGGCTGCTGGAAGGCACGGAGCCGGTGGATCTCCTGGCCACCGGTCCCCTCACCAACCTGGCCCGGGTATTCCTGTGGTTTGACGGCCGCCCGCCGGCCCTCGACACCCTGGTGATCATGGGGGGCTCCCTGAGTGCCGGCAACGTGACCCCGACCGCCGAATACAACCTGTACGCCGATCCCGAGGCCGCCGAGGTGGTGCTGGCGGCCGCCGGCCGCGGCCGCACCCGGCTGGTAGGGCTCGACGTCACCCGGCGGGTCCGCTTCACCCGTGGGGATGCAGCCCGCCTGGCCGGTCTGGGCGGGACCTTGGGCCCCTGGCTGGCGGAGGTGGTGACCGCCTATGTGGAGGCCGCCGCCCGCCGCCATCCCCAGGGGCCGCCGGGGGCCGCCATCCATGATGTGGTGGCCCTCGCGGCCCTGGAACAGCCCGAGCTGTTCGAATGGGAGGAGCGGCCGCTGGGGGTGGTGACCACCGGCCCCTGGCGCGGCAGCCTGCTGCCGTTGCCGCCGGAGGCGGGGCGGGCGCCGGTGGCGGTGGCCCGCCGGGTGGATGTGGAGGGCTTCGGGCGCTGGTTCTGGCGCCGGCTGGGGCTGTAACCCGCCCTGCCGGGACGGCGTTAACCCCCATAAGCGGGTGCTTCCGCAATTTGGGGAAAGGCGGTGACGGGCATGGAGCACGGGGCGGAACCGGATCGGCGGCCTCGCCGCGCCAGCTACTACCTCTACCCCTGGCAGATCCGTCACATTCAGCGCCTGGCCCGCGAAACCGGGCGGCCACCGTCCGAGGTCCTGCGCGAGGTGCTGACCCGGGCCCTGGGTGAGGGGTAGCCCGTTTGCCCTTATCCGTTCCTGTTGCCGGCGGCCCCGTTGGCGGGGCCGCCCGGCGTTTGCGCCAGCCGCGCCTCCAGGAGGGCCCGGGCCAGGTCCGGCCCCGGGTCCATGCCGAAGGTGCCCAGCAGGAGCAGGGTGGCGCCGGGGGTCAGACGGGCCACCGCTGCCTGTAGGGCCTCCTCCAGTTCCGGGTACACCACGATCGGCAGCCCCGCCTCCCGGGCGGCGGCCTCGAAGGCGGCCTGCTCCTCCGGGCGGACGCGGTAATCCGCGGACAGGGCCGCCACCGCCTGCCGGCTCAGGCTCACCAGCAAGGGGGCGAAGTCCAGCCGCCGGTTCCAGGCCGCCAGGCGCCGGGCGATGGCGGCATTGACGGCCGGGCCCCGGTTGCCGCGCAGGGCGTTAACCACCACCAGCCGCGTCCCCCGGATCCCCTGCCCGGCCAGGGTTTCCAGCACCGCGTCGTAGCTGGCGCTGTTCATGGCCACGTCGTCCAGGATGCGGTATGGGCCCACCCGCTGCTCGGCCAGCCGTCGCACCGGCGCCTCCAGGCCGGGCAGGGCCGCCAATACCCGGCCGGGGTTGGCCCCCAATTCCAGGGCGGCCCCCAGTGCCGCTACGGCGTTGTAGAGGTTGTGGCGGCCGGGCAGGGCCAGACGTTCCTCGATCACCGTCTTAAGGCCCCAGCGGGACCGGGCGCGCGGGGACAGCCGGATCCGGAAGCGCCAGCCGCCGTCCCAGACCGCGTCTTCCAGGCGCAGGTCGGCCTTGGCCCCCGCCCCGAAGAACAGCACCGGGACCCGGCTCACGGCCGCAAAGCCGGCCACCACCGGGTCGTCGGCGTTGAGGAGGGCCAGGGCCGGCGGGGTGAGCGCCGCCACCAGGCGGCGCTTGGCGGCGGTGTATCCCGCCAGGTCGCCGTGAAAGTCGAGGTGGTCGGGGCTCAGGTTGGTCACCACCCCCACCCGGAAGGTCAGCCCTGCCACCCGGTCCAGGGCCAGGGCATGGGAGGAGACCTCGATCACGGCGTGGCGGGCGCCGTGGCGGCGGGCGCTGTCCAGAAACCGGGCCAGGTCCGGTGCCTCGGGGGTGGTCCAGGCCGGCCGGAAGCGGCGGCCGCCGTCGAAGACCTCGGCGGTGGTCCAATAGGCGACGGGCCGGCCCGGCAGGCCGGCTTCCAGCAGGTGCGCGATATGGGAGGCGGTGGTGGTCTTGCCGTTGGTGCCGGTGACCCCGGCCAGGGTGAAGCCGGCCGCAGGATGGTCCCACAGGCGGGCGGCCAGCTCCGGCAGGAGGGCGCGGGGCCGGGGGGCCCGGACCAGCGGGACCGCCGGCGGCAGGCCCGGCGGCCGCGCCGCCCCCTCCGCCAACAGGACCGCCACCGCTCCCCTGCCCACGGCTTCGGCGGCGAAGACCGCCCCGTCCCGCCGGCTGCCGGCCAGGGCCACAAACAGCGCCCCCGGTCCCGCCGCCCGGCTGTCCAGCACCAGGTCCTCCACCCGGGTGGAGCCGTCCCCCTCCAGCCGGCAGGGCAGGCCCCGGCACAGCTCCTCTAGACGTAGGCCCGGCATGCTGTCCCCTCCCCGCCTTCTCGGCCATCCGCCAACAGGGTATGCCGCGCCCGCGCGGCTGCCACCGGCGCCACCGCAGCATAGGCTAAGGGCGCAAGGCAGGGAGGCGAACCGTATGCGCGTGGAGGGACCGGCTGCGGGGACCCGTCACGGCGGCTACCGCCTGGGCCGCCTGGGCTGGCGGGACCTGCCCCAGGTGGCGGCCCTGGAACGGCAGGTCTTCCCGGAGCCCATGCCCCTGGGCCGGCTGGTGCGGGTGTACCTGCGTCCGGGGGTGGTGTACCTGGCCGCCCATCCCGTCGGGCACCGGCGGCTGGCGGCTTACTTCGGGTTCGAACGCTGGCCGGGCAGTCAGGGGGCGCATGTGCTGGCCAACGCCACCCATCCGGCCGACCGGCGCCGGGGCCTGGCCCGGGCCCTCCTTACCTGGGGCACGGCCTGGGCGCGGGAGCGGGGGGTGCGCTGGATGGTAGGGGAGGTGCGGGTCTCCAACCAGCCGCAGCTGGCGCTGCTGGACGCCCTCGGCTGGCAGGTGGGCGGCCGCCTGCCCCGCTTCTTCGGCAACGGCGAGGACGCCTGGCTGGTGTACCGCTGCCTGGACGACAGCCCCTAGGCGCCGGGTTTGCGTGCCGGCCGCGCCTGGCGCATGATAACCCCGGAGGGATGGCGGGGTGCACCAGGGGCGGCAGCGGGGCCGGCAGGCGGCGGGGATGGTGCTGGGGGTCCTGCTGCTACTGGCGGCCGCCGCCGATGCCCTCCTGCCCCGCCCCCGGCCCTGGCCCCGGGAACCGGCGGGGCCGGTGCCGGACTTCAGCCACGTCTTCCTCATCGTGCTGGAGAATCACAGCCCGGCCAGCCTGCTGCACAACCCGCGCGCGCCCTACATCCGGCACCTGGCGGCCACCTGGGGCTACGAGGCGGACGACTACGGGGTGACCCATCCCAGCCTGCCCAATTACATTGCCCTCCTGGCCGGCCGCACCGGCGGCAGCCACAGCGACAGCCCGGCCCAGCAGTTCGGTTTTCCGACCCTGGCCGGGCAGCTGGACGCACACCACCTGTCCTGGCAGGCGGTGATGCAGGGTCTCCCCGCCCCCGGCTACACCGGGGCCTGGTATCCCCCGCCTCCGGCCGCACCCCGCTACGCCCGCAAGCACGACCCCTTCCTGGCCTTCCCCGCCCTGGCCCGCGACCGCCGGCGGGTGGTGCCCCTGCGGGTGCTGGCCCGGGAGCTCCGGGACGGGCAGGTGCCGCGGCTGGTGTGGATCACCCCCGACCTCTGTCATGACATGCACGGCCAGCCCCCCGGCCGCGGGCGGGCCTGCCCCCCGTCCGACCCCGGGCGGCTGGTGGCGGACGGCGACCGCTTCCTGGCCCGCTGGGTGCCCCGCATCCTGCATTCCACCGCCTGGCGCGGGCAGGCCGTGATCTTCATCACCTGGGATGAGAGCGGCCGCCCCTCAGGGTTGGAGGGCTGGCGGGCCTATTTTGCGGCCGGGCCGGGGGCGCCGCCGTTGCTGCCCGCCTGGCCGCCGGCGGGGCTGATCGGGGGCGGACGGGTACCGTTGATCGTCATCGCCCGCGGGGGTCCTCATCCCCTGGTGTTGGACTGGCCCGCCGACCATTACGCCGTGCTCAAGACCATCGAGGCCGGCTGGCATCTCGGCTATCTCGGGCATGCTGCCAGTCCGGCGGTGCCGGTACTGTGGCCCTTCTGGCACGGGCGGCCCGGCCGCCGGCCGTGATGGTCCTCCCCGAGGCAGGAAAGGACGTGAGAGGATGCCGGATCATGCGGTTCCCGAGGATTACCGGATGGAGCAGGATTCCCTGGGGCCGGTGCGGGTACCCGCCTGGGCCTATTGGGGGGCCCAGACCCAACGGGCGGTGGAGAACTTCCCCATCAGCGGGCTGCGCCTGCCGCGGCGCTTCATCCGCGCCCAGGGCATCATCAAATGGGCAGCCGCCCGCGCCAACCGCGCGGTGGGGGCCCTGGACCCCGGGCGGGCCGAGGCCATCATGACCGCCGCCGAGGAGGTCATCGACGGGCGCTGGGATGCGCATTTCGTGGTCGATGTCTATCAGGCGGGGGCCGGGACCTCCCAGAACATGAACGCCAACGAGGTCATCGCCCGGCGGGCGCGGGAGATCCTGGGCGCGGTGGAGGATGTGCGCCGGGTGCATCCTAACGACCACGTCAACCTGGCCCAGTCCACCAACGACACCATCCACGTGGCCATCCACATCGCGGGGGCGGAGGCGGTGGTGCAGGACCTGCTCCCCGCCCTGGAACGGATGGAGGCGGTGCTGCGGGCCAAGGCGCAGGGCTGGATGGGGATCATCAAGACCGGCCGCACCCACCTGCAGGATGCCGTCCCCCTGCGCCTGGGCCAGGAGGTGGGGCTGGGCGGGGGCGCTGGCCGGCTGGCGGCGGGCCCTGGCCGAGCGGGTGGCGGTGCTGTACCCCATCGGCTTCGGGGGCAACGCAGTAGGGACCGGTATCAACGCCCATCCCGACTTCCCCCGCCTGG